>NZ_JBICZI010000017.1:0-161026 GCF_043201855.1 Streptomyces sp. NPDC048257
ATCGCACCCGACGCCACCGCCGCCACACCAGCCACATGATCACCCAACACCACAGCCCGGTGATCCAACCCCGCCCGCGACGACGCCAACGACCACCCCACATCAACCGCCGACACACCACCAGCCGAAGCACCCGCAAGCCACCCCGACAACCGCTCCGCCTGCGCCCGCAACGCCCCCGCACTCTTACCCGACAACACCCACGGCACCACCCCGGGACCCGAACCCTCAAGCACCGCCGAATCCCCCACAACCCCCTCAACCACCGGAGCCTGCTCCACAATCACATGCGCATTCGTCCCACTGAACCCGAACGACGACACACCCGCACGACGCGGATGCGTCGTCTCGGGCCATGCCGTCTGCTCCGTGAGCAGCGAGACCGCGCCGGACTCCCAGTTCACGTGGGGCGACGGCTCGTCGATGTGAAGGCTCCGCGGCAGCACGCCGTGCTGCATCGCCAGCACCATCTTGATCACGCCGGCCACACCGGCGGCCGCCTGCGTGTGACCGATGTTGGACTTGACCGACCCGAGCAGCAGCGGCTGATCGGCCGGGCGGTCCTGGCCGTAGGTAGCGATGAGCGCCTGTGCTTCGATCGGGTCGCCGAGGCTGGTGCCGGTGCCGTGTGCCTCGACGACATCGACCTGGTCGGTGGAGAGCCGTGCGTTGGCGAGGGCCTGGCGGATGACGCGCTGCTGCGACGGACCGTTCGGAGCCGTCAGACCGTTGCTCGCACCGTCCTGGTTGATCGCCGACCCACGCACCACCGCAAGCACCGGATGCCCGTTCTTCCGGGCGTCGGAGAGCCGCTCCAGCAACAGGACGCCCACGCCCTCCGCCGGGCCGAATCCGTCGGCGCCTGCCGCGAAGGCCTTGCAGCGGCCGTCCGTGGACAGCCCGCGCTGCTTGCTGAACTCGACGAAGAGTCCGGGCGTGGACATCACGTGCACCCCACCGGCAACGGCCAGCGAGCACTCCCCGGCCCGCAGCGCCTGCACGGCCAGGTGCAGGGCGACCAGCGACGCGGAGCATGCCGTGTCGACCGTGACCGCCGGGCCCTCCAGACCGAAGGTGTACGACAGCCTGCCCGACATCACGCTGGAGGCGTTGCCCGTCCCCAGGTGCCCCGCGTAGTCCTCGGCCGCTTCCAGCAGCGGGGTCAGGTAGTCCGAGCCGTTGATCCCGACGAACACACCGGACTGGCTGCCACGCAGGGACTGAGGGTCGATCCCGGCCCGCTCGAACGCCTCCCACGAGGTCTCCAGCAGCAGCCGCTGCTGCGGGTCCATCGCCATGGCTTCGCGCGGCGAGATCCCGAAGAACGCGGCGTCGAACGAGGACGCCTCCCCGAGGAAACCGCCCTCGCGGGTGACCGACGTGCCGTGGTCGTCGGGGTCGTCCGAAAACAGGTTGTCGAGGTCCCAGCCGCGGTCCGTGGGAAATGCGGTGAGCGCGTCCCCGCCGGTGCGGAGCAATTCCCACAGCTCTTCGGGAGACCGTACGCCTCCCGGGAATCGGCAGCTCATCGCCGTGATGGCAATGGGCTCATGGGCTTGGCTCTCGATGTCCCGCAGGCGTCCGTATGCCTCGTCGAGATCTGTCGTGACTTTCTTGAGGTACTCGCGGAGCTTTGCTTCGTTCGCCACTGGCACTTCACCTATTCGCGTGGCCGAGATCGTGGAGGTAATCGCACGTACTCGGAATGTCTCGGGTCTCGTTTCAGGGATGGGCGTACCGCCGGGGACGGCCCCGGCGGTACGCCCCGTGGGCGAGGTTCAGCCCTGGCCGAACTTCTTGTCGATGAGAGCGAACAGCTCGTCGTCGCTCGCCTCTTCGATCTCGTTGGTTCCGGTCTCGCCCTCCGCCTGGCGGGCGTCGTTCCACTGGGCCAGCAGGGTCTGAAGGCGTACCGCGACCCGCGCGTGGGCCGCCTCGTCACCGGCAGCCGCGGACAGCTCTGCCGGAGCCAGCGAGGAGAAGGTGCTCTCCAGCCGGTCGAGTTCCTCCAGTACGGAGAGCTTGCGCTCCGCCGCATCCGGGGCCACCTCGCTCAGCAGGTGCTGGGCGAGAGCGGCCGGGTTCGGATAGTCGTAGATCAGCGTGGCCGGCAGCCTCAGACCGCCGGCCGCACCGAGCCGGTTGCGCAGCTCGACCGCGGTCAGCGAGTCGAAGCCGAGCTCCTTGAACGCCTGCTCGCCACCGATGTGCTCGGCCGACCTGTACCCGAGCACGGCAGCCACCTGGCCACGTACCAGGTCCAGTACGGTCCGCTCCCGCTCGGCGACGGACAGCTCGGCCAGTTGCCGGGCGAGCGTCCGCTCCCCGGCACCGTCCGTGGGCACGGCGTCCGCCGCGCGGCCCGCGCTCTGCGCCGACCTGCGCACCGGAGTCCGTACCAGTCCGCGGAACATCGGCAGGATCCCGCCGTCCGCTGCTCGGGCCCGCAGGGTCGGGACGTCGATCCGGACCGGTACGAGCACGGCCTCGTCCGCCGCGAGGGCCGCGTCGAAGAGGGCGAGCCCCTCCGTCGCCGACAGCGGTGCGACACCGCCGCGCCCCGCCCGGCCCCGTTCTGCCTCCGTCAGCCGGCCCGCCATGCCCCGCTCCTCGGCCCACATGCCCCAGACGAGGGACAGCGCGGTGAGACCGCGGGCCGTACGGTGCCGGGCGAGGGCGTCGAGGAAGACGTTCGCCGCCGCGTAGTTGGCCTGCCCTGCGCCGCCGAGCGTGCCGGCGGCGGCGGAGAAGAGGACGAACGCCGACAGATCGAGGTCCCTGGTCAGCTCGTGGAGGTGGAGCGCCGCCTCCGCCTTGGGCCGCAGCACCCGGTCCACCCGCTCGGGGGTGAGCAGGTCCACGACGCCGTCGTCCAGGACGGCCGCGGTGTGCACGACGGCCGTCAGCGGCTGCTCGGCCGGTACGGACTCCAGCAGCTCGGCCAGCGCGTCCCGGTCGGCCACGTCGCACGCCGCCCAGGTGACCTGCGCACCCAGAGCGCACAGTTCCTCGGTGAGTTGCGGGGCGCCGTCCGCGGCGCCACCCCTGCGGCTGGTGAGCAGCAGATGCCGTACACCGTGCTCCGCCACCAGATGGCGGGCGAAGAGCCCGGCGAGTCCGCCGCTCGCCCCGGTGATCAGGACCGTGCCCTGCGGATCGATGCGGCGGCGACTGCCGGTGTCACCCGTGACCGCCTCCGTGCCGACCCTGGCCAGGCGCGGCGCGTACAACACGCCACCCCGTAGCGCCAGTTCGGGTTCCTGGGAGGCGATGGCGCCCGGCAGGGCCCGGAAGGAGGCGTCCGCCCCGTCGAGGTCCACGAGGACGAACCGGTCCGGGTGCTCGGTCTGTGCGGCACGCAGCAGACCCCACACCGGAGCGTGGGCGAGGTCCTCCACCTCGGTGTCCCCGCCCGTGGCCACCGCTCCGCGGGTGACGACGACCAGGCGTGCGCCGGCGAACCGGCCGTTGTCCAGCCAGCTCTGCACGGTCGCGAGCGCCCGGTGCGTCGCCTCGCGCACCGCCTGGGCGAGCCGCGCGACCTCCTCCGCCGAGTCGACGGAGGCAACCGCGTCCGGGGCCGCGGTGAACGGCACCACCACCGTTTCGGGCATCGCCAGCCCGGCCGAGACGGCCGAGTCGAGCGCCGCGAGATCGCCGTACGCCTCGGCGGTCAGCCCCACACGCTCCAACGCGCCGAGGAACCCCTCGTCGCCGCTGGTGCCACTGCCGGGGGTACCGAGCACCGCGAAGTCCGCGGAGGTCGGCCGCCCCGGAGCCGTCGTCCGCACCCAGTCGAGGCGGAACAGCGACTCGTGGCTTCCGTCCGGGACCGCCGCGTGCCGCTCGGCGTCGACCGCCTCCGTGACCAGTGACTCGACCGTTGCGACCGGCGCACCCTGCGTGTCGGTCAGGACGACGGAGACGGTGTCCTGACCCCCCGCAGTGATCCGCAGGCGCAGAGCGTCCGCTCCGCCCGCGTGCAGCCGCACCCCGCGCCAGACGTGAGACATCCGCCCCGTACCACCGACGCCGGATCCGGCGGTCGTACCGGCCGCGCCGGCCGCGCCGGCCGCCAGGGCCTGCGAGGCGACGTCGAGCAGCGTCGGATGCAGGCCGAACCGGCCTGCCGAAGGACTCAGTTCGTCGGAGAGCCTCGCCTCGGCGAAGACCTCCTCGCCCCGCACCCACACCTGGGTCAGCGTCCGGAAGGCCGGCCCGTGGTAGAGCCCTGCGGCCGTCAGTCGTTCGCGTACCGCAGCCACGGCAACCTGCTCGGCTCCGCTGGGCGGCCACTCGCCGGTACCCGTGCTGGAGTCGGCGCCGCTTCCGCTGCCGCCGGTGGAGAGGAGACCCGTGGCGTTGCGGGACCACGCCCCGCCGGAGATCACGCCCCCATCGGCCGCCTCGACGCGGCTGTGCACCTGTACAGATCGGCGCCCCTGGTCGTCGGCCCCGCCCACGCTGAGCCGCAGCTGCACGGCCCCCTTCTCGGGCAGTACGAGCGGCGCCTCGAGCGTCAGCTCCTCCACTTCCTCGCATCCGGCCTCGTCCCCGGCGCGCACGGCCAGCTCGACGAACGCCGAGCCGGGCACCACAACGGTGTCCGCCACCACATGGTCGGCGAGCCAGGGGTGCGTACGGAGGGAGAGCCGCCCGGTGAACAGGAACCCGTCCGAGTCCGGCAGCTCGACGGCCGCACCCAGCAATGGATGGCCGGCCGATCCGATCCCGGCCGAGGCGACATCCTCGAACTCGGCGAAGGAATCCACCCAGTAGCGCTGGCGCTGGAAGGCGTAGGTGGGGAGGTCGACGCGCTGGACACCGATCCCGGTGCCGGAGCCGGAGTAGTACGCGTGCCAGTCGACGGCGATGCCATGGGTGTGCGCGTGGGCGAGGGCTGTGGTGATGGTCTCGGCCTCGGGACGGCCCTTGCGGAGGGTGGGTACGAACAGCGCTTCGTCGCTGGTCACGCAGTCCTGGGCCATGGCCGAGAGGATGCCGTCGGGGCCGAGTTCGATGTACGTGGTGACGCCCGCGGCCTCCAGCGTGCGGATGCCGTCCAGGAAACGGACGGCCTCACGGACGTGCCGGACCCAGAAGTCCGCCGAGCCCATCTCATCGGTGACCAGCGCCCCGGTGAGGTTCGAGACGACCGGGATCCGCGGAGTCCCGTACGAAAGCCCCTCCGCCACCTTGCGGAAGTCGGCGAGCATGCCGTCCATGTGCGGCGAATGGAACGCATGGCTGACCGTGAGCCGCTTCGTCTTGCGGCCGGTGAAGGACTCGGCGATCGCCACCGCCTCGGCCTCGTCGCCCGCGATCACGACCGACTGCGGACCGTTGATCGCAGCGATGCTCACGCGGTCGGTGAGCAGCGGCAGGACCTCGTCCTCCGACGCCTGAACGGCGATCATCGCACCGCCGGTGGGCAGCGCCTGCATGAGCCGGCCGCGGGCGGAGACCAGCGTGCACGCATCGTCGAGGGACAGCACCCCCGCCACATGCGCGGCCGCGATCTCACCGATCGAGTGCCCGGCCAGGAAGTCCGGCTTCAGGCCCCACGACTCAACCAGGCGGAACAACGCCACCTCAACGGCGAAGAGAGCCGGCTGCGTGTACGCGGTCTCGTTCAGGAGGCGTGCATCGGTACCGAACAGCACATCCCTCAGCGGCAGTTCCAGACGAGCACACACCGCGTCCAACGCATCCGCAAACACCGGATACGCCTCGTACAGCTCCCGCCCCATCCCCAGCCGCTGACTCCCCTGCCCCGTGAACAAGAACGCCACCTGCTGATCCGGACGCGCGAGGCCCTGTACCACCTGCGTGGCGGAGTCGCCCGACGCCAGCGCCGTCAGTGCGTGGCGGAACTCCGCCCGGTCTCCCGCCACCAGCACGGCACGGTGGTCGAACGCCGCCCGACCAGTGGCGAGCGAGTGTCCGACGTCCACCGGCCGCAGGTCGGAGTGGGCGTCGACGTGCGCGAGCAGCCGTTCCGCTTGCTCACGCAGGGCAGCTTCGGTCTTGCCCGCGAGGGTCCACGCCGCGACGGCGGAGCCGGTCTCCGGCATCGCGACGTCGGCCTCGTCCTCCTGCGTGAGCGGCGGTGCCTGCTCCAGGATGGTGTGCGCGTTCGTACCGCTCACACCGAACGACGAGATGCCTGCCCGGCGCGGACGCCCGGTCTCCGGCCACTCCCGCTGCTCGGTCAGCAGCGCGATGTCTCCGGCCGACCAGTCGACGTGCGGGGTCGGCTCGTCCACGTGCAGGGTCTGCGGCAGCACCCCGTGCTGCATCGCCAGCACCATCTTCATCAGACCGGCGACACCGGCCGCAGCCTGGGTGTGCCCGATGTTGGACTTGATGGAACCGAGCTGCAGGGGCCGATCGGCCGGGCGGTCCTGCCCGTACGTAGCGAGCAGAGCCTGCGCCTCGATCGGGTCTCCGAGCTTGGTGCCGGTCCCATGCGCCTCGACCGCGTCGATGTCGGCGGCTGTCAGGCCGGCGCTCGCGAGAGCGGCACGGATGACGCGCTGCTGCGAGGGGCCGTTCGGCGCGGTCAGGCCGTTGCTCGCGCCGTCCTGGTTGACGGCGGAGCCACGGACCAGGGCCAGGACCGGGTGACCGTTCCTGCGGGCGTCGGAGAGTCGCTCCACCAGGAGCATGCCGACGCCCTCACCCCAGCCCGTACCGTCCGCGGCCGCCGCGAACGCCTTGATACGGCCGTCCTCCGCGAGCCCACGCTGACGGCTGAACTCGACGAAGGCACCGGGCGTGGACATCACCGTCACACCGCCTGCGAGCGCCAGCGAGCAGTCGCCGTTGCGCAGTGCCTGCACCGCGAGATGGAGCGCTACCAGGGACGCCGAGCACGCGGTGTCGACGGTGACCGCGGGGCCTTCCAGGCCGAACACGTAGGAGAGCCGCCCGGAAACGACACTCGCCGAGTTTCCGGTGCTCATGAAGCCGTCACCGGCGTCTGCGGAGTTCAGCACGAGCGAGAGGTAGTCCTGGCCGTTGGTGCCGACGAAGACACCGGCCTGGCTGCCGCGCATCGAGGACGGGTCGATCCCGGCCCGCTCGAAGGCTTCCCAAGACGTCTCCAGGAGCAGCCGCTGCTGCGGGTCCATGGCCAGCGCCTCGCGCGGCGAGATCCCGAAGAAGGCAGGATCGAAGTCGGCAACGTCGTAGAGGAACCCGCCCTCACGCGCGTAGGGGGCGTCCTGCTCGGACTGAGGCCCGAACAGCGACTCCGCGTCCCAGCCACGGTCTTCCGGGAACTCGCCGATGGCGTCGCTGCCCGTCGCCAGCAGTTGCCACAGGTCTTCCGGGGTCCGTACGCCGCCGGGGAAGCGGCAGCTCATGGCAACGATCGCGATCGGATCGTCGTCGACGACGTTGGACACCGGGCCATCGACCACTGCCGCGACTCGTGTACCGAGCAGTTCGCCCCGCAGGTACTCCGCCAGGGCCGTGGACGTGGGGTAGTCGTAGATCAGCGTGGCCGGGAGCCGAAGCTCGGTGGCCGCGCCGAGCCGGTTGCGCAGTTCGACGGCCGTGAGCGAGTCGAAGCCGAGCTCCTTGAACGCGCGTGCCGCACCGACGCTCTCCACGCCGGCGTGACCGAGTACCGCGGCGACTTCCTTGCGTACGAGATCGAGCAGCAGCCGGTCGCGCTCGGCGGCCGACAGCTCCGCGAGCCGCTCCGCAAGCGAGTGGCGACCGTGGACAGCGCCGCCGTCCTGGCCCTCGCCGCCCTCTTGCGTAGCAAGCGCCCGCTGAGCCTCGGGCAGTTCGGCGAGGAGTGCACTTGCCCGTGCGGCGGTGAAACCGGGCGCGAACCGCTCCCATTCCACGTCCATGACGGTGACGACCGTGTCGTTCGCGTTCAGCGCCCGCTGAAGGGCGTTGACGGCCGCCTCACCGTCCATGGGCGGTACTCCGCCGCGGCGCATGCGGGCTTCGAGTGCCTCATCGGCGGCCATGCCGCCCTCGGCCCACGGACCCCACGCGAGGGACGTCGCCGCGAGACCGTCGGCGCGCCGCTGCTCGGCCAGAGCGTCCAGGAAGGCATTGGCAGCCGCGTAGTTGGCCTGACCAGCCGAACCCACCGTGCCGCTCATGGACGAGAACAGAACGAAGGCGGACAGCTCGATACCCAGCTCGGCCGTGAGCTCGTGGAGGTTGAGTGCGGAGACGGCCTTGGCCCGCAGCACGCTGTCGATCCGGTCCGGAGTCAACGCATCCAGCACACCATCGTCCAGCACACCGGCCGTGTGCACCACAGCCGTCAAAGACCCCGCCTCAGCAGACAGCAGAGCACGCAGAGCGTCACGGTCAGCCGCATCACACGCCACGACCGAAGCCTCGACACCAAGGCTGGCGAGCTCCTGGACGAGCTCCGCCGCACCCGGAGCATCCAGGCCACGACGACTGGTCAGAACCAGACGCTCAACGCCCGCCCCCGCCAGCCAACGCGCCACCCGGCCACCCAGAGCACCAGTGCCCCCCGTTACGAGGACCGTGCCGCTCGGCGCCCACGTCGAAGCACCTTCGCCGCGTGGTGCACGCACCAGACGACGACCGAACACACCAGAAGAACGAACCGCGACCTGATCCTCACCAGAACCCGCAAGCACACCGACAAGACGGGACACAGCCCGCTCGTCCAGCACCTCCGGCAGATCGACGAGCCCGCCCCAACGCTCGGGAACCTCCAGAGCAGCAACCCTGCCAAGGCCCCACACCTGCGCCTGAACCGGCGACACCAACCGATCCGAACGACCCACCGACACCGCACCACGCGTCAGACACCACAACGGCGCCCCCGCCCCGGCATCGCCCAGCGCCTGCACCAAACCAACCGTCGCCGACAACCCCTCCGACTCATCCAACCCCAGAAGGGAAACCACACCCGCGACAGACCCCTCGCCGGCCAGCAACCCAGCCAGCGCAACCCGATCCGCACCCGCCTCCACCACAACCCGACGGACCTCAACACCACGCCCGACAAGCGCACCCACCACAGGCGAGTCATCCACACCCCCAGCCGGCGAAACCACCACCCAAACACCGGACAACCCCGCCACCGAGACATCAGCCAGCGGCTTCCACGACACCCGATAACGCCAACCGTCCACCTCCGACTCCGTACGACGTCGGCGGCGCCAAGCGGACAGCGCAGGAACGACCTCGCCGAGGGGCATCTCGTCCACGTCCAGCTCTGCGACCAGCGATGCGAGATCCTCCCGCTCCACCGCATCCCAGAACCGGGCGTCCACCGCATCGACGCTCCCGTCGACCGAAGCACCTGCCGTCGGCGACGCCTCCGGCCAGTACCGCTGTCGCTGGAAGGGGTAGGTCGGCAGATCGACCCGCTGGGCACCGGTCCCATAGACCGATTGCCAGTCGACCGCGACGCCCCTGACGTGTGCCTGGGCAAGGGTGGCCATCACCGTCTCGGCCTCGGGCCGCCCCTTCCGCAGGACGGGAACGAACGCCGCTCCGCCTTCGGTGACACACTCCTGAGCGAGCGCGGACAGGATTCCGTCGGGGCCGAGTTCGATGTACGTGGTGACGCCCGCGGCCTCCAGGGCGCGGATGCCGTCCAGGAAACGGACGGCCTCGCGGACGTGCCGGACCCAGAAGTCGGCCGAGCCCATCTCGTCCGAGACCACGGTCCCGGTGAGGTTCGAGACGACCGGAATGCGCGGAGTCTCGTACGAGAGCCCCTCGGCGATCTCACGGAAGGCGTCGAGCATGCCGTCCATGTGCGGCGAATGGAACGCATGGCTGACCGTGAGCCGCTTGGACTTGCGGCCGGCGAAAGACTCGGCGACCGTCACCGCGTCCGCCTCGTCACCCGCGATCACAACCGACCGCGGACCATTGATCGCGGCAATACTCACCCGGTCGGTCAGCAGCGGCAGGACCTCGTCCTCCGACGCCTGGACGGCGATCATCACGCCACCGCCCGGCAGCGCACCCATCAACCTCCCGCGAGCCTCAACCAGAGCACAGGCATCGTCCAGGGACAGCACCCCCGCCACATGCGCGGCCGCGATCTCACCGATCGAATGACCCGCCAGGAAGTCCGGCTTCACACCCCACGACTCGACGAGCCGGAACAACGCCACCTCAACCGCGAAGAGAGCCGGCTGCGTGTACGCAGTCTGGTCCAGCAAGTGGTGCTCGGTTCCGAACAGAGCCTCCTTCAAGGGCAATTCCAGACGAGCACACACCGCATCCAACGCATCCGCAAACACCGGATACGCCTCGTACAGCTCACGCCCCATCCCCAGCCGCTGACTCCCCTGCCCCGTGAACAGGAACGCCAGCTTCCCGCCCACCGGCGATCCTTCCACCAGCCCTGCGGCCGAACCGCCGTCCGCCAGCGCCTCAAGTCCTGCAAGCAGTCCCTCGCGGCCCCCTGCCACCACCGCCGCTCGGCGCTCGAACGCCGAGCGGCCGGTCGTCAGCGTGGAGCCGACGTCGGACAGACGCATGTCGGGAGCGGCGATCAGCCGAGCGTGCAGGCTTGCGGCCTGGGCCCGGAGTGCGAGGTCATTCTTCGCCGAGAGCACCAGGGGAACGAAGTCCGGTTCCACTGAGCCGGATTCGGCCTGGTCGGTCTCCGTCCGCGCCGGGGCCTGCTCGATGATGGTGTGAGCGTTGGTGCCACTGAAGCCGAACGACGAGACACCTGCCCGGCGGGGACGCCCGGTCTCCGGCCACTGCCTCTGCTCGGTCAGCAGCGCGATGTCACCCGCTTCCCAATCGACCTGCGGCGACGGTGCGTCGATGTGGAGGCTCTGCGGAAGCACGCCGTGCTCCATGGCCAGCACCATCTTGATCACTCCGGCGACACCGGCCGCAGCTTGGGTGTGCCCGATGTTGGACTTGATGGAGCCGAGCTGCAGGGGCCGATCGGCGGGGCGGTCCTGCCCGTACGTAGCGAGCAGAGCCTGCGCCTCGATCGGGTCGCCCAGCGTCGTACCGGTGCCATGCGCCTCGACCGCGTCCACGTCGGCGGCGGAGAGACCGGCGCTCGCGAGAGCGGCACGGATGACGCGCTGCTGCGAGGGGCCGTTGGGGGCGGTGAGGCCGTTGCTGGCGCCGTCCTGGTTGATCGCCGAGCCCCGCACGACCGCCAGGACCGGGTGACCGTTCCGCTCGGCGTCGGACAGCCGCTCCACCAGGAGCATGCCGACGCCTTCGCCCCAGCCGGTACCGTCCGCAGCTGCCGCGAACGCCTTGATACGGCCGTCCTCCGCGAGCCCACGCTGACGGCTGAACTCGATGAACGTACCCGGCGTCGACATCACCGTCACACCACCGGCGAGCGCCAGCGAGCACTCGCCGTTGCGCAGGGACTGGATCGCCCAGTGCAGAGCGACCAGCGACGACGAGCACGCCGTGTCGACCGTGACCGCCGGACCCTCCAGGCCGAACACGTACGAGAGCCGGCCGGAGACGACGCTCGCCGCGTTGCCGGTGCCCAAGTGGCCTTCAAGGCCATCGGGCTCTTCCAGCAGTACGGAGAGGTAGTCCTGACCGTTGGTGCCGACGAAGACACCGGCCTGGCTGCCCCGAAGCGTCTCGGGGTCGATCCCCGCCCGCTCGAAGGCTTCCCAGGACGTCTCCAGGAGCAGTCGCTGCTGCGGGTCCATGGCGAGGGCCTCGCGCGGCGAGATCCCGAAGAAGTCCGCGTCGAAGTCGGCAGCGTCGTAGAGGAACCCGCCCGCGCGGGCGTACGAAGTGCCCTGTGCGCCGGGATCAGCGTCGTACAGCGCATCGATGTCCCAGCCACGGTCCAGGGGAAGATCCGAGATGGCGTCGCTGCCGGTGGACAGCAGTTGCCACAGGTCTTCCGGGGTCCGTACGCCACCGGGGAAGCGGCAGCTCATGGCAACGATCGCAATCGGATCGTCGTCAACGGCCTTGGCCACCGGACCGGACACCACGGCTTGCTTGCCGAGCAGTTCGGCACGGAGGTGGGCGGCGAGCGCCATCGGTGTCGGGTAGTCGTAGACGAGCGTGGCCGGGAGCGGCAGCTCGGCAGCCGCTCCGAGGCGGTTGCGCAGCTCGACAGCGGTCAGCGAGTCGAAGCCGATCTCCCTGAACGCGCGTCCCGCCTCGATGTCCTCGGCGCCGGAGTGGCCCAGCACCTCGGCGACCTGGGCGCGGACGAGCCCCAGGAGGAACGGGTCACGGTCGGCCTCGGCCATGCCCTGAAGCCTCAGGGCGAGCGACGAGTCGGCGTGCTCCGGGCGGTTGTCCGCGTTCTCCGGGCCGCGCATGACAGCTGCCGCCTCAGGCAGTTCGGCGAGCAGGTTGCCGGCTCGCACGGCGGTGAAGCCGGGCGCGAACCGTGCCCAGTCGAAATCCACGATGGTCAGAGCGGCATCGGCGGAACCAATGGCCTGCCGAAGAGCCGTGACGGCAAGCTCCGCGTCCATGGGCGGTACTCCGCCGCGGCGCATGTGGGCTTCGAGTGCCTCATCGGCGGCCATGCCGCCCTCGGCCCACGGACCCCACGCGAGGGACGTCGCCGCGAGACCATCCGCACGCCGCTGCTCGGCCAGAGCATCCAGGAAGGCATTGGCAGCCGCGTAGTTGGCCTGACCGGCCGAACCCACCGTGCCGCTCATGGACGAGAACAGAACGAAGGCGGAGAGCTCGATACCGAGCTCGGCCGTGAGCTCGTGGAGGTTGAGTGCGGAGACGGCCTTGGCCCGCAGCACGCTGTCGATCCGGTCCGGGGTCAACGCATCCAGCACACCATCGTCCAGCACACCGGCCGTGTGCACCACAGCCGTCAAAGACCCCGCCTCAGCAGACAGCAGAGCACGCAGAGCGTCACGGTCGGCCGCATCACACGCCACAACCGAAGCCTCAACGCCCAGGCTGGCGAGCTCCTGGACGAGCTCCGCCGCACCCGGAGCATCCAGGCCACGACGACTGGTCAGAACCAGACGCTCAACGCCCGCCCCCGCCAGCCACCGCGCCACCCGGCCACCCAGAACACCCGTACCCCCCGTCACCACAACCGTGCCAGTCGGGGCCCACGCCGCAGCACCTTCGCCGCGTGGTGCACGCACCAGACGACGACCGAACACACCAGAAGAACGAACCGCGACCTGATCCTCACCAGAACCCGCAAGCACACCCACCAGACGAGACACAGCCCGCTCGTCCAGCACCTCCGGCAGATCGACGAGTCCACCCCAACGCTCCGGAACCTCCAGAGCAGCAACCCTGCCAAGACCCCACACCTGCGCCTGAACCGGCGACACCAACCGATCCGAACGACCCACCGACACCGCACCACGCGTCAGACACCACAACGGCGCCCCCACCCCGGCATCACCCAACGCCTGCACCAAACCAACCGTCGCCGACAACCCCTGCGACTCATCCAACCCGAGAAGCGAAACCACACCGGCAGGCGAACCCACCCCGGCCAGCAACCCAGCCAGCACCGCCCGATCCGCACCCGCCTCCACCACAACCCGACGGACCTCAACACCACGCCCGACAAGCGCACCCACCACAGCCGAGTCATCCACACCCCCAGCCGGCGAAACCACCACCCAAACACCGGACAACCCCGCCACCGAGACATCAGCCAGCGGCTTCCACGACACCCGATAACGCCAACCATCCACCTGGTCCTGCTGTCGGCCCTGCCGACGCCAGGCCGAAAGCGCGGGGACCAGTTCGCTGAAGGCGGCGTCGTCGTCCAGGTCCAGCTCTGCCACCAGCGATGCGAGATCCTCCCGCTCCACCGCATCCCAGAACCGGGCGTCCACCGCATCGGCAGCCTCGGCAACGATCGGACCGCCGGTCGACAGGACGGTCTCGGGCCAGTAGCGCTGCCGTTGGAAGGCGTACGTCGGCAGATCAATCCGCTCAGCGCCCGTACCGGCGAAGAACGCCGCCCAGTCGACGTCCACACCCCGCACATGCGCCCGAGCCACCGCGGCGACCGCGGTCTCGGCCTCGGGACGGCCGGAGCGCAGGACCGGCACGAAAGCAGCAGCGTCCTCCCTGACGCACTCCTGGGCCAGTGCGGACAGCACACCGTCCGGGCCGAGCTCGACGTACGTCGTAACCCCAGCAGCCTCCAGAGTCCGGATGCCGTCCAGGAAACGGACGGCCTCGCGGACGTGCCGGACCCAGAACTCGGCCGAGCCCATCTCATCCGAGACCACGGTCCCGGTGAGGTTCGAGACCACGGGGATCCGCGGAGCCCCGTACGAGAGGCCCTCGGCGATCTCACGGAACGCGTCGAGCATGCCGTCCATGTGCGGCGAATGGAACGCATGACTGACGGACAGTCGCTTGGACTTACGGTCGGTGAAGGACTCGGCGATGGCCACCGCGTCGGCCTCGTCACCCGCGATCACGACCGACTGCGGACCGTTGATCGCAGCCAAGCTCACCCGGTCGGTGAGCAGCGGCAGGACCTCGTCCTCCGACGCCTGAACGGCGATCATCACACCGCCCGTCGGCAGCGCCTGCATCAGACGCCCACGAGCCTCGACCAGAGCACAGGCGTCCTCCAGCGAGAACACCCCCGCCACATGCGCAGCCGCGATCTCACCGATCGAATGACCCGCCAGGAAGTCCGGCTTCACACCCCACGACTCGACCAGTCGGAACAACGCCACCTCAACCGCGAAGAGAGCCGGCTGCGTGTACGCGGTCTCGTTCAGCAGACCCGCATCAGTACCGAACAGCACATCCTTCAACGGCAGTTCCAGCCGAGCGCACACCGCATCCAACGCATCCGCAAACACCGGATACGCCTCGTACAGCTCACGCCCCATCCCCAGCCGCTGACTCCCCTGCCCCGTGAACAGGAAGGCGAGACCTCCACCGGAAACCGTGCCCTGCACCAGACCAGGCACCTGCTCGCCCGCCGCCAGGGCCGCGAGCCGCGAGGTCAGCGCCTGGCCGTCCGACGGGGCGCCGATCAGTACCGCCCGGTGCTCCAGTGCCGCCCGGCTCGTGGCCAGGGAGTAACCGAGGTCGAGTGCTCCCAGGGCTCCGGAGCCCGTCACGATGGCGGTCGCGGCCGGTCGCAGGCGTTCCGCCTGGGCCCGCAGCGCCGTCGTCGTGCGGCCGGAGACGAGCAACGGCAGCATCGGGAGGGTCCGCGTCGCGGGTGTGCGCGCCGGCGGGTTGTCGCCGTGCGGGGTCCGCTCGGTCGTGTTCTGGGGTGCCTGTTCGATGACGGCGTGCGCGTTGGTGCCGCTGTAGCCGAACGAGGAGATGCCCGCTCGGCGCGGGCGGCCGGTCTCCGGCCACTCCCGCTGCTCGGTCAGCAGGGCGATGTCGCCCGCCGACCAGTCCACGTACGGCGTCGGCTCGTCGACGTGCAGGGTCTGCGGCAGTACACCGTGTCGCATCGCCATGACCATCTTGATGATGCCGGCCGCTCCGGCCACGGCCTGGGTGTGGCCGATGTTGGACTTCACGGAGCCGAGCCACAGCGGCTGGTCGTCCGGGCGGCCCTGGCCGTACGTCGCGAGGAGTGCCTGCGCCTCGATGGGGTCGCCGAGGGTGGTGCCGGTGCCGTGTGCCTCGACCGCGTCCACCTCGGCGGCCGACAGGCCCGCGTCGGCCAGCGCCTCGCGGATGACGCGCTGCTGGGACGGGCCGTTCGGCGCGGTCAGGCCGTTGCTCGCGCCGTCCTGGTTGACGGCGGTGCCCCGAACCACCGCAAGGACCGGGTGACCGTTGCGCTGTGCGTCCGAGAGTCGCTCGACGAGCAGCAGACCGACGCCCTCGGACCAGCTCGTACCGTCGGCGGCGGCGGCGAACGCCTTGATGCGGCCGTCGGCGGCGAGCCCGCGCTGGCGGCTGAACTCGGTGAACGCGCCAGGAGTGGACATGATGGTGACCGCGCCGGCGAGCGCCATGGAGCACTCGCCGCGCCGCAGGGCCTGGGCGGCCAGGTGCAGGGTGACGAGGGAGGACGAGCAGGCCGTGTCGACCGTGACGGCCGGGCCCTCCAGGCCGAAGGTGTAGGAGAGGCGGCCGGAGACGACGCTGGCCGCGTTGCCCGTGCCGAGGTGTCCTTCGAGGCCGTCCGAGTCGTTCAGCCAGAGCTGGAGGTAGTCCTGGGCGTTGGAGCCGACGAACACGCCGGTTCGGCTGCCGCGCACACTGGTCGGGTCGATGCCGGCGCGTTCGAACGTCTCCCAGGTCGTCTCCAGGAGCAGCCTCTGCTGCGGGTCCATGGCGAGGGCCTCGCGCGGCGAGATCCCGAAGAAGGAGGCGTCGAACTCGGCGGCCTCGTGCAGGAATCCGCCCTCGCGGGCGTAGCTCGTACCCTCGCGATCGGGGTCGTCGCTGTAGAGGGTGTCGAGGTCCCAGCCACGGTCCGCCGGGAAGCCGGTGATGCCGTCGCCGCCGCTGGCGAGCAGCTGCCACAGGTCCTCGGGGGATTCGATCCCGCCGGGGAATCGGCAGCTCATGGCAACGATCGCGATCGGATCGTCGTCGTCCGCGCCCGCTGCGGCCGCGGACGGCACGAGGGCCGTGGCGGTGACAGCGTCCGTCAGGTCGCCGATGATCTCCTCGCGGAGATACCCGGCAAGGGCGGTCGCCGTCGGGTAGTCGAAGACGAGGGTGGCGGGGAGGCGGCGGCCCGTGGCGTCGCCGAGCAGGTTGCGCAGTTCGACGGCGGTGAGGGAGTCGAATCCGAGCTCCTTGAAGGAGCGGCCGGGCTCGACGGCGGAGGGTCCGGGGTAGCCGAGAGCCGCGGCGACCTGCTTGCGAACGAGGTCGAGCAGCGTACGGTCCTGTTCGGCGGCCGAGAGCCCGGCGAGGCGCTGCCGCAGTCCGGACTCGCCATCCGTTCCGGCCGCGCCACTGACGGTACGGCGCGCGGGGACCCGTACGAGACCGCGCAGCAGCGGCGACATCGTGCCGGCCTGGGCCTGCGTGCGCAGGGCGGACAGGTCGGCGCGCATCAGGACCGGTGCGGCCTCGTCGATGCGGTGGGCGAGGTCGAACAGCTCCAGGCCCTCGGCCGTGGTCAGCGGGGGCAGGCCGTTGCGCCGCATGCGGCTGATGTCGGCCTCGTCGAGGCTGCCGGCCATGCCCGCGCTGTCGGCCCACAGGGCCCAGGCCAGGGAGGTGGCGGCGAGTCCCCGGGACCGGCGGTGCTGGGCGAGGGCGTCGAGGAACACGTTCGCCGCCGCGTAGTTGCCCTGTCCCGGGCCACCGAAGACGCCGCCGATGGAGGAGAAGAGCACGAACGCCGTGAGGTCGAGGTGCCGGGTCAGCTCGTGGAGGTTGCAGGCGGCATCGACCTTGGGGCGCAGCACGGCCGAGAGCCGCTCGGGGGTCAGTGAGGCGATCACACCGTCGTCCAGCACACCGGCGGTGTGGACGACCGCGCCGAGCGGGTGCTCGGCGGGTATGGCGTGCAGTACGGCTGCGAGGGCGTCCCGGTCGGCGACGTCGCACGCAGCCCAGGTCACCGAGGCGCCCGCCTCGGCCAGTTCGGCGCTCAGCTGTTCCGCTTCGGGGGTGGTGCCACCGCGGCGGCCCACCAGCAGGAGATGCCGTACGCCGTGCTCGGCGACGAGGCGGCGGGCGATCAGACCGCCGAGCATGCCGCCCGCGCCGGTGATCAGCACCGTCGATCCGGGCGCGTACTCCGTCGCTGCGGCGTGCTCCTGCGTTGCGGCCACACGGGCGAGCCGAAGTGCGTGTACGGAGCCTGCCCGCAGGGCGAGTTGCGGCTCGCCGGCGGCGAGCGCGGCGGGCAGGGCGTGTACGGAGTCCTCGACTCCGTCGGTGTCGATCAGCAGCAGGCGGTCGGGGTTCTCGGACTGCGCGGAGCGCAGCAGCCCCCAGACGGCCGCGTGTACGGGGTCGGTGACCGTGTCGCCGTCGCCCGCCGCGACCGCGCCCCGGGTGAGCACGGCCAGGCGGGTGGCGGCGAACCGCTCCCCGGCGAAGGGCTCCTCACCGAACCACGTCTGGACGAGTGCAAGGGCGTCGTGGGTGGCCGAGTGCACGGCCTGCGAGGACAGGTCCGGCACAGCCGGTCCGTCGGCACCGGACTGCGCGTACGCGGCGAACACGGCGTCCGGTGCGGCCGCTCCGGCCTCGACGGCCGCGGCCAGCTCGGCCAGGTCGGTGTAGAGCGCGACCTCACCGGGCAGGTGGCTGCGCAGCGCGTGCACCAGTGCGTCGCGCGGGGAATCGCCCGCGTCCGCCGCTCCCAGTACGGCCCAGCGGCCGGGTGTCGCCGCGGATCCGGCGGCGGCCGGCAGGGCCGTCCACTCCGCCCGGAACACCGACTCGTGGTACGCGGTGCGCGCGGCTCGTACCTGCTCCTCCGATACGGTCCGCAGGACGAGCGAGTCGACGGTCGCGACGGGTGCGCCGGCGGCGTCCGCGATCTCCAGGCGTACGCCGTTGGCGCCCGCCGGAGTGAGGTGCACGCGCAGCGCGTCCGCTCCGGCCGCGTGCAGGGTCACACCGCTCCACGCGAACGGGAGCCGCCCCTCGCCCTCGGTGCCTCCCAGCACACCGAGGCCCAGCGCGTGCAGCGCCGCGTCCAGCAGGGCTGGGTGCAGGCCGAAGTCCCGTGCCGTGGAGGCGGTTTCCTCGGGGAGCGCGACCTCGACGTAGACGCTCTCTCCGTGGCGCCACGCGCCCGTGAGGCCGCGGAACGCGGGTCCGTATCCCATACCGACCTCGGCCAGGTCCGCGTACAGGCTCTCCGTCGGGATCGCCTCGGCACCCGCCGGGGGCCACTGGACCGGCGCGAAGGCCGGCTGCGCCGCGCCGTGAGCGAGTACGCCGCCGGCGTGCCGCGTCCACGGCTCGTCGGCCGCGCTGTCCTGCGTACGCGAGGACAGGGTGAACGTCCGCCGTCCCGTGCCGTCCGCGTCGGGCGCGCCGACGTGCATCTGTACCTGGACGCCACCGCGCTCGGGCAGCACCAGCGGCGCTTCCAGCGTCAGCTCCTCGACGACATCGCATCCGACCTGGTCACCGGCGCGCACCGCGAGCTCGACGAAGGCCGTGCCCGGAAGCAGAACGGTGTCCATGACCGCGTGATCGGCCAGCCAGGGGTGCGAGGCGAGACCGAGCCGCCCGGTGAAGAGGAAGCCTTCGGAGTCGGCGAGCGCCACCGCCGCACCCAGCAGCGGATGCCCGGCATCCTCCAGCCCGGCTGCGCCCACGTCTCCGGTACGGCTGCCCGGCTCGATCCAGTAGCGCTGGCGCTGGAAGGGGTAGGTGGGGAGGTCGACGCGCTGGGCGCCGGTCCCGGCGAAGTACGTCTGCCAGTCGACGGGAATGCCATGGGCGTGAGCCGTGGCGAGGGCGGTGGTGACCGTCTCGGCTTCGGGACGTGCCTTGCGGAGTACGGGGATGAAGACGGAGTCCTCGCCGGTCACGCAGTCCTGGGCCATGGCGGAGAGCACACCGTCGGGGCCCAGCTCGACGTACTTGGTGACGCCCGCAGCTTCCAGGGCGCGGATGCCGTCCAGGAAACGGACGGCCTCGCGGACGTGCCGGACCCAGAACTCGGCCGAGCCCATCTCGTCGGAGATCAGGGTGCCGGTGAGGTTCGAGACCACGGGGATGCTCGGAGTCTCGTAGGTGAGGCTCTCGGCGATCTCACGGAAGGCGTCGAGCATGCCGTCCATGTGCGGCGAATGGAAGGCGTGGCTGACCGTGAGCCGCTTCGTCTTGCGGCCGGTGAAGGACTCGGCGATCGCCACCGCGTCGGCCTCGTCACCCGCGATCACGACCGACTGCGGACCGTTGATCGCGGCGATGCTCACACGGTCGGTGAGCAGCGGCAGGACCTCGTCCTCCGACGCCTGGACGGCGACCATGGCTCCGCCGGTGGGCAGCGCCTGCATGAGCCGGCCGCGGGCGGAGACCAGCGTGCACGCATCGTCGAGGGACAGCACCCCGGCCACATGCGCGGCCGCGATCTCACCGATCGAGTGCCCGGCCAGGAAGTCGGGCTTTAGGCCCCACGACTCCACCAGCCGGAACAACGCCACCTCGACCGCGAACAACGCAGGCTGCGTATACGCGGTCTCGTCCAGCGCAGCACCATCCGCCCCGAACAGCACATCCTTCAGCGGCACTTCGAGGTCCATGCGGGCACACACCGCATCCAGCGCGTCCGCGAAGACGGGATACGCCTCGTACAGCTCACGGCCCATCCCCAGCCGCTGACTCCCCTGCCCCGTGAACAGGAACGCCAGCTTTCCGGCGAGCTGCGTACCCTTGACGAGACCCGACGTCGAGCCGCCCTCCGCAAGTGCCGCAAGGCCGGCCAGCAGCCCCTCACGGTCGGCGGCGACCACG
This sequence comes from Streptomyces sp. NPDC048257, assembly GCF_043201855.1. NCBI lineage: Bacteria > Bacillati > Actinomycetota > Actinomycetes > Kitasatosporales > Streptomycetaceae > Streptomyces > Streptomyces sp. NPDC048257. The sequence continues at coordinate 20,362 of NZ_JBICZI010000017.1, forward strand.
GCCGCGCGGTCCTCGAAGGACGCCCGTCCCACCGCCAGCGACCTGGCGATGTCGACCGGACGCAGGCCGGGGTGCTTTTCGGCGTAGGCGAGCAGGTGCCCGGCCTGGTCGCGCAGAGCGTCCCGGCCCTTCGCCGAGAGGAGCCAGGGCAGCGCCTTCGGCGGCGCGGCGGGCTCCGGTTCCGATGTCTCGTCCGCGGCAGGGGCCTGCTCGATGATCGTGTGCACATTCGTGCCGCTGACGCCGAAGGCGGAGACGCCGACCCGGCGCGGGCGCCCGGTCTCCGGCCACTCCACCGGCTCGGTCAGCAGCGCCACTCCGCCCGTCGACCAGTCGACGTGCGAGGTCGGCTCGTCGACGTGCAGGGTCTTCGGCAGCAGCCCGTGCTGCATCGCCATGACCATCTTGATGATGCCGGCGACGCCGGCGGCGTTCTGGGTGTGGCCGAGGTTCGACTTCAAGGAGCCGAGCCACAGCGGCCGGTCGTCCGTGCGCCCTTGGCCGTAGGTGGCGAGGAGTGCCTGCGCCTCGATGGGGTCGCCGAGGGTCGTGCCGGTGCCGTGAGCCTCGACCGCGTCGATGTCCGCGGGGGTCAGCCGGGCGCTCTCCAGGGCCTGGCGGATGACCTTCTGCTGGGCGGGCCCGTTGGGGGCGGTCAGGCCGTTGCTGGCGCCGTCCTGGTTGACGGCTGAGCCCCGGACCACGGCGAGGATGCGGTGGCCGTTGCGGCGGGCGTCGGAGAGGCGCTCCACCAGGAGGACGCCGACGCCCTCCGACCAGCCGGTGCCGTCGGCCGCCTCGGCGAAGGACTTGCAGCGGCCGTCGGGCGACAGGCCGCGCTGGCGGCTGAACTCGACGAAGACGTCCGGGCCCGCGAGGACGGTGACGCCCGCGGCCAGCGCGAGCGAGCACTCGCCCTGGCGCAGCGCCTGGACGGCCATGTGCAGGGCGACGGAGGAGGACGAGCACGCCGTGTCGATGGTGGCGGCGGGGCCCTCCAGGCCGAAGACGTAGGCGAGTCGGCCGGAGATGACACTGGACGCGGTGCCGGTGAGGAGGTGACCCTCCACGCCGTCGGGGAGGTCGTGTGAGCCGGCTCCGTAGGCGTTGGCGGACGCGCCGACGAAGACGCCGGCCCGGCTGCCGCGCAGCGACGCGGGGTCGATTCCGGCTCGTTCGAAGACCTCCCAGGTGGTCTCCAGGAGCAGGCGCTGCTGCGGGTCCATGGCGAGGGCCTCGCGCGGGGAGATCCCGAAGAACGCGGGGTCGAAGTCGGCGGCGTCGTGCAGGAACCCGCCGTCGCGGGCGTAGGTGGTGCCCTCGTGGTCCGGATCGGGGTCGTACAGCGACTCGATGTCCCAGCCGCGGTTGACGGGGAAGCCCGAAATGGCGTCGCCACCGCTCTCGACGAGTCTCCACAGCTCCTCGGGCGAGCTGACTCCGCCCGGGAAGCGGCAGCTCATGCCGACGATCGCGATCGGCTCGCGCGAGGCGTCGGTGAGCTCCTGGTTCCGGCGACGCAGCCGCTCGGTTTCCTTGAGGGAGGCCCGCAGCGCTTCAACGACTTTTTCGTTGGGGGTTGTCATCACTTACTCCGCACTTCGGGCACGTCAGAATCGGTTGCTGTCGTTGGCGTTGCCGCCGGGGCCGTCGGGCCCGTCGAGGCCGTCGGGATCACCGCCGCCGTCGAGCGCCAGGTCGAGGAGGGCCTGGAGATCCATCGTGTCGATGGACTCGCTCTCGTCGGCGGGGCTCGTGGCAGGGGCGGGGGTGTCGGGTCCGGCGAGCCGGAGCAGCGTGTCCAGGAGCCCTGCCTCGCGGATCCGGCCCAGCGGGATGGCGGCCAGCGTCCGGCGCAGCTCCGCCTCCTGCGGGTCGGTGTCCAGAGCCGGTCCGGTCGGCCCGCCTGCGCCCTCGGGGAAGAGGGTGTGCAGCAGATGGCGGGTGAGCGCCTGCGGGTTGGGGTAGTCGAAGACGAGGCTGGACGGCAGCCGCAGGCCGCACGCGGCGCCGAGGCGGTTGCGCAGTTCGACGGCGGTGAGCGAGTCGAAGCCGAGGTCCTTGAAGGCCCGTTCGGCTGCGACCGCGTCGGCGGACGCGTGGCCCAGGGCCGTTGCCGCGTGCTCGCGTACGAGGTCGAGGAGGGCCGCTTCCCTGTCCTCCCCGGTGAGTTCCGTCAGCCTCTGGAGTGCGGCGGGAGAAGCAGTCTCCGCCGGTCCTCCCCCGGCGGGGGTGTCCCCGCGCAGTGCGTCCCGTACCTCGGGCAGGTCGCCGATGAGCGGGCGGGGGCGGGCCGCGGCGAACACGGGCGCGAAGCGCGCCCAGTCGACGTCGGCGACGGTCACCGCGGGCTCCCGGCCCGCGACGGCACGCTCAAGCGCCAGCAGATTCGTCGCCGGGTCCATGGGCGGCAGGCCGCGTCGGCTCAGCTGCTCCTCCGCGTCGCCCTCGGTCGCCATGCCGCCGTCGGCCCACGGTCCCCAGGCGATCGCCGTGGCGGCGAGACCGCGGGCCCTGCGCCGTTCTGCGAGCGCGTCGAGGAAGGTGTTGGCGGCCGCGTACGCTCCCTGGCCGCCACTGCCCCAGACACCGGCGATGGAGGAGAAGAGGACGAACGCGTCGAGGGAGTCCGGCGCGTCGAACAGCGCGTCGAGATGGACGGCTCCCGCCGTCTTCGCGGCCACGACATGGGCGAAGCCGGGGAGGTCCGTTCCCGTGCCGGGCGGCTGCGAGACGCCGGCGGCGTGCACCACGGCACGTACCGGAGTGCCGTCGGCAGCGAGCCGCGCGACGAGCGCTTCGAGCGCGTCGCGGTCGGCGACGTCGCAGGCCGCGAGGGTCACGGCCGCGCCGAACGCGGAGAGCTCCGCCTCGATCTCGGCCGCACCGGGCGCGTCGGCGCCCCGGCGGCTGACGAGCACGAGCCGTTCGGCACCCCGCTCGGCGAGGTGTCGCGCCACGTGGCGGCCGAGGGCGCCCGTGCCGCCGGTGACGAGCACCGTGCCGCGCGGGGTCCAGGCCGCGGACCGCGCGCTCGTCGAGGCGGCGCGCACCAGCCGTCGTACGAGGGTGCCGGAGGTACGGACCGCCACCTGGTCCTCGTCGCCCGGTCCTGCGAGCACCGCCATCAGCCGCGACAGGACGTGGTCGTCGCATGCCGCCGGGAGGTCGACGAGACCGCCCCAGCGTTCGGGGTGCTCCAGGGCGACGACTCGGCCGAGGCCCCAGACCTGCGCCTGGGCGGCACCACCGAGTTCGTCGGTCCCGGCGGCCGCGACGGCGTCACGCGTGACACACCACAGGGGTGCTTCGACGCCTCCGGTCGCGTCGCCTTCCCGGGCCGGTTCGGTGAGCACCGAGGTGAGGGCGGAGGTGAGGGCCAGTCCGACAGGCACGCCGGGGTGTTCGGGGTGGGGCCGCTCGTCCAGCGCAAGAAGGGACAGGACACCGGCCACCGGGCCGCCGGCGACCGCCTCGCGCAGCCGCTCGTCCAGCCGGGCGCGAAGCGACGCCGGGTCACTGTCGGCGACGTCGAGCGTGAACGGTACGACCCCCGCGCCACCGTCGGCCATACGGTCGGTCAGCGCGCGGACCCACGGATCGTCCGCGTACGGCGCCGGCACGGCCACCAGCCAGGTGCCTGCGGGTGTGCCCCGGTCGGCCCCGGACCACGGCTGCCACGCGATGCGATAGAGCCGGGCGTCCGCCTGCGACTGCGCCTGCTGGTTGCGCCGCCAGTCGGAGAGGGCGGGCAGTACGACGCTGAGCGGCTGGTCCCCGTCGATCTCCGGCCCACCGACGAGGGAGCCCAGGTCCGCCCGCTCGACCGCGTCCCAGAAGCGTGCGTCGACGTCCTTGTCCGCGAGTCCGGCCGCCGAACCGCTCGGGGCGGCGGCTTCGGGCCAGTAGCGCTGGCGCTGGAAGGGGTAGGTGGGGAGGTCGACGCGCCGGGCGCCGGTGCCGGAGAAGTACGCCTGCCAGTCGACGGCGATGCCGTGGGCATGGGCCGTGGCGAGGGTGGTGGTGACGGTCTCGGGCTCGGGACGCGCCGCGCGGAGTACGGGAGCGAGGACCGCGGCCCCGTCGGTGACGCAGTCCTGGGCGAGGGCGGAAAGGACGCCGTCGGGGCCGAGTTCGATGTAGGTGGTGACCCCGCGGCTCTCCAGGGTGCGGATGCCGTCGAGGAAACGGACGGCCTCGCGGACGTGGCGGACCCAGAAGTCGGCCGAAGCCATCTCGTCGGTGACGAGAGCGCCGGTGAGGTTGGAGACGATGGGGATGCGAGGCGTCTCGTACGTCAGACCCTCGGCGACCTTCCGGAAGTCGGCGAGCATGCCGTCCATGTGGGGCGAGTGGAAGGCGTGGCTGACCGTGAGCCGCTTGGACTTGCGGCCGGCAAAGGACTCCACGACCGCCACCGCGTCGGCCTCGTCACCCGCGATCACGACCGACTGCGGACCGTTGATGGCAGCAATGCTCACGCGGTCGGTGAGCAGCGGCAGGACCTCGTCCTCCGATGCCTGGACGGCGATCATCACGCCGCCGGTCGGCAGTGCCTGCATCAGCCGCCCACGAGCCTCGACCAGGGTGCAGGCGTCCTCCAGCGAGAGCACTCCGGCCACGTGCGCGGCCGTAATCTCACCGATCGAATGGCCCGCCAGGAAGTCCGGCTTCAGACCCCAGCTCTCCACCAGCCGGAACAACGCCACCTCAACCGCGAAGAGAGCCGGCTGCGTGTACGCGGTCTCGTCCAGCGCGGCGCCGTCGGTCCCGAACAGCACGTCCTTGAGCGGCAGTTCCATCCGCTCACACACCGCGTCCAGGGCCCGCGCGAAGACGGGGTACGCCTCGTACAGCCCTCGCCCCATCCCCAGCCGCTGGCTCCCCTGCCCCGTGAACAGGAAGGCGAGCCTGCCCCCGGAAGCCGTGCCCTGCACCAGACCAGGCACCTGCTCGCCCGCCGCCAGGGCCGCGAGCGCCCGCGTCAGGTCCTCCCGGTGGTCGGCGACGAGCGCCGCGCGGTGATCGAGGTCGGCCCGGCCGGTGGCCAAGGAGTAGGCCAGATCGGTGACTCGGGGACGGTCGGCGGCCTCCACCACGGACAGCAATTGCCGCGCTTGGGCGCGGAGAGCGTCCGAGCTCCTGGCCGAGAGGACGTACGGCAGGGCCCCGCGCGTGACGGTCCCCGCCGACGGCTTCGACTCGGTCGCGGTCCCGGTCTCCGGAGCCTGTTCGATGATGGTGTGGGCGTTGGTGCCGCTGATCCCGAAGGACGACACTGCGGCTCGTCGCGGCCGGTCCACCGTCGGCCAGGCCGTCTGCTCGGTCAGCAGAGTGACGTCGCCTGCGGTCCAGTCGACGTGCGGGGTCGGCTCGTCGACGTGAAGCGTCTGCGGCAGCACGCCGTGCTGCAGGGCGAGGACCATCTTGATGATGCCCGCGACACCGGCGGCGGCCTGCGTATGGCCGATGTTCGACTTGATGGAGCCCAGCCACAGCGGGCGGCCCTCGGAGCGCTCCTGCCCGTACGTGGCAAGGAGAGCCTGCGCCTCGATCGGATCACCGAGCTTCGTACCCGTACCGTGCGCCTCCACCGCATCGATGTCGCCGGCCGACAGGCCCGCGCTCGCCAGCGCCGCGCGGATCACCCGCTGCTGGGAGGGACCGTTCGGAGCGGTCAGACCGTTGCTCGCACCGTCCTGGTTGACGGCCGAGCCACGCACCACGGCCAGGACCGGGTGACCGTTCCGCTCGGCATCGGACAGCCGCTCCACCAGGAGCATGCCGACGCCCTCACCCCAGCCCGTACCGTCCGCAGCCGACGCGAACGCCCTGCACCGGCCGTCTGGCGACAGGCCGCCCTGCCGGCTGAACTCGCTGAAGGTGCCGGGGGTCGACATCACCGTCACGCCACCGGCGAGCGCCAGCGAGCATTCGCCGTTGCGCAGGGCCTGGATCGCCCAGTGCAGAGCGACCAGCGACGACGAGCACGCCGTGTCGACCGTGACCGCCGGCCCCTCCAGGCCCAGCGCGTAGGAGACACGACCGGACATGACACTGCCCGCATTGCCCGTCATCACATGGCCGAGGACGCCGTCCGCGCCGGACTGCTCCAGTTGTGCGTCGTAGCCACTGTAGGCGGCGCCGACGAAGACGCCGGCCCGGCTGCCGCGCAGCGACGACGGGTCGATGCCCGCTCGCTCGATCGCCTCCCAGGAGGTTTCGAGCAGCAGACGCTGCTGCGGGTCCATGGCGAGCGCCTCGCGCGGCGAGATGCCGAAGAAGTCGGCGTCGAACGCGTCGGCGTCGTACAGGAAGCCGCCCGCGAAGGTCCGGCCGTCCTCGTCGGCGTACAACTCGTCGGTGTCCCACCCCCGGTTGCCCGGGAGTCCGGCGATCGCGTCGCCACCGGTCTCGACGAGCCGCCACAGCTCCTCGGGGGTGCGGACACCGCCGGGGTAGCGGCAGCTCATGGCCACGATGGCGATGGGGTCGTCGGCGAGGCCGACACGCGGGGGGAGGCCCGGCGCGTCGGTTCCAGGCTCCTGCGGGGCGCCGAGAAGGTCGGTCCGCAGCTGCCGGACGAGCGCGGTGGGCGTCGGATGGTCGAAGACGAGCGTGGTCGGCAGACGTAGGCCGGTGGCGGCGCCGAGGCGGTTGCGCAGCTCGACGGCGGTCAGGGAGTCGAAGCCCAGGTCCTTGAACGCGCGTGCGGGGTCGACCTGTTCGGCCGAGGCGTGGCCGAGTGTGGAGGCGACCTGTGCCCGTACGAGATCGAGCAGCGCCCGGTCCTGTTCGGGACCGGTGAGGCGGGTCAGCCGCTCGGCAAGCGGGGTGCCGCCGTCGGTGCGGGTCTGCGCGGTCCGCCGGCCCGACGTGCCGAGGAGCGACCGGAACACCGGAGCGACCGGGCCGGGGCCGGCGGCATTGCGCAGGCCAGGGATGTTCAGACGGGCCGGGACCAGGGCCGGCCGGCCGGCGGCGAGGGCCGCGTCGAGCAGAGCCATGCCTTCGGTGGCGGAGAGCGCGCCCATGCCCTGCTGTTCCATGCGCCGCAGGTGGGCCTCGCCGAGTCCGCCGGTCATCCCGCTGGCGTCGGCCCACAGGCCCCAGGCGAGCGAGGTGGCCGGCAGGCCCTGGTCGTGGCGGTGCTGGGCCAGAGCGTCCAGGAAGACGTTGGCGGCCGCGTAGTTGGCCTGTCCCGCGCTGCCGAGGGTGCCGGCGATCGCGGAGAAGAGAACGAAGGCGGACAGGGGCAGGTCGCGGGTCAGTTCGTGGAGGTGGAGGGCGGCATCGGCCTTCGGACGGAGGACCGTGTCGAGGCGCTGCGGGGTGAGCGAGCCGATCACACCGTCGTCGAGAACACCGGCCGTGTGGACGACCGCGGTGAGCGGGTGCGCGGCAGGAACAGCGGACAGGACGGCCGCGAGCGCGTCCCGGTCCCCCGCGTCACACGCCGCCCACGACACCTGCGCACCCAAGCCGGCCAGCTCAGCGGTGAGTTCACCGGCGCCCGGCGCATCGGCACCCCGGCGGCTCAGCAGCAGCAGACGCCGCACACCGTGGGCGGTGGCCAGGTGCCGCGCGACGATACCGGCGAGCGTGCCGGAACCGCCGGTGATCAGGACGGTTCCGGTCGGATCGATGCCGGTGACATCGGAGCGGAAGGCGGTACGGCTCCGGTTCAGGCGGGGGACGTGTACGACTCCGTCCCGCAGCAGCAACTCCGGCTCACCGAAGGCGAGCACGGCGGAGAGCAGGGTCGCGGAGAGCAGGGAGGCTCGGTCGGCAGCAGGCACCCGGTCCTGGCCGGCGGGGCCGGCATCCACCTCCGCGTCGAGGTCGGCGAGAACGAAACGGCCGGGGTTCTCCGTCTCCGCCGAACGCACCAGACCCCACACCGCGGCGTGCGGCAGGTCGTCGACGCCTTCGCCGGGCCCCGCGACCGCGCCTCGGGTCAGGACGACGAGGCGCGAGGTCGCGAAGCGCTGGTCATCCAGCCAGGACTGCACCAGGGCGAGCGCGTGGTGCATGGCCTCGTGCAGGGCATCCGACCCGTTGCCGGTCGCCTGCCGCTCAAGGGGGACGACGACGTACGGCGGTACGGGAGCGCCCGCGTCGACCGCTGCGCCCAGCGCCGCCAGATCTGCGTAACCGGTGGCCGCGCCCACGAACCCGTCGGCAGAGCCGAGTACGGCGCACTCCTCGGCGGGAGCGGACGTGCGGTCGGCGAGGGGCAGCCGCACCCAGTCGAGCTGGAACAGCGCGTCATGCCGGACAACCTGTCCGCCTGAACCCGCTTGCAGAGCACCGGACTCACCCGCCGCGAAGGGTCGCGGAGTCAAACCGCCCACGGTCGCCACTGGTGCGCCCAGGTCGTCCGCGAGGTCCAGGCCGACAGCGCCGTCGTCAGCCCGCCGTATCCGTACGCGCAGGGCACCGGCGCCCACGGCGTGCAGGGTCACGTCGGACCATGTGCCCAGCCCGGCTCCCGTTCCGCGCTGCTCGTCCAGTGCGAAGGCCGCGTGCGCGGCGGCGTCGAGCAGCACCGGGTGCAGGCCGAAGGCCTGTGCGTCCGGGCCGCCTTCGGGCAGACGCACCTCGGCGAAGAGGTCACGGTCGCGGCGCCAGACGGCCTCCACGGCACGGAACAGCCCACCGCGCTCGGGCCCGTGCGCGCCCTGGGCGTCGTTGGACACGATGGCGTCCGACTCGGAATCGTGGGACGCGGGGTCGTGGGACGCGTAGAGGTCCGTGATGTCCACGGCCTCGGCCCCGGCGGGGGGCCACTGTGCCAGATCGAACGACGGGGCAGGGCCGGTGGGCGCGAGCACGCCCCGGGCGTGGCGCTCCCAGGGGGTATCGGCCGAAGCGGTCTCCGGCCGGGAGGAAACGGTGAAGGGACGGCGCCCCTGCTCGTCGGGCGTCTCGACGAGCACCTGGATGCGTACAGCGCCCTCCGCGGGCAGGGCGAGCGGCACATCGAGCATCAGCGCCTCGACACGCTCGCAACCGGCCTGATCGCCGGCACGCACGGCGAGTTCGACGAACGCGGCACCCGGCAGCACGATGGTGCCGGACACGGTGTGGTCGGCGAGCCAGGGCTGCGTGCGGAGCGAGAGCCGACCGGTGAACAGCACACTGTCCGAGCCGGCCAGGGTGACGGCCGCGCCGAGCAGGGGGTGCGCGGCCGGGTCGAGCCCCGCTCCGCTCACATCACCGGCTCCGGCGGTGGCGGGCTCCAGCCAGTAGCGCTCGTGCTGGAAGGGGTAGGTGGGGAGGTCGACGCGCTGGGCGCCGGTCCCGGAGAAATACGTCTGCCAGTCGACGGGAATGCCATGGGCGTGAGCCGTGGCGAGGGCAGTGGTGACCGTCTCGGCTTCGGGACGTGCCTTGCGGAGTACGGGGATGAAGACGGAGTCCTCGCCGCTCACGCACTCCTGGGCCAGGGCGGACAGAACACCGTCGGGACCCAGCTCGACGTACTTGGTGACACCCGCAGCCTCCAGCGCGCGGATGCCATCGAGGAAACGGACGGCCTCACGGACGTGCCGGACCCAGAACTCGGCCGAGCCCATCTCGTCGGAGATCAGGGTGCCGGTGAGGTTCGAGACCACGGGGATGCGCGGAGCCTCGTACGAGAGCCCCTTCGCCACCTTGCGGAAGGCGTCGAGCATGCCGTCCATGTGCGGCGAATGGAAGGCGTGGCTGACGGTCAGTCGCTTGAATTTACGGTCGGTGAAGGATTCGGCGATCGCCACCGCATCGGCCTCGTCACCCGCGATCACGACCGACTGCGGACCGTTGATCGCGGCGATGCTCACCCGGTCGGTGAGCAGCGGCAGGACCTCGTCCTCCGACGCCTGCAGCGCGATCATCACGCCACCGCCCGGCAGCGCCTGCATCAACCGCCCACGCGCAGACACCAGAGCACAGGCGTCCTCCAGCGAGAACACCCCCGCCACATGCGCGGCCGTAATCTCACCGATCGAATGACCCGCCAGGAAGTCCGGCTTCAGGCCCCACGACTCCACCAGCCGGAACAACGCCACCTCGACCGCGAACAACGCAGGCTGCGTATACGCGGTCTCGTCCAGCAGATCCGCCTCCGTCCCGAACAGGACGTCCTTCAGCGGCACTTCAAGATCCAGCCGCTCACAGACCGCGTCAAGCGCGTCCGCGAAGACGGGATACGTCTCATAGAGCTCACGCCCCATCCCCAGCCGCTGACTCCCCTGCCCCGTGAACAGGAACGCGACCTTGCCCTCGGTCACCCTGCCCTGCACCAGGCCTGCGGACTCCGCACCCTCGGCGAGCGCGGAGAGTGCGGTTCCGAAGTCCTCCTCCGTACGCCCGAGAAGCACGGCGCGGTGCTCCAGGGCTGCGCGGGTGGTGGCCAGCGAGTAGCCGATGTCGAGGGAACGTTCGGCCGAACCGTCCTGGCCATAGGTCGTGAGAAGCCTGGCGGCCTGGGCGCGCAGCGCTGCGGCGCCCCTGCCGGAGAGTGTCCAGGGCAGCACCGCCGGGACCGTGGCCGGGACGGCGGGACCCGCCGCGGGCCCGGAGCCGGCGTCGGGCTCGGCCTCGGACTCGGCGTCCGTCTCGGGGGCCTGTTCGATGATGGTGTGCGCATTGGTGCCGCTCACGCCGAACGCGGAAACGGCCGCGCGCCGGGGCGCGCCGGTCTCGGGCCAGGGCATCGGCTCGGTGAGCAGCGAGACGGCGCCTTCGGTCCAGTCGACGTTCGGGGTCGGCTCGTCCACGTGCAGGGTCTTCGGCAGCACACCGTGCCGCATCGCCATGACCATCTTGATGATGCCCGCGACACCGGCGGCGGCCTGCGTGTGACCGATGTTGGACTTGAGGGAGCCCAGGCGCAGGGGGCGGCCATCGGGGCGGTCCTGCCCGTAGGTCGCAAGGAGGGCCTGTGCCTCGATGGGGTCGCCGAGCGTGGTCCCCGTGCCGTGGGCCTCGACGGCGTCGACCTCGGCCGCCGACAGTCGGGCGTTCTCCAGGGCCTGGCGGATGACTCGCTGCTGGGCGGGCCCGTTGGGGGCGGTCAGGCCGTTGCTCGCACCGTCCTGATTGACAGCGGAGCCACGGACCACGGCGAGGACGGGATGGCCGTTGCGGCGGGCGTCGGAGAGGCGCTCCACCAGGAGGACGCCGACGCCTTCGGACCACCCGGTGCCGTCGGCGGCCGCGGCGAAGGACTTGCAGCGGCCGTCGGCGGCCAGGCCGCGCTGGCGGCTGAACTCGACGAACACGTCGGGGCTGGGCATCACGCACACGCCGCCGACCAGCGCGAGCGAGCACTCGCGCTGGCGCAGGGCCTGGGTGGCGAGGTGCAGGGCGACGAGCGAGGAGGAGCAGGCCGTGTCGACGGTGGCCGCAGGGCCTTCCAGCCCGAACACGTAGCTGACCCGTCCCGACAGGACGCTGGTGGCGGCGCCGGTCAGCAGCAGTCCCTCCAGCCCTTCCGGTGCTTCCTTGAGGTCGGCTCCGTACCCCATGGCGCCCGCGCCGACGTACACGCCGGTGCGGCTGCCGCGTACCGCCGAGGGGTCGATGCCCGCGCGCTCGAAGACCTCCCACGAGGTCTCCAGGAGCTGGCGCTGCTGCGGGTCCATGGCGAGCGCCTCGCGCGGCGATATGCCGAAGAATCCCGGATCGAATGCGGTGGCCTCGTCGAGGAATCCGCCGCCGGTGTTGTAGAAGGTGCCCTTGCGGTCGGGGTCCGGGTCGGCGAGCGACTCGATGTCCCAGCCACGGTCGGCGGGGAATCCGGTGATGGCGTCGCCGCCCTCGTCGACCAGGCGCCACAGATCCTCCGGGGACCTTACCCCGTTGGGGAACCGGCAGCTCATCGCGACAATGGCAATCGGTTCCTGGGCGTCCGCCTCGACCTCCTGGAGGCGGCGGCGGGCCCGACGCAGCTCAGTGGTCATCCACTTCAGGTTTTCGAGAAGCTTTTCTTCGTTCGCGCTGGCCACTGGAACGTCACCCCCTGGGGAATTGCAGAATGCATACGGACATCGGATCGGTCATCAGATCAGGATTTTCCGAATTCGTTGTTGATGATGTCGAAGAGGTCGTCGGCGGATGCCGATTCGATGGCTATTTCTTCGTCCTCTCCGATGACCGCTCGTTCTGCCCTGTTCCAGTTCGACAGGAGCGATTCGAGCCGTGCGGTGACGCGAGCGCGTTCGGTGGTGTCCTCGGGAACCGACGAGAGGAGGAATTCCAGCTTGTCGATCTCCGCGAGTGCGGGGAGTTCGGGCGTGGTGTCCTCGCCGAGGAGTTCCGCCCTGATGTGCGCGGCCAGTGCGGCCGGGGTCGGGTAGTCGAAGACCAGGCTTGCGGGCAGCCGCAGTCCGGTGGCGGTGGTGAGGCGGTTGCGCAGCTCGACCGCGGTGAGCGAGTCGAAGCCCAACTCCTTGAAGGCACGGGCCGCCTCGACCGTCGTCGCTCCCTCGTGTCCGAGGACGACGGCGACCTGCGCACGGACCAGGTTCAGGACGACACCCTCGGCCTCGGTTCCGCTCATCCCACGCAGCTCGGCTTCGAGGCCCGCCGCTTCCTCGGCCGCGGTGGCGGCTCCGTCCTGCTCTGCCGCCAGAGCGCGGCGCACCTCGGGGAGGTCGGTGATCAGCGGACGCGGCCGGGCGGCGGTGAACGCCGGCACGAACAGGTCCCAGTCGACATCGGCCACCGTCACTGCCGTCTCGTCCCCGTCCAGTGCCTGCTGAAGGGCGGCGATCGACAACTCCGGCGCCATGACGGACAGGCCGCGGCGGCGCAGTTGCTCGGCCGCCTCCTCGTCGGCGACCAGCCCACCCTCGCCCCACGGACCCCAGGCCACGGACGTGGCTGTCAGCCCGCGGGCCCGGCGCTGCTGAGCCAGGGCGTCGAGGTGGGCGTTGGCCGCGGCGTAGGCGCTCTGGCCTCCGCTGCCCCAGACGCCGGCGATGGAGGAGAAGAGGACGAAGGCGTCCAGCTCCGTGTCGCCGAGCAGTTCGTCGAGGTGTGCGGCGCCCGCGACCTTGGCGGCGACGACGTCCGCGACCTCGCCGGGGCCGGTCTCGGCGAGCGGCGCGAACTGCCCGGCACCCGCCGTGTGGAAGACGGCGGTGAGGCCGGGACCGTACATGCCGTCGGCGAGCCTGGCGAGCAGCTCCGACACGGCGGCCCGGTCGGTCACGTCGCAGGCGACGGCCGTGGCCCCTGCCCCCAGAGCGGCGATCTCGGCGACCAGGGCCTCGGCGCCGGGCGCCTGCGGGCCCCTCCTGCTGAGCAGGACCAGGTGCTCCGCGCCGTGTGCCGCGAGCCAGCGGGCGACGTGCCCGCCGAGCGCGCCCGTGCCTCCGGTGACCAGGACAGTGCCGCGCGGCCGCCAGGCGGAGCCGGCCGACGCGCCGTCGCCCGGTGTCCCGCTGTCGGCGGGCTGCCCGGCGGCGGGAGGCACGGCGTGCCCGATACGGCGGGCGAGCAGGCCCGCGGACCGTACAGCGATCTGGTCCTCGTCCCCGGCACCCGCGAGGACGGCGAGCAGCCGGTCGAGTGCCCGCCCGTCCGCCGGTACGGGCAGGTCGACGAGTCCGCCCCAGCGCTCGGGGTGTTCCAGGGCGACGACCCGGCCGAGGCCCCAGACCTGTGCCTGTGCCGCGCTCCTGATCCGGTCGGAGGGTGCGGTCGCCACGGCGCCGGTGGTGAGGCACCACAGCGGGGCGTCGACTCCGGCGTCGCCGAGTGCCTGTACGAGCGTCCCGGTCAGGAGCAGCCCGGTGGGCACCGCCGGGTGGGCCGGGTGGGGGTGTTCGGCGAGCGCCAGCAGGGACAGCACGCCATCGGCCCGATCGCCCGCGAGCACCTCACGCATCCGGCCTGCCAGGCCTTCGCGATCCAACTCGGATGTCTCCAGGGCTACTTCCCGTACGTCCACTCCCTGTGCTGCCAGCGCGGCGGAGACCGCGGGCAGGTCGACGGGGCCGGTGGCGGGGGTCACGACGAGCCAGGTCCCGGCCGGCCGGGCGATGGCCGGATCGGCCATCGGCTTCCAGGTGACCGAGTAGCGCCAGCCGTCGACGACCGACTGCTCCTTGCGCTTCCGCCGCCAGGCGGACAGTGCGGGCAGCAGGGCGCTCAGCGGCTGGTCGGCGTCGATGTCCAGGGTGGCGGTGAGCGCGGGGAGATCCGCGTTGTCCACGGCCGCCCAGAACTGCGCGTCCACGGCCCCGAGCGAGCCGGGCAGGGGCTCGACGGCCGCCGCGGCGGGCGCCTCCTCCAGCCAGTAGCGCTGGCGCTGGAAGGCGTAGGTGGGGAGGTCGACGCGCTGGACGCCGATCCCGGTGCCGGAGCCGGAGTAGTACGCGTGCCAGTCGACGGCGATGCCGTGGGTGTGCGCGTGGGCGAGGGCCGTGGTGACGGTCTCCGCCTCGGGGCGGCTCTTGCGAAGAGCGGGCGCGAACAGCGCTTCGTCGCCCGTCAGGCAGTCCTGGGCCATGGCCGAGAGGATGCCGTCGGGGCCGAGTTCGATGTACGTCGTGACGCCCGCGGCCTCCAGCGTGCGGATGCCGTCCAGGAAACGGACGGCCTCACGGACGTGCCGGACCCAGAAGTCCGCCGAGCCCATCTCATCGGTGACCAGCGCCCCGGTGAGGTTCGAGACGACCGGGATCCGCGGAGCCCCGTACGACAGCCCCTCCGCCACCTTGCGGAAGTCGGCGAGCATGCCGTCCATGTGCGGCGAATGGAACGCATGGCTGACCGTGAGCCGCTTCGTCTTGCGGCCGGTGAAGGACTCGGCGATCGCCACCGCCTCGGCCTCGTCACCCGCAATGACCACGGCCTGGGGGCCGTTGATCGCGGCAATGCTCACCCGATCGGTCAGCAGCGGCAGCACCTCGTCCTCCGACGCCTGGACGGCGACCATCACGCCGCCAGTGGGCAGTGCCTGCATCAGGCGACCACGAGCCTCAACCAGAGCACAGGCGTCCTCCAGCGAGAACACCCCCGCCACATGCGCGGCCGCAATCTCACCGATCGAGTGCCCGGCCAGGAAGTCGGGCTTCACGCCCCAGCTCTCCACCAGACGGAACAACGCCACCTCAACGGCGAAGAGAGCCGGCTGCGTGTACGCGGTCTGGTCCAGCAAGTCGTGCTCGGTTCCGAACAGAACGTCCTTCAAGCGCAGTTCCAGACGAGCACACACCGCATCCAACGCATCCGCGAAGACGGGATACGCCTCGTACAGCTCCCGGCCCATCCCCAGCCGCTGACTTCCCTGCCCCGTGAACAGGAACGCCAGCCCGCCCTCGGTCACCCTGCCCTGCACCAGGCCCGGAGCAGCCTGTCCGGAGGCCAGCGCCTTGAGAGCGGCCAGGAACTCGTCACGCTCCGTCGCGACGACCACGGCGCGCCGCTCAAGGGCCGCCCTCGATGTCGCGAGGGAATAGGCCACGTCGGCGGGCTGGAGGAGCGGGTCGGAGGCGATGCGCGTCCGCAGCCGCTCGGCCTGGACGCGCAGCGCCGCCTCGCTCTTCGCCGAGAGCGCCCACGACATGACACCGGGCTGATGCGGTCGGGCGGGCGGGTTCGCCTCCTCAGGCTTCGGTGCCTGTTCCAGAACCGTGTGAGCGTTGGTGCCGCTGAAGCCGAACGACGACACACCTGCGCGACGCGGGCGACCGGTCTCGGGCCACTCGACGGCGTCGGTCAGCAGGGCGATGTCGCCGGCCGACCAGTCGACGTGCGGGGTCGGCTCGTCCACGTGCAGGGTCTGTGGGAGCACCCCGTGCTGCATGGCGAGGACCATCTTGATGACGCCCGCGACACCGGCGGCTGCCTGCGTGTGGCCGATGTTCGACTTGATCGAGCCGAGCCACAGCGGCTGGTCGGCCTCGCGCTCGCGGCCGTACGTGGCGAGGAGTGCCTGCACCTCGATCGGGTCGCCGAGCCTCGTGCCGGTCCCGTGCGCCTCGACCGCGTCCACTTCTGCGGCGGACAAGCCCGCGTTGGCAAGGGCCTGGCGGATGACGCGCTGCTGCGAGGGACCGTTCGGCGCGGTCAGGCCGTTGCTCGCACCGTCCTGGTTGATGGCCGAGCCACGGACCAGGGCCAGGACCGGGTGACCGTTCCTGCGGGCGTCCGAGAGCCGCTCCACCAGGAGCATGCCGACGCCTTCGCCCCAGCCCGTACCGTCCGCGGCCGCCGCGAACGCCTTGATACGGCCGTCCTCCGCCAGGCCACGCTGACGGCTGAAGTCGATATAGGCACCCGGCGACGACATGACGGTCACGCCACCGGCCAGTGCGAGCGAGCACTCGCCGCTGCGCAGCGCCTGGACCGCCCAGTGAAGGGCGACCAGCGAGGCTGAGCACGCGGTGTCCACCGTGACGGCCGGGCCCTCCAACCCGAAGGCGTAGGACAGTCGGCCGGAGACGACGCTCGCCGCATTGCCGGTACCGAGGAAACCTTCGATGCCGTCCGGGACGTTCTGGAGCATTGCTCCGTAGTCCTGGCCGTTGGTGCCGACGAAGACACCGGCCTGGCTGCCCCGCAGCGACGACGGGTCGATCCCGGCCCGCTCGAAGGCCTCCCAGGTCGTCTCCAGGAGCAGTCGCTGCTGGGGGTCCATGGCGAGCGCCTCGCGCGGCGAGATCCCGAAGAAGTCCGCGTCGAAGTCGGCAACGTCGTAGAGGAACCCGCCTTCACGGGCATAGAAGGTGCCCTGCTTGTCGGGGTCGGGGCTGTAGAGCCGGCTCAGATCCCAGCCGCGATCGGCGGGGAACTCACCGATCGCGTCACCACCGGTCGACAGCAGCCGCCACAGGTCTTCCGGGGTCCGTACACCACCGGGGAAGCGGCAGCTCATCGCGACGATCGCGATCGGATCGTCGTCGACGACGACGTTGGACACCGGACCGGACACCACGACCTGAGTGCCGAGCAACTCGCCGCGCAGGTACGCAGCGAGAGCCGTGGCGGTCGGGTAGTCGAAGATCAGTGTGGCCGGCAGGCGTACGCCGGTCGCGGCCCCGAGCCTGTTGCGCAGCTCGACGGCGGTCAGGGAGTCGAAACCGAGTTCCTTGAAGGCCCGTTCGGCACCCACGGCGTCCGCGCCGCCATGTCCGAGTACGGCGGCGACATGTGTACGGACCAGGTTCAGAAGCTCCCGCTCCTGCTCGGCCCCACCGAGCGCGGCCAGCCGCTCGACGAACGAGCCGGCGCCCTCGGAGGGCGTTGCGCCGCCTGTACGGGAATCCGTTCCGGCGGGGCGAGCCTCGGGCAACTCGGCAAGGAGGTTGCTGGGGCGCACGACGGTCAGGGCAGGGGCGAACCGCTGCCAGTCCACGTCGACCACCGTCAGCGCCGCATCGGCGGACCCGACGCTCTGACGCAGAACGGTCAGTGCCGCGTCCGGCGCCATCGGGGGCAGTCCCTCGCGGCGCATCCGTGCGTCCATCGCGTCGTCGGCGGCCATGCCGCCCTCGGCCCACGGACCCCACGCGAGGGACGTCGCCGCGAGACCATCCGCACGCCGCTGCTCGGCCAGAGCATCCAGGAAGGCATTGGCAGCCGCGTAGTTGGCCTGGCCCGCAGCACCCACCGTGCCACTCATGGACGAGAACAGAACGAAGGCAGAGAGCTCGATACCCAGCTCGGCCGTCAGCTCGTGGAGGTTGAGTGCGGAGACGGCCTTGGCCCGCAGCACGCTGTCGATCCGGTCCGGAGTCAACGCATCCAGCACACCATCGTCCAGCACACCAGCCGTGTGCACCACAGCCGTCAAAGACCCCGCCTCAGCCGTCAGCAAGTTCCGCAGAGCGTCGCGGTCGGCCGCATCACACGCCACGACCGAAGCCTCAACGCCCAGGCTCATGAGCTCCTGGACGAGCTCCGCCGCACCCGGAGCATCCAGGCCACGACGACTGGTCAGAACCAGACGCTCAACGCCCGCCCCCGCCAGCCAACGCGCCACCCGACCACCCAGAACACCCGTACCCCCCGTCACCACAACCGTGCCAGTCGGGGCCCACGCCGCAGCACCTTCGCCGCGTGGTGCACGCACCAGACGACGACCGAACACACCAGAAGAACGAACCGCGACCTGATCCTCACCAGAACCCGCCAGCACACCCACCAGACGAGACACAGCCCGCTCGTCCAGCACCTCCGGCAGATCGACGAGTCCACCCCAACGCTCGGGAACCTCCAGAGCAGCAACCCTGCCAAGACCCCACACCTGCGCCTGAACCGGCGACACCAACCGATCCGAACGACCCACCGACACCGCACCACGCGTCAGACACCACAACGGCGCCCCCACCCCGGCATCACCCAGCGCCTGCACCAAACCAACAGTCGCCGACAACCCCTGCGACTCATCCAACCCCAGAAGGGAAACCACACCCGCGACAGACCCCTCGCCGGCCAGCAACCCAGCCAGTGCAACCCGATCCGCACCCGCCTCCACCACAACCCGACGGACCTCAACACCACGCCCGACGAGCGCACCCACCACAGCCGAGTCATCCACACCCCCAGCCGGCGAAACCACCACCCAGGAACCGGACAACCCCGCCACCGAGACATCAGCCAGCGGCTTCCACGACACCCGATAACGCCAACCGTCCACCTCCGACTCCGTACGACGTCGGCGGCGCCAAGCGGACAGGGCGGGGAGGACGCTGTTCCACGCGCTCTCGTCGTCGACCTCAAGGGTGGCGGCCAGCGACTCCAGATCCTCGCGCTCCACGGCATCCCAGAAGCGAGCGTCCACCGCGTCGGCGACGCCGCTCTGCGCGGCGCCGGGGATCTGCAGCCAGTAGCGCTGCCGTTGGAAGGCGTACGTCGGCAGATCAATCCGCTCAGCGCCGGTCCCGGCGAAGAACGCGGCCCAGTCGACGTCCACACCCCGCACATGCGCCCGAGCCACGGCGGCGACCGCGGTCTCGGCCTCGGGACGGCCCTTGCGGAGGGCGGGCGCGAAGGTGGCGCCGTCCTTGCTGAGGCAGTCCTGGGCCATGGCCGACAGGACGCCGTCGGGACCGAGCTCGACGTACGTCGTAACCCCAGCAGCCTCCAGAGCGCGGATGCCGTCCAGGAAACGCACCGCCTCGCGGACATGACGCACCCAGAACTCGGCCGAGCCCATCTCCTCCGAGGCCAGCGCACCCGTCAGATTCGACACCACCGCAATGCGCGGAGTCTCGTACGACAGCCCCTCCGCCACAGCCCGGAAGTCCTCCAACATGCCGTCCATGTGCGGCGAATGGAAGGCATGACTGACCGTGAGCCGCTTGGACTTGCGGCCGGCGAAAGACTCGGCGACCGCCACCGCGTCGGCTTCGTCGCCCGCGATCACAACCGACCGCGGACCATTGATCGCGGCAATACTCACCCGGTCGGTCAGCAGCGGCAGCACCTCGTCCTCCGACGCCTGAACGGCGATCATCACACCGCCGGTCGCCAGCGCCTGCATCAACCGCCCACGCGCAGACACCAGAGCACAGGCGTCCTCCAGCGAGAACACCCCCGCCACATGCGCAGCCGCGATCTCACCGATCGAATGACCCGCCAGGAAGTCGGGCTTCAGACCCCAGCTCTCCACGAGCCGGAACAGGCCCACCTCAACCGCGAACAACGCAGGCTGCGTATACGCGGTCTGGTCGATGAGGCCACTTTCGGCCCCCGCGAACAGCACGTCCTTCAGCGGGACTTCGAGCTCCATTCGGGCGCAGACCGCGTCCAGCGCGTCCGCGAACACCGGATACGCCTCGTACAGCTCACGGCCCATCCCCAGCCGCTGACTCCCCTGCCCCGTGAACAGGAACGCCAGCTTCCCGCCCACCGACGAACCCTCCACAACCCCCGCCGCCGAACCGCCGTCCGCCAGCGCCTCAAGGCCGGCCATCAGCCCCTCACGGTCGGCGGCGACCACGGCCGCACGGTCCTCGAAGGACGCCCGTCCTACCGCCAGCGACCGGGCGATGTCGACCGGACGCAGTTCCGGTGTGCGGAGCACGTACGACCGGAGCTGACGTGCCTGCGCTCGCAGCGCGTCCCGGCCCTTGCCCGAGAGCACCCACGGCACCACCGGAACCGTCGGCGCGCTCGGCGCCTCAACAACCCCTGACACCGGGGTCGCTTCACGGGCCGGCGGCTGCTCGATGATCGTGTGGGCGTTGGTGCCGCTGATGCCGAACGAGGACACGCCCGCACGGCGCGGACGGCCCGTCTGCGGCCATGGCATCGCCCCGGTCAGCAGGGAGACCTCACCGGCCTCCCAGTCGACCTGCGGGGTCGGCTCGTCGACGTGCAGCGTCTGCGGCAGCACGCCGTGCCGCATCGCCATGACCATCTTGATGATGCCCGCGACACCGGCAGCCGCCTGCGTGTGACCGATGTTCGACTTGATCGAGCCGAGCCACAGCGGGCGGCCCGCCTCACGCTCACGGCCGTACGTGGCCAGGAGTGCCTGCGCCTCGATCGGGTCGCCGAGCCGGGTGCCCGTACCGTGGGCCTCCACCGCATCGACGTCGGCGGCCGACAGACCGGCGCCGGCCAGCGCCTCGCGGATGACCCGCTGCTGGGACGGCCCGTTCGGAGCGGTCAGACCGTTGCTCGCACCGTCCTGGTTGATCGCCGAGCCCCGGACCACGGCCAGGACCGGGTGCCCGTTGCGCTCGGCGTCGGAGAGGCGCTCCACCAGGAGCATCCCCGCGCCTTCGGCCCAACCCGTACCGTCCGCTGCCGCGGCGAAGGACTTGCACCGGCCGTCGACCGAGAGGCCGCGCTGCCGGCTGAAGTCGACGAAGGTCTCGGGGGTGGCCATGACGGCGACACCGCCGGCCAGTGCCATCGTGCACTCGCCGGTGCGCAGCGCCTGGATCGCCCAGTGCAGGGCGACGAGAGACGACGAGCAGGCCGTGTCGACGGTGACCGCCGGGCCTTCGAGGCCGAAGGTGTAGGCGATCCGGCCGGAGGCGATGCTGCCGGCGTTGCCGGTGCCGAGGTAGCCCTCGACCCCCTCGGGCAGTTCGACGCCGCTGCCGCCGTCGCCGATGCCGGTCACGTAGTCGTGGTACATCACACCGGCGAATACGCCCGTACGGCTTCCGCGCAGCGTCGCCGGGTCGATTCCGGCCCGCTCGAACGCCTCCCACGAGGTTTCCAGCAGCAGGCGCTGCTGCGGGTCCATGGCGAGGGCCTCGCGCGGCGAGATCCCGAAGAACCCGGGATCAAAGTCGGCCGCGTCGTGCAGGAAGCCGCCTTCGCGGGTGTACGAGGTGCCCGCGTGGTCGGGGTCGGGGTGGTAGAGGGCCTCGACGTTCCAGCCACGGTCGGACGGGAAGGCGCTGATGCCGTCGCCGCCGGTGGCGACGAGCTGCCACAGGTCCTCCGGCGACCGTACGCCGCCGGGGAAGCGGCAGCCCATGCCGACGATGACGATCGGGTCCTCGCCGGTCGCGGCCGTGACCGTGGCGGGCCGTGCGGGTGCCTTCCGACCGCTTACGGCGTCCTGGTGATCGGCAGTTCCCGCCAGCTCGGCGAGCAGGTGCCGGGCCAGCGCCACCGGAGTCGGGTAGTCGAAGACGAGGGTCGGCGAGAGCCTGAGGCCGGTCTCGGCCTTCAGGACATTGCGCAGCTCCACGGCCGTGAGGGAGTCGAATCCGAGCTCCTTGAAGGCGCGGTCCGCGTCGACCGCGCGGGCGTCGGTGTGGCCGAGGACTTCGGCCACCCGCCCGCACACCAGGTCCAGCAGCATGTCCTCGCGGTCCGCGTCCGGCAGGGCGAACAGCCGGGCCGTCAGGGGCGATGCCCCGTCCGCCGCCGCGCGCTGCTCGACCGCTCGCCGCGAGGGCACCCGTACGAGGGCGCGCAGCAGCGCCGGTGTCTCGCCCGTGGAGACGGCCTGCGCCCGCGCCACCGCGAGGTCGAGCCGCATGGGCAGCAGGACCGCCGCATCGACCGTCATCGCGGTGTCGAAGAGGGCAAGGCCCTCGTCGCCGGAGAGCCCGCCGACGCCGTCCCTGGCGATGCGCCGCAGGTCGACCTCGTCCAGCTGCTGGGCCATGCCGCCCGCATGCGGAGCCCACAGGCCCCACGCGAGCGAGGTGGCGGACAGACCTTCGGCTCGGCGCTGCTCCGCCAGGGCTTCCAGGAAGGCGTTGGCGGCCGCGTAGTTCGCCTGCCCGGCCGCGCCGAATGCGGCGGCCGCGCCCGAGAAGAGAACGAACGCCGAGAGGTCGAGGTCCCGTGTCAGCTCGTGCAGGTTCCAGGCAGCGTCCACCTTCGGACGCAGGACGGCGGCCACGCGCTCGGGGGTGAGCGAGGAGAGGATGCCGTCGTCCAGTACGCCTGCCGTGTGCACCACCGCGGTCAGCGGGTGCTCGGACGGTACGGACTCGATGAGCGCGGCGAGCGCGTCACGGTCGGCGGCGTCGCAGGCGACGAGCTCGGCGTGCGCCCCCAACCGTGCAAGTTCGGCGACCAGTTCGGCCGCACCCTCGGCCTCGGGCCCGCGGCGGCTGGTGAGCAGCAGTCGCTCCGCCCCGTACGCCGTCACCAGATGGCGGGCGAAGAGTCCGCCCAGGGTGCCGGTGGCCCCGGTCACAAGCACCGTGCCGGATGGGGCGCCGAGGGTGCTGAGCGGCTCTGCCGCGGCGTCCGCCGACGGGACGCGCGCCAGGCGCGGCGTGCGGAGTTCTCCGCGCCGTATCGCCAGTTCCGGCTCACCCGCGGCCAGCGCGGCGGGTACCGCCGCGACCGAGGCCGCGTCCTGGTCGAGGTCGAGCATCAGCAGCTGGCCGGGGTTCTCGGACTGCGCCGAGCGCAGCAGGCCGCGTACGGCGCTGCCCGCCAGGTCCTGAACGCCCGCGCCGGGCTCGGCCGCCACCGCGCCGGAGGTCAACCACACCAGGCGCGTGGCGGCGAACCGCTCGTCCGCCAGCCAGTCCTGCACGAAGGACAGCGTGTCCGTCACGGCCGCGTGCACGGAGGCCGCCGTGGCGTCCTGCGCCGGACGGGCCGTCGGGGGTACGAACACGGCGTCCGGCACCGGCTCGCCGGCCGCGAGCGCCGCACCGAGGGCGGGGGCATCGTCGTACTCGGTCACCTGCGCGCCGGTGGCCGCCAGATCGAGTCCGTCGCGGCCCAGGACAGCCCATCGCCGTCCGGTGGAGTCGCCGTGCGGCGCGGCAACTCCGGCCGCGGGCAGCCACTCCACCTTGAAGAGTGAGTCGAAGTGACCGCCGTCGGCCGCGCGTACCTGTTCGGCCGACGCGGTACGCAGGGTCAGCGACTCCACGGCCGCCACCGGACGCCCGGTCTCGTCCGCCACGAGCAACGCCACGGTGTGGGCGTCGTCGGGCGTGTGCGGAGTCAACCGCATCCTGAGGGAGGAGGCGCCCACCGCGTACAGCGAGACTCCGGACCAGGAGAAGGGCAACAGCGCGCCGGTCGTCGCCGGTTCGGGGCGATCGTCGTGGCCGATGGCGTGCAGACCGGCGTCCAGCAGGGCCGGGTGCAGCCCGAACCGTGCCGCCTCACGGCGGGCTTCGCCCGGGAGCGCCACTTCGGTGAACAGTTCGCCGTCCCGCCGCCAGGCCGCCTTGAGCCCCTGGAACAGCGGGCCGTAGGCCACACCGACCTCGGCGAGCTCCGCGTACAGACCGCGCACGTCCACGGGTACGGCTCCGACCGGAGGCCACGTGGCCAGCTCCGCGAACTCCCCGGTTCCTTCCGGCAGTTCCCGGCGGGAGGAACCGGCGGTCAGCACGCCGGAGGCGTGACGCGTCCACGGCTCCTCCGCGAAGGCGTCCTGCCGGCGGGAGTGCACACTGAACGGTCGCTGCCCGGGCCCGCTCGGCGCCTCGACGACGAGCTGGAGCTGCACACCGCCCCGCTCGGGGACGACGAGGGGCGCTTCGAGGGTCAGCTCCTCCACCACATCGCATCCGACCTGGTCACCGGCCCGGATCGCCAGGTCGACGAAGGCCGTGCCCGGCAGCAGGACGCTGCCGAGGATGGTGTGGTCGGCGAGCCAGGGGTGGGTGTCGAGCGACAGGCGGCCGGTGAAGAGCACGCCCTCGGAGTCGGCGAGCGCCACCGCCGCACCCAGCAGCGGGTGCCCGGCATCCCCGAGCCCGATCGCCGTCGGGTCGCCGGTGGCGAACGCGGCAGCGCTGGGCCAGTAGCGCTGGCGCTGGAAGGGGTAGGTGGGGAGGTCGACGCGCTGGGCGCCGGTCCCGGAGAAGTACGTCTGCCAGTCGACGGGAATGCCGTGGGCGTGGGCCGTGGCGAGGGCGGTGGTGACCGTCTCGGCTTCGGGGCGTGCCTTGCGGAGTACGGGGATGAAGACGGAGTCCTCGCCGCTCACGCACTCCTGGGCCAGGGCGGACAGAACACCGTCGGGACCCAGCTCGACGTACTTGGTGACACCCGCAGCCTCCAGGACGCGGATGCCGTCCAGGAAACGGACGGCCTCGCGGACGTGCCGGACCCAGAACTCGGCCGAGCCCATCTCGTCGGAGACCAGGGTGCCGGTGAGGTTCGAGACCACGGGGATGCTCGGAGTCTCGTAGGTGAGGCTCTCGGCGATCTCACGGAAGGCGTCGAGCATGCCGTCCATGTGCGGCGAATGGAAGGCGTGGCTGACGGTCAGTCGCTTGGACTTGCGACCCGTGAAGGACTCGGCGATGGCTACGGCGTCGGCCTCGTCGCCCGCGATCACGACCGACTGCGGACCGTTGATCGCGGCGATGCTCACGCGGTCGGTGAGCAGCGGCAGGACCTCGTCCTCCGACGCCTGAACGGCGATCATCACACCGCCGGCCGGCAGCGCCTGCATGAGCCGGCCGCGGGCGGAGACCAGCGTGCACGCATCGTCGAGGGACAGCACCCCCGCCACATGCGCGGCCGCGATCTCACCGATCGAATGACCCGCCAGGAAGTCGGGCTTCAGACCCCACGACTCCACCAGCCGGAACAACGCCACCTCGACCGCGAACAACGCAGGCTGCGTATACACGGTCTCGTCCAGCGCAGCACCATCCGCCCCGAACAGCACATCCTTCAGCGGCACTTCGAGGTCCATGCGGGCACACACCGCATCCAGCGCGTCCGCGAAGACGGGATACGCCTCGTACAGCTCACGGCCCATCCCCAGCCGCTGACTCCCCTGCCCCGTGAACAGAAACGCCGTACGGCCGTCACTCACGGCCCCGGTGGTGATCCTGGGCGAGGGATCGCCGTCCGCGAGGCCTGCCAGTGCGTCCCGGAATTCCTGTGGGTCGTCAGTGGTCAGGACTGCGCGGTGTTCGAGGTGTGCACGTGCCGTGGCGAGCGAGAAGGCCAGCTCGTCGGAGCCGAGCCCGTTGTTGTCCGTGGCCTCCAGGTGCGTGCGCAGTACGGCCGCCTGGGCGCGCAGGGCCTCGGGGCTCTTCGCGGAGAGGACGTACGGCAGTGGGAGCGCGAGGGCCGGAGCGGTGGGCGTCGCCTCACCGTCCACCACGTGCTCGACCGCCGGCGCCTGTTCGATGATGGTGTGGGCGTTGGTGCCGCTGATCCCGAAGGACGACACTGCGGCTCGTCGCGGCCGGTCCACCGTCGGCCAGGCCGTCTGCTCGGTCAGCAGAGTGACGTCGCCTGCGGTCCAGTCGACGTGCGGGGTCGGCTCGTCGACGTGAAGCGTCTGCGGCAGCACGCCGTGCTGCAGGGCGAGGACCATCTTGATGATGCCCGCCGCGCCCGCCGCGGCCTGCGTGTGACCGATGTTCGACTTGATCGAGCCCAGCCACAGCGGGCGGCCCTCGGAGCGCTCCTGCCCGTACGTGGCAAGGAGAGCCTGCGCCTCGATCGGATCACCGAGCTTCGTACCCGTACCGTGCGCCTCCACCGCATCGATGTCGCCCGCCGACAGGCCCGCGCTCGCCAGCGCCGCGCGGATCACCCGCTGCTGGGAGGGACCGTTCGGAGCGGTCAGACCGTTGCTCGCACCGTCCTGGTTGACGGCCGAGCCACGCACCACGGCCAGGACCGGGTGACCGTTCCGCTCGGCATCGGACAGCCGCTCCACCAGGAGCATGCCGACGCCCTCACCCCAGCCCGTACCGTCCGCAGCCGACGCGAACGCCTTGATACGTCCGTCTTCCGCGAGCCCACGCTGACGGCTGAAGTCGACGAAGTTCTCGGGCGTGGACATGACGGTCACGCCGCCGGCCAGCGCCATGCTGCATTCGCCGTTGCGCAGGGCCTGGATCGCCCAGTGCAGGGCGACCAGCGACGACGAGCACGCCGTGTCGACCGTGACCGCCGGCCCTTCCAGGCCCAGCACGTAGGAGACACGACCGGACATGACACTGCCCGCATTGCCCGTGCCCAAGTGGCCTTCCAGGCCCTCCGGTTCACGGGTGATGAGGGACAGGTAGTCCTGGCCGTTGGTTCCGACGAAGACACCGGTCTGGCTGCCTCGCAGCGAGGACGGGTCGATCCCGGCCCGCTCGAAGGCTTCCCAGGACGTCTCCAGGAGCAGCCGCTGCTGCGGGTCCATGGCGAGCGCCTCGCGCGGCGAGATCCCGAAGAAGGCAGGATCGAAGTCCGCGGCCCCGTCGAAGAATCCGCCTTCGCGGGTGTACGAGGTGCCCGGCCGATCCGGGTCGGGACTGTAGAGCCTGTCCAGGTCCCAGCCGCGGTCGGCCGGGAACGCGCCGACGGCATCCGTGCCGTCCACGAGGAGCTGCCACAGGTCTTCCGGGGTCCGTACGCCGCCGGGGAAACGGCAGCTCATCGCCACGATCACGATCGGATCGTCGTCGGTGGCGACCACCGCGGGCAGCAGCGTGTCGGCGACGCGCACGCTGCCGACCAGCTCGCCCCGCAGGTACTCCGCGAGAGCGGCAGACGTGGGGTGGTCGTAGATCAGCGTGGCCGGGAGCCGAAGCTCGGTGGCCGAGCCGATGCGGTTGCGCAGCTCGACGGCCGTGAGGGAGTCGAAGCCAAGCTCCTTGAACGCCCGTCCCGCGCCTACGTTTTCCACACCGGCGTGGCCGAGCACGGCGGCGACCTGCGTACGGACCAGCTCCAGCAGCTCTCGCTCCTGCTCGGCGGGCGCGAGGGCGGACAGCCGCCCGGAGAGGGAGCTCGGACGGTCGGCGCCGACGGCGGCCTGCGCGCGATCCTGTGTCGCGCGGGCGTCACGGACGTCACGCAGCTCACTGAACAGTTCGCTGTTCCGTGCGGCGACGAAGCCCGGGAGGAATCGGTCCCATTCGACATCGGCAACGGTGAGAACGGCGTCCTCGCTTGCGACGGCCTGGCGGAGGGCGCGGATCGCCTGATCCGCGGGCATCGGAGGCACACCGTCTCGGCGCATGCGGGCTTCGAGTGTCTCATCGGCGGCCATGCCGCCCTCGGCCCACGGACCCCACGCGAGGGACGTCGCCGCGAGACCGTCGGCGCGCCGCTGCTCGGCCAGAGCGTCCAGGTAGGCATTGGCGGCCGCGTAGTTGGCCTGACCGGCCGAACCCACCGTGCCGCTCATGGACGAGAACAGAACGAAGGCGGAAAGCTCGATACCGAGCTCGGCCGTGAGCTCGTGGAGGTTGAGTGCGGAGACGGCCTTGGCCCGCAGCACGCTGTCGATCCGGTCCGGAGTCAACGCATCCAGCACACCATCGTCCAGCACACCGGCCGTGTGCACCACAGCCGTCAAAGACCCCGCCTCAGCAGAGAGCAGAGCACGCAGAGCGTCACGGTCGGCCGCATCACACGCCACGACCGAAGCCTCAACGCCCAGGCTCGTGAGCTCCTGGACGAGCTCCGCCGCACCCGGAGCATCCAGGCCACGACGACTGGTCAGAACCAGACGCTCAACGCCCGCCCCCGCCAGCCAACGCGCCACCCGGCCACCCAGAGCACCAGTGCCCCCCGTTACGAGGACCGTGCCGCTCGGCGTCCAGGACTGAGATCCCCCGGCCCGTGGTGCACGCACCAGACGACGACCGAACACACCAGAAGAACGAACCGCGACCTGATCCTCACCAGAACCCGCAAGCACACCGACAAGACGGGACACAGCCCGCTCGTCCAGCACCTCCGGCAGATCGACGAGCCCGCCCCAACGCTCGGGAACCTCGAGGGCCGCAACCCTGCCAAGACCCCACACCTGCGCCTGAACCGGCGACACCAACCGATCCGAACGACCCACCGACACCGCACCACGCGTCAGACACCACAAAGGCGCCCCCACCCCGGCATCGCCCAGCGCCTGCACCAAACCAACAGTCGCCGACAACCCCTGCGACTCATCCAACCCCAGAAGGGAAACCACACCCGCGACAGACCCCTCGCCGGCCAGCAACCCAGCCAGTGCAACCCGATCCGCACCCGCCTCCACCACAACCCGACGGACCTCAACACCACGCCCGGCCAGCCCGCTGGTCACGGCCTCGACCCGCGCGTCGTCCCCCTCACGTCCGGCGGGTACAGCGACGAGCCATGTCCCGCTCACCACGCCGGAGGACACCGCAGCCGTCACCGGCTTCCAGCTCGTCCGATAGCGCCATCCGTCGACCTGGGCCTGCTGTCGGCCCTGCCGACGCCAGGCCGAGAGCGCGGGGACTACGCTCCCCCACGCGCTCGCGTCGTCGAGGCCGAGCAGCGCAGCAAGAGACTCGACGTCTTCCTGCTCGACGACATCCCAGAAGCGAGCGTCCACCGCGTCGGCCATCCCGCCGACCGGCGCATTCTCCGCCGTCGTCGCGGGCCAGAACCGCTGTCGTTGGAAGGCGTAGGTGGGCAGGTCGACCCGTTGGACGCCGGTCCCGGCGAAGAACGCGGCCCAGTCGACGTCCACACCCCGCACATGCGCCCGAGCCAGCGCGGTGACCGCGGTCTCGGCCTCGGGACGGCCGGAGCGCAGGACCGGAACGAAGGCAGCACCGCTCTCGCTGACGCACTCCTGCGCCAGTGCGGACAGCACACCGTCCGGGCCGAGCTCGACGTACGTCGTAACCCCAGCAGCCTCCAAGGCGCGCATCCCATCGAGGAAACGCACCGCCTCGCGGACATGACGCACCCAGAAGTCGGCCGAGCCCATCTCCTCCGAGACCAGCGCACCCGTCAGATTCGACACCACCGCAATGCGCGGAGTCTCGTACGACAGGCCCTCCGCCACAGCCCGGAAGTCCTCCAACATGCCGTCCATGTGCGGCGAATGGAAGGCATGACTGACGACGAGCTGATGCGTCTTACGGCCCTGAGCCCGGAAGGCGTCCGCGATCGCGACAGCGTCGACCTCGTCACCAGCGACCACGACCGACTGCGGACCATTGATCGCAGCAATGCTCACCCGGTCGGTCAGCAGCGGCAGGACCTCGTCCTCCGACGCCTGCACCGCGATCATCACGCCACCACCAGGCAGCGCACCCATCAACCGCCCACGCGCCTCAACCAGCGCGCACGCATCCTCCAGCGAGAACACCCCCGCCACATGCGCCGCCGCGATCTCACCGATCGAATGACCCGCCACGAAGTCCGGCCGCAGACCCCACGACTCCAGCAGACGGAACAGCGCCACTTCAACGGCAAAGAGAGCCGGCTGCGTGTACGCGGTCCGGTCGATGAGGTCACTCGCGCGTCCCGCGAACAGCACGTCCTTCAGCGGGACTTCGAGGTCCATTCGCGCGCACACCGCGTCGAGCGCGTCCGCGAAGACCGGATACGCCTCGTACATCTCACGGCCCATCCCCAGCCGCTGACTCCCCTGCCCCGTGAACAGGAACGCGAGCCCGCCGTCGGCCACCGTGCCCTGGACCAGACCCGGAGCCGGCTCGTCGGCAGCGAGGCTTCGCAGTGCGGCCGCGAGCCCTGTGCGGTTGTCCGCGTCGCCGACCAGGATCGCACGCGTCTCCAGCCCGGAGCGGCCGGTCGTGAGGGAGTAGGCGATGTCACCGACGGGGACGGCCGGGTTCCCGACCAGGTGGGTCGCCAGTTGCTCCGCCTGTGCGCGCAGGCCGACGTCGTTCTTGGCAGAGATGACCAGCGGCAGAACGGACGGGACCGTCCCCGCGCCGGTCGTCGGCTCGGCGTCGTCGGCAGGGGCTTCTTCGATGATGGTGTGGGCGTTCGTACCGCTCAGGCCGAACGACGACACACCTGCCCGCCGCGGGTGGCCGGTCTCCGGCCACTCCCGCTGCTCGGTGAGCAGGGCGATGTCGCCCGCCGACCAGTCGACGTGCGGGGTCGGCTCGTCCACGTGCAGCGTGCGCGGGAGCACACCGTGCCGCATCGCCATGACCATCTTCATCACGCCCGCGACACCCGCGGCGGCCTGCGTGTGGCCGATGTTCGACTTCACGGAGCCCAGCCACAGCGGCCGGTCCTCCGGGCGGCCCTGGCCGTACGTGGCGAGGAGGGCTTGTGCCTCGATCGGGTCGCCGAGCTTCGTTCCCGTGCCGTGCGCCTCCACCGCGTCCACGTCGGCGGCCGACAGCCCTGCACCGGCCAGTGCCTGGCGGATGACGCGCTGCTGGGAAGGACCGTTCGGCGCGGTCAGACCGTTGCTCGCACCGTCCTGGTTGATCGCCGAGCCCCGCACGACCGCCAGGACCGGGTGCCCCTTGGCACGTGCGTCGGACAGCCGCTCCACCAGGAGCATGCCGACGCCCTCGCCCCAGCCCGTACCGTCCGCAGCCGCCGCGAACGCCTTGATACGGCCGTCCTCCGCGAGCCCCCGCTGACGGCTGAAGTCCACGAAGGCGTCGGGAGTGGACATCACCGTGACACCACCGGCGAGCGCCAAGGTGCACTCGCCCTGGCGCAGCGCCTGCACAGCCAGGTGCAGAGCGACCAGCGACGACGAGCAGGCCGTGTCGACCGTGATCGCCGGGCCTTCGAGACCGAAGACGTACGAGAGCCGGCCGGAGACGACGCTGGCCGCGTTGCCCGTACCGACGTGTCCTTCGAGTCCGTCGCCTTCGCGCGCGACCAGCGAGAGGTAGTCCTGGCCGTTGGTACCGACGAAGACACCGGCCTGGCTGCCTCGCAGCGACGACGGGTCGATCCCGGCGCGCTCGAAGGCCTCCCAGGAGGTTTCGAGCAGCAGGCGCTGCTGCGGGTCCATGGCCAGCGCCTCGCGCGGCGAGATCCCGAAGAAGTCCGCGTCGAAGTCCGCGACGTCGTAGAGGAACCCGCCCTCACGCGCGTACGAGGTCCCCGACCGCTCCGGATCAGTGCTGTGGAGGCCGTCCAGGTCCCAGCCACGATCGGCCGGGAACGCGGCGACCGCGTCCGAGCCGTCCGCGAGGAGCTGCCAGAGCTCCTCCGGAGTCCGTACGCCACCCGGGAAGCGGCAGCTCATCGCGACGATCGCGATCGGATCGTCATCGGTGGCGACCACGGCGGGCAGGAGCGGGCCGGCGTCCTGCGCGCTGCCGACCAGTTCGCCCCGCAGGTACTCGGCGAGTGCGGCCGACGTGGGGTAGTCGTACACGAGCGTCGTGGGGAGCCGGAGATCGGTGGCGGCACCGAGGCGGTTGCGCAGCTCGACGGCCGTGAGGGAGTCGAAGCCGAGTTCCTTGAACGCCCGTTCGGCACCGACCGCGTCCGAGCCGTCGTGCCCGAGTACCGCGGCTACGTGCATACGGACCAGGCTGAGCAGCTCCCGCTCCTGCTCGGCCTCGGTCAGGCCCGCCAACCGGCCCGAGACGGTGGCGGCGACGTCGGCGCCCGTGACCACGGCTCCGTGGCCGGTAGCGGCTGCTGCGCCCTCCGCGCCGGCGACGAGGTCGCCGATCAGCGGGTTGGGGCGGACGGCGGCGATGACGGAGGAGAAACGCTCCCAGTCGATGTCGGCAACGGTCAGTGTTGCCTCGCCCGCGCCAACGGCCCGCTCCAGTGCGCCCATCGCGGAGGGGGGCGCCATGGGGGGCATGCCCTCGCGCCGCATCCGTGCGTCCATCGCGTCGTCGGCGGCCATGCCGCCCTCGGCCCACGGACCCCAGGCGAGGGACGTCGCCGCGAGACCGTCGGCGCGCCGCTGCTCGGCCAGAGCGTCCAGGAAGGCATTGGCGGCCGCATAGTTGGCCTGACCGGCCGCACCGACCGTCCCTGTGACAGAGGAGAAGAGGACGAGGGCGGAAAGCTCAATACCGAGCTCGGCCGTGAGCTCGTGGAGGTTGAGTGCGGAGACGGCCTTGGCCCGCAGCACGCTGTCGATCCGGTCCGGGGTCAACGCATCCAGCACACCGTCGTCCAGCACACCAGCCGTGTGCACCACAGCCGTCAAAGACCCGGCCTCAGCCGTCAGCAAGTTGCGCAGAGCGTCGCGGTCGGCCGCATCACACGCCACGACCGAAGCCTCGACGCCCAGGCCGGTGAGCTCCTGGACGAGTTCCGCCGCACCCGGAGCATCCAGGCCACGACGACTGGTCAGAACCAGACGCGATGCCCCCGCCCCCGCCAGCCAACGCGCCACCCGGCCACCCAGAGCACCAGTGCCCCCCGTTACGAGGACCGTGCCGCTCGGCGCCCACGTCGAAGCACCTTCGCCGCGTGGTGCACGCACCAGACGACGACCGAACACACCAGAAGAACGAACCGCGACCTGATCCTCACCAGAACCCGCAAGCACACCCACCAGACGAGACACAGCCCGCTCGTCCAGCACCTCCGGCAGATCGACGAGCCCGCCCCAACGCTCCGGAACCTCCAGAGCAGCAACCCTGCCAAGACCCCACACCTGCGCCTGAACCGGCGACACCAACCGATCCGAACGACCCACCGACACCGCACCACGCGTCAGACACCACAAAGGCGCCCCCACCCCGGCATCGCCCAGCGCCTGCACCAAACCAACAGTCGCCGACAACCCCTGCGACTCATCCAACCCCAGAAGGGAAACCACACCCGCGACAGACCCCTCGCCGGCCAGCAACCCAGCCAGCGCAACCCGATCCGCACCCGCCTCCACCACAACCCGACGGACCTCAACACCACGCCCGACAAGAGCACCCACCACAGCCGAGTCATCCACACCCCCAGCCGGCGAAACCACCACCCAAACACCGGACAACCCCGCCACCGAGACATCAGCCAGCGGCTTCCACGACACCCGATAACGCCAACCGTCCACCTCCGACTCCGTACGACGTCGGCGGCGCCAAGCGGACAGCGCAGGAACGACCTCGCTGAGCGGCTGTTCGCTGTCGAGGTCCAGTTCGAGGGCAGCGGCGAGTACGGCCACGTCCTCGTGCTCGACAGCGTCCCAGAACACGCTGTCGGCCTGATCGGCACCGCGCGCCGTCTGCGCGGCGGACTCCGCGGGCACGGTGCGGGAGTCCATCCAGTAGCGCTGACGCTGGAAGGCGTACGTCGGAAGCTCGACCCGTCGCGCACCGGTGCCGGCGAAGAACGCGGCCCAGTCCGCCTCCGCACCCCGGACGTGGGCGCGCGCGACGGCGTTGAGCAGAGTGGTCGCCTCCGGGCGGCCGGAACGCAGTGCGGAGGCGAAGGCGGTGCCCTGCGGGTCGACGCAGTCCTGTGCCATGGCGGTGAGCACCGCGTCCGGCCCGAGCTCCAGGAAGGTCCGGGCGCCTCGCTGCTCGAGGGTCCGTACGCCGTCGAGGAACCGTACGGTGTCCCGGACGTGGCGCACCCAGTACTCGGGGGTGGCCAGTTCGGCGGCGGTCGCGGTGGTGCCGGTGAGGAGAGAGACGACGGGGAGGGTGGGCCTGCCGTAGTCCAGTACCTGGGCGACGCGGAGGAACTCCTCCAGCATGCCGTCCATGTGGGGCGAGTGGAACGCGTGGCTGACCGTCAACCGCTTCGTCTTGCGGCCCCGGGCCTCGAAGCTCTCCGCGATCGCGACCGCCGCGTCCTCGTCGCCCGCGACGACCACGGCTTGCGGACCGTTGATCGCGGCGATGTTCACCCGGTTGCCCAGCAGGGGCAGGACCTCGTCCTCCGAGGCCTGCAGCGCGATCATCACGCCACCGGTCGGCAGCGCCTGCATCAGGCGGCCGCGTGCGGCGACGAGCATGCAGGCGTCCTCCAGTGAGAACACCCCCGCCACGTGCGCGGCCGCGATTTCACCGATCGAGTGACCCGCCACGAAGTCGGGCTTGAGACCCCAGCTGTCGACCAGTCGGAACAGCGCCACCTCGACGGCGAACAGCGCCGGCTGCGTGTAGGCGGTCTGGTGCAGAAGTGCGGCCTCGGGGCTGCCCGCATCGGCGAACAGCACGTCGAGGAGCGGGATTTCGAGCTGGTCGTCCAGGTACCAGCAGGCGTCGTCGAGGGCGTCGGCGAACACCGGGTAGGTCTCGTACAGTTCGCGGCCCATGTCCAGCCGCTGGCTCCCCTGGCCGGTGAAGAGGAAGGCGAGCTTGCCCGGTGCGGGGGCGCCCTGGACGACGGAGGGTGTGTCGGTGCCCGCGGCGAGGGCGTGCAGTGCGTTCAGGAACGTTTCGCGGTCGTCACCGAGCACTACGGCGCGCTGATCGAAACGGCCTCGGGTGGTCGCGAGGGAGTGGCCGATGTCGAGCGGGGTGACGTGCGGCTGCGCCGCGATCATGGTGCTCAGCCGGCGCGCCTGGGCGCGGAGGGCCTCGGGGGTCTTGGCGGAGAGCGCCCACGGCAGGGGACCCGGCGTTGTGGAGGTGTCCTGCGCCTGGGCGGACATGTCCGGCGCCTGGCTGCGGCTGGAGTCGGGTACCTGGGCACCGGCCGTGCGCGTGCCGTCGCGGTCCTGGGCCGCCGGCTCTTCGATGATGGCGTGGACGTTGGTGCCGCTCATCCCGAAGGAGGACACGCCCGCACGGCGCGGGCGGTCCGACTCCGGCCACTCCACCGCTTCCGTCAGCAGGGTGACCGCTCCGGCCTCCCAGTCGACGTGCGGGGTCGGCTCGTCGACGTGCAGCGTCCGGGGCAGTACGCCGTGCTGCATCGCCATGATCATCTTGATGATGCCGGCGACACCGGCGGCGGCTTGGGTGTGGCCGATGTTCGACTTCAGAGAGCCGAGCCACAGCGGCCGGTCATCGGTGTGCTCCTGGCCGTACGTGGCAAGGAGCGCTTGGGCCTCGATCGGGTCGCCGAGCCGGGTGCCGGTGCCGTGCGCCTCGACGACGTCGACCTCGGCGGCGGACAGGCCGGCGTTGGCGAGGGCCTGGCGGATGACGCGCTGCTGGGACGGACCGCTGGGTGCGGTGAGGCCGTTGCTGGCGCCGTCCTGGTTGATGGCGGAGCCGCGGACGACCGCGAGAATCCGGTGGCCCTTCGCGCGCGCGTCGGAGAGCCGTTCGACCAGCAGCATGCCGGCGCCCTCGCCCCACGCCGTACCGTCGGCGGCGGCCGCGAACGGCTTGCAGCGGCCGTCGGGAGCCAGGCCGCGCTGGCGGCTGAAGGCGAGGAACGAGCCGGGGCTCGCCATGACCGCGACGCCGCCGGCGAGCGCGAGGGAGCATTCGCCGGTGCGCAGCGCCTGGACGGCGAGGTGGAGGGCGGCGAGCGAGGAGGAGCAGGCCGTGTCGACGGTGACCGTCGGGCCTTCGAATCCGAAGGTGTAGGCGATACGGCCGGAGGCGACGCTGGCCGCGTTTCCGGTGACGAGGTAGCCCTCGAATCCGTCGGCGGCGTCCTGGAGCCGGGGGCCGTATTCCTGGGTTTCGGCGCCGACGAATACGCCGACTTGACCGCCGCGCAGTTCGGCGGGGTCGACTCCGGCGCGGTCGAATGCCTCCCAGGACGTTTCGAGAAGGAGTCGCTGCTGCGGGTCCATGGCGAGCGCTTCGCGCGGAGATATCCCGAAGAATGCTGCGTCGAATGCGTCGGCGTCGTGCAGGAATCCGCCCTCGCGGGCGTAGCTGGTGCCGGCCCGGTCGGGGTCCGGGTCGTACAGCGCGTCGATATCCCAGCCGCGCCCGGTGGGAAATGCAGAAATGGCGTCGGTTCCGGTCTCGACGAGGTCCCACAGCGCCTCGGGGGACTGCACGTCGCCGGGGAAATGGCAGCCGATACCGACGATGGCGATGGGTTCGTCGCTGCCGACCGCGGCCGTGACGGCCGTCTCGGCGGGCCCGGTCAGTCCGAGGATCGCGGCGTGCAGATGGCGGGCGAGGTGCGCGGGGGTGGGGTGGTCGAAGGCCAGGGTGACGGGCAGTCGAAGACCGGTTCCAGCGACGAGCCTGGCGTGCAGGTCGACGGCGGCGAGCGAGTCGAAGCCCAGGTCCAGGAAGGGGCGGTGGGGGTCGAGGCTGTCGGGGGCCGTGTTCCGCAGTGCGGCGGATGCCAGCGTGGACACCCACTCCAGCAGTGCGGCGTGCTGCTCGGTCTCGGTGAGGCCGGTCAGGCGTTGCTGCCACGACGTCGTGCCTTCAGGACTTTCGCCCTGCGTTCCACCGGCTTCGGAGGCGACATTGATTTCGGGCGTGAAATCCTCGGACTCGTTCAACATCGCGCGCTCCACTACCCCCGAATAAAGAATCCAAGACCAGGGGTCACTCTTGCATGCGGGAGAACTGGGAGAAACCCCTAACAAGCCCCTACGGACCCCTAACCCGGCCTGCGGACAGCGCCTTGACTCCGTATGCGCGACTGCATCAGGATGCGCTGACAAGGCTGGTAATTGCAAGAATAGCCATGCTATTCCATCGTCGACCCTCCGGCCTGGAAAACACAAAGCTACCCAAGGAGGGCGCGTTTCCATGCGCGTACTGTTCGTCTCGTATCCGGCCATTGGCCATGTTTTTCCCACTGTTCCGCTGGCCTGGGCGTTGCGCTCGGCCGGGCACGAGGTGCTGTTCGCCAGCGCGGGCGACGCGCTGGAGGTCGCCAACGCCGGTCTGCATGTGGCGGATGTCTCCCCCGGTTTCCAGCTGGAGAGCTTCCTCCAGTCGACGGCCGGTGAGCTGATGGCCCGCCTGCGCGGTCCGGGCGGTGTCGACACCAAGGACGGGCTGACGCTCTTCGCCCACCTCAACAACCACCTGGCGGACGGCATCGTGCGGACTGCCGACGCCTTTGGGCCCGATCTGATCGTCTTCGAGCAGATCTTCGTGGCCGGTCTGATCGCAGCGGCGCGGCTGGGTGTGCCGGCCGTGCAGCACAACTTCGGTTTCGCGCGGGGTACGCAGCTGCGCGAGCTGACGGTGGCGATGCTCACCGAGACGATGGCGCGGCACGGCGTGGACCAGGTGCCCGACCGGGTGCCGACGATCGACATCGCGCCGCCGAGCATGGCGGAGCCCGAGCGGGACGGCTGGTCGATGCGGCCGGTCCCGTACAACAGCGGCGACGTGCTGCCGGACTGGCTGCTGGAGCAGCCGAAGCGCCGCCGGGTCGGGGTGACGCTGGGCACGGCCTCGGTACACATCAACGGCCTGGGCCCGGTGCAGCGGCTTGCGGCGGCGGCTTCCGAGGTGGACGCGGAGTTCGTGCTGGCGCTGGGCGATGTGGACACGACGGCCCTCGGCGAACTGCCCGCCAACGTACGGGCCGTGGGGTGGGTGCCGCTGACGGCGCTGCTGCAGACCTGCGACGCGGCGGTGCACCACGGTGGTGCGGGGACGACGCTGGCGGCGCTGAACGCGGGGGTGCCGCAGCTCGTTCTTCCGGACGGAGCGGACCGTCACATCAATGCGGAGGCCGTACGGGACCGGGGTGCGGGTCTGCTCGGCACGGCCGACGACCTCGGCGCGGAGGTGCTCGGACAGCTGCTGTCGGACGAGAAGATGACGGCGGTCGCGCGCGAGGTGCGCCGGGAGATCGGGACGATGCCCTCTCCCGTGTCGCTGGTGCCGAGGCTGGAGGAGCTGGTCGGTTGAGCGTGCGGAGGAAGAGCGGTAGGGGCCGTACCCGGAAGTCGTTTCCGGGTACGGCCCCTACCGTGTGCGGGGCGATGGGTGCGAGGTGGAGGGACGGCACGGGGGAGCCGCCCCTCCACCTCTCGGGGGATCGCCAGTTGGTCTGGGGGTCAGCCGCGCGGGACGCGTTCGATGAACGGGGCGAGCAGCTTGGGTACGGCCTCTTCGGCGTAGGCGAGGCCGACGCCGACGGATACGTCCCTCACCTTGTAGCAGCCGACACCCGCGGTGGTGGCGCCGATGGTGAGCAGTCCGTTGCGTCGCTGGAAGTAGGAGCGGCTGATGTTCCAGCCGATGACCCCGTCCCGCTGGAGGGCGACGGTGCGACGGGTGAAGGTGCCGGCACGGACGACGAGGTAGCGGTCGCGGATTCCGTGGCCGAGGGCACGGTAGGCGTCGTTGGCGAGGACGATGACGACCGGCAGGCCGACGAGTGCCGTGATCCAGGCCGTGTGCACCAGGACCGGGGTGAGCCACAGCCCCAGGCCCAGCGGGATCGCGACGACAGGCGCGAGGACCAGCAGGCCGCGGTTGATGCGACGGCGCAGGGCGACGCGGGAGTGCGGGACGAGCTGGGTCAGCTCCGTCGGGGACTGTTCCTCGGCGAGGACGTCGGCGGCGACCCGCAGGGCCTCGTCCCGGGGCACGGGCGGGGTGAGGGAGCAGCGGTTTCGGTTCTCGTCGCTGTTGCTGAGGCCGCTGGCTATGGCGCT
This sequence comes from Streptomyces sp. NPDC048257, assembly GCF_043201855.1. Classification (NCBI taxonomy): domain Bacteria; kingdom Bacillati; phylum Actinomycetota; class Actinomycetes; order Kitasatosporales; family Streptomycetaceae; genus Streptomyces; species Streptomyces sp. NPDC048257. The sequence continues at coordinate 58,940 of NZ_JBICZI010000017.1, forward strand.
CAGGCTGGCGCCGCCCGCCCAGCGCAGCAGCATCGGCTCGGCGACCTCGACGCCGCGCAGCCGGCGCTCCTCGATGGTGACGGAGCGGGAGATGAGCAGTCCGCGGCGGATTCGGAAGCTGTCGTCCTGCTCCCGCTCCAAGCGGTAGTTGGTCCAGGAGTCGACGAAGGTGGCGGTGGAGATCGCAACACCCGCGACGGCGATGATCACGACGGCGACGAGGATGCCGAACCACAGGGGCACGGAACCGAAGCGGTCCTCGATGTCCTTGACGATGCCCAGTTCGAGCGGGTCGACCTTCATCTCGTGCAGGATGCGGTAGGCGGAGCCGACGCCGACGAAGACACTGCCGACGCCCCAGACGGTGAGCGGCGCGTAGCGCAGCCAGGCCCAGTCCATCTCGGCGATGGTGACGTCTTCGTCCCGGCCGGTGGCGCGGCCGCTGCCACGGCGGGCGAGGAGGAGCCTGCGCAGTTCCCTCGCCTGACGCCTGGTGATGCCGTCGAGGGAGAGCTGGCGGCCGGCGGACGAGCTCTGTTCGCCGGTGCCGATGCGCAGCGAGGTGAGGCCGAAGAGGCGGTGCATCGGCTTGGCTTCGAGGTCGACGCTGCGGATCCGGTCGACGGGGACCGAGCGGCGGCTGCGGAAGAGCAGGCCGGAGCGCAGTTCGACGCGGTCGCCGGTGACGCGGAAGCGGGTGGTCAGCAGCCGCATCGTGCTGATCCCGGTGATGACCAGGAAGGTGATCACCAGTGAGCCGAGCGAGATGATGGCCTGGAGGTTGGCGCCGGTCAAGGCGACCGTGACGGCGAACAGGGCGAGCGGTCCGGCGAGCATGCTGAGGTTGACCCACAGCAGTCTGGGGCTGAGCCTGCTCCATTCGGGGCCTTCGGCGGCGCCGTGGGAGGTTCCGGTGGCCTCCCGTTGTTCGGTGCCGTGGCTCATGTCGCGTCTCCCGGCGTGGCCTGGGTCGTCCTGGTGAGGTGCTCGACCACTTCCTGCGCGATCCGGCGGTCGATTCCCTTGATCTTCACGGCGCCGGAGTAGGAGGCGGTGGTGACGGTGATGCCGGAGAGGCCGAAGAGCTGCTGGAGAGGTCCGCGCAGGGTGTCCACGGTCTGGATACGAGACACCGGCACGACCCGCCAGCGCTGCCAGAGCCAGCCGGACGCCGCGTAGACGGCTTCGTCGGTGGTCTCCCAACGGTGCACCCGGTAGCGCCAGACGGGCATGACGGCCATGTAGGCGAGGCCCGGTACGAGCGAGATCACGAAGGCCCAGCCGAAGAACGGCCTGGCGGGCGGGATGGAGAGATACAGCACGCCGAAGACGATCGGCAGGGGCAGGGCGAACATCGCAGACTGAAGCGTCCACCAGCCCACTGCCCGGGCTTCGACACGATTGCGCGGGGGCCTGAGCCTGACATCATCCATGTGTTTCACTGCTTCACCCTAGTTCTGGAACGATCTTGCACCGCAGCCGGATCTGACGCTCCGTCATATCAGTGCGTATGGGCGGAACTCGCCTGGTGTGCCGCCGTGTTGCCGACCGCAGGAGTCTGGCCGTCGCGCAGCCGGCGACGCTTGTTCAGCAGGACGGCGATCCGCGTCAGCACCATGGCCAGGGCCATGAAGACGAAGGCGTTGGAGTAGACGGCCTGTCCGCTGAGCTTGTAGTCGGTGCTGAACCGGACGATGCCCTCGCTGAACCAGTGCTGTGAACCGTAGGCGAAGAGCACATGCGGGGCAGACAGTGCGGTCCACACCAGCGCGTAGCCGATACCGCCCTTGGTGTAGACCTCACCGGCGGCGTCCCGGTGGGCGGGGAGCAGTGCCGCGGCGACCAGTCCGCAGATGATACCGCCGCCGATGCCCGCCAGTTGGAGCGAGGGGTCGTTGCCGTCGATCGGCAGCGTGTGCACGAAGAGCGCGAGGGCCATGACGACCGCAAGGATCGGGGGCAGCATCCGCATATTGGTGACGCGGCGGGTGCCGAGGTCGGTCGACAGAATGATGACCAGGATCATCCCGCCGGCGCTCAGTGCGTTCAAGAACGGGCTCAGGGGATGGACCTCTTCCTTTGCTTCGGCAGTGCCTGTCGTCCGGCATTGCGGTAACTTCATGCCTCTCACCTGCAACGTTAGGGGGCGGGCGAGGGATGCGAGGACAACCGACCGGTGGGTTCCGCTGTCCACCGACCGGTGGACACGGTGGACGCCGCCGGGCCGCCCTCGTACCGCGCCCGGCGGGAGTGATAGGACTTGTCGGGTGAGCACTGAAACCCGGGCGGCGCAGGCGACCGACGGCCCGCATCACGCGCCCGAGGCGGGAACCCGGTGGTTCGGCCTGTGGGACGCTCTCTTCGCGGTCTCGTACGCCGTCACCACCATGCTGCTGTTCACCTCCGCGGGTGAGCAGGTCCACCGTGCCGTGGCCATGGCCGCGCTGACGGTGGCCGTTCCCTGGTACGCCGCCCTGGGGCGCAGCACGATGATCGACGAGGGCCAGGGGCACGGCCGGCGCAGCATCGTCTTCTCCGTCGGCCTGTTCGTGCTGTTCGCGGTGGCCGTGGTCTTCGACCTCGCCGCCTCGTTCGCGCTGTTCGCCGTGGTCCCGATGCTGATGATGAGCCTGGCGACCTCACCGGCGATCGCCGTGGTCACGCTGGCCAATCTGATGCCGGTCACCGTCGTGTGGCTGCGCGGCGGCACCCTGAGCCGCGACATCCTGGCCGTCCTGCCCACCTCGCTCCTCGGCATCGCCCTGTCGGTCATGCTCGGGCTGTGGATCACCCGCGTGACCCGGCAGAGCCGGGAACGGGCCGATCTCATCGAGGAGTTGCACCGCAACCGCGAGCAAGTCGCCCGGCTGTCGCGCAAGGCGGGGGTCTCCGCCGAGCGCGAGCGGCTCGCTCGGGAGATCCACGACACCCTCGCCCAGGGCCTGACCAGCATCATCGGCCTCGTACAGGCCGCCGAGACCGACTTCACGGCCGACCCGGAACTGGCCCGGTCGCATCTGGAGCTGGCGGGGCGCGTGGCCCGCGAAAGCCTGGCGGAGGCACGCGAGTTCGTCACCGAGCTCACCCCGCCCGCGCTGCAGGAGTCCTCGCTGGTGCAGGCGACGCGGCGGCAGGCCGAGGGCCTGACGGCGCAGACCGGCATGCGGGCGCACGTCACCGTCGAGGGAGACGAGCGGGAGCTGCCGATGGCGGTCAGCGTGGTCCTGCTGCGTTCCCTCCAGGAGGCCATCGCGAACATCCGCAAGCACGCGGGCAAGGCGCGCACGGCCGAGATCCGGCTCGTGTACGCACAGGACACCGTGCGGCTGCTCGTACGGGACGACGGACCCGGGTTCGCCGTCACCGGGGACCAGCAGGGAAGCGGGCTGCGCGGCATGCAGACCCGCGTGCACGAGATCAGCGGGGCGGCGACCGTGGTCAGCAGCCCCGGGCAGGGCACCACCATCGAGGTGACAGTGCCCGTGCCCGCGAGTGGAGAGGAAGCCGATGAGCGCTGACAAGACGATCGGCGTGATGCTGGTCGACGACCATCCGGTCGTACGGGAGGGTCTGCGCTCGATGCTGCAGTCCGCCGACGGCGTGAGCGTCGTCGGGCAGGCCGACTCGGGCGAGGAGGCGATTGCGATGGTCACCAGGCTGGCTCCCGACATCGTCCTGCTCGACCTTCGGATGGGTGGGATGGACGGGGTGGAGACCACCGGCCACCTGCTGCGCGCCGCTCCGGCCACCAAGGTGGTGATCGTGACGACGTACGAGAGCGACACCGACATCCTGCGGGCCGTGGAGGCGGGCGCGGCGGGCTACCTGCTCAAGGGCAGCTCGCGCGACGACCTGGTGCAGGCGGTGAAGGCGGCGGCCCGCGGCGAGACGGTCCTGACGCCGTCGCTGGCCCCCAAGCTGTTCCGGGCCCGGGTGGTGGAGCCGCCCGTGCTGTCGGACCGTGAGCGCGAGGTGCTCCAATTGGTCAGCCTCGGGCTGACCAACGCGGACATCGGCCGTCGTCTGTTCATCAGCGAGGCCACGGTGAAGACGCATCTGCTGCGGTCGTTCAAGAAGCTGTCGGTCTCGGACCGGACGGCCGCGGTGATCACGGCACTGGAGCGCGGCCTGCTGTCCTGACGGGTTCGGCCCCGGGACGGCGAGCACCGCCCTCCCGGCGCCGAGCGCGGTCAGGCGATACTCGGCAGGCTCATGTCCGACAGCCGTGCGGGCAGATCGCGGCGCCGCTTCACCTTCAGCTTGCGATAGATGCGCGTCAGATGCTGCTCGACCGTCGACACCGTGACATAGAGCTTGGTCGCTATCTCACGGTTGGTGTGGCCGCGCGCCGCCAGCAGCGCGACCCGCGCCTCGGCCTCGGACAGGACCTCGACCTCACTGAGGAGCTCTGCCTCCCGGCCGCTCTGCGCACCGGCCTCCCCGTCGACCTGGCCCGGCATGAACTGCTGGCACAGCGGTTCGGCGCCGCAGGACTTGGCGACGTGCCAGGCCTTGCGCACCAGCATCCGGGCCCGGTTGAAATCGCCCAGCGCACGGTAGCCGCGGCCCAGCTCCCCCAGCGCCACCGCCAGTTGGAGCCGGTTCCCGCCCTCCTCCAGGGTCTCGACGGCCTCGATGAGCCGCTTGAGCCGGAACGTGAGGTCACCGCCGGTTTGGGCGAGCGTGAGCAACAGGAAGCCACGCGTCCGGCTGCCCGCGGGCCCCGTCTCGCGCTGCTTCTGCTGCTCGGTGTACTCCTTCGCGCGCGCGACGTTGCCGAGGGCCAGCCACGCCTCGGCGGCATCCAGCCGCCACGGCACCAGCTCCGCCGCGTCCATGCCCCAGGCCTGCATCAGCTCGCCGCAGTTCAGGAAGTCTCGCACGGCGGCGTGGTAGCGGCCGGTGGCCAGGTGGCAGCGGCCCCGGGCCCTGAGGTAGTGCAGGCCGGCAAGGGTGTCGAACATGGCCTCGGGCACGGGCTGTTCGAGCAGGCTCATCGCCGCCTCGTGGTCGCCCATCTGGACCTCGGACTCGACGAGGATGGCCAGCGGCAGTGCGATGCCCACGCCCCAGCTCTGCAAGGAGATGCGGGACATGGCGTGGCGTGCCTGGGCGGCCGCGCCGGGCAGATCGCCCTGGCGCAGCAGTATCTCGGCCCGGACCACGCCGAGGGCGGCCTGCCAGGTCGGGGCGTTGTGGGCGGAGCACTCGCCGAGCAGTCGTTCGCACCAGGCGAAGGCAAGGTCGAGGCGTCCCGCGTAGACGACGGCGAGGAGGGCGAAAACGAGTGGCTGGAGGGTGCGGTCGCTGAGGTGGTAGCGCTGGAGCACCCGGGTGGCCTTGCTGACGGCGGCGTCGGCCTGGGTCCCGCCGCGCAGGGCAGTGCGGACGGCGTCGGCAGCCTGGACGTAGGCGTTGTCGGGCATGTCGTACGGGACGGTCTCGAGCCCCACGACGGGCAGCGCCCCCGGCGCGCCTGACAGCGTTGTCCACCGCGGGTCCAGGGCGTCGAAGATGTCGCGGGTCGGTGGGCTGACCATCGAGAGCCAGCTCTGGGCGGCGGCGAGCGTGCTCGGGTCGTACGCAGGCGCCCGTCCGGCCGCCTCGGCCTTGCTGTCGGTCTTCTGCAGCTGCAGTACTGCCTCGCTCGCGCCCCGGGACTCCCCCATCCACACCAGGAGCGACACAGCCTGGACGAGATCACGATCGGCGAGCCGGCCGGCGGCGAGCTCGCGGGACAGCTGCCGCAGATGCCCCTCGGCCGCGGCCGGGCTACTGCGCCAGACAATGCTCACCAGCCGGGACTTGAGGGCGGCGTGCCGGGGGCCCTCGGCACAGGAGGCGACCGCCAGCTCCCCGCAGCGCAGGGCGAGTTCGTGCTCGTCGTCGACGAGGGCGTACTCGACCGCCTCCTGGAGGACGGGGATCGCCCAGTCCTCGACGTTCTTGCGGGCGGCGAGGAGGTGGCGGGCGACATCGAGCGCCGTCGCGCCTTCCTGGTGCAGGAGTCTCGCGGCGCGCAGGTGCAGTGCGGACAGCGCGGCGGGAGGGGTGGCTTCCAGGACGGCGGTGCGGGCCGCGGGGTCGCGGAAGGAGCCGCCCTGCAGGACGGCGCACCGGCTGAGGTCCTGGAGAGCCTGTTCGGTGGCCTTGACGTGCAGGTCGACGATCCGGCTGAGCAGGACCGCGGAGCAGGCGCCACCGAGTACGGCGACGCCCCGGGCGACGGTCAGCAATTCGGGGTCGCCGCGGTGCAGACAGTCGAGCACGGCGCGCTCGAAGGTTTCGGCGGGGGCGAGCCGCTGGAAGGGCTCGCTGTCCCCGAGCGCCGTGAGGCCGTCGTCGACCAGCGCCCTGACCAGCAGCGGATTGCCGCCGGTGGTCTCCTGGCACTCGGCGGACAGCCGTTGCGCCGCCGATGGGGAGAAGTGGTCGGCGAGGACGCGCGCGGTGCCGCCCATGGTGAGCAGGGGAAGCCGGAGGCTGGTGCAGTTGGGCTGGCGCTGCAGTTCGGCGTGGAAGGCGAGCTGCGCGGACCGCAGCCGGACGGCTTCGGTGAGCACGATCAGAACACCCGCCTGCCGCACTCGGCGAGCGAGGCACAGCAGGAAGGCGAGGGAGAGTTCGTCGCCGTGGTGGACGTCGTCGACCGCGATGACGACGGTCCGGTTCCGGGCGATCCGCAACAGCGCGGTGGCGACATGGGGCAGGACGCGCATACCGGCCTCGACGGTACCTTCGGCGTCCGTCGTCTCGGCGGAGACGCGGTCCAGCAGTTCGGTGGCGTAGGCGTGGACCTCGGGCGACAGGGGGGCCGCACTGTCGAGGATTCTGCGCAGAATACCGAAGGGCAGATAGCGCTCCGCCCGGGAGCCCGCGGCTTCCAGCACCAGCGCGCCCGCGGAGATCGCCTCTTCGGTGAAGGTCTCCAGCAGACTCGTTTTCCCGCCGGCGACTGCCCCACTGATGACGGCGACGCGTCCCCGGCCACGCATTGCGCTGCCGAGCAATTCCTTCAGTGTCTCCAGCTGTTTCTCGCGCTCGACGAGCCTAACCGCCATTGACTTTCCTTCCCCCGAACTGCACGACTTGCTAAGACCTCGCCATGGGCCCGGTGGGTGCCCGACGCAGGCGCGCCGCCGCACCGCTTGGTGTTCCGGCGCACCGTATGCACCGGTGGCCCGTCACCGTGGCCTGCCCCTTTCGGTCGCCACCGGTCGGCCGTTGGTCATTCGGCTTCCCGGCTCCGCGCTGCAGCGGAGGTTGGCACGGGGCGTGCCGGGTTTCCCCGGACCGGTTCACGGCGTTCTGCTCACTCTTTTCGAGCTGCTGCGGCGAGTTCCTCCGAAACAATTTTCATGATCTGTTCCTGATGATTCGCCAAGAAGAAATGGCCACCCGGGAAACAATGCATGTCGGATCCACCGGTCGTGTGCGCCTTCCAGGCGTCCGCCTCTTCCCGGCTGGTCCTCGGGTCTGCGTCACCGGTCAGCACCGTGATGGGAGTACGCACGACGTCTTCCGGCGCGGCACGGTAGTTCTCGATGGCGGTGTAGTCGCTTCGGATAGCGGGGAGCACCATGCGGAGGATTTCTTCGTTTCCGAGTATCTTCGCGTCGGTCCCGCTGAGTTCCCGCATTTCCGCCACAATCCCGTCGTCATCACGCAGATGCACGGTCTCGTGGCGGAAACTGGAGGGCGAGCGTCGGCCGGAAGCAAAAATCCGCACCGGAGTGACGCCGTGGTCACGCTCCAGCCTGCGCGTCACCTCGAAGGCGAGAATCGCGCCCATGCTGTGGCCGAAGAACGCCAGGGGGCGATCGAGCCACGGTACGAGCTGCCCGGTCAGGGCGTCCGCGTAGGCGCCGATGTCGACGATCCCGGGCTCGTCCCTGCGGTCCTGCCTGCCGGGGTACTGCACCGAGAGCACGTCCACCGCCGGAGCCAGCACCTGGGACATGGGGAAGTAGAAGGAGGCCGAGCCGCCGGCGTGCGGCAGACAGACCAATTGGATCGGGCTTTCGTCCGAAGCGTGGTAGCGGCGAACCCAGAGGCTAGTTTCTTGCTTTTTCAACGAACTGAAACTCCCTGTCCAAGCCCCAGATGCAGCGCGCTCGTTCGGCGGCTCGAACCCTTCCGCCACTTCCGTACGCGCGTTTCGGTAGAACCATGTCTAGCAGAGCGATCAAGGCCGGGAGTACCCCTACTTTGCACCCCTACTCTGGCTGGAACCATCCGGTCCCGAACCCTGATCCGGCATTCGATCTCCCTGCACAACGGCAGGGCCCCTGGCCCGACCGGGAGCGACGGCAGCCCCTTCCACGCCGAATACTCCACCACGGATGCCGGCAGGGGCGACTTCTGCCGCGTGGCTCAAAACAGACCATGTGCCACTTCCCGCAGAGGCATATCTTTGCCTTTGCTTTACGGGGTCGGGGCCGCAGGCGCTTCAGTAAGGGCTGTCCCGTAATCCCCGGTGGATCAGCGCACGGCGGCAGACACGGTGCCCCGCACGGCGGAGGGGCGCCGCGATACTGGGCGCATTCGAGCGCTCCGACAACGCGGCGAGATGCCGTAGCTGTCGTCGTGCGCCCGTCCGGGATTACGGGACAGCCTTTGGCCCCACTCGTTCATGAGTCACCATCAGTTGACCGGCGGGAACTCTGTGTTTGTGCGGTGTGGTCTTTTCGGGGGCGGGACAGGCCGCGGGCCCGGAGCCGGTAGACGGCCCGGGTGGGGACGCCGGCCCAACGCCACCGGTCAGGCAGGCGGTGGCACGAGTTCGGCGGCGGTGAGCAACAGCCGGAGCCGGAATCCTTCGGGTTCCCAGCGGCGGGCGAGCCCGGCCTGATCGAGAAGACGGGCGGAGTTCGCCTACCCGGCCAGCGCAAGGACGAGCGGGAGCACCTCGCCCGCACCGGACTGGCGCAGGAGGCGTGCACCTACGGCCAGGGTCCAGCCGGAGTCGGTGTAGTCGTCGACGAGCAGGACCGGGCCGGGGGACGCGGCCAGGGCTGCGGAGAGTGCGTCGGGCACGGTGAACGAGGCGGCCAGGGCGCGCAGCCGCTGGGCGGAGTTGCTGCGGTGCGCCGGGTACGCGTCGGCCTCCGGGGTGTAGGCGAGGCTGCCCAGCAGCGGGAGCCTGCCGACCCTGGCCACGCCCTCGGCCAGTGAGCCGACCAGCTGCGGACGGGTACGGGACGGCATGGCGACGATCCCCACCGGCCGCGCCACCGCGTCAGGGGCACCGCCGGCCCAGCCGCCCGGTGAGCGGGCCCAGTCGGCCAGCACCGTCACGACGGCGGCCAGCACATCGTCCGGGACAGGCCCGTCCGTGGCCTGCGCCGACAGCAGGGGGCGCAGCCGGTTGCCCCAGCCGATGTCCGACAGCCTGCCCAACGCGCGCCCGGTGGCCGCCTGCTGGCCCGCAGGGATTCGGCCCTTGAGGTCCATGCCGACCGCGGCGAGCCCGGTCGGCCACATCTTGCGAGGCTCAAGCTCGGCCCCCGGGCGGTCCAGTTCGCCGGTCGCCGACGCGAGGGCCGCGGGAGACACGGCCGCCTCCAGCCAGGGTCCGGCGCAGTTGTCGCAGCGGCCGCACGGGACTGCCTTCTCGTCGTCCAGCTGCCGCTGCAAGAACTCCATCCGACAGCCCGTCGCCGAGACGTAGTCGCGCATGGCCTGCTGCTCCGCCGCCCGCTGCCTCGCGACCCAGGCGTACCGTTGCGCGTCGTACGCCCACGGCTGCCCGGTGGCGGTCCAGCCGCCCTTCACACGCTTGACCGCCCCGTCCACGTCCAGGACCTTCAGCATCGTCTCCAGGCGCGAGCGCCGAAGATCCACCAACGGCTCCAGCGCCGGCAGCGACAGCGGACGGCCCGCCTCCTCCAGTACCGCCAGGGTGCGACGCACCTGCTCCTCGGGAGGGAAGCCCACCGAAGCGAAGTACGCCCAGATCGCCTCGTCCTCCCGCCCCGGCAGCAGCAACACATCCGCATGGTCCACACCACGCCCCGCACGCCCCACCTGCTGGTAATAGGCAATCGGAGACGAGGGCGACCCCAGGTGCACCACGAACCCCAGGTCCGGCTTGTCGAAACCCATTCCCAGCGCCGAGGTCGCCACCAGCGCCTTCACCCGGTTCGCCAGCAGATCCTCCTCCGCCTGCAACCGCTCGGCGTTCTCCGTCTTCCCCGTATAGGAAGCCACCGGATAGCCGCGCTGCCGCAAGAACGCCGCGACCTCCTCCGCCGCCGCCACGGTCAGCGTGTAGATGATCCCCGAACCCGGCAGATCCCCCAGCCGGTCCCCCAGCCACGCCAGCCGGTGCGCCGCATCCGGCAGCTCCAGCACCCCGAGCCGCAGGCTCTCCCGGTCGAGCGGTCCACGCAGCACCAACGCGTCCCCGCTCCCCGTGCCCAGCTGCTCGGCCACATCCGCGGTCACCCGAGAGTTGGCGGTCGCCGTGGTGGCGAGGACCGGCACACCCTCCGGCAGCTCCGCCAGCATCGTGCGCAGCCGGCGGTAGTCCGGCCGGAAGTCGTGGCCCCAGTCCGAAATGCAGTGCGCCTCGTCGACCACGAGCAGGCCGGTCGTGGCTGCGAGCTTGGGCAGCACCTGATCACGGAAGTCCACGGAATTGAGGCGCTCCGGGCTGACGAGGAGGACGTCGGTCTCGCCGCGCTCGACCTCCCCATAGATGGTGTCCCACTCCTCCGGGTTGGCCGAGTTGATCGTCCGCGCCTGGATCCCCGCTCGTTTCGCCGCCTCGACCTGGTTGCGCATCAGTGCCAGCAACGGCGAGATGATCACCGTCGGACCGGAGCCGCGCCTGCGCAGCAATGCGGTGGCGACGAAGTACACCGCGGACTTGCCCCAGCCGGTGCGCTGCACCACCAGCGCCCGCCGTCGCTCCTCCACCAGAGCCGCCACCGCCTGCCACTGGTCCTCCCGCAGCCGCGCCGAACCCCCGGGATCACCGACGAGCTCAGCGAGGATGGTGTCGGCTTCAGCACGGAGCTCCAGGTTGTCCATGCCCCCATGCAACCCGATGGCGCCGACAATCGGCGAATCCACCCAGCGTGGCGGTCACCTCACGCGCGGATCACCTGGCAAGAGCGCCGACGCGATTGCGACGAGAGCCGTGACAACGGCCGGGACATCAGCACCCGACGCGCAACGGGCGCCTTAAACGCATCCCACCTCGGCCACGCCGGAGAACGGCCACCCGGCGAGGTCGGATCAAGCTGGTTGATGATGTCCGGTCCGTGTTCGGGCGCGCGGACGGAGTGGCGAACGACGCGACCGTCAGTGCGGCCCTCCGCACGGCCGCAAATGACGGCTCCGTCGCCGTCGTGCCCAGGGTGAATTCTTGTCCACCATCAACCTGGATCTACGCGTTTACGCAGGTCAGAGCGCCAAGTCCGGCGGGACGGTGAATGCGCTCCCCGTTCCGTAGCCCCGAGCGGCCGAACAACCCGCCCGGCCGCCGCCGGGTGCGGACCAATCCGGCCGACCTGCCGCCGGGCGTCCCGCCGCGCGCCACGACCGCCACGGCCCCTGCCCGCGTGACGGCCCGCGTCGCCGAACAGCTGGGCACCGGAGCCGGCACGTGCACCTCGGCTCGCCCTCCTCCCCCCTCGCGGCTGCGTACACGGACCAGGCCCCGGGGTTCGGGCCGGTGCTCCTCGTGGACGACCGCGCGGAGAGCGGGTGCACGCCCGCGGTCGCCGCCCGGCTGCTGCGGCGGGCAGGCGCGAAAGAGGTGCCCCCGCTGGTGCCGGCGCTTCAGGGATGGCCGAATGCGTCATCCTCGGCGTGGCGGGGCAAGGATATGAACGGCATACCGGCGAATTCCGGTCGGCGGCCTCAATTGCTCGTTGCCGCACGCTCCGAAGCCACGCGAGAATTGAGGTGCTCCCGCTCGGCTCCCCGGCACCCTCCTGGGCCGCGCTGCGGCGCGCCCTGACTCCAGCCGTGCCCGTCCGCGGGCGTGTACCCGAAGGGAGGACCGTGACCTTCGGATTCGCGCCGCCCCCGACCGCGTCCCTGATAACAGCCACCGGCGGTACCAGCCGCCACGGAAGACTGCTGGAACCCGCGGAATGGACGGCGGCAGGCATTCCGCTGCTGCGCAATCCGCGCGAGGTCGTCAGCGGGCTGCACTCCCGGCACAGCCCGGTGCCCTCGACCGCGGTGATCGCCGTCCTCGGCCCGGAGGAGCAGCTCGTTGCGAGCGCCTCCTTCGTGCAGAGGTCGGCCTCGGCCGACGGCTGGGAGTACCGCAACGCCCTGTTGTCCCGGCTGCGCCGGGTCCTCCCGCACGATCTGCGGCGACGGACTCCGGTGCGGACGGCCGTGCTGCTCTACTGCCGCGACGGCGACGAGCGGTGGACCGAGGAGGACGGGGCCTGGATGTGGGGGCTGCGGGACGCGTGCACCCTGCACGGCCTGCGCTGCGGCGCGTACATCACGCTGACCCGCGGCGGCTGGCAGGTGCTGGGCGAGGGCCGGGGCGGCCGGCGGCCGAGCTCCGACTCGCGGCCGCAGCGCCTCGGCGACGCCGTGGCCGAGTTCTCTCCGCTGGCCCTGCACACCGGGGGCGGCGCGGTCGAGGCCCTGCGGCGGACCGCGGCGCGCTGACCCCCGTACGACTCTCCCCGCACGACTGACCCCCGTACGACCGGACCTCGCACGGCCGCCCTCGTACAGCGGCGCGTGCAGGTGGCACGCGGGCATGCCTCACGGCCGTACACCCGGGAGCGGGCGTACGGCGGATCAGGCCTCGGGCTCCGAATCGGGCCCCGGCGCGGGCTTCAGCGGGGCCGGCTCGAGGCCCGCCCCGCCCTTCGCCCGTGCCGGGGTACAGGGCGTCAGACGCCCGCACCCAGCACGGAGTTGATCTGCTGGGCGTCACCGCACACGATCAGCAGCGCACCCGCCCGGGTGAGCGCGACCGGCAGGGTGCCCGCGACGGTGTCGACCGCTCCGCCGTTGACCACGAAGACCACGACGGGACGGCCGGCGGCGCGCTGGACCTGCGCCGCGTCCGCGTAGAAGACGTCGTCCCCGGCGTCGTGCAGGGCCCAGTACGCTGCCTCGCCGAAGGACAGCTCGTGCGCGGCCCACGGGTGCGGGTCGCCACTGGTGAGCACCAGGATGTCGCCGGGCGCACGCCCGGTGTCGAGCAGCAGGTCGACGGCCTCTTCGGCCGCGTCCAGCGCACCCTCGGCAGAGGCCGGGATCAGCTGGATCTGCGGCACCGCCGCGGAGACGGACGGTGTGGTGGGTGCAGCGGCAGGGGCTGCGGGAACGGGTCCGGGGGTGGCCTGCGGCGCACGCTGTGCGGGCGGTGCGGGCCGGGCGGGACCGGGGCGGCCGGGCCGCGGTACGACGGCGGGACGCGGACCAGGTACAGGGCGGGGGGTCTGCGCGGTGCGGCTCGCGGCCGGCGTGACGCGGGGACCCTGGGCACTCTCGTGAATCTGAGGCTCCTCGATGGCGGGGGTGAGAGGCATGAGTTGATGTCTATCAAACACCGGTACGAAACGTACCGGCCGGTGGCACGTGCGTGCGATCAGAAATCGAAGCCGAGTTGGCCTCCGTTTTCCAGCTCCATCGACTCCTCGCTGCGGCGCACCTTCTTGAGGTGGCGCCAGCGGGGCAGCGCGTCGAGGTACGACCACGAGAGCCGGTGGTAGGGAGTGGGCCCCAGCTGCTCCAGCGCGGCCCGGTGCACGGGCGAGGGATACCCGGCGTTGGCGGCGAAGGCGAAGTCCTCGATCCCGCCGCCCCGTTCACCGAGTTCGGCCATCATGCGGTCGCGGCGGACCTTGGCGATGACCGAGGCCGCGGCGACGGCGATGCAGGACTGGTCGCCCTTGATCACCGTACGGACCCGCCAGGGCGAGCCGAGGTAGTCGTGCTTGCCGTCGAGTATCACCGCGTCGGGCCGCACCGGCAGGGCGTTCAGTGCACGCTCGGCCGCCAGGCGCAGGGCGGCCGTCATCCCCAGTTCGTCGATCTCCTCGGGCGAGGAGTGCCCGAGCGCGTACGCGGTGACCCAGCCCTCCAGGACATCGAGCAGCGCGTCGCGTCGTTTGGGGGTGAGCAGTTTGGAGTCGGTGAGCCCGGCGGGCGCCCGGCGCAGGCCGGTGATCGCCGCGCACACGGTGACGGGTCCGGCCCAGGCCCCTCGTCCGACTTCGTCGACCCCGGCGATGACCTTGGCGCCGGTGGTTGCACGGAGGGAGCGTTCGACGGTGTGGGTGGGTGCTTCGTACGGCATGGCGCCAGCAAGGTTACGCCGCCCCGAGCCCACTGCACACCCCCGCCCGGGTCCGACCCGCGCGCGATCGGACGTGAAACCCGCTCCACGCGCCCCGCGCCGCCCCCGCCGCATCTCACACCCTGAGCAGCGGAACCATCACCTCGTCGATCAGCGCCGCAATGTCCGCATCCCCCCATTCGCTTCCGCACACCTTGGTGCGGTACATCAGCATCGCCGGAATGACATCCACGACAAACGGACCAGTCGCGTCCGGTCTCACGTCACCCCGCTCGATTCCGCGCCCGACAAGCTCCCTGATCAGACGCTGGGCCGGCTCCTGCAGACCGGACCAGATGACTCCGTGGAACCGGTCGGCATGCATGTGATCGCATTCGTGAAGCACCGACCACAGGGCCTGACCGGCGCGCGAGCGCATGACGTCCCGCGTGCGCGCGCACAGCAGGTAGAGGTCCTCACGGATCGATCCACAGTCGGGAATGTCACCGATCCGCGGCAGGCCGGTCCGCAGCGCATCGGCCACCAGGTCCGCCTTCGACGGCCAGCGGCGGTAGAGCGCGGCCTTGCCGGTGTGCGCGCCGGCCGCGACGCCCTCCATGGTGAGCGCGTTCCAGCCGACCGTGCTCAGCCGCTCCAACGCGGCGTCGAGAATCGCCTGTTCGAGTTCCGGACCCCGCCGACGCCCCGGCGACGGCGCTGACCAGCGTGAAACCGCCATCTCCCCACCTCCGACCGGCTCGCACGTTCGACGCACGTATTTTCAGCCTTAGTGAACGCTTGCGTTCACTAAGGAGCGGCTCCTACCGTGGACCCGCA
Source organism: Streptomyces sp. NPDC048257 (assembly GCF_043201855.1). Taxonomy (NCBI): domain Bacteria; kingdom Bacillati; phylum Actinomycetota; class Actinomycetes; order Kitasatosporales; family Streptomycetaceae; genus Streptomyces; species Streptomyces sp. NPDC048257. The sequence continues at coordinate 74,043 of NZ_JBICZI010000017.1, forward strand.
GTGAACGAATACGTTCACTATTTCACTTTGGGGGGGATCCTCAGTGACAAGCTCTCAACTCGCCACACCACGGATACCGGGCGCGGCCCGCCGGGAGGGGCGCCCCGGAGTGGCGCTCGCCGTCATCGCCGCATGCCAGCTCATGGTCGTCCTCGACGCGACGATCGTGAACATCGCGCTCCCGCACATCCAGAGCGCCCTCGACTTCACCACCACCGACCTCTCCTGGGTGCTCAGCGCGTACACGCTCACCTTCGGCGGCCTGCTGCTGCTCGGCGGCCGGGCGGGCGACATCCTGGGCCGACGCCGGGTGTTCCTCACCGGAATCCTGCTCTTCACCCTGGCCTCCCTGCTCGGCGGATTCGCCCAGGAGCCCTGGCAGCTCCTCGCGGCCCGCGCCCTGCAAGGGGTCGGCGGCGCGATCGCCTCGCCCACCTCGCTCGCCCTGATCACCACGACCTTCCCCGAAGGCCCGGAGCGGAACCGGGCGTTCGGGGTGTTCGCCGCCGTCTCCGCGGGCGGCGGCGCGATCGGCCTGCTGGCCGGCGGCATGCTGACCGAGTGGCTCGACTGGCGCTGGGTCCTCTTCGTCAACGTGCCGATCGGCGTGCTGATCGCCGTCCTCACGCCGCTCTACATCACCGAGTCCGAGCGCCACCCCGGCCGCTTCGACATCGCCGGAGCCCTCACCTCCACCGGTGGCATGGCCTCGCTCGTGTACGGGTTCATCAGCGCCTCCGAGGAGGGCTGGCGCGACGCCGTCACCCTCGCCTCGTTCGCCGCGGCCGTGGTCCTGCTCGCGCTGTTCGTGGTCATCGAGTCGCGGGCCCGCGAGCCGATCATCCCGCTGCGCATGTTCGCCGACCGCAACCGCACCGGCACCTACGTGATCATGCTCGGCCTCGCCGCTGCGATGTTCGGCATGTTCTTCTTCATCGTCCAGTTCGTGCAGAACGTCCTTGGCTTCTCCCCGATCCAGTCCGGCCTCGGCTTCCTGCCCGTGACGGTCGCCATCGTCACGGCCGCCGGTCTCTCGCAGCGTTTCCTGCCGCGCTTCGGCCCCAAGCCCTTCATGGTCATCGGGTCCGCGCTCACCGGCACCGGGCTGGCCTGGCTGACGTTCATCCGGACCGACAGCTCCTACGTCTCCGGGGTGCTCGGGCCGATGGTGCTGTTCGGCTTCGGCATGGGCCTCAACTTCGTCACCCTGACCCTCACCGCCGTCTCCGGCGTGGCGCCGAAGGAGGCGGGCGCGGCCTCCGGCCTGCTCAACGCCAGCCAGCAGGTCGGAGGCTCGCTCGGCCTGTCCATCCTGGTCACCGTCTTCGGCACGGCCAGCCGCGACGAGGCCGCAAAGCAGGTCCCCGCCTTCATGGCGCAGGCGGATCCCGGTCAGATCGCCGCGTTCGAGAAGTCCGGCTTCCTGCCCGACCCCTGGGGTGACCTGGTACTCGCCCACGGCATCTCCACCGCGTTCTTCGCGGCCGTCGCCATGGCGGGCCTCGCCCTGGCCACCGCCGTGCTGGTGATCCGGGTGCGCAAGAGCGACCTGGAGGCCCTGGCCGGATCCGCCGCGAAGGCCGGTCCGGCCGCCTGACCGCGGCGCGCGGTACGGGGCCGGGTGCGGGGGATGTCCCCCGCACCCGGCCCCGTACGCGTCCTCGCCCGGCTGATCGACAAGACGCTGACTAGTACTCGACGCGACTGCCGAAGGCGCCCATGCGGGAGCAGGTCTCGTAGGAGGCGGTCACCGGACGCTCGCGCAGGATCTGCCGGGCCCGGTACTCGCCCAGGCTCATCGCGTACCAGGGGACGTCTCCCGCCCGGGCCATCTCGTCGTTGATCCCGCGCAGGGCGCAGGACCGCTGGGGCTCTGGCAGCCGGTCCAGGGCGGGTACGGCGTCCGCCGACAGGGACTGGAAGTAGGCCAGGTCGATCTTCGCGTCCGTCTCGAAGCGGGCCACGTTGCGCTCGGCGACCATCCCGTCCGGGGACAGCAGGCCGAAGACCAGGACGGCCGCGGCCACACTGCCCGCGAACGCGCGGGCCAGCCAGCGCCCGCCGAACAGTCCGGCCGCCATGATCAGTACGATGACCAGCCCGAGCCACAGTTCCATCGCGGCCACCGACACGCGCAGCCTGGTCAGCCCGTACGCGTCCACGTAGAGGTCCATGCGGCGCAGCGCCGCGGCGACGACCACCAGCGTCAGCGCGCACAGCACGCCGAGGACGATGCGGACGAAGCGGCGGTCGCCCGGTCCGGAGCGCGGGGCCCAGCGCAGGGCGAGCGCGATCACGGCGAGGGTGAGCACGGTGGCCCAGAGCAGTTGCCAGAAGCCCTGGCGGGCGTACTCGGCGTAGGTGAGGCCGGTGCTCTGCAGGACCTTGTCGTAGCCGCCGAACAGGACGGCCAGCTGGACGGCGTTGAAGCCGGCGAAGAGCAGGTTGAGCACGATCAGCGGAAGTGCCCATTCGACCCGGGAGCGCGGCTTGCCCGGGGCCACCTTGATCCGGTCCCAGCGCAGCGGGGCGGCGGCGGTGCGGGCCGCGGCGAGCGCGAGCAGCGCGCCGAGCACGAAGAGCATGAACCGGACGGGCCCGTCCTCCACCGACACGTCGGGCATCAGGCCGCCCAGGAGGTCGGAGAAGGCCGCGTCGGCGGAGGCGAACAGCGCGCCGAAGAGGACCAGCAGGGCGATGGCCACACCGGTCGCCTTGGCGACGGGCAGCCAGCGGTCCTTGTTGACCCCGCCCCGCGAGCGCAGCCCGGTCGCCAGCCACGCGATCCCTGACACGCCGGCGTCGAGGAAGCCGAGCGGGCTGAGCAGGACGCCGGGCCAGGTGCGGCTGCCGTGCAGGGCCAGGGCGCCCAGCAGGACGGCGGACAGGATCGCCAGTGTGGCCGGCCATGCGGAGTCGCGCAGGGCGGGTATGGCGAGGAGGGCGATGCAGCCGATCACCCAGGCCAGGGTCCAGGGGCGGGCGCTGCGGCGGGCCGCGCGAGCGGCGACGTACGCGGCGATGACGGCGGGCACCACCGCGACCAGCAGGCCGGGGCCCATGCCGTCGGCGAGGAGCAGCGCGGTGGCCAGGCCGGAGGCGAGGACGGCGACGATTGTCGCGGTCGGGATGGGGGCCGCCTCGGCGGGACGCACCAGCGTGGCCCACGAGGGCGCGGCTGAGTGCTGCCGCACCTGCCATGGGTTCCCGGGCGCTGCGGCGGCGGGCTTCCCTGGCGGTGGGCCGGCCGCGCCGGTGTGTCTGCCGCCGGCCGGGGGCGGCGTCGCGGGCGAATCCCCGGCCGGGGGCGGCGTCGCGGGCGAATCCCCGGCCGTGGATGGCGTCGCGGACGAATCCCCGCCCGTGGCCGCTGCGTTGACCGCGTCCTTGGACCGGGCTTCGTCCGCCCCGCCGGTGTTCTCTGACATCGGGTTCCCTCCCCTGCCGGCCGCCCCGCAGTACACGGTGGGGCGGCGATGCGGACAGAGTAGGCCGGTGCGATGCAGTTTTGAACAGGATCAAAAGCGGGCTGTGGCAGGACCGTGACAATCGGAACGGGAAACTTCACCGCGCGCCGGACGCCACCAACTCCGCAGGCCCCACCAGGGGGTGTCTCGTCGATCGGGCCGGATCGGGGAGCGGTGCCTGATGCGTGCGATCGCGAGGCCGAGAAGGGAGCCGACGCGGAGCGTCGGCGACCGACGAGAACGCGGCGGGCGGGCGTGCCGGGTGACGCGAGCCCGGCCTGACCGGCAAGACACCCCCTAAGGCCTGCCCCGGCAATCCCGGGCGGGCGCGCGACGCCGGCTACGGCACGCGTCGGATGCGGTGCATCGCACGGCGGAGGCGCGTTTTCCTACGGGGTGTATCAGGCTGTTGCCGACCACGCGGCGACGCGCGCCGATCCACCCGGGATTCGGGACGGCCCTTGGGTTCACAAGGCCCACCCGTCCACGGGGCGGCCACGGCCCACCGGGCGTCAGCCCGCCGCGACCTCCGGCAGCCAGGCCGGCAGGGCCTCCGTACGCGCCAGCCACGCGGCCGGCAGCACGGCGTCCCCGCGCGCGCCCAGCACCCCGCCGACGATCGCGCAGGTCGTGTCGACGTCCCCGCCCACCTGCGCGGTGGTCCAGAACGCCCTCTCGTAGTCGTCCAGCGCCCGCGCCGCCGACCACAGTGCGAACGGCACGGTGTCGTGCGCGCTCGTGCGCCGCCCGCAGCCCAGAACCGCCGCGACCGTGGTCGCGTCGCCGTAGTCCAGCATGTCCCGCGCCCGCCGCAGTCCGGCGCCCACCGCACTGCGCGGCACCAGCGCGATCACCCCGTCCAGCAGGTCGGAGGCCTTCGGGGGGCCGTCCGTGCTCGCGGCCAGCGCGGCGGCGGCGGCGACGGCCATCGCTCCGCACACGGCCTCGCGGTGCTGGTGGGTGGTGTAGGCGGAGATCTCCGCCTGGTGCGTGGCCTGCTCCGGGTCGTCGGCGTACCAGGCGCCGAGCGGGGCGATCCGCATGGCGGCGCCGTTGCCCCACGAGCCCTGCCCGTTGAACAGTTCGGCGGCCAGCGTGCGCCAGTCCTGCCCCTCCCGCACCAGACGCAGCATCCGGTTCACCGCGGGCCCGTAGCCACGGTCGAAGTCGTGGTGGTGGGCGAAAGAACTCGCGAGCGCGTCCTGGTCGATGCGCCCGTGCTCGGCCAGCACGGCCACGACCGAGCAGGCCATCTCGGTGTCGTCGGTCCACTGCCACGTGCCGGCGCCGGAGGGCAGCTCGCGCCGCTTGAGCATGGGGTAGTTCACGGGGACGAAGTACTGGGAGCCGAGGGCGTCACCCAGCGCCAGCCCTCGGAGGCTGGCCATGGCGCGCGCGTAGCGCCGTTCGGGAGTGGAATCAGGCGTCATCGCGGGCCACTCTAGCCGTCCAGGTCATAAGGCTCGGGTGTGGTCCACCGCTCAAACGGGCGGTCCATCCGGTACCGGCCGTCCGGGCCCAGCAGGAGCATCCGGAATTCGCCGTTGCCCGGATTGGACAGGGCCTCGAATTCGGACACGGACCAGTGGAACCAGCGCATGCAGAACAGCCGCATCGTCAGCCCGTGCGTCACGAGCAGCACGTTCTGGGGATGGTCGGGGGCCTCGAAGCTGCGGTAGAGGCTCTCCAGGAAGGAACCGACGCGGTCGTACACGTCGGCCCCCGACTCGCCCTGGGCGAACCGGTAGAAGAAGTGCCCGTACGCGTCCCGGTAGGCCTTCTGCAGCCGTACGTCGTCCCGCTCCTGCCAGTTCCCCCAGTCCTGCTCGCGCAGGCGCGGCTCCTCGCGCATCCGCACCCGCGTCGGGTCCAGCCGAAGCTCCCGGAAGGTCTGCAGGGTGCGGCGGTACGGGGAGACGTACGCGCTGATCGTCTCGTCCCCGAAGAGCTCGCGAAGTCGGTCGCCCGCTGCCGACGCCTGCTCGCGCCCGTTCCGGGTCAGCCGCAGGGCGTGGTCGGGCTCCCTCTCGTACACCGAGTCGTCGGCGTTTCCCTCCGATTCCCCGTGTCGGACAAGGACGATGCGGCGTGGTCGAACCATCCCACGACCCTATTCGGCCATCGGGCTGCCCGCCCACCGGGCACGCCGGTCGGCCCGGCGGTCATCGTACGGTCATACCGTCCAGGAGGGTTCGAGGTCGACGACGTCGCCGGTGAGGGCCTCGACATCGGCCTGGATCTGGGCGCGCAGCGAGAGCCGCTCGACCCGCTCCTGCCGGTACTTGCCGTGCTCGGCCGCGGCGTGCCACATCGACAGCACCAGGAACTCCCGGCCCGGGGCCTCTCCGAACAGGCCGCGGACCATCCCGGGCGAGCCCGCCATGGCCGGATTCCACACCTTCTCCTGCATGAGGGCGAAGTGGTCGACCCGGCCCTCCCGGACCCGCGTGTGCGCGACCCGTACGACGTCGGCATCGGTGAAGCGCGGCTCGAAGCCGGTCTTCACGTCGAAGCGGTGGTCGAAGAGGGTGACCCGCAGATCGGTGTAGGTGCCGTTCTGCGCGGCGGCCAGCCGGTCGTGCGAGCGGGCCATGAAGGAGTCGTAGAAGGACCGGCTCTCCCAGAACGCGAAGACATGCGCGACCCCCTGCCGGCCCCGGCTCCAGCCGCCGCCCTGCCCCCGGAATCCCGGCTCACCCGGCAGCCCCGCCCATTTTCGCTGCCCGCGCTCGAACCCGCGTCGGTCCGTCACCGTGCAGCGAATCCACTTGACCAGCACGGCGCCATCGTACGGGCCAGGTGCGGCCCCGGTCAGTCCCCGGCGCGGTGGATCCGGACCAGTTCCTCCGCTTCCCGATCGGGCAGGCGAAGCCCGAACTCCCGGTCGAGCACGGCGAGCAGCTCGTCCGGTCCGACCGTCTCCCGCTCGGCCCGCCCGTCGGGGTACAGGCGGGTGAGTTCCCGCCCGACGAGCGCCCGGCGGACGCCGTCGCCCGGGTACTGGACGACCAGCCGCCCGACGAAGGAGGAGGCGGGGTGGCTGGAGCTGTAGTGGTTGAGCACGACGTAGTCGACGGGGTGGTACTGCTGCGGGGAGAAGGCGTACAGGTCCCGCCAGGTGTCCCCGCGCAGCAGGCACAGCGCGAGGACGCCGTTCTCCTCCTCGCGGACGCGGTACGTCCACTCCCCCTGCTGCACGTCGGTACCCGGGCGCCCCAGCGGAACGGGCTCGCGGGGGCCCTGGTGCCCGAACCCGGCGTCGCACAGCCACGGTTCGCCGTCGACGGTGACGACGAGGACCGCGTGCGTCACGGCCAGCAGGGAGTCCCCGCGGGCGCGGTTGCGGGCACCGCGTCCGGAGACCTCGAAGCCGATCCGCTCCAGGGCAGCGGCCAGCAGCGAGTTCTGCTCGTAGCAGTAGCCGCCGCGACGGCGGTGCACGAGCTTGTCCTCGATCGACTTGAGGTCCAGCGCGACGGGGCGGTCGAGCAGGACGTCCAGGCTCTCGAAGGCAATGGCGGCGGTGTGGGCCCGGTGCACTGCGTACAACGTGGGGAGGTCCGGCCGGAGTTCCCCGGACGCCCCCGCGTCCCCCGCGTCCCCCGGAAATCCGATCCGCGCCAGATAGGCGTCCAGGTCCAGCTCGTCACCGCTCCACATGGCTGACCATCTCCCCGTTCTCCCCCGCGTCGTCCGCCGTCGCACTGCCGTGAAAATCCCGAGGCGCGCCGTCACGGGCACCCCGCACAATGATCGTCATGACGGCTCTGCACACCAACCCGCTTTTCGACCGCCTCGCCGACGCCGAAAGCATCCTGATCGCCGGTGCGGGCGGCGGCTTCGACATCTACGCCGGCCTCCCCCTCGCCCTCTCCCTCATGCACCAGGGCAAGCGGGTCCACCTGGCGAACCTCTCCTTCAGTTCGCTCGCCGGACTGCCCACCGAGGGGTGGGCGGCCCCCGACCTCGCCGCCGTCACCCCGCGCTCCGCACCGCACCTGTCCTACTTTCCGGAGCGGACCCTGGCCCAGTGGCTGGAGGCGCACGGCTACCCGGCCACCGTGTACGCCTTCCCCCAGATCGGCGTGCAACCGCTGCGCGCCGCCTACCGCGAGCTGGTCGACCTCCACCGCATCGACGCGGTCGTTCTGGTCGACGGCGGCACGGACATCCTGATGCGGGGCGACGAAGCGGGCCTCGGCACCCCCGAGGAGGACCTGACCAGCGTCGCGGCGCTGGCCGCGCTGGACGAGGTGCCTCAGCGCCTCGTCGTGTCGGTGGGCTTCGGCGTGGACGCGTACCACGGGGTCAGCCACGGACTGGTGCTGGAGAACATCGCGGCGCTCGAACGCGCGGGCGCGTACCTCGGGGCGTTCTCCATACCGCGCGCCACCAGGGAGGGCGCTCTCTTCCTGGACGCGGTGGCCCACGCCCAGGAGCAGACCCCTGACCGGCCCAGCATCGTGAACGGCTCGATCGCCGCGGCCGTCCGGGGTTCCTTCGGCGACGTGCAGTTCACCAGCCGCACCCGGGGCAGCGAGCTCTTCGTGAACCCGCTGATGTCGCTGTGCTTCGCCTTCGACCTGCCGGGTCTGGCCGCACGCTGCCTCTACCTGGACCGCATCGAGGACACCCACCTGATGCGCCAGGTCCATTCCCGGATCGCCGAATTCCGCGACGACCAGATCACCCGTCCGCCGCTGCGCATCCCCCACTGACGCTCCGGGCGGGGCGCACCACGCGAAGCGGGGAGCCGGCATGGCGCCGGCTCCCCGCTCTACCAGGCACTCAGTACCTGGGGACCGCTACCTTCAGCTGCAGCCGCTGGTGGAGCCGCAGCCCTCGCAGATGTAGCAGGAGCCGGCGCGCTGCATCTTCGTACCGCAGGAGAAGCAGAGCGGGGCGTCGGCGGAGACACCGAGCTGCATCTCGACCAGTTCGGCGTTGCTGTGCGCCGTCTTCGGGGCCGGGAGGGAGACCGCAGCGACCGGCTTCGGGGCCGACGGGACGGCGGCCAGCGGGGTCGCCTGCGTCAGGGACTCGTTGTCCAGCTCGTCCTGGAGGGGCTCGTAGGAGCCGGTGTCCAGGTGGCGCTGGCGCTCCTCGGCGGAGTGGATGCCGAGGGCCGAGCGGGTCTCGAAGGGCAGGAAGTCGAGCGCCACGCGGCGGAAGATGTAGTCGACGATCGACTGCGCCATCCGCACGTCCGGGTCGTCCGTCATACCGGCCGGCTCGAAGCGCATGTTCGTGAACTTGGAGACGTAGGTCTCGAGCGGAACGCCGTACTGCAGACCGACCGAGACGGCGATCGAGAAGGCGTCCATCATGCCCGCGAGGGTCGAGCCCTGCTTGGACATCTTCAGGAAGACCTCGCCCAGACCGTCGTCGGGGTAGGAGTTCGCCGTCATGTAGCCCTCGGCGCCACCGACCGTGAAGGAGGTGGTGATCCCCGGGCGGCCCTTGGGGAGGCGCTTGCGGACCGGACGGTACTCGATGACCTTCTCGACCGCCGCGCGGATGGTCTCCTCGGCCTTCTCGGTGACCTCGGCCTTCTCCTCTTCCTTCTTCTTCGCGGAGAGGGGCTGGCCGACCTTGCAGTTGTCGCGGTAGATCGCGAGCGCCTTGACGCCCAGCTTCCACGCCTCGAAGTAGATCTCCTCGATCTCCTCGACGGTCGCCGTCTCCGGCATGTTGACCGTCTTCGAGATCGCGCCGGAGATCCAGGGCTGGATCGCGGCCATCATGCGGACGTGGCCCATCGCGGAGATGGAACGCTCGCCCATGGCGCAGTCGAACACCGAGTAGTGCTCGGTCTTCAGGCCCGGGGCGTCGACGACCACGCCGTGCTCGGCGATGTGGGAGACGATCGCCTCGATCTGCTCCTCCTGGTAGCCCATGCGGCGCAGGGCCTGCGGGACGGTGCCGTTGACGATCTGCATCGAGCCGCCGCCGACGAGCTTCTTGAACTTGACCAGGGCCAGGTCCGGCTCGACACCGGTGGTGTCGCAGGACATCGCGAGACCGATGGTGCCGGTCGGCGCGAGGACGGAGGCCTGGGCGTTGCGGAAGCCGTTCTTCTCGCCGAGGCGCAGGACGTCCTGCCAGGCCTCGGTGGCCGCGGCCCAGATGCTGTTGTCCAGGTCCTCGGTGCGCGGTGCGACGGCGTTGGCGTCGGCGTGCTGCTTCATGACCCGCTTGTGCGAGTCGGCGTTGCGGGCGTAGCCGTCGTACGGGCCGACGATGGCGGCCAGCTCGGCGGAGCGCTTGTACGCGGTGCCGGTCATCAGCGAGGTGATCGACGCGGCGAGGGTGCGGCCGCCGTCCGAGTCGTACGCGTGGCCGGTGGCCATCAGCAGGGCGCCGAGGTTGGCGTAGCCGATGCCCAGCTGGCGGAAGGCTCGGGTGTTGTCGCCGATCTTCTGCGTCGGGAAGTCGGCGAAGCAGATGGAGATGTCCATCGCGGTGATGACGAGCTCGACGACCTTGGCGAAGCGCTCGGCGTCGAAGGACTGGTTGCCCTTGCCGTCGTCGTTCAGGAACTTCATCAGGTTGAGCGAGGCGAGGTTGCAGGACGTGTTGTCCAGGTGCATGTACTCGCTGCACGGGTTCGACGCGGTGATCCGGCCGGACTCGGGGCAGGTGTGCCAGTTGTTGATCACACCGTCGTACTGGATGCCCGGGTCGGCACAGGCCCACGCGGCCTCGGCGAGCTTGCGGAAGAGCGCCTTGGCGTCGACCTTCTCGATGACCTCACCGGTCATACGGGCACGCAGGCCGAACTCGGTGCCGTTCTCGACGGCCGTCATGAACTCGTCGTTCACGCGGACGGAGTTGTTGGCGTTCTGGTACTGGACGGACGTGATGTCGTCGCCGCCCAGGTCCATGTCGAAGCCCGCGTCGCGCAGGGCGCGGATCTTCTCCTCCTCCTTCACCTTGGTCTCGATGAAGGCCTCGACGTCCGGGTGGTCCACGTCCAGGACGACCATCTTGGCCGCGCGGCGGGTGGCGCCACCGGACTTGATCGTTCCAGCGGACGCGTCGGCGCCGCGCATGAAGGAGACCGGACCGGAGGCGTTGCCGCCGGAGGAGAGGAGCTCCTTGGAGGAGCGGATGCGGGAGAGGTTCAGGCCGGCGCCGGAGCCGCCCTTGAAGATCATGCCCTCTTCCTTGTACCAGTCGAGGATCGACTCCATGGAGTCGTCGACGGCCAGGATGAAGCAGGCGGACACCTGCTGCGGCTGGGGCGTGCCGACGTTGAACCACACGGGGGAGTTGAAGCTGAAGATCTGGTGCAGGAGGGCGTACGTGAGCTCGTGCTCGAAGATCTCCGCGTCGGCGGGCGACGAGAAGTAGTCGAAGTCCTCGCCGGCCTTCGTGTACGTCTTCACGATCCGGTCGATCAGCTGCTTCAGACCGGTCTCGCGCTGCGGGGTGCCGACCGCGCCGCGGAAGTACTTGCTGGTGACGATGTTGACCGCGTTCACCGACCAGAAGTCGGGGAACTCGACGCCGCGCTGCTCGAAGTTGACCGAGCCGTCGCGCCAGTTGGTCATGACGACGTCACGGCGCTCCCAGCTCACCTCGTCGTAGGGGTGCACGCCCGGGGTGGTGTGGATGCGCTCGATACGCAGGCCGCCCTTGGCAGCCTTGGTCCCCTTGGCGCGGGAACCACGTGCCGAGCCGCTCGCCGTCTCTGTCATGCCGCTTCCTCCCATATGCGGGCAAAAACGCCCTAAAGTGCCACCGATATTCCGCGGCACGGTGCTGTTTCTTGTATCTACGTCTCTTCGCCTGACGAACCGGCCGCGTCACGACGCGTGAGCGCCGTGGCACGGACCGTCCGGCTAGTCGGCGGCGGAGGCGGGCACGGGGACCAGGACGGTCCCACCGCGCTCGCACTCTTCAGGATGAGGCTGCGAATCGCGGAGCTCCGCGATGGCGGTCTCGAAGTCTTCAAGGGTGTCGAAAGCTTTGTAAACGGAAGCGAACCGCAGGTACGCGACCAGATCGAGCTCCTGCAACGGGCCGAGTATGGCCAGACCCACGTCATGGGTGGTCAGCTCGGCGCTTCCGGTGGCGCGCACCGCCTCTTCGACCCGCTGGCCGAGTTTGGCGAGGGCGTCCTCGGTGACCGGCCGCCCCTGGCACGCCTTGCGCACGCCGGAGATGACCTTGGTACGGCTGAAGGGTTCGGTCACCCCGCTGCGCTTGATCACCATCAGCGAGGCCGTCTCCACCGTCGTGAAGCGACGGGAGCAGTCGGGGCACTGACGGCGCCGACGGATCGACGTGCCGTCGTCCGTGGTGCGGCTGTCGACTACGCGGCTGTCGGGGTGCCTGCAGAAGGGGCAGTGCATGGTTCCCTCACCCTCCCTCTTGGCACGACTGAATCACCCCACGGAGCCCCTGAACGACGGAGAAGGACTCCGTCGGGGGCTCGTGAAGCAGCCACCAGCATATGCGATGCCGGGGCCCCTGGAAGACCCGAGGACCACAACTTCTGGGTGGCAGCGCTCATCCAACCACTAGATCTTGGGTTGTGGCGGATTTACACAACCCCGCGTGTCGCGCCGTCCGATGAGCGGACGCGGGGCTTCCCGGTGCCACACTGGGCCCAGACCCGGACGGTGGCGATCCGACCGGGAAGGGTACCGTAAGCGGCGGACGCCGAGCCGAACCCGCGTTCGGCGAACCGATCGTCCATACACCTCTTGATATGCCCACACAGGACGATCTGCGATTTTTCACTCGAACGTGTGTTTGGCGCAACCTTTCGAAAGCAACTACCGTTGTCCAGCTAGGGAGAACATTTCGAGAGGGGCCGACGTGACCACCACCGCAGACAGTGCCGCCATTACTGCCCAGAACCGCTCCCAGAGCCAGAGCCGACTCGAGCCGGTGCATGCCATGAACGACGCAAACCTGAACCCGGATGCGGAGCCCGTAGTACGCCCCGCACGCTCGCTGCCAGGTCGACCTCCAGGCATCCGCGCCGACAGCTCCGGACTCACGGACCGGCAGCGGAGGGTCATCGAGGTCATTCGCGACTCCGTGCAGCGGCGGGGTTACCCGCCGTCGATGCGGGAGATCGGCCAGGCGGTCGGCCTGTCCAGCACGTCGTCGGTCGCACACCAGCTGATGGCCCTGGAGCGCAAGGGCTTCCTGCGTCGCGACCCCCACCGCCCCCGGGCCTACGAGGTGCGCGGCTCCGACCAGCCGAGCTCGCAGCCCACGGACACCACGGGCAAGCCCGCCGCCTCCTACGTTCCCCTGGTCGGCCGGATCGCGGCCGGCGGCCCGATCCTCGCCGAGGAGTCGGTCGAGGACGTGTTCCCGCTCCCCCGCCAGCTCGTCGGCGACGGCGAGCTCTTCGTCCTCAAGGTCGTCGGCGACTCCATGATCGAGGCCGCCATCTGTGACGGCGACTGGGTCACGGTCCGACGCCAGCCCGTCGCGGAGAACGGCGACATCGTCGCCGCGATGCTCGACGGCGAGGCCACCGTCAAGCGCTTCAAGCGCGAGGACGGCCACGTCTGGCTCCTCCCGCACAACGCCGCCTACCAGCCGATTCCCGGCGACGAGGCCACCATCCTCGGCAAGGTCGTCGCGGTACTGCGTCGGGTCTGACCCCGTCGCCCCCCATCAACCCCCGGGATCCACTGCGCCGGTCCCGGGGGTTGTTCCATGCCCCGGGACCGGCGGGCCGGGCACGCGGAGCGGCCTCGCTGGCTACTTGCCGTCGGCCTTGGCCGTCGCGTCGATCGCGGCGAGGGAGCGGCGGACCTGGTTGCGGTCCGTGGTGTACCAGAAGTCCGGCAGCGTGGCCCGCAGGAAGCTCCCGTACCGCGCCGTGGCCAACCGGGGATCCAGGACCGCGACGACACCCCGGTCACCCGAGGCCCGTACGAGACGACCGGCGCCCTGGGCCATCAGCAGGGCGGCATGCGTGGCCGCGACGGCCATGAAGCCGTTGCCGCCGTGCTCCTCGACCGACTTCTGGCGGGCGCTCATCAGTGGGTCGTCGGGGCGCGGGAAGGGGATGCGGTCCATGACCACGAGCTGGCAGCTGGGGCCGGGCACGTCCACGCCCTGCCAGAGCGACAGGGTCCCGAACAGGCAGGTCTTCGGGTCGGCGGCGAAAGACTTGATCAGCTCGCCGAGGGTTTCCTCGCCCTGGAGCAGGATCGGGTTGTCGAGCCGGCCCCGCAGCTCCTCGGCGGCCGCCTTGGCGCCGCGCATGGAGGAGAAGAGGCCGAGGGTGCGGCCGCCGGCCGCCTCGATCAGTTCGGCGAGCTCGTCCATCATGTCGCCGCGGGTCCCCTCGCGGCCCGGCGTGGCCAGGTGCTTGGCGACGTAGAGGATGCCCTGCTTCGGGTAGTCGAAGGGCGAGCCGACGTCGAGGCCCCGCCAGACGGGCACGTCGTCACCCTCGACGCCCTCGGGGGACAGGCCCAGGGAGGCCGCGACCCCGTTGAAGTCGCCGCCCAGCTTGAGGGTGGCGGAGGTGAGGACCACGGAGCGGTCCTCGAACAGCTTCTCCCGCAGCAGGCCGGACACCGAGAGCGGGGCGACCCGGAGCGTGGCGCCGAAGCGGTCGTGGCGCTCGTACCAGACGACGTCGTACTCGGAGCCGTTGGTGATGCGCTCCGCCACTCCGTGGATGCTCTCCACGGCGGCCAGCGCCTGCTTGCGCACCGCGTCCTCGTCGTGGACGGACTTGTCCCGGGTCGCTCCGATCGCCGAGATCACGTTGCGCGCGGCGTCCCGCAGGGACATCAGCGCGTAGCCCAGGTCCTCGGGGACCTGCTCCAGGCGGCCCGGGAGCGCCAGCTCCATGACCCGCTCGAAGGATTCGGAGGCGGTCTGCAGGGCATCCGCGGTCTTCTCGTCGACCAGCTTGGCGGCGCGCTTCACGGCCCGGTTGACCTGCCCCGGGGTGAGCTCGCCGGTGGCGACCCCGGTCACCCGGGAGACCAGCTCGTGGGCCTCGTCCACGATCAGCACCTCGTGCTGCGGCAGCACCGGGGCGCCCTCGATGGCGTCGATGGCGAGCAGCGCGTGGTTGGTGACGACCACGTCCGCGAGCTTGGCCCGCTCACGGGCGGCCTCCGCGAAGCACTCGGCGCCGTACGCGCACTTCGTCGCGCCCAGGCATTCGCGGGAGGAGACCGAGATCTGTGACCAGGCCTTGTCCGAGACACCCGGGGTCAGGTCGTCGCGGTCGCCGGTCTCGGTCTCGTCGGCCCAGTCGCGCATCCGCAGCAGGTCCTGGCCGAGCTTGCTGGTGGGCGCGGCCGCCTCGAACTGGTCGAAGAGGCCGTCCTCCTCGTCCTGCGGAGCACCCTCGTGGAGGCGGTGCAGGCACAGGTAGTTCGACCGGCCCTTGAGCATGGCGAACTGCGGGCGGCGGCGCAGCTGCGGATGCAGTGCGTCCACCGTCCGGGGCAGATCGCGCTCGACGAGCTGCCGCTGGAGGGCGAGGGTCGCCGTGGCGACGACCACGCGCTCGCCGTGGGCGAGGGCCGGCACCAGGTAGCCGAGGGACTTGCCGGTGCCGGTACCGGCCTGGATGAGCCGGTGGGAGTTGTCGTCGATCGCTTCGGCGACGGCTTCGGCCATGGCCACCTGGCCGGGGCGCTCCGTGCCGCCGACGGCGGAGACGGCGGCGTGCAGCAGGTCGGGGAGGGAGGGCTTCGTCATAGCACTGCCAACCCTACGGGGCCGCACCGACAGTGAACGCACCGCCGAGGAATCATGGCCGGTACAAGGGGTTGGGGACGGTGCCGTGCTGCACGGCGTGCGGGCGGTCGGGGCGGTCGCGGTAGCCGTCCTCGTAGAGCCGGTTCCGGTTCAGGCAGAGCCGCCCGATGCGCTCACCGAGCAGGTCGAAGAGCTCGTAGCGGTCCTTGAGCTCGGGGAAGCGGGCCTGGTGACGCAGGATCTCCGCCCGTACGAGGGACCAGAAATCCCTCTCCGGGACGTCCAGGCGGTCCTCGCACAGGGCCGAGAGGTACCGGAAGACGCCGACGAACAGCCCGGAGTGGATGAACTGGGGCAGGTAGTCGGCGGGCTCGGCGAGCAGGACCGCCCGGACCTCGTCGGGCAGGGACGCCAGCTCGGGCAGCGGTTCGTCGCTGATGTTCACGTCGTCCACGAAGTCCTTGACCGCGAGCCGGACCGGCACGTCGTGCTCGTCGAAGATCACGACGGCGTTCTCGCCGTGCGGGGAGAAGACGGTGCCGTAGCGGTAGAGGAAGCGGAGCAGCGGGGGCAGGAGGGCAGCGAAGAGACGCTGCAGCCAGACCGTGGGGGCCAGCCCGGACCGGGCGACGAGCTCGGCGGTGAAGGACCGGCCGCGCGGGTCGGTGTGCAGGAGGGAGGCGAGCGTGCGGGCGCGCTCGCCGGGTGCGAGCAGGCCGGTGAGGGGCTCGCGCCAGATCGCGCCGAGGAGCTCCTTGTACTGGTACGGGACCTCGGGGAGCGCGTCGTAGACGGGGTGACGCACGGTGACGGAGGCGACCTCGCCGAGCAGGACCACCCGGCACTCGTCGCGGAGGAAGGGGTCGCCGTCGCGGAGGGAGTGGATCCAGGCCGTGACGGCGGGTGCGGCGAGCGCGAGGTCGCTGGGCAGTCCGCGCCAGACCATGGTGTTGAAGACGGAGAGCGGGAGTTTGACGCTGTGCCGGTCGGGCCGGCTGAGGTTGAGGAAGGTACGGACCGACTGCTGCGGGAGGCGGACGTCGGGATCGGCCGGGAGCGGCACCAGGGCGCCGGAGGCGAGCGCCGGGGCGAAGAGGGGGAGGACGACCTCGTCCCACTGCCAGGGGTGGACCGGGAGGTAGAGGTAGTGGAGCGGGTCGAGGCCGCGGTCGCGCAGGGACCGGTCGAAGGTCTCGCGGGTGACGGGGTCGAGCTCGGCGGTGTAGAGGCGGGCGGGGTCTTCCAGGCCGGCGGTGCCTCGGTAGGTGGCGAGCGAGATGTGGGCGGCGAGCCAGGGCAGCCGCTGGCGGGTGCGGGCCTCGGGGGCCCAGGCGGCGGTGTCGGAGGCGGAGAGTCCGATGCGGCCCTTGTTGGGGACGAGCCAGGGGTGTCCGGTCTGGTGGCCCTCGAGGGCGGCGTAGTCGAGGTCGGCGAGGACGTCGGCGGTGAGTGCGGTGTGGTCGAGCCGGGCGTCGGCGGCGAGGGTGGCGCTCAGCTCGCGGACGAGGTGGCCGAGGGTGGGGCCGTCGAGACCGAGGAGGGTGCGGGCCCGGATGAGGAAGGCGTACGGGTCGCCGAAGGCGGTCGGAGATCCGAAGTCGCCCTGCACGGTCGGGGCGGACGGGGCGGGCGCCGGTGGGAATGGTGCGGGCGCCGGTGGGGTGAGGGTGATGGTGTCCGGGGTGACGTGCCAGCTGCCGTACGAGCGGCGGCGGGCGCGGAAGCCGAGGCTGCTGCCGTCGTCGAGGGCCAGGGTCCAGGCGTCGCCGGCGGCGGCCTGAGCGGGGACGGGACGGATGATCTCCTCGTAGGCGAATTCGCCGAGCATCTTGGCGAGCAGCCGGCGAGCGGCGAAGTCCCAGGTGGTGCGATTGAGTTCGGGTGGCGTGCAGGGGTGCTGGGGTGAGGGTGGCACGGCTGGTCCGGCCGCGTCGGAGGCTGCGGGGAGGTTCGGCACGGGACTCCTCGAGGATCGGGAACTTTGCTTCGTCACGCAGAGTTATCGAAGGGAGAGGTGCGAAGCTGCCGACGACGGTCGGGGCTTGCGGGGCGGCACTCAGAGGAGATTGCGCAGCACCCGCTCCCGGATCATCAGGGCGGCCCGCTTCTCGGGAAGGTCGATTTCCGCGTAGCAGCGGAAGCCGGAGCTCAGGAAGGCTGATACGGAGGGGGTGTTGCGGATGTCCGGTTCCGCGACGACGCGTGTGCAGCGGGGGCGGTTGCCCAGGATCAGGTCGGCGACGGCGCGCAGCAGAGCCGTTCCCAGTCCGCGGCCGCGGTTCGTGCCGTCTCCGATGAGCAGGTGGATACCCGTGTCGTGGGGGCGCGCCGGGTAGTGCCCGCAGAGCGGGTCGAGGTCGGCGCGGTAGATCTCCCAGTAGCTCATCGGCATGCCGTCGAGAAGGCCGAGGCAGGGGATGCTGCGGCCGTCGCCGTCGAGCTGGGCCCACAGGTGGGCTGCGGTGACCGCGGCAGGGCCGGCGAGCTCCCAGTAGGCGGCCACCTCGGGATCGTTCATCCAGCCCGTGAGGAGCTCCAGGTCACGGCCCGGGCGTACGGGTTCGAGGCGAAAGGCTCCGGCGGGTGTGGTGACGCTGCCCCAGGTGGCGGGGGAATCCAGCAGGTCGGCTTCGGCGAGCAGCGGCAACAGGCCTGCGTTCAGGCGTGGTTCGCGCCGTCGTTCGGCGAATTCCACGACTCCGGTGGCAGCACGGGTGTCGTGAGCGGATCCGGCGGCGGGGGCTGGGGCCGGGGTGTCGGTGGCACGCATCGGGGCTCTTCTCCGCGTCGGCGCCGACGCGTCAATCGTGAAGGGGGTTGGTGATGGTGACGTAGACGGACTGGGTGTCGACGGGGCCGACCAGCTCGTCGAGACCGCCCAGGCGGGTGAGCAGGTTCGCCTTGCAGCGCAGGGTGGGCGAGTCGAGCAGCCGTGTGGGGAGCGGGCCGAGGCCCGCGGCCTTGGCGAGGAAGCGGCGGAAGGCGGCGAGGAGGACGCGTTCGTCCGCGAGCCGCTGGGATCCGAAGGCGCCGATGAGGCCGAGCACGTTGTTGATGCCGAGGTAGTAGGCGAAGCGTTCGTCGGTGACGGCGTCGGAGACGAAGGTGTCGCTGGCGCTTCCGATGCCGGGCAGCCGGTGCTCCAGTTCCGCACGTCGGGATTCGCGGAAGTAGTAGCCCTGGTTGTCGCGGTAGCGGCCGCCGATCGGCCAGCCGGCCGGGTCGAGGAGGACCAGGGTGTTCTGCTGGTGCGCCTCGAGGGCGATACCGGCGAGCGCGTCGAAGGCGAGGACCGGCAGGACCACGTGGTCGAGGTAGCGCAGGAACCACTCGGCGGCGACGGCGGAGGTGGTGTGGCCGGTTGCGGTCGCGAGGCCGGTGACGAGTTCGGCGAGGCGGGAGCTCATCGTGGTCCGCCCGGGCCACGGGCGGGGAGCGGTGAGCGCGGCGATGCAGACGGGGTCGTCGCCCGAGCGGAAGGGGTTGTGGCGCAGCAGGGCGTCGAGTCCGGGCACGGGGGTGCCGTCGGGGGCGTCCACGGCGACCCAGGCGGGGTCGCGGACGATGTCGAAGTGGGGGTGGGCCGCCTGCCACTGCTCGGCGAGGCCGGTGCGGAGCAGCCGGTGCACCTCGACGCCCCGGTGGAGTTCCTTGCGGAGGTTCTCGCGGCGGGAGTTGGTGATGCGCAGGCCCAGGGAGAGCTTGAGCATCGCGGGGGCGCCGGGGCGGTGGACGGTGCGGACGGAGGAGGTGGGGTACCAGGGCTCGCCGTGCGGGCCGAGGTCGTGCAGAAGTCCCGCGTCGCGGAGGGCGGTGACGGCGGGGCGCTGGAGCAGGTCGCGGGCCTGCCAGGGGTGCAGGGGAAGGGGGGTGGCGTCGGCGTGGGGCAGCGGGAGCCCGGGGGCGAGCCGGCCGAGGAGCTGGGGCGCGGAGACGGGGCGGCCGCTCTCGGTCCAGGCCGATTCGCTCGCGAGGGCGGCGGGTTCGACCGCAAACCAGTGGAGGGGGAAGGAGCCGTGGAGTTCGGGTGAGTACTGGCGGGCCTCGGCCTCGGAGAGTCCTTCGCGGCTCTTCGGGTCCGGCTGGAGGGGGTGACCGAGGAGGAGCGACTGTTCGGCGGTGAGGAAGCGGTCCCCGCCCACGGGTGCCGGGGCGGTGGGGCGTTCGCGCCGGTCGGCGATGAACTCGGCGGTGCGGCGCACCGAGTCGGCGACTCTGCCGACGAGGTCGGCGGCGCCGCGGCCACCGCTCGTGCCCTCACGGGCGATGAGTGCGGCGACGGTGACGGCGTCGAGGGAGGGCGCCACGGCGGTCGTGCCTTCGAGCCGGACCGGACCGAAGCGGTGCCAGCCGGCGTGGGACCAGTGGCGGACGGTCACGAGCAGGGCGGTGCCGGAGGCGGGGAGGGGGATGCGCAGGGGGGCGCCGGCGGGGCCGTCGGGGCGGCCGAGTCCGGATTCGCGGACCCAGCAGCGGAGCAGGTTCTCCACGGCCGCGGTCTCGGCGGCGACGGCCGGGTCGGGGTGGTTCAGGAGGTCGGGGAGTGTGGTCGGCTCGAGCCGGAGGGGGCTCGTCCATCCGGTACGGGGCCGGGGCGTGCCGTCCTTCTGCCGAGGGACGGTGGGCGCGGCCGCCACTGCGGCCCCGGCACCGGACGCTGGGAGCTGCTCGGCCGGGGCGTCGGGCGGGGCCACCAGGGCCCCGTCGGTGCGGGCCGGCGTGGCGGCCGGGGGCGGGGACGGCGCGTCCTCGGCGGGTACGGGCTGGGCCGACGGGCTGACCGCGGGTTCCGGGCCCTGTGTCTCGGGCCCGTCGGGCCGGGGCGCCGGGGACGCCGGCTCGGCGGGCTCCCGTACGGGGGCGGCCGTGCCCGACGGCGGTGACGGCTGCCCCGGGGCGCCGGCACCGCAGTCCGGGAGCGGCTGCGGGAGCGGCTGGTCCGGCGCCGGCGGCTGGGTCGGCGTGACGGGGGTGGACTGGTGCGGGTCTGGCATCGCGGGTCCTCGGGGGTGCGGGTCAGTGGGTCCGGCGGACGGCGGCCGGAATGGAGTCGGCCAGGCGGTCGAGGACCGCCGCGGCCTGCTCGTCGGTCAGAGTCAGCGGGGGAAGGAGGCGGACCACGGCGCCGTGGCGGCCGCCGAGCTCGACGATCAGGCCGCGGTCCAGGCACTCCTGGCGGACGGCGGCGGCGAGGGCCGGTGCGGCGGCCCCGGTGTCGGGGTCGACGAGTTCGACGCCGATCATCAGGCCCCGGCCCCGTACGTCCCCCATGCAGGCCTGGCCGCGGGCCAGGCCGCGCAGGGCCGCCAGCATCCGCTCCCCCAGGGCGGCGGCGCGCTCGGCGAGCCGGTTCTCGCGTACGAAGGCGAGCGTGGCGGTACCGGCGGCCATGGCGAGCTGGTTGCCTCGGAAGGTGCCCGCGTGCGCGCCGGGGGACCAGACGTCCAGACCGGCGCGGTACACGATCACCGCGAGCGGCAGGCTGCCGCCGATCGCCTTGGAGAGGACCATCACGTCGGGAACCACCCCGGCGTGATCGACCCCCCAGAAGGCGCCGGTCCGGCCGACCCCCGTCTGCACCTCGTCGGCGATCAGCGGGATCCCCCGCGCCGCGGTGATCTCGCGCATCCGGCGCAGCCAGCCGTCCGGGGCGGGGATCACCCCGCCCTCCCCCTGCACCGGTTCGACGATCATGCCCGCGGGGGCGGGCACCCCGCCCTTGGGATCGTCCAGCAGGTTCTCCGTCCAGCGCGCGGAGAGTTCGGCGCCCTCGGCGCCGCCGACGCCGAACGGGCAGCGCAGGTCCTGCGGGTACGGCAGCCGGGTCACCCGTACCTCGGGGGCGCCCCCCGACGCGTCCAGGGCCCCTGCGGTCATGCCGTGGTAGGCCCCGGTGAAGGCGAGCAGACCGGAACGTCCGGTCGCGGTGCGCACGAGTTTGAGGGCGGCCTCCACGGCGTCCGTGCCGGCGGGCCCGCAGAACTGGATGCGCGCGTCGGCGGCCAGCGCGGGCGGCAGGTTGGCGAACAGCTCGGTGGTGAAGGCGTCCTTGACCGGCGTCGCGAGGTCCAGCACGTGCAGCGGGGCCCCCGAGTCGAGGACGCCCCGGATGGCTTCGAGCACCACGGGGTGGTTGTGCCCGAGGGCGAGGGTGCCGGCGCCGGAGAGGCAGTCGAGGTAACGCCGCCCGTCGGCGCCCTCGATGGTCAGCCCGCGGGCCCGCACCGGGACGATGGGCAGGGAGCGCGCGTACGTCCGGGCGGCGGACTCCCGCTGCGCCTGCCTGCGCAGGATGCCCTCGGGGGCGACGGAAGCGCCCGGACCCGGTGGCCGGCCTCCCTGCGGCGGCACTTGAGGCGGGATCTCTGTCGCGGCCGCCGCCGCGGCCGGCTCGGTGACAGCCACGAGTGTCGGTCCTCCCGCACTGATTGCTCTTCCGGATTGCGACTCGAACATGAACGCTGCTCCCCCATCCCCCGTACGTACCAACGACGGTGACGGCGACGGATCACGGGTTGACTCAAGATCCTTGTCCCGCAAGGGGCGAGCGCCAGGAACCGCGGCCCCGGCCTGTGTCGTCCTGGGCGGCAGCGGCATAGTGGGGGCCTGCACTCCACGTATCGAACTCCCAGGGGGACGAACGACATGCGACCGAACCGACCGGTCACCGCGATCCTGTGCGCGGCCACGCTCGCGCTGACCGCGGCTGCCTGCGGCCCCGGCGACGGGGAGGCCGGCGGCGACGCCAAGCCGACCGTGGCGGCGAGCCTGCCGAGCACGGACGGGATCAAGATCCCGGACCAGCTCAAGGACAAGCTCAAGGAACACGGGTTCGACCTGGAGAAGTGGAAGGGGGGTGAGTGGAAGAACTGGAAGAAGGAGGACTGGCTCCGCGAGACGGGCGACTACATCAACCCGATCATCGAGGGCCTGTGGGACCCGGACCGCATGCGTGACGCCGAGCAGCCGCAGCGCCCGGCCGTCGACCCGGACGCGGGCAAGGACCAGGGCGTCACCGACCCCACTCCCGTGCCGGTGACGGCCAAGCAGGCCAACCCGCCCTACCACCAGAGCGTTCCGGCGTCCGGCAAGGTCTTCTTCGACGGTCCCGAGGGCTCGATGGTCTGCTCGGCGACCGTGGTCAAGGACCCGGCCCACCCCGGCAAGTCGAACATGGTCTGGACGGCGGGCCACTGCGTGCACGCGGGCAAGGCCGGCGGCTGGTACCGCAACATAGCCTTCGTCCCGTCCTACAACAACGCGGGCAAGCCGGCGGCGCAGCTCAAGGGCGCGCCCCGCGAGCAGGTGGCCCCGTACGGCGTCTGGTGGAGCGACTGGGCGCAGACCTCCGACCAGTGGATCGCGACCGGCGGTCCGACCGGCGGCGCGGGTGCCCCGTACGACTTCGCGGTACTGCACGTGACGCCCGAGAAGGGCAGCGGCAAGTCCCTGGAGGAGACGGTCGGTACGGCGCTCCCGGTGGAGTTCAACGCCCAGGCCGTGCCGAAGGTCGCGGGCGTCACGGCGACCGGCTACCCGGCGGCGGCTCCCTTCGACGGCCAGCGCGCCTTCCAGTGCACGGACAAGCCGGGCCGGCTGTCCCTGAACGCCGCTGCCCCGGTGATGTACCGCATCGGCTGCACCATGACCGGTGGTTCCTCCGGTGGTGGCTGGGTCGCGGCGGGCTCCGACGGCAAGCCGGCGCTGGTGTCGAACACCTCGATCGGCCCGGCCAAGGCGGGCTGGCTGGCCGGCCCGCGCCTCGGTCCGGAGGCCAAGGGCGTCTTCGACGCCGTCAGCGGCAAGTTCAAGTAGCCCCGGAGCAAGACCGAACGACCGAGGCCCCCCTGCACCGCAGGGGGGCCTCGGTCGTCAGGCCGTCCAGGCTCTCCGAGCCGTCACACCGGCTCAGCGCTTGGCGAGGGCGTACGGCGCCAGGTCCGCCGCCAGTTCCTGGTGGACCCGGGCCTTGAGCAGGGTGCCGTCCGGGGTGTGCTCCTCGGAGATCACCTCGCCCTCGGCGTGTGCCTTGGCGATCAGCGAGCCGCGGGTGTACGGCACCATGGCCTCCACCTCGACCTCGGGCCGCGGGAGCTCGGAGTCGATGAGCGCGAGGAGTTCCTCGATGCCCATGCCCGTCCGCGCCGAGACGGCGATGGAGTGCCGCTCGATCCGCAGCAGCCGCTGCAGGACGAGCGGGTCCGCGGCGTCCGCCTTGTTGATCACGACGATCTCGGGCACGTTGACCGCGCCGACCTCGCGGATCACCTCGCGCACCGCCGCCAGCTGCTCCTCCGGCGCCGGATGCGAACCGTCCACGATGTGCAGGATCAGGTCGGAGTCCCCGACCTCCTCCATCGTGGAGCGGAAGGCCTCGACGAGGTGGTGCGGCAGGTGTCGGACGAAGCCGACCGTGTCGGCCAGGGTGTAGACCCGGCCGCTCGGCGTCTCGGCCCGGCGCACGGTCGGGTCGAGGGTGGCGAACAGGGCGTTCTCCACCAGCACGCCCGCGCCCGTGAGGCGGTTGAGCAGCGAGGACTTGCCCGCGTTGGTGTAGCCGGCGATGGCGACCGAGGGCACCTTGTTGCGGCGCCGTTCCTGCCGCTTGATGTCACGGCCGGTCTTCATCTCCGCGATCTCCCGGCGCATCTTCGCCATCTTCTCGCGGATCCGGCGCCGGTCGGTCTCGATCTTGGTCTCACCGGGGCCTCGAGTGGCCATGCCGCCACCGCCGCCGCCACCCATCTGGCGGGACAGCGAGGCACCCCAGCCACGCAGTCGCGGCAGCATGTACTGCATCTGCGCGAGCGCGACCTGCGCCTTGCCCTCTCGGGACTTGGCGTGCTGGGCGAAGATGTCGAGGATCAGGGCGGTCCGGTCGACCACCTTCACCTTGACGACGTCCTCGAGGGCGATGAGCTGGCCGGGGCTGAGCTCACCGTCGCACACGACGGTGTCGGCGCCGCTCTCCATGACGATGTCACGCAGCTCGCGCGCCTTGCCCGAGCCGATGAAAGTGGCCGGGTCCGGCTTGTCACGGCGCTGGATCACGCCGTCGAGTACGAGGGCACCCGCCGTTTCGGCTAGGGCGGCGAGCTCCGCGAGGGAGTTCTCCGCGTCGTTGACCGTGCCGGAGGTCCAGACACCGACGAGCACGACGCGCTCCAGGCGCAGCTGCCGGTACTCGACCTCGGTGACGTCTTCGAGCTCGGTGGAGAGGCCGGCCACGCGGCGCAGGGCCGCGCGCTCCGAGCGTTCGAACTGCTCGCCGTCCCGGTCTCCGTCGATCTCGTGGCTCCAGGCGACGTCCTCTTCCATCAGGGCATCGGCCCGAAGGCTCTCGGTGAAGCTCTGCGGGTCCGGCACGTCCTGTGCGTCCCGCGCGTCCTGGGAAGGGGAAGAAGAGGAGGTCATTGGATCCTTACGTCGATTCGAATAGCAGTGTCACGTTAACTGTCACGTCCAACGTGTCACACCGCCGGGGGATTCCCCGTGCGGGCCTGTCGATGGTGACATGCCCGTTCCTCACCGGTCACACGCTTTATCGGGCGCTCCCGCCCGCCGGGGCCTTGCCGGAGGCGGCCTTGACCGACGCGGCGGCCGCGCCGCTCCACTCCGGGTGCCCGGGCATCGGCGGGGTCGTGGTCCCGTACAGCCAGGGCTCCAGGAAGGCCCCGAGGTCCCGGCCCGCCTCCTGCGAGGCCAGGCGGACAAAGTCGGCCGTCCCCGCGATCCCGTCCCGGTTCTCCGCGACCCAGCGCCGCTCGATCCGGTCGAAGGCCGGGGCGCCGATCTCCTGCCGCAGCGCGTAGAGGATCAGCGCGGCCCCGTCGTAGACCACCGGCCGGAACAGCCCGATCTTCTCGCCGGGTGCGGCGGCCTTCGGGGCGGCCGGGGGGCCGCCCGCCGCCCGCCACTGGTCGGAGCGCTGGTACGCCTCGCGCATGCGCCGCTCCAGGGAGTACTTGCCGAGACCGTCCGCGTACAGGGCCTCGTACCAGGTGGCGTGTCCCTCGTTCAGCCACAGGTCGGACCAGGTCCGCGGGGTGACGCTGTCCCCGAACCACTGGTGCGCGAGCTCGTGGACCATCACGGACTCGACGTACCACTCGGGGTAGCCCTCGCCAGAGAACAGGTTGCTCTCGAAGAGCGAGAGGGTCTGCGTCTCGAGCTCGAAGCCGGTCGTCGCCCGCGCGATCAGCACCCCGTAGTTCTCGAAGGGATAGCGTCCGACCCGCTCCTCCATCCACTCGATGTGGCCCGCGGTCTTCTTCAGCCAGGGATCCAGCCGCTCCCGGTCCTGGGCGGGGACGACGTCGCGCAGCGGGAGTCCGTGCGGTCCGGTGCCGTGGACGACCGCGGACCTGCCCACCGAGACCTGGGCCAGTTCGGTGGCCATCGGGTGCCGGGTCCGGTACGTCCAGGTCGTCGTGGGACCGATCCGCAGGGCGGGGGCCACCTGCTCCCCGTTGGCGACGGCCGTGAGACCGGCCGGGGCGGTGATCCGGAAGGTGAAGACCGCCTTGTCGGCGGGGTGGTCGTTGCAGGGGAAGACGCGGTGCGCGGCGTCCGCCTGGTTGGCCATGGCCAGGCCGTCCTCCGTGGGCACCCAGCCGCCGTCCCCGCGGCCGCGCGGGTCACTGGTGTGCCGGATGGTGATGCGCAGGGGCATGTTGTCCGCCACCGGGCGCGCGGGCGTCAGTACGAGGTCCTCCGCCACGCTCTCGAACCGCGCCGGCTCCCCGTTGACCTCGACGGACGCCACCTTGCCGTGGGTGAAGTCCAGGTTGATGCGCTCGAGCGGTTCCAGGGCGCGGGCGTCGATGACGGTGACGGCGTCGAGCGGGCTCAGGTTGTCCTTGTAGGCGAAGGACAGGTCGTACGCGAGCACGTCGTACCCGGGGTTCCCGAGCTCCGGGAAGAGCCGGTCGCCGATGCCCAGCGGCTTCGGTGGGGGCAGTACGGCGGCGACGAGGGTGAGGGAGGCCGCGGCGAGCAGGGCGGCGCGCAGGCGCGGGGAGGAGAGCTGCATCCACCACCGCTTACCAGCGCCCGCCACACGGCCGCGTACGGCGCGCGACGGGACCACCCGAACGGGGCCTTCCGGAGCCGCCCCGGCCTACGCCGGGCTGACGCCGCGGCTGGACACGGCTACACGTGGCTACACGCGGCGGACGTCGTACACGCCCGGCACGTCCCGCATCGCCCGCATCAGCGCGGGCAGCCCGGTCGCGTCGGGCAGCTGCAGGGTGTACGTGTGCCGGACCCGCTGCTCGACCGGCGGCTCCACGGTCGCCGAGACCACCTCGACCCCCTCGCGGGCGATGGCCTCGGTCAGGTCGGCCAGCAGATGCGGGCGGCCGAACGATTCGGCGAGCAGGGTGACGCGGCAGTCCGCCGTGGCCCGCCAGTGCACGGCGACGGAGGTGCGCCCCACGGCGCGCATCTGTGCCACCGCCGCGCAGTGGACGCGGTGGACGGTGACGGCCCCGCCACGGACCAGGAAGCCGGCGACGGCGTCCGGCGGCACCGGGGTGCAGCACCCGGCCAGGCGCACGGGGGCGTCCGGCAGGTCGGCGACGGCGTTGCCCCCGCCACCGCGGGCCCCGACCACCGACAGCGGCGCCCGCGCGGCCGAGGTCGTGGCCATGGCCCGGTCGGGATGGGCTTCGAGCCAGCTGCTGATGGCGATCCGGGCGGCGGGGGTCCGCGCGTGGTCCAGCCACTCGGCGGCGGGTCCGGAGGAGGCGTCCTGGGCGAGCAGCAGCTGGACGGTGTCCCCGTCGGACAGCGGGGAGGACAGGGAGGTGAGGCGCCCGTTGACCCGGGCGCCGATACAGCCGTGGGCCGCCTCGCCGTGCTGCGCGTAGGCGGCGTCGATACAGCTGGCCCCGGCCGGCAGACTGATCGTACCGGTGGCGCTGCCGTCGTCCCGGAACACGGTGATCTCCCGGTCCTGGGCCAGCTCCGCCCGGAGCACGGTCCAGAAGGTGTCGGGGTCGGGCGCGGACTGCTGCCAGTCCAGCAGCCGGGACAGCCAGCCGGGCCGCGTGGGGTCCACGCGCTCCTCGTCCGGGTCGGTGGCGGCGTCGGGCGTCGCGGTGGCGTACGGATTGCCGAGGGCCACCACACCGGCCTCGGCGACGCGGTGCATCTGACGCGTCCGCACGATGACCTCGGCCACGTAGCCCTCGGGGGTGGCGACGGCCGTGTGCAGGGACTGGTAGAGGTTGAACTTCGGGGTGGCGACGAAGTCCTTGAACTCCGAGACGACCGGGGTGAAGCAGGTGTGCAGCTCGCCGAGCACGGCGTAGCAGTCGGCGTTCTCGCCGACGAGGACGAGGATGCGGCCGAAGTCGGAGCCGCGCAGCTCGCCGCGGGTGCGGGCGATGCGGTGCACGGAGACGAAGTGCCGCGGCCGTACCTGTACTTCGGCGGCGATGCCGGCGTCGCGCAGGACCCCGCGTACGGACTCGGCGATGGCGGGGAGCGGGTCGCGTTCGCCGGCGTGGGCGGCGATGAGCGCGCGGGTGCTCTCGTACTCCTCGGGGTGCAGGATCGCGAAGACGAGGTCTTCCAGCTCGGTCTTGAGGGCCTGGACGCCGAGCCGTTCGGCCAGCGGGATGAGGACGTCGCGGGTGACCTTGGCGATGCGGGCCTGCTTCTCGGGGCGCATCACGCCCAGGGTGCGCATGTTGTGCAGCCGGTCGGCGAGTTTGATGGACATGACGCGGACGTCGTTGCCGGTGGCGACGAGCATCTTGCGGAAGGTCTCGGGTTCGGCGGCGGCGCCGTAGTCGATCTTCTCGACCTTGGTGACGCCGTCGACGATGAAGCAGACCTCGTCGCCGAACTCCGCGCGGACCTGATCGAGGGTCACGTCGGTGTCCTCGACGGTGTCGTGGAGCAGAGAGGCCGTCAAGGTGGTGGTCTCGGCGCCGAGTTCGGCGAGGATCAGGGTGACGGCGAGCGGATGTGTGATGTACGGCTCACCACTTTTGCGCATCTGACCGCGGTGCGAGGTCTCCGCGAGGAGGTACGCACGCCGCAGAATGGACAAATCGGCGTCCGGATGATGGGCACGGTGCGCCTCGGCGACGTGGCCGATCGCGTCCGGGAGCCGGTCCCGGGACGTCGGCCCGAGCAGGGCCGCGCGCCCGAGGCGGCGCAGATCGAGCCTGGTCCGCCCCCGTCTGCGGAGCTCAGGGCGCGCTTCGGGGTGTGCTTCGGGGTTCGTGGCCTCTGCACTCATGGGCACCTCCGGCGGCTTCGACCGGCGGTGGTGGGCATGGGGTGAGCCCTCAGGGCCGGTGCCTGATGTTACCGACCCCACCACGTGGCGCAGTCCACCTCTCGCTCAGCGTGAAACGGATCACCCATTAGAGGGAAGCTTCAGCCGAAAGCCGTTTCGGTGAGCCAGGCCGTGTCGAACTCGCCCGCGGCCACGATCACGGCCGGTCCGGTCATGTCGATCTGCCCGTCGGGGTGTTCGGTGATGATCAGGGTTCCGCCGGGGAGGTCGACGGTGTACGCGACCGCGTCCCCGGTGGCGGCCGGGTCCGCGCCGTCGCGGCGGATGGCGGCGACGGCGACGGCGCAGGCGCCGGTGCCGCAGGAGCGGGTCTCGCCGGAGCCGCGCTCGTGGACGCGCATGGCGACGTGCCGGGGACCGTGGTCGACGACGAACTCGACGTTGACACCCGTCGGGTAGGCGGACGCCGGGCTGAACGGCGGGGCGGTGAAGAGGTTCCCGGCGTCGTCGAGGCTCTCGACGAACGCCACGGCGTGCGGGTTCCCCATGTTCACGTTGCGCGCGGGCCAGCTCCGCTCTCCGACGCTGACCGTGACCTCGCCCTCGGGCAGCACGGCGCGGCCCATGGAGACCGTGACGTCGCCCCCCTTGTCGAGGTGCACCCGCTTGACGCCGCCGCGGGTGGCGACGGCGAGGTCACCGGGCTCGACGTGTCCGGCGTACTGGAGGTAGCGGGCGAAGACGCGCACGCCGTTGCCGCACATCTCGGCGATGGAGCCGTCGCTGTTGCGGTAGTCCATGAACCACTCCGCCTCGTCGGCCAGGTGCGCGGCCTCCGGGTGCGCGGCGGACCGGACGACGTGCAGGACGCCGTCGGCGCCGATGCCGGCCCGCCGGTCGCACAGCTTCGCGACGGCGGCCGCGGGCAGCTCGATGGCGTTGTCCGGGTCCGGGACGATCACGAAGTCGTTCTCGGTGCCGTGGCCCTTGAGGAAGGAGAGGGTGGTCTGCGTCACCCGCCCATCGTACCCAGCCCCTGCTCAGAGGGGTCGAGCCGTCCGAGGGGCGGTCAGCGGAGCCGGGCCACCCGGTACACGGCGAGACCTACGACGGCCAGTGCGACCACGGCGTACAGCGCGGCCAGGCGCCAGTCCGGGCGGCGGCCGCTCCCGCGCGCCGGGAGGCCGGGCCAGGTGTAGCCGACCCGGCGGGCGGCCATCATTCCCCAGCCTCCGGCGCAGCAGCTGATGAGGAAGCCGAGCATGGCGACCACGGCTCCGCCGTCGCCGAACTCGAAGGCGAGCGGGAAGGCGAACATCAGCGAACCGGTGGCGGCGAGCATGACGATGGGGGCGATCTGCCACAGGCGCAGGCGGCGCTGCGGACGCAGTTCCACCTCGAACTCGGGTCCGGCGGCGGCCTCCGCCTCGGCGGAGTCCGGGGCGTCCGGGCCGTCGGGGGTCAGTCGCGCCGGGTCGGCGGGCAGCCCGAGTCCGGCGGGACCGTCCGTCCCGTCCAGAAGCATCGGATCCGCTTCTCTCCGGGTGTCGTCCCGCCCGGTGTCGCGAGGGCCGGCCTCCATCGCCACGCGCCCTCCCCACTCGGACTCAGTACGCCGCCGTTCATCGCAGGTGATCGCACCCGCTGGAGTTTGATGATGGCACGCCCTCGGCCCCGCTACTGGCGCGTGAGGCGTCCCGTGGCCATCACGTGATCAGGCTGTGACCGCTCGTTCGACCAACGACTGCGCGAGTCCGGGGAGTTCCCCCCGGTCGGTGGCGGCCCCGCTGAGCCAGTGGACCCGCGGGTCGCGGCGGAACCAGGAGTCCTGACGGCGGGCGAACCGCTTGGTCGCGCGGACGGTCTCGGCCCGGGCCTCGTCCTCGGTGCACTCGCCGGCGAGCGCGGCCAGCACCTGCTGGTAGCCGAGCGCCCTGGAGGCGGTGATTCCGTCGCGCAGCCCGCGGGCCTCCAGCGTGCGGACCTCGTCCACCAGCCCGTCCTCCCACATCCGGTCCACCCGCAGGGCGATCCGCTCGTCGAGCTCCGGCCGGGCCACGTCGACGCCGATCTGCACGGTGTCGTAGACGGACTCGTGGCCGGGCAGGTTGGCGGTGAAGGGTCGGCCGGTGATCTCGATGACCTCCAGCGCGCGGACGATGCGGCGGCCGTTGCTGGGCAGGATGGCCCGGGCCGCGGCCGGGTCGGCGGCGGCGAGGCGGGCGTGCAGGGCGCCGGGGCCCCGCAGCGTGGCCTCCTCCTCCAGCCGGGCGCGGACCTCGGGGTCGGTGCCGGGGAACTCCATGACGTCCAGGGCGCCGCGGACGTACAGGCCGGATCCGCCCACGAGGACGGGGGTGCGGCCCTCGGCGAGCAGTTTGTCGATCTCCAGGCGGGCCAGCCGCTGGTAGTCGGCGACGTTGGCGGTGTCGGTGACGTCCCAGATGTCGAGGAGGTGGTGCGGGACGCCGCCGCGTTCCCCGGTCGTCAGTTTGGCGGTGCCGATGTCCATCCCCCGGTACAGCTGCATGGAGTCGGCGTTGACGACTTCGCCGTCGAAATGGCGGGCCAGGGCGACGCCCAGGTCGGACTTTCCTGCCGCGGTGGGACCGACGACGGCGATGACCCGCGGGGCGGGGGCTGCTTTCCTCACTGCCCCAGTCTCGCAGCCCCTGGTCAAGACGCTGCCATGTACCCGATCGAGCTACGTGACGGAGTGGGGTCGGGGTCGTTGCCCTGGCGAGGTTCCGGCCGGACATACGCCCTGCGTACGCCCGGCGCAGGCCGGTCCGGCCAGGGCGGAACTTCGCTCACACGAGTAACGTTACGGGAGTAGACATGGGCGTTTTTGATCGGTTTTTTCGTCGTAAGGACCAGGTCGTGACCGAGGAGGTCGCGGCGGCGGACCTGACGGCGGAGTCCGGTGCGGCCGACCCGGCCGAGCCTGTTGTTGCGGAGGCTCAGGCGGTGGAAGCCGTGGACATTCCGAAGCAGCAGTCGGCCCCGGTGGCCGCGGACAGCGAGACCGGCGAGGGCGCCCGCACGTAGCGACCGCCAACGGAAGGTGACCCATGGGCCTGCTGGACAATCTGAAGGCCAAGCTCGGGCCCGCGAAGGACAAGGTCGAGGACCTCGCCCAGAAGAACGAGGGCAGGATCGCCGAGGGTCTGGACAAGGTGGCGAAGGCCGTGGACTCCAAGACCCACGGCAAGTACAGCGACCGGATCACGAGCGGCACGGGCAAGGCGAAGGACGCCCTGGGCAAGATCGCGCACAAGGACACCCCCGGCGGGCCGACGCCGCCGGCCGCCTCCTGAGGCGGTCCCGGAAGGGGCGCGGGACCAGCTGATGCCGGTCCCGCGCCCCTTCGGGGTTTCCGGGGTCCCCCGGGCGGCCCTGCGACCGCGTCCCAAGAGGCGGTGGCCACGACCCGGCCTACGACCCCTCGGCTACGACCAGGCGGCCACGAAGTACCCCACGCCGTACGGTGCGTCCTCGTAGAGCAGACGCCCTGCCAGCTCCGCGCCCTCCGCGGCCCCGGCCAGCACCTGCCAGGGCGCCCGTCCGGCGGCCTGGAGCTCGGCCGCGAGACCGGCGTCCAGCGAGGCCAGCGCGGCCACGTCGGCGGCGCCCAGCGCGCGGGCGGCGGCCGCGTCGAAGGCGGCGGCGCGTTCGTCGAGGTAGCCGGGGGCCTTGACGGTCCGCCGGGCGCTGCCGTCACCCATCACGAGCAGCGCCACCCGGGCGGCGCGCGCGCCCAGTTCCCGGCCGGTCTCCAGGCAGCGCGCGGTGTCCAGCGGCTCCTCGACCCCGAGCCCCTCGACCGGGGCCGAGCCCCACCGCGCGTGGCCGAGCAGCCAGGCGCCCACGGCGAGCGAGGCGGGCAGCAGCCGCGGCCCCTCCTCGCCCTCCCCGAGCTGTACGTCGCTCGCGACGCCGAATCCGCGGAACCCACCGCGGGCACCCTGCGGGTAGGACCCGCGGTGGTCCCGGTCGGCGGCGCCGACCACCACCAGCAGGTCGGGCCGGGACGCGGCGAGCACCGCCAGCGCGTCGGAGCAGGCGGTACGGGCGTCGCCGAGTTCGGCGGCGGCCCCCGCGGCGACCTCCGGCACGAGCAGCGGCGGGGCGGGACAGACGGCAGCGGCTACGAGCATGATCCGCAGCCTAGCCGGACGTACCGCGGGGGCGGGACGTGCACCGGCGCGCCCCCGCACCCAGGTCAGGCCCTAGGGGGCCGAGCAGCCGGCCACTGCGGCCGGGAGGGGCGCCGGAACGCCCAGCGTCGGGATGCCCAGCATGACGCCGGCCGGCTGCGCCGGGGCCGCGTTGCGCTTCTCCCAGGCGTCGCCGGCGCGCGTGCGGCGCACGGTCGGCGTCGGGCCCTCGGCCAGCAGGTGGTGCGGGGCCGCGTAGGTGATGTCCACGGTGACCACGTCGCCGGGCCGGACCTCCGCCTCCGGCTTCGTGAAGTGGACCAGGCGGTTGTCGGGCGCACGGCCGGAGAGGCGGTGCGTGGCGCCGTCCTTGCGGCCCTCGCCCTCGGCGACCATGACCTCCAGCGTGCGGCCGACCTGCTTCTTGTTCTCCTCCCAGGAGATCTCCTCCTGGAGGGCGACCAGGCGCATGTAGCGTTCCTGCACGACCTCCTTGGGGATCTGCCCGTCCATGTCGGCGGCGGGGGTGCCGGGCCGCTTGGAGTACTGGAAGGTGAAGGCGTTCGCGAAGCGGGCCTCGCGCACGGTGTGCATCGTCTGCTGGAAGTCCTCCTCCGTCTCACCGGGGAAGCCCACGATGATGTCGGTGGAGATCGCGGCGTGCGGGATCGCGGCGCGGACCTTCTCGATGATGCCGAGGAAGCGCTCCTGCCGGTACGAGCGGCGCATCGCCTTAAGGATCGGGTCGGAGCCGGACTGCAGCGGCATGTGCAGCTGCGGCATCACGTTCGGGGTCTCGGCCATGGCCGCGATCACGTCGTCCGTGAAGTCGCGCGGGTGCGGGGAGGTGAAGCGGACCCGCTCCAGGCCCTCGATCCGGCCGCAGGCGCGCAGCAGCTTGCTGAAGGCCTCGCGGTCGCCCAGGTCCGAGCCGTAGGCGTTCACGTTCTGGCCGAGCAGGGTGATCTCCGAGACGCCCTCGGCGACCAGGGCTTCCACCTCGGCGAGGATGTCGCCAGGCCGGCGGTCCTCTTCCTTGCCGCGCAGGGCCGGGACGATACAGAAGGTGCAGGTGTTGTTGCAGCCGACGGAGATCGAGACCCAGGCGGCGTACGCGGACTCGCGGCGGGTCGGGAGCGTGGAGGGGAAGGCTTCCAGCGACTCGGCGATCTCGACCTGCGCCTCCTCCTGGATGCGGGCGCGCTCCAGCAGCACGGGGAGCTTGCCGATGTTGTGCGTACCGAAGACGACGTCGACCCAGGGGGCCCTCTTGACGATCGTGTCGCGGTCCTTCTGCGCGAGGCAGCCGCCGACGGCGATCTGCATGCCGGGGCGCTTCGTCTTCATCGGGGCCAGCCGGCCGAGGTTGCCGTACAGCTTGTTGTCGGCGTTCTCGCGGACCGCGCAGGTGTTGAAGACCACGACGTCGGCGTCGCCGTCGGCGCCCTCGGGCGCCCGGACGTAGCCGGCGTCCTCCAGCAGACCGGAGAGCCGCTCCGAGTCGTGCACGTTCATCTGGCACCCGTAGGTGCGCACCTCGTAGCTTCGCTTCACGTCCACTGCCTGGCTCCGGTCGCTGCTGGTCATGCAATAAGGGTAGGCGGTACCCGGTGGCCCTCCGGTCCCCCGTTCAGCCGACCCTCGGGCAGGCGGCGGCCGAAGAGGACGAGCAGCAGGTCGAGGCGCACGCGTTCAGCCGGGTTCCCTCGCCGTGGGGCCAGTCCAGGTCCTGTGCGCGCAGCTGGATGCCGGTCAGGTCCACGCCTCGCTCGTGGCCGACGGCGACGGTGATGTCGAGGCCGTGGACCACGTCGTGGGCGAAGACTCCGGTGGGGCCGGCGGCGGGCGGTTTCCAGGGGTGGCCGGCGTTCTCGCGGAGCAGCGCGGCGAGCTCGCGGGGCCGGTCGGTCATCCCACCGGTCCGGGGCGAGGGCGTCCGGTACGTCGGCCGGCTCGCGGCGGGGCGGGCGTGGGTCGGGGTGCTGATCGGCTCTTGGCTTCGGGGTCGAGCCGGCGTCCGGCACAAGTGCAAGAGCGGGTGCTTCCGAGATCTGGAAGCCGGGTTTCTGGAACTGGCTCGGCTGCGCCACTTCGTGGCCGTGGTGGAGGGGGGCGGCTTCCCCCGCGCCGGGGCGAGGCTGCACGTGTCACAGCCCGGGTTGAGCGCACGGATCGGGCGGCGGGAGCGGGAGCCGGGCGCGGCTCTCCTCCGCGCGGGCCGCGCGGGCCGCGCCGGCGGCGGTGGAGGCCGTACGCCGCGCGGCCGAGGAGTTCTCCGGCCTGCTGCGCGGGCGGGGCCCGTCGGGCTGGTCCCAGGGGGCGGCCGGCGCAACGGAGGGCGCGCTCGACGTGATGGAGGTGCTCGGGGACTTCCACGACGAGCACCCCGGTGTGGAGATCGCACTGTTCGTGGACACCTGGGAGCGGATGCCGGCCGCGCTGCTGCGCGGGGAGCCGGATCTGGGTGGTCGGCCTGCGCCGTGAGCCGCCGGCGGGCATCTCCTTGCAGCTGGTCCTGGACGAGCCCCTGCTCGCGGCGGTCCGGGCGGACGGCCCGCTGGTGACCACCGCCGCCGCGAACCGCGGGAGCGCGGGCCGGCCCGGATCGGCCTGCCGCGCGGGACGGGGCTGCGCGGGGGTGCCGGAACGGGCGTGCGCGCAGGCGGGATGCGCCCCGCGGGTGGACTTCGAGGCGGCGGCGCCCGCCGCACCGGTCCGTTGGCCGCGCGGGCTCCGGGGATGGCGGTGGCGCCCTCCGGGGCGGAGCAGGCAGCCACCCCGCGGACCGGAGACGGCGGCAGCGGCAGCGGCAACGACGTCGGACTGTGCGCGGTGCGGATCACCAAATCCAGGGCTGAACGGGCGCGTCGTTCTGGCCTGGTGAAGGGACGGACCGCACAACCCCGCCGCCCGCACGCTGCTGGTGAGGCTCCGCTCGGGAGCCCCGGACGGGCCGCGCCGTGACAGGACGGCGGCCGGGTGGCAGGATCTCGGCCATGCCTCTCGTACCGCCCCGGATCAGCAGGCGCCACGCCCTGCGGGTCCTGGTGGCCGTACTCGCCGTGCTCGGCGTCCTGACCTGGTGGCTGAAACCCTTTGGGCCGTCCGAACTGCACGGCGAGCTGACCATCAGCACGGGCGCGCGCACCGGCGTCTACCACCGGTACGGGCAGCTGCTGGAGCAGGCGCTCGGGCGGGACATGCCCGGGGTGGACGTACGGCTGCAGACCAGCGAGGGCTCGCAGGAGAACCTGAAGCGGCTGGCCACCGGTGAGGCGGACTTCACGGTGGCGACGGCGGACGCGGTCGCCAAGTACCGGCTCGACGGGAAGCCCGGCGCCGACCGGCTGCAGGGGTGCGCACGGCTCTACGACGACTACGTGCAACTGGTGGTCCCGGCGGGATCCCCGGTGCAGTCGGCCCGTGACCTGCGCGGCAAGCGGGTGGCCATCGGCCAGCCGGGGTCCGGCGTGCGCCTCGTCGCCGAGCGGCTGCTGACGGCGGCCAAGATCGACCCGGTGCTGGACGTGACTCCGGTGTCCATAGGCATCGACACCATGCCCGGTGAGCTGGAGGCCGGCCGGATCGACGCCTTCTTCTGGTCCGGCGGCCTGCCGACCAATGCGGTGCGCGAGCTGTCGGAGCGGTTCGACATCCGGCTCGTGCAGCTCGGCGACCTGGTGGAACAGCTGCAGGAGAGCGGCAGCCCGGCGCGCTACTACCGGACGGCGGTCATGCCGCAGGACGCGTACGCGCGGGCGCGCAACACCAGCTCGGTGGCGACCCTGGCCGTGCCGAACCTGCTGGTCACCACGGCCGGTACGGACCGCGAGCTCGTCGAGCAGCTGACGCGGACGGTGATCCTCAGCCGCGACCGCGTCGGGCACGAGGTGCACGCGGCGCAGCTGGTGGACCTGCGGACGGCGATCTACACCGACCCCCTGGAGCTGCACGAGGGCGCGCGCCGGTACTACCGGTCCGTCAAGCCCTGAAGACTCCGCGGGCGGCGAGTGCTCCCAGGGCTCGCAGGGCTCCGGGGTCTCCCAGGGCCTGCGCCCGGGGTTTCACCGGGTTCACGAGGGCGAGGGCAGCAGCATGGTCGCCGCCGCGGCCGCGCCGATCAGCCCCGCGTGGGTGCCCAGCATCGCCGGCACCACCTGGATGTCCTTGACGAAGGAGAGCGTGGCGTAGGCCGCGAGGTGTCTGCGGATCGGGGCGAAGAGGGTGTCCCCGGCGGACGCCACCCCACCGCCGATGACCGCGATGTCCGTTTCCACGAGGGTCCCGGTGGCCGCGATGGCGGCGGCCAGGGCCCGGCCCGCCCGGTCGAAGGCGGCCAGCGCGATCGGGTCCCCCTCGGCGGCGGCAGCGGCCACGCCCGCCGCCGTGGCGTCGCGCACGCTCCCCGCGGTGCCGGAAGGGGTCCAGCCCTGTTCCCGGGCCCAGCGGGCGATCGCCGTACCGGAGGCGATCGACTCGACGCAGCCGTGGCCGCCGCACACGCACGGTTCGCCGTCGAAGGCCACGCTGATGTGGCCGATGTGTCCGGCGTTGCCCGTGGGGCCGGGGTGGAGCTGGTTGTTCAGGATCAGGCCGCCGCCGACGCCCGTGGAGACCACCATGCACAGCGCGTTCGCATGGCCGCGGGCCGCGCCCAGCCAGTGCTCGGCGGCCGTCATCGCGACCCCGTCACCGGCCAGCACGGTCGGCAGGTCGGCTCCGCGCGCCGCGAGTTCCGCCACGACCCGCTCCTGGACCGGGAACTCCCGCCACGCCCCGATGTTGACCGGGCTGACCGTGCCCCGGGAGGCGTCCACCGGGCCCGCGCTGCCGATCCCGCAGCGGACGGCCGAGGCCCACAGCGGCGATTCGGACAGATCGGCGACGACCTCGGCGACCGCCGCCATGACGCCGTCGGCGTCCACCCCGCGCGGGGTCGGGCGGCGGGTGGTGGCCGTCATCGTCCCGTCGGGGTGCACCAGCGCACCGGCGATCTTCGTACCGCCGATGTCGATCGCCACCGTCGGGCCGGAGGCCCGTGCGGCGGCCCGCGGTGCGGGGAAGGGGGCGGTGGGAATGATCACGATGGCGGCTCCAGGGAGGGTTCAGGATTCAGTATGCGCCGGGGGCGGCGCCGTGCTCTCGCGAGGCTCCAGTCGCGGATGCTCGCTGATCCGGACACCGGGTGGGCTGCCCGCGAGGACGGCGAGGAGTTCCCCGGCGGCCAGCCGGCCGAAGCCTGCGGTGTCCCGCACGAGGGCGGTGAGCCGGGGGTGGGTGACCCGGCAGAGCGCGGAATCGTCCCAGGCCACGATGGACAGCCGGCCCGGTACGGGGATGCCCAGCTCGGCGGCGACCGCGCTCCCGGCGACGGCCATCACGTCGTTGTCGTAGATGAGCGCGGTGGGTGGCTGCGGCTCGGCGAGGACCCGGCGGGTGGCCGCCGCGCCCTCGGCGTCGGAGTAGTCGGTGACCACCGAACGCACCTGGTCCGGGCCGAGCCCGCGGCGGGCGGCCTCGGTCCGCAGGGAGTCCATCCGGCGGACCGTGTGAGCGAGGCCGGGCAGCCCGGCGATGTGCACGATCCGGCGGTGGCCCAGCCCGTGGAGGTGGTCCAGGACCTGGGCCATGGCGCCGGCGTCGTCGGCCCGGACCGAGGAGAGGGTGGCGCAGAGTCCGGCCCCGCCCGTGTCGGCGCCCGGGGTCCCGGACTCGCCGATGGTGACCGCGGGCAGGGCCAGTCCCTCCAGGAGCGCCGGTCGCGGGTCGCTCGTACGCGGGTCGACCACGAGCACGCCGTCCACCCGCCGCTCCGCCCACCAGCGGCGGTAGACCGCGCACTCGGCGTCCATGTCCTCCACGACCTGGAACAGCAGGGCGGTCCGGGCGGCGGAGAGGACCTCCTGGATGCCGGAGACGAGCTGGAGGAAGAAGGACTCGACGCCGAGCGTGTGCGCGGGCCGGGCGAGGACCAGGCCGACGGCCCCGGAGCGTTCGCCGGACAGGGCGCGGGCGGCGCTGTTGGGCTGCCAGCCGAGTTCCTCGGCGACGCGGCGGATCCGGGCCCGCGTGTCCTGCGAGACGCCCGGCCGGTCGTTGAGCGCGAAGGAGACGGCGCTCTCCGACACCCCGGCCTGCCGGGCGATGTCCTTGATCGTGGGTCTGCGGGCCATGGCCTGCCTCATTCGTCCTTCGGGTGCGTCACGCGCGGCGGAATACGGATGGCAATGGCCGGACCGTACGCGATCCTGCCCTGACAGGCTGCCTGCACGCCCGTCCGGTGGTCCCCGGACCGGGCACGGTCACCGACGGTGCGCTGCGCGTACGGAGCTTCGTGCGCGGCCACCCCGGCCGGCTGCCCGGCGGTCTCCGGACGGCCGGATGCGGCGACGGCCCGGGCCGGTTCGCCGGTGACCCGGGGTGCACCAGGACCGGCAGGTCCCGGATCCGGTGGGGTCGCAGCCGGGCTCCACCGTGCGCGGAGCGGTCACCTCGACCGCGGTGCCGGTGTCCGCGGTGGGGTCCGCGCGCGGGATCTGCGGGGGCGGGGTGCCGAGGCCCGGGCCGTGCACGGTGACGTGCAGCGGGCCGGCCGGACGGTCCGTGCGGATCCGGATGCGGACCACCCGGGCGGGCGATCCGGGCGGCGGGCCGGGCGGCCCGGTGAACAGCGCCGGAGTGCTGACCGGGTGACCGAAATACCACTGTCCATTTCCCGCACTTCCCCGCTGCCGGTCTCAACTAAAGCGCATTAGTACACTCAGGCTCCGCCGAACAGAACCCTTGTGTCAACTGGACTGAAGCGCATAAGTACACGGCCGGAAGGCCCTGTTGACTTTCCCCATCGACACCGGCAGGTTGTGGCGCATCCGGTGAATTCACCCAGAACTCCAGGACGCCCTGTGCCCGATCACGCGCTCCGCTTCGGCGCCAACTACACACCGGCCCGCGGCTGGTTCCACCACTGGCTGGACTTCGACCTCGACGAGGTCAGGGCCGACCTCGACTCGATCGCCGAGCTCGGGCTGGACCACATCCGCGTCTTCCCGCTGTGGCCGGTCTTCCAGCCCAACCGGACGCTGATCCGGCCGCGTGCCGTGGAGCAGCTCGTCGCCCTCGCCGATGCGGCCGCCGAGCGCGGGCTCGACGTCAATGTGGACGGCCTGCAGGGGCACCTGTCGAGCTTCGACTTCCTGCCCGCCTGGACCCGGACCTGGCACCGGCGCAGCATCTTCACCGACCCGGACGTGATCGCCGGGCAGGAGGAGTACCTGCGCACGCTGGCCGCGGCCCTCGCCGACCGGCCGAACTTCCTGGGCATGACGGTCGGCAACGAGATCAACCAGTTCTCCGGCGCCCCGCACCCCGACCCCGACCGGATCACCCGGGACCAGGCCGCCCGCTGGCTGGAGCGGATGCTCGCCGCCTGCGAGGAGGGCGCTCCCGGGCGGCTGCACCTGCACGCCGAGTACGACGCCGCCTGGTACCAGGACGGGCACCCCTTCACCGCGGCCCAGGCGGCCCGGCTGGGCGCGGCCACCGCCGTGCACTCCTGGGTGTTCAACGGCACCGCGCAGCGCCACGGCGGGAGCGGGTCGGCGACCGAGCACCATGCCGCGTACCTGATCGAGCTCTCCAAGGCCTGGGCCCTGGACCCGCATCGCCCGGTCTGGCTCCAGGAGGTCGGCGCGCCGGCGCCGCTGGTCCCGCCCGGACGCGCGGCGCGTTTCACCGAGGCCACCGTCGCGAACGCCCTGGACTGCCCGGACGTGTGGGGCGTGACCTGGTGGTGCTCGCACGACGTGTCCCGGGAGCTCGCGGACTTCCCGGAGCTGGAGTACGGCCTCGGCCTGCTCACCAACGACCGCCGTACCAAGCCGGCCGGCGCCGCCATCGCCCGGATCGCCGGGCAGTGGCGTGGCCGCGCGCACCGCCCCGCACCGCGGTCCACCGCGCTCGCCGTGGACGTCGGCGGGGCGCAGGAGGCTCCGGGGCGCTCGGTGTGCGCCCCGGGCGGCGCGTTCTTCGAAGCCTGGGCAGCGCTGACGGCCCAGGGGGTGCGGCCCGCGGTGGTCCTGGCGGAGCTGGCCGGAGAACCGGCCCATCTGGCCGCGCGCGGCATCACCGAGGTGCTGCGCGTGCACGACGTGACCTGACCGATCCCCTCGTGAGGAGCCCCGCATGCCCGAGACCGACAACGGCGTCGATCCGCGTACGCCGCCGCCCGCCGCGATACGGCCGACCCGGCGCAGGGTGCTGGTGACCGGGGCGGGGGCCGCCGCGCTGCTGGGCCTGGCGGGTCGCGCCCGGGCCGCCGCCGACACCGCCGCCGCGCCCTTACCCCCGGGGGCCCCGGCGTCCGCACCGGCACCGGCGTCGGCACCGGCGTCGGCACCGACGTCGGCACCGACGCCGGCCGACCTGGCCCCGTACGCCTCGTACTGGTTCCCGGACTCCCTCCCGGCGGGGACCCCCGGCCCCGGGATCGTGTGGCGCTCGCTCGCCCGGTGGACCCCCGAGAGCGATCCCGATCTGGCGCACAACACCGCGACCGTTCCCCTGGCGGAGCGGTTCACGCCGGTCCCGGCGAACCGGGACGCCCGCGCCGGCCGGGCCCGGATCTCCTCCCTCGTCTCGTTCGGGCCCACGGCCGGGAACCCCTCCCAGGGCTCCCCCACCGCCGACCACTACGCGCTCACGCACTGGGCGTACATCGACGAGCTGGTCTTCTGGGGCGGCTCCGCCGGCGAGGGGATCGTGCTCGCCCCGAACGCGCCCGTGGTCGACGCCGCGCACCGCAACGGGGTCCGGGTGCTGGGCAACGTGTTCCTGCCGCCCGTCGTCTACGGCGGCGACCTGCGGTGGACCCGCGACCTGGTGCAGCGCGACTCCCTCGGCCGCTTCCCGATCGCGGACAAGCTCGTCCGGGTGGCCCGGACGTACGGGTTCGACGGCTGGTTCGTGAACGCCGAGACCGATGGCGGGGACAGCGCGCTCGCCACCCGGATGCGGGAGTTCCTGCGCGCCCTGCGGGCGGCGGGCGAGCCCCACGGTCTGCGCATCACCTGGTACGACGCCATGAACACCACCGGCCGGGTGGGCTGGCAGGGCGCACTCAACGCGCTCAACCAGGAGTTCTTCGAGGACCGGGCCGGGAAGGTCTCGGACACGATGTTCGTGGACTTCCGCTGGACCCCGGACACCCTGGCCGCCTCGGCCGCGCTCGCCGACCGGCTCGGCCGCTCCCGCCACGAGCTGTGGGCGGCCGTGGACACCGAGTCCCGCGGCTGGGACTCCCCCGTCGACTGGGACGCGATCGTCCCGCGCGATCGCGACCACGTCGTCAGCTACGGCTTCTACCGGCCCGAGTGGACCCGCAACCACCTCACCGACCGCTCCCCCGAAGCCTTCCACCGGGCCGACGACCGGTTCTGGACGGGCGAGTCCCTCGACCCGGGCCGGCCCGTGCCCGAGGCCGGATGGCGGGCGCCCGCCACGGCCGTCGCCGACCGGTCCACCGTCACCGGGCTCCCCTTCGCCTGCTCCTTCAACACCGGGCACGGGCTGCGCTGGTACGACGGCGGCAGGGTCGTCTCGGAGACGCCCTGGAACCACCTCGGGCTCCAGGACCGGCTCCCGGGCCGCCGCTGGGCGGTGGACACCACCGGGGAACGCCCCGCCGTCACCCTGGACTTCGCGAACGCCTGGCGCGGCGGTTCCAGCCTGCTGGTCGAGGGCGCCCTGACGGCGCCCGCGGTCGTCGGGCTGCACTGCACACGGCTGCCGCTGACCCGCCGGTCCGTCCTGGAGCTGGTGCACGCCGCCGGGCCGGAGCCGGTCGCGGTGGAGCTCGGCGTGGCCGTCCGCGAGCCGTCCGGTCCCGGCGAGCCGGTCCCGTACACGTGGCTGGCGGCCGGGAGCCGGGACAGCGGGCAGGGCTGGCGCACGACGCGGGCCGGGCTGGCGTCGCTGACGGGCAGAACCGCGTACGGCCTGGCGGTACGGATCACCGCGCGCGGAAGGAAGCCGGTGGCGTGGCGGATCGGCGCCCTGTCGGTACACGACGAGCCCCGCACCCGGCGCCCGGCCCCGCCCACCGCCCTGAGCGTGGACGCCTCGGCCCGGCAGGACGACCGGGCCTGGCTGCGGCTGTCCTGGCGGGCGGCGGCCGGCCCGGGCGGGCGGCCGCGCCACTACGAGGTGTGGCGGGTCCTGCCCGACGGCACCCGCCGCTTCCTCGGTGGCACCTGTGGCACCGCCCTGCACCTGCCCGCCGTCCCGCGCGCCGGTCGGGAGCGGACGGCGGCCTTCGAGGTCCGGGCGGTCGACGAGCTGTACGCGCAGTCGGCCCCGGCCCGCACCACGCTCGCCTGGTAGCCGAAGCTCCCGAAGGCTTCCGGACTCGGCCTCAGCCGGCCTGGGGGTCGGTCCGCGGGACGGCCACGGTCACCCGCAGCCCGTGCGGCGGGTTCTTCTCGTAGGAGAGGGACCCGCCGCCCGCGGCGAGCAGGGCGCGCGAGATCGACAGGCCGAGACCGGAGCCCTTGATGTTCTGGTGGCGGCCGCTGCGCCAGAACCGGTCGCCGACGCGGAGCAGCTCGTCCTCGGTGAGGCCGGGGCCGTGGTCGGCGACGGCCACGCGGACGGAGCGCCCCGCGCAGGAGACCGACACTTCGACCTCCTCCCCCGTGGGGGTGAACTTGAGGGCGTTGTCGATGACGGCGTCGAGCGCGCTGGACAGGGCGATCGGGTCGGCCCAGCCGGTGATGGCGGTCCGGCCCGTCTCGGTGAGCCGTACGCCCTTCTCCTCGGCGTACGGGCGCCACGCGGCGACCCGCTCGGCGGTCAGCCCCCCGATGTCGGTCAGTTTGATCTCGGCGGAGGCGTGCTCGGCCAGCGCCAGGTCCAGCAGGTCGTCCAGGACCTGGGTCAGGCGCTTGCCCTCGGTGCGGACGGAGGCGATCTCCTCGTTGCCCTCGGGCAGTTCGAGGGCGAGCAGCTCGATCCGCAGGAGCAGCGCCGCGAGCGGGTTGCGCAGCTGGTGGGAGGCATCGGCGACGAACGCCCGCTGCTGTTCCAGTACCTCTTCGACGTTGTCGGCCATCTCGTTGAAGGAGTGGGCCAGGCGTTGGAGTTCCGGGGGCCCGCCCGCGGCCGCGACGCGCGAGTTCATCCGTCCGGTGGCGATGCCGTGGGCGGCGGCGTCCAAGGTCTGCACGGGCTTGAGCACCCAGCTGGTGAGCCTGAGGGCGGCGCCGAAGGCGACCAGCATGGCGGCGGCGAGCCCGCCCGCGATCAGCAGCCAGCCCTTCAGGATCCGGGCGCGCATCTGGTCGGTCGGCGACTCGGTGGCGACGACCGCGACCACGTCGCCGTCGAGGACGACCGGGGAGATGACGAGGAGCTTGCCGTGGGTCTGCCAGGGCCACACCTGAGGGGGATCGTGGCTGCGCCGCCCGGCCAGCGCCTCCTCGAAGGCCCGGCGCCCCTCGCCGGACTCCGGGAGCTGCCACCAGCCCGGGGAGCGGACCATGGCGTTGTCGTCGCGGTAGAAGATGCCGGCGCGGATTCCGTACAGGGTCTGGTAGCGGGCGAGTTCGAGCCCGAGGGTCTCGTGGCGTTCGTCGGCGCCGGTGGATCCGGAGCCCTCGGCGTCGATGAAGAACTGCGCGAGGGCGGCGAAGCGGGCACTGTCGTCGATCCGGTCGACCACCACCCGCTGCTGCTGCCCGGCGGCCAGGCTCACCGCGAGCGGGAAGCCGAGGGCGAGCAGCGTGCCCGCCATCAGGATGACGAGCAGCGGGAGCAGACGGGCACGCACGACGGAGGGCCCCTAGGGAGCGGCCGGGGCGACGAGCCGGTAGCCCACCCCTCGGACGGTCTCGATGAGGGCGGGCATGCGCAGCTTGGAGCGCAGCGAGGCGACGTGGACCTCCAGGGTGCGCCCGGTCCCCTCCCAGCTCGTGCGCCACACCTCGCTGATGATCTGCTCGCGGCGGAAGACGACGCCGGGCCGCTGCGCGAGCAGGGCCAGCAGGTCGAATTCCTTGCGGGTGAGCGGTACGTCCGCGCCGTCCACGCTGACCCGGCGGGTGGGCAGCTCGATGCTGACGGGGCCGAGCCGGACGGTGGCGGGCGTACCGGTCCCGGGGGCGGCGGCCTCATCGGCGGCGCCGGTGCGCCGGGCGACGGCGTGGATGCGGGCCAGGAGTTCGCCGGTGTCGTAGGGCTTGACCACGTAGTCGTCGGCGCCCATGTTCAGGCCGTGGATGCGGGAGCGTACGTCGGCCCGCGCAGTCAC
Source organism: Streptomyces sp. NPDC048257 (assembly GCF_043201855.1). NCBI lineage: Bacteria > Bacillati > Actinomycetota > Actinomycetes > Kitasatosporales > Streptomycetaceae > Streptomyces > Streptomyces sp. NPDC048257. The sequence goes on from NZ_JBICZI010000017.1 coordinate 118,920, forward strand.
CATGATCACGGGTGTGGCGGTGCGCTTGCGGATCTTGCCGCACACCTCGTAGCCGTCCTGGTCGGGCAGACCGAGGTCGAGCAGGATCACGCCGTAGGACTGTGCGCAGGTCGGCGCGCCGCCGGGCAGGAGCGCGTGCAGGGCCTCTTCGCCGTTGCGGGCATGGGTGACCTGGAAACCGTGGCGGGCGAGGATCGCGGACAGGGCTGCCGCGACGTGATCGTCGTCCTCGACCAGCAGCAGTCTCATGTAGTCCCCCTCTCCTCTTCTCGCGCGGGCGTCACCAGGCATGGTCACACGCGGGGCCACCATGCATCCACGCCGATGTGGAGTCCCGCGTCAAGGGGGGCCCGCTCCGGCGCGCCTTCCGTTATGCACCCGGTACGCGTCCATGATCGACCACGCCGGTGTCGCGCACGGAGCGTATCCGGAAGAGGCCGGATCGTTATGCTCAATTCTCCCTCAGATGTGATGACGTTGTGCGCGTCACGTCACTACTGTCCTCCCAACCGAGGAGGACGGAGCAAGAAGCCGATGAGCGGAGTATCAGTGACCAAGGACGTGCAGGACGCGGCCGGTGCCGCAGACGACCTGGTCGTACTGAGCAACGTCAACAAGCACTTCGGCGCGCTGCACGTGCTTCAGGACATCGATCTGAGCATTGCCCGCGGTGAGGTGGTCGTGGTGATCGGTCCTTCGGGATCGGGCAAGTCCACGCTGTGCCGGACGATCAACCGCCTGGAGACCATCGACTCGGGCACCATCACGCTCGACGGCAAGGAACTGCCCTCGGAGGGCAAGGAACTCGCCCGGCTGCGCGCCGACGTCGGCATGGTCTTCCAGTCGTTCAACCTCTTCGCGCACAAGACGGTGCTGCAGAACGTCATGCTGGGCCAGCTCAAGGTCCGCAAGACCGACCAGGCCCAGGCCCACGAGAAGGCGGTGGCCCTGCTGGAGCGGGTGGGCGTCGGCTCGCAGGCCGACAAGTACCCGGCGCAGCTCTCCGGCGGCCAGCAGCAGCGCGTGGCGATCGCACGGGCGCTGGCCATGGAGCCGAAGGTGATGCTCTTCGACGAGCCGACCTCGGCCCTGGACCCGGAAATGATCAACGAGGTGCTGGAGGTCATGCAGCAGCTCGCCCGGGAGGGGATGACCATGGTGGTCGTCACACACGAGATGGGCTTCGCCCGCTCTGCGGCCAACCGGGTCGTCTTCATGGCCGACGGCAAGATCGTCGAAGAGGCCACCCCCGAGCAGTTCTTCAGCAACCCGCGCAGTGACCGCGCCAAGGACTTCCTGTCGAAGATCCTGCATCACTGAGGTTTCCGTCTGGTAGTGATCCGTATGCGGATCACCGCCGGATCGGCTCCTGTCGGCCGTACGTGCGCCGTAAGTGTCGCTCGTCGTTCAACAACGTCTCATCCGAGGGAAGTTCACCATGAAGATCTCCAAGGCCGCTGCGGCCGCGGCCGTCGCCGTCGCCCTTTCCCTGACCGCGACCGCCTGTGGCGGCAGCAAGCAGGACGCCGCCAGTGACGGCGGTGCGTCCGGCGGCGCCAAGGACAAGATCGTCGTCGGTATCAAGTACGACCAGCCCGGTCTGGGCCTGAAGACCCCGGACGGCAAGTTCACGGGCTTCGACGTCGACGTCGCGACCTACGTCGCCAAGGAGCTCGGCTACCAGCCGAACCAGATCGAGTTCAAGCAGGCCGTCAGCGCCGAGCGCGAGAACCTGATCGCGAACGGCGACGTGAAGTTCGTCGTCGCGACGTACTCGATCAACGACAAGCGCAAGGAGAAGGTCGACTTCGCCGGCCCGTACTTCCTCGCGCACCAGGACCTGCTGGTCCGTGCCGACGACACGAGCATCACCAAGGCCGAGGACCTGAACAAGAAGAAGCTCTGCTCGGTCACCGGCTCCACCTCGGCGCAGAACGTCAAGACCAAGCTGGCGCCCGAGGCCGACCTCCTGGAGCAGGGCGGCTACTCCGAGTGCCTGACCGGCCTGGAGAACAAGGCCGTGGACGCGCTGACCACGGACAACTCGATCCTGGCGGGCTACGCGGCCCAGGACAAGAACAAGGGCAAGTTCAAGCTGGTCGGGCTGAGCCTGAGCAACGAGAACTACGGCATCGGTCTGAAGAAGGGCGACAAGGAGCTCCAGACCAAGATCAACGACGCGCTCAAGAAGATGGTCGAGGACGGCAGCTGGCAGAAGGCCGTGGACGCGAACCTCGGCCCGGCCAACTTCAAGAGCGAGCCTGCCCCGCAGATCACCGAAGGCAGCTGATTCATCGGTGAGGAGCGTCGCCGCCCGCCTGCCGCGGGCGGCGGCGCACCTCACCGGCCATCCTGGGGAGAGCGCAGGGCATCGTGTTCGATTTTCTTGATTCCGGGCAGTACGACGTGCTCGGAGCCTTCTGGGTGACGGTTCAGCTCACCCTCTACTCGGCGGTCGGGTCCCTGATCTGGGGCACCGTCCTGGCGGGGATGCGGGTCAGCCCGGTCCCGCTGCTGCGGGGCTTCGGTACCGCGTACGTCAACCTGGTGCGCAACACCCCGCTGACCTTGCTGGTCATCGGCTGCTCGCTGGGACTCAACCAGACCCTCCGCATTGCTCTGGGCGGCAGCACGTTCAAGGAGATCGGCTTCCGGCTCGCGGTCCTCGGACTGATCGCCTACACCGGCACCTTCGTCTGCGAGGCCCTGCGCTCCGGCATCAACACCGTGCCCGTGGGCCAGGCCGAGGCGGCCCGCGCACTGGGGCTGAGCTTCTTCCAGGTACTCACCCTGATCGTGCTCCCCCAGGCCTTCCGGGCGGTCATCGCACCGCTCGCCAACGTACTGATCGCGCTCACCAAGAACACCACGGTGGCGGCGACCATCGGCGTGGCCGAGGCGGCCCTGCTGATGAAGGAAATGCTCGAGAACGAGGCGCAGGCGACCTTCGCGGTCTTCGCGGTCTTCGCCCTCGGTTTCGTCCTGCTGACCCTGCCCACCGGTCTTCTGCTGGGCTGGGTCGCCAAGCGAGTGGCGGTGAAGCGATGACCTCCGTGCTGTACGACGCCCCCGGCCCCAAGGCCAAGGCGCGCAACTGGATCTACAGCGGGATCTTCGTCGTGCTGTTCGGGCTCGTCCTGTGGTGGGCGCTGTCCCTCATGGGCGAGAAGGGCCAGCTCGATGCCGACAAGTGGTCTCCCTTCGTCACCGACAGCCGGGTCTGGACCACGTACCTGATCCCCGGCCTGATGGAGACCCTCAAGGCCGGGGCACTCTCGATGGTGATCGCCCTCCCGCTGGGCGCGCTGCTGGGCATCGGCCGGCTGTCCGACCACGCGTGGGTGCGGGGTCCGGTCGGCGCGTGGGTCGAGTTCTTCCGTGCCATCCCGGTGCTGATGCTGATGCTGTTCGGCAACGCGCTGATGGCGCCGCGGTTCCTGGACGTCCCCTCCGACACCCGGCCCTTCTGGGCCGTGGTCACGGGCCTGGTCCTCTACAACTCGGCCGTCATCGCCGAGATCGTCCGGGCCGGTGTGCTCTCCCTGCCCCGCGGCCAGACCGACGCGGCCAAGGCGATCGGCATGCGCAAGGGCCAGACGATGTTCTACGTGCTGATCCCGCAGGCCGTCACGGCGATGCTGCCCGCCCTGGTCAGCCAGCTCGTGGTGATCCTCAAGGACACCGCGCTCGGCGGCGCCCTGCTGGGCTTCGCGGAGCTGCTCTCCACGAACCGGCAGATCTCGGCCAACTACAGCAACACCATCCCCACGCTCATCGTGATCGCGCTGATCTACATCGTGGTGAACTTCGGCCTCACCACCTCCGCCTCCCGGCTGGAACGCCGTCTGCGGAAGTCGAAGAAGAGCACCGGCGCGGTGCTCGGCGTGGACGAGATCGACGACCCGGTCCCCGGCGCGAACACGGCGGCCGGAGCCTGACGCCGGAGCCCCTTCGGCCGGCCCCCCGGGTCTGACATACGGTCAGTCATAGTGCGTAGCCTGTGTGGTGCGGCGGAACTCATCCGCCGCACCACACGGCGTTGTGCCGGCCGGTGTCACTTGACGCGGGCACCTACAGTGGGTTGCATACGTTCTGTGATCACATACCGGACATCGGGAGCCGCGCCATGGACCCGGTGATCGTCGTCGGCGCGGGGCCCGTCGGGCTGTCCCTGTCCCTCGCCCTGGCGGGCGCGGGCGTGCCCTCCCTCCTGCTCGACGAAGGACCCGGCAAGGAGGAGGTCCGCCCGGCCCGTACCGTCGTCCTGCACGCCGACACGGCGGCCATGGCGCACCGGCTGGGCTGTACGACGCTGCGCGACGAGGGGGCGTACTTCGCCGCCTGGCGCACCATGCGCCGGCGCCAGCCCGCCCAGCGGATCACCTTCGAGGACCACCCGGCCCCGCTGCACCTGCCGCAGCACGCGCTGACGCGCGGACTGCGCGACGCCGCCGCGGCCCACCCGCTCGTCCAGCTGGTCACCGACAGCAGACTGGATTCCCTGGAGCAGGACGGCGAGGGCGTCACCGCGCACACCCGGGGCGCCGAGACCACGTGGTGGCGCGGGAGTTACCTGGTCGGGTGCGACGGCGCCCGCTCCACCGTGCGCAAGCTGCTCGGCATCCGCTTCCCCGGCCGCACCGCCGTGGAACGGCACGCCGTGGCCGCGCTGCGCACCGAACTGCCCTGGCCCGGCGAGGCCCTGCTGCACCGCAGCCCGCCCCAGGAGGTCACCTCCCGCCCGCTGCCCGACGGGGTGTGGCGGCTGGACTGGCTGCTCCCGGCCCGCGGGGAGCTCGTGACCCCGGACGCGCTGGTGACCCTGATCCGGGACACCCTCGCCGCCTGGTGCGGCGGCACGACACCCCCGTACGACCTCATCGACACCGGCGTCCACACCCTGCACCACCGCCTCGCCCGGCGTTGGCGCGACGGCCGCGCCTTCCTCGCCGGAGACGCCGCGCACCTGCTGGGCGCGCTCGGTACGCAGGGGGTCGAGGAGGGGCTCCGGGACGCCGAGAACCTGGCGTGGAAGCTCTCCCTGGCCTGGCACCAGGGGGCCTCCGAGGCCCTGCTCGACAGCTACGAGGGCGAGCGGCGCACCGCGGTCGCCTCCCGGCTGCGCGCGGCCGACCAGGCCATGCCGACGCTGCGGGCCGGCGGCGGCCTGCGCACCTATCTCCCCGGAGCCGCGCGTTCCGCCGAGTCCCTCCTCACCGACGGCCACCTGGGGCGCGGACCGCTGGGCGCGGAGCCCGCGTACGCCCCGCCGGTCGCCGTACGAGAGGTTCCGACGGCCACGGAACCGGGCGGTCCGGTGGCGAACGTCCCGGTGACCGCCCCCGACGGGTCGACCGTCCCCCTGCGGGACCTGCTGGGGTTGGGCCGGCTGCTGGTGGTCCTGGTCGCTCCGGGCACCGGCGTCTGGGACCGGCGCCACTGGCTCGGCGCCGGGCTGATGCCCCGCCTCGCCGCGGCGGTGAGCGCCCTCCCGGTCCGCACCGACCTGCTGGTCGCGGACAGCTATCCGGGTGCGCCGGCGCACACCGTGCTGCTCGTACGGCCGGACGGGCACCTGGCGGCGACCTTCGCGGGGGTCCGCCCGGCGGAGCTGTACGAGGCGGCGGACACCGTCCGGGCGGGCGCGCCCGCGTCCCGGGTGGCGGCCCCGATCGTGGTGATCGATTGACCGTCTCCGGGACTCCGTGGTTCACTCGCGGAATGACCGGCAACGACGTACGCCTGTGGCGGAGGGTCCATATGGACCTGCTCCGCTACGCGGGCTGCGTGTGTCGCCCTTCCTGCTGATTCGCCTTCCCTCCGCGCGCCCCGTGCCGTCCACCGGCCTGCGCGCACCTCTGCGAACCCAGGAACGGTCCTCTTTCATGTCTGCACCCGTATCCGCACCCGCGCACGCCCCTGCGCACCTGCCCACCGGGGGTCCCACGGCCGCCGAGCTCCTCGACTTCGCCCTCCGCACGGCGGCCGACCCCGCCGTCGTCGCCTCGTTGCCGCTCGATCCCGAGGGCCGCACCTGGATCCGGCTGAACGGGCCGGGCGGCAGTGAGGCGTGGCTGATCGGCTGGCCGCCGGGCACCGGCACCGGCTGGCACGACCACGCCGAGTCGCGGGGCGCGTTCGCCACCGCCCGAGGCCGGCTCACCGAGCACGCGCTGACGGTGCGTCTGCCCGCGGAGGGCTGGAAGTCCCTGGAACTGGCCCCGGACGTCGACCGCCGCCGCACCCTCACCGCGGGCTCGGGGCGGGCCTTCCACGAACACCACGTGCACGAGGTCCTCAACGAGTCCCCGGCCGAGCACGCGGTCTCCGTGCACGCCTACTACCCGCCGCTCCCGCTGATCCGCCGCTACAGCCGCAGCGGCCCGGTGCTCAGCCTGGAGCACGTCGAGCGTCCGGCGGACTGGCAGTGAGCGCCCCGGTCGGCATCGACGCACTGCTGGAGCGGGTCCGCGCGGGGTACACGCGCGTGGACGCGCAGGAGGCGTACGACGCCTCCCGTGCCGGCGCCCTCCTGGTGGACATCCGCTACCAGGCCCTGCGCGAGCGCGACGGCCTGATCCCGGGGGCGCTGGTGGTCGAGCGCAACGAACTGGAGTGGCGCCTGGACCCCCGGGGCAGCCACCGCGCCCCGGAGGCCACGAGCCACGACCTCCAGGTGGTGGTGATCTGCAACGAGGGCTACGCCTCCAGCCTCGCCGCGGCCTCGCTCCACGCCCTCGGCCTCCACCGCGCGACCGACCTGACCGGCGGCTTCCAGGCCTGGAAGTCCGCCGGCCTCCCGGTCACGCCCGCATGACGTTCCCCGCGCCTCTCAGCCCCGCCGGCGTTGGGGGGCGCGGGGGGCCTTGACCAGCGCAGCGGCCTGGAAGGTGAGCTCGGGGACCGCCCGCTCGACTCCCGGCACGGCCCGGACGGTGTCCACGGTGGCGGCGGGGAGCCAGGCCCGCTCGGCGACGGGCTTGGCCTTGTGCTTGGTCTTGGTCTTGCCCTTCTTCTCCTTGACCGTGGTCTCGTGGACGTTCTGGTCGGCGGAGACGAGGACCGGCGTGGCCGCGTAGCGCTCGGTGCCGATCTTTCCGCGGAGTCCCGTTTCCAGGAGTGTCCCGCAGGCGGTGACGAGGGCGGCCGCGCACAGCAATGCGACGAAGGCGCCGAGGAAACCGGCCTTGCGGTCCCTGACGGTCTGAAGGGCGTAACGCAGCATCATGCGGCCAACTCTGCCGCCGGATGCGGTGGTTGACATTGGCGTGCACCGGCGTCCGGTCCCGGGGGCTACCCCCACCCCGGGCCCACCGGCTCACTCCCCCGGATACCCGAGGTCGTCGGCGTCCTCGCCCTCCGCTTCCAGCGCGCGGCGCACCACCCGCAGGGCCATGCCCTCCGGGTATCCCTTGCGGGCGAGCATCCCGGCGAGGCGCCGGATCCGCTTGTCCCGCTCCAGGCCCCGGGTGGAGCGGAGCTTGCGCTCCACGAGCTCGCGGGCGGTCTGCTCCTCCTGATCGGAGTCCAGCAGTTCCAGGGCCTCCTCCACGAGGGTGGCGTGCACCCCCTTGGTCCGGAGCTCCTGGGCCAGCGCCCGGCGGGCCAGGCCCCGGCCGCGGTGCCGGGATTCGACCCAGGCTCCGGCGAAGGCCGCGTCGTCGATCAGGCCCACCTCCTCGTACCGGGAGAGGACCTGCTGCGACACCTCCTCGGGGATGCCCCGCTTGTGCAGGGCGTCCGCGAGCTGGCGCCGGGTACGGGGGCTCCCGGTGAGCAGGCGCAGACAGATCGCCCGCGCCTGCTCCTCGGGGCTCTGGGGCGGCAGCTCCGTACGGCCCTCACGACCGCCTCGGCGCTCGCCGCCCCCATCCTGCTCCCGCACGGGTCAGCTCTTGGCCACGGCGGCCTTGGCCGTCGTCTTGGCCTTCGTCGCCGGGGCGGGCACGGCGGTGGCCGTGGCATCGGTCGCGTCGGCACTGGCCTCGGCGGCGTCGTCCTTGCGGACACCCACGCCCAGCTTCTCCTTGATCTTCCGCTCGATCTCGTCGGAGAGGGCGGGGTTGTCGCAGAGGAACTTCCGCGCGTTCTCCTTGCCCTGGCCGAGCTGGTCGCCCTCGTACGTGTACCAGGCGCCCGCCTTGCGCACGAAGCCGTGCTCCACGCCCATGTCGATCAGGCCGCCCTCCCGGCTGATGCCATGGCCGTAGAGGATGTCGAACTCGGCCTGCTTGAACGGCGGCGCGACCTTGTTCTTGACGACCTTGACGCGGGTGCGGTTACCGACCGCGTCCGTGCCGTCCTTGAGGGTCTCGATGCGGCGGATGTCGAGGCGCACGGAGGCGTAGAACTTCAGCGCGCGACCACCGGTGGTGGTCTCCGGCGAGCCGAACATCACACCGATCTTCTCGCGGAGCTGGTTGATGAAGATCGCGGTGGTCTTGGACTGGTTGAGCGCACCGGTGATCTTCCGGAGCGCCTGGCTCATCAGCCGGGCCTGGAGACCCACGTGCGAGTCGCCCATCTCACCCTCGATCTCCGCGCGCGGCACGAGGGCCGCCACGGAGTCGATGACGATCAGGTCGAGGGCACCGGAGCGGACCAGCATGTCCACGATCTCCAGCGCCTGCTCGCCGGTGTCCGGCTGCGACAGGATGAGGTTGTCGGTGTCGACGCCGAGGGCCTTCGCGTACTCGGGGTCGAGCGCGTGCTCGGCGTCCACGAAGGCGACGGTGCCGCCGGCCTTCTGTGCGTTGGCCACGGCGTGCAGGGTCAGGGTCGTCTTACCGGAGGACTCCGGGCCGTACACCTCGATCACACGGCCGCGGGGCAGCCCGCCGACGCCGAGGGCGATGTCCAGCGCGGTCGACCCGGTGGGGATGACCTCGATGGGGTCGTTCGGCTTGTCGCCGAGGCGCATGACCGCACCCTTGCCGAATTGCCGTTCAATCTGTGCGAGAGCGGCGTCGAGAGCCTTCTCGCGGTCGGTGCCTGCCATGGGTTCCACCCGGTTTGCTTGAGTCGATCGCTTCACGTCACTGACGCTAATGCCTGCCACTGACAATGCGCCTCCACGAGCGTTGCGGCTGTGGATAACCCATCAGAATGGATGTTCGATTTCCCTGTCAAGCGTGCCACACCCACCCCGGGTCCACCGGTCAGCCGATCTGCCCGGCCGGCCCGATGACGATCCCCTCGCGTGGTGGCCGTCACTCAACCTGCGAGGGCCCCCGAAGGGCCGCCCGGAGAAGTTCGCCGAATGCGGCGGGATGCGTGGTCAGGCCGGTGTGCCCGCCGGGGAAGTGCAGGAGCTCCGTGCCGAGGCGCTCGGCCAGGAGGGCGGCCGGACGGTAGGGCAGTTCGCCGCGCGAGTCCTGGCCGCCGGCGAGCACGAGCCGGTCCGACAGCGCCTCCAGAGCGTCGACGTCCGGGGCGTAGGACATGAAGGACGGCACGATGCGCTCGACGAAGTACGGCAGGTTGGCCATCGTCCGCTCGGCCCGGGCCGCCGCCTGGGGCGGAAGCCCGACCCCGGCCGTCGGCTCCGCGACGTCGCCGCCCCTGCGCAGCCCGGCGGCGAACACGGCCATCGCCGGCATCAGCCCGTCGGTACGGAGCGCCTCCCGTACGCGCACCAGGAGCGCGCGGTGCTCGTCGGCGTCCGGCAGGACCTCGACCAGCGGCGGCTCGTGCGCCACGAGCCGCCGGACGCGTTCGGGACGGGTGGTGAGCAGGTGCACGGCGGCGATCGCCCCCGAGCTGCTGCCGAACACCCGGGCGGGCTCGCCGGGCGACAGGAGGTCCAGGATCCGCGCCGCGTCGTCGGCGTGTTCGGCCACGCGCTGCTCGGCCCCGGGGTCGTCCAGCGTGCTGTGCGACATCCCGCGCGGATCGTAGGTCGCGACGGTGTACTCGGCGGCCAGGTCGTCCGCGACGCCGTCGAAGGAGGCGGCGCCGCCCGCCCCGCCGGGGATCAGCAGGAGGAGCGGACCCCGCCCGCGCACCTCGTAGTGCAGGCTCGCTCCGCTCACGCGCAGGCTGCCGGCGGTCGGGGCGTTCATGAGGAATCTCCCTCTCGGGACGGGGGCCAGTGCTCCAGGAGAACGTGCAGGGCGTCGAGGGCTCGGACCCAGGACTGCTGCGGCGAACGCTCGTGCGCGAACCCGCCCGCGGCCTCCAGGGCGACGAACCCGTGGAACGTGCTGCGCAGCAACCGGACCGCGTCGGTGAGGTCGGGCTCGGCCAGTCCGTAGCCGCGCAGCATCCCGTAGGTCAGCTCGACCGCACGTCGCGGTCCGGGCGCCCGTGCGGCCAGCTCGGGGTCGATCCGGATCGGGGCCTGGGTCGCCGCGTAGCGGCCCGGATGCCGGTGGGCGTACTCCCGCCAGGCGTCGGCGAACGCGACCAGCGCGTCCCTGCCCGCCCGCCCGGCGGTGGCCTCCGCGATGCGCATGGTCTTCTCGTCCGCCGCCAGCAGCGCGATCCGTCCGCGCAGGTCCTCCAGGCCGCGCACGTGCGCGTAGAGGCTCGCGTCCTTCACTCCGAGCCGCCGCGCCACCTGCGACATGGTCACCCGGTCGAAGCCGGCCTCGTCCGCCAGATCGGCGCCCGCGACCGTCACCCGCTCCGCCGTCAGTCCTGCCCGTGCCATACGCCCCCCACCGTGCCTAGGAGTCCTAGTTATAAACTAGGACTCCTAGGCAAGCAAACAGACCTTCCGGACGGTCAGCGGGGGATCGCCGTCCCCAGCGAGTCGGCGCACAGGAACTTCGGCGCCCCTTCCTCGTAGAAGACGTCGAGGGAGGTGATCGCGAACCCCGCGGCCGTCAGCAGTTCCGGGGCCGACCGGGTGAGGTGACAACCGCCCAGCAGCCGCATGTTCAGCGGTTCGAGCCGTCGCTGCCACCGGCGCACGCGCCAGTCCCCCTCCGGGGCGAGCCCGTGCTCGAGGAAGTGCAGGGTTCCGCCGGGCTTGAGGACGCGCCGCAGTTCGCGCAGCGCGGCAACCGCGTCCGGGATGGTGCACAGGGTCCAGGTGGACAGCGCCGAATCGAAGCCGCCGTCCCCGAAGGGCAGGGACTGGCCGTCCAGGCCGGCCCGCCGCACCGGGACACGGGAATCCCGTACCCGTTCCGCGGCCAGCCGCCACGCGACGTCGGAGGGCTCGACCGCCGCCACGCCGCTGATGCCCTGCGGGTAGAAGGGGACGTTGTGCCCCGCGCCGAAGCCGATCTCGACGACCTCGCCCGCCAGTCCCTGGCAGATCCGGCGTCGCAGCGGCCGGGCCGTCTTGGCCCCGCAGGCCAGGTTGAGGATCCGTGGCACGGCCTGGTCGGCGTAGAACCCCATGGCGACCTCCCTGTCTCGCCCCACCCTGCCCGGCCCCGCTCCTCAGCATGGCACCGCCGCGCCGCGCCACCCATGCCCAACCGAGTGACAACCCGGGGTTGACACCCCTGGAAGTGTCAACCTACGGTTGCCTTATGACGAACCCTTCAGTGGAACCCGTTCGCATGACCAACCCGGTACGCCTCGACGACCTCATCGAGGCCATCAAGAAGGTCCACACCGACACCCTGGAGCAGCTCAGCGACGCCGTCGTCGCCGCCGAGCACCTCGGTGACGTGGCGGACCACCTCATCGGCCACTTCGTCGACCAGGCCCGCCGCTCCGGTGCCTCCTGGACCGACATCGGCCGGAGCATGGGCGTCACCCGTCAGGCCGCCCAGAAGCGCTTCGTCCCCAAGGCCGACAAGGAGGGCGACGGGGGCATGGACCCCCAGGCGGGCTTCGGCCGGTTCACCCCCCGCGCCCGCAACATCGTCATGGCCTCGCAGAACGAGGCCCGCGCCGCCGGCGGCACCGAGATCCGCACCGAGCACCTGGTCCTGGGCCTCCTCGCCGAACCCGACGGGATCGCGGGCTTCGCCCTGCGCACCCACGGGGTCGCGGCGGACGACGTACGCGCCGCAGTCGCCGCCCTGCTGCCCCCGGCCCAGGCCGAGGTCCCCGACCTGATCCCCTTCGACGCGTCCGCGAAGAAGGCCCTGGAGCTCACCTTCCGCGAGGCCCTGCGCCTGGGGCACGACTTCGTCGGCACGGAGCACGTCCTGCTCGCGCTCCTGGAGCTGGAGAACGGCGAGGGTCCGCTGAGCGGTCTCGGCCTGGACAAGGCCGCCGTCGAGACGACCGTCAGCGAAGCCCTGGCACTCGTAGGCGTCGGCGTGGACGAGAAGTAGAGGAATCCGCGTCCCGGGTCAGCTCGTAGCGCTTGACGTACGCACCGAGGAAGGCCTGCAGGGTGGCGACGGCCGGGATCGCGATGAGCGCCCCGACCGCGCCCAGCAGGGCGGTCCCCGCGACGACCGATCCGAAGGCCACCGCCGGATGGATGTCCACGGTCTTCGAGGTCAGCTTCGGCTGCAGGACGTAGTTCTCGAACTGCTGGTAGATCACCACGAAGCCGAGTACGTACAGCGCGTACCAGGGATCGACGGTGAAGGCGAGCAGGACCGGCAGCGCGCCCGCGAGATAGGTGCCGATGGTGGGGACGAACTGCGAGACGAGCCCCACCCACACCGCGAGCGCGGGCGCGTACGGCACCCCGAGGACCGCCAGCAGGATGTAGGTCGCGACACCGGAGATCAGGGCCATCAGCCCGCGCGAGTAGAGGTAGCCGCCCGTCTTGGCGACGGCGATCTCCCAGGCGCGCAGCACCTCGGCCTGCTTCGCGGGCGGCAGTACGGAGCACAGCGCGCGCCGCAGCCGCGGTCCGTCGGCGGCGAAGTAGAAGGAGAACAGCCCGATCGTCAGCAGCTTGAAGAGTCCGCCGAGCACCGTGGCGGAGACGTCGAGCACGCCGGACGCGCTGTTCTGCACGTACTTGCGCAGCCAGTCGGAGCGCAGCACGCTCTCCTGGATCTCCAGCCGGGAGAGCTCGGTGTGGAAGGTGGAGTTGATCGCCTTGATCACCGCGTCGAGATAGCCCGGGAAGCCCTCGACCATGGCGACGATCTGCCCGGCGAGCAGCGAGCCGAGCAGCGCGAGGAAGCCTGCGGTCACGACGAAGACCGCGAGGAACATCAGGAAGGTGGCGAGCCCGCGGCGCATGCCGCCGGCCGCCATCCTGGCGACCGCGGGTTCGATCGCGAGCGCGAGGAAGAACGCGATCAGGATGTTGACCAGCAGCCCGATGAGCTGGTGGAAGGCCCAGCTGCCGAGCTGGAAACAGGCCACGAGGGCCAGTACGAGGATCACGGCGCGCGGCAGCCAGCGCGGCATGCGCGCCTCGTCCGCGGCGGGGGGCGGTGGCCCCGGGGGGCCCGGGGGGCCGGGCAGGCCCGGCTCCTGCCCCGGCACGGCCCGCGCCGGTGCCCCCGGCTGCCCCGGAGGTGTCGCGCCTGGTGCGTCTGCGGGTCCGGTCGTCTCTTCACTGGCTGCCACGGCACCAAGTCTGTCGCACCGGCGCCCCGTACCGCGAAGCCGTCGGCCGGCATCGCGCCACGCCGGCGCCACCTCGGCGGCGTCAGCGCAGCGACGCGGGCACGTCCATCGCCGAACACACCGCGCGCCACACGTCCTTGGTCTCCCAGCCCGCATCCAGCGCCTGGTGGACGGTCCGCCCGCCCAGCTCCGTCATGACGTGGTCCCGCGCGAAGGAGTCGGCATAGCCCGCGCCGAAGTGCTCCGCCATCCGTTCCCAGAAAATCGTCAACCGCATGCCCCCAGTATCCCGCCCCGGGAGAGTGCACCGCCCGCGTTCGGCCCTCCCCGCCCCGCCCCCTCGTCCTACGTTGCACCCATGCCCGGAGACGAAGCTTCCCCCCAGACCCCGCCGGCGCCACTGGCCCGCGCCGAGGGGTTCATCTGGCTCACGGCCCGCGTGCTGGAGCAGCGGCGGTTTGCGTTCCACTTCCTCGGCGGGGACGCCGACCCGGTGGACACGGCCCTCGGTTCGTACCTCAACGGAGACGGAGGCTACGGTCACGCACTCGATCCGGATCTACGCGGTCCGCTCAGTCAGCCCCTGCACACCGCCCACGCGCTGCGCGTCCTGGACAGCCTGGGCCGCTGCTCCGGGCAGCGCATCGAGCGGCTCTGCCGTCACCTGACCGGGGTCTCCACCGCGGATGGCGCGCTTCCGGTGGTCTTCCCCGCACCCCGCGACTACCCCGCGGCCCCCTACCACCCGACGCACGACGACCCGCCGGGCGAGCTGCTCACCACGGGCCCGGTCGTCGGCATGCTGCACCGCAACCGGGTCTGGCACGCCTGGCTCTTCCGGGCCACGGACTTCTGCTGGGACCGGATCGAGAGCCTGCGCCACTCGCATCCGTACGAGGTCCAGAGCGCGGTGGCCTTCCTCGACGGCATCCCCGACCGGGCACGCGCGGCGGCGGCCGCGGACCGGCTGGGCCGGCTCGTGCGCGAGCAGCGGCTCGTGGTGCTCGATCCGGTGCGGCGGGCGGAGTGCCCGGAGGCCCCCGGCTACGCGCCGGGGGAGCGGCTGTACCCGCACGACTTCGCGCGGCGGCCCGAATCCCTGGCCCGCGGCTGGTTCACCGACGCGGAGCTGCGCCGCTCGCTGGACTTCCTGACCGCCGAGCAGCAGCCGGACGGCGGCTGGCCGGTGCGCCGGCGGGCCTGGGCGCCGGGGAGCTCGCTGGAGCGGCGGCCGATCGCCACCCTGGAGGCCCTGCTCACCCTGCGGGCGTACGGGCGACTGCCGGACGGGGTCAGCCACCCAGGGCCCGTACCCCCGCGGTGACGACGACGGCGGCCGCGACCACGATCAGGAACGGGGCCCGCAGCAGCAGGGCCAGTCCGGCGGCCGCGAGCCCGGCGGCGCGGGCGTCGAAGACGAGGGCGGACCCGGTGCTGAAGGTCTGCTGGGCGGTGAGCGCGGCGAGCAGGGCGACCGGCAGCAGCGCGGCCAGGCGGCGCACGAGCGGCCGCTCCAGGGCCCCGGCGGGCACGAGCAGCCCGGCGAGCTTGACGGCGTAGCAGCCGACGACGGTGAGTCCGATGGCGATCCAGACGTTCACGGGCGGCGTCCCTTCATCCACAGCACGATCGGGGCGGCCAGGGCGGCGATCAGCACGGGCACCCCGGCGGGCAGCACCGGCAGGAAGCCCAGCCCGAGGACGAGCGCCAGGGCGGCGACGGCCCGCTCGGTGGAGGTCTTCAGCATCGGCGCCAGCAGGGCCAGGAACACGGCGGGTCCGGCGGCGTCCAGGCCCCACGCCCGGGTGTCCCCGATGGCCTCGGCGCCGAGCGCGCCGAGCAGGGTGGTGAGGTTCCACAGGGCATAGAGGGTGAGCCCGGTGACGGTGAAGCCGAGCCGGGCCGACTTCCGGTCGGGCTGGGCCAGGGCGACGGCGGTGGTCTCGTCGATCACCCAGTGCGCGGCGAGGGGCCGTACGGCGCGGGGCAGCTTGAGCAACTGCGACAGCCGCAGCCCGTAGAAGGCGTTGCGGGTCCCGAGGAAGAAGGCCCCGGCGGCGGCGGTGAACGGGTTCCCGCCCGCGGCCAGCGCCCCGACCAAGGCGAACTGGGAGGCGCCGGTGAAGACGAGAAGGCTCAGCACGCACGCCTGGAGGGTGCTGATCCCGGCCCCGGCGGCGGTCACCCCGAACGCGAACCCGGACAGCCCGACGGCCACCCCGACCCCGAGCGCGTCGCGTACGACGGCGGCCCGCGGCCGTTCCTCGGCGACCCCCTCGGGGGCCTCCTCCATCACTGCTCGATGTTCTCCCACGCCCCGAAACTACGCAGGCCGGACCGCCCGGGTCTTGTACGTTCTTGCACGCCCGGCCCAGGGGCCCTGCCGGCCCGTTCGCGCCGGTACGCGCCCGGCGGTACCCCCACGATCCGGGTGAAGTGCCGGTTCAGGTGCGGCTGGTCCGTGAAGCCGACGGCGAGGGCCGCCTCCGCGGGTGCGGTGCCCGCGTCGAGGAGGCGGCGCGCCCGCCGGACCCGGGCGTCGGTCAGCCAGGTGTGCGGCGGCATCCCGTACCGCTCGCGGAAGGACCGCAGCAGGGCGAAGGGGCTCGTACCCAGCTGTGCCGCGAGCTGCTCCAGCGACGGCGGGTCGGCCATCCGTTCCTGCAGGACGGCCCGGGCCGCGGCCGCGTCGGCGCCGCCCGCGCCGGGGACCGTACGGGCGGGCAGCGGTCCGGCGTGCCGGGTCAGCATCCGTGCCACCACGCTCCGCAGCAGCGTGTCGGCGGCCAGCGCGTTCCCCGCCTCGGCGGCCCGGTGGACCTCGGTGATGGCCTCCGCGCCCCGGGGGTCGATGACCATGTCGGCGGTGAAGCCGGGGGTGCCGCGCAGGGTGCCGATCTCGTCGGCGACCTCCGCGATCAACTCGCTGGAGGGGTAGAGGGTGGCGTACGCCCAGCCCTCGGGCACCCCGGCGCGCGCGGTGTGCGGCACCTCGGGGTTGATCAGGACCACGCTGCCCGGTCCGGCGCGCACCACGTGGCCGGGGAGCCCGATCTCCTCGATGCCGCCGGTGACGGCCGCGATGACGTACCCGTCGTGCGCGTGGCGCGGGAAGGTGTGGCGTACGTAGTGGGCCCGCAACAGGTCCAGCCCGGGCAGTTCCGCGTACTGCCAGTGCCGTGCCCACTCCCGGCGGCCCGCGGCGCCCTCGTCCGTCCCCATCCCCCCATTCTGCGCTCCGCCCGTGCCTCGCGTTTGCCCAGGTCCGGGCCGTTGTCAGTGGGCGGGTGCACGATGGGGGCATGGCAGGTGCTGCGCTCGACTCGTTCTCCCCCGCGACCCGCTCGTGGTTCACGGGGGCCTTCGCCACGCCCACCACCGCACAGGAGGGAGCGTGGCGGGCGATCGGGGAGGGCTCGGACGTGCTGGTGGTGGCTCCCACCGGCTCCGGCAAGACCCTGGCCGCGTTCCTCGCCGCCCTCGACCGGCTCGCTTCGGCCCCGCCGCCCGCCGAGCCGAAGAAGCGCTGCCGCGTGCTGTACGTATCGCCCCTGAAGGCCCTGGCGGTCGACGTGGAGCGCAATCTCCGCAGCCCGCTGACCGGGATCCGGCAGGAGTCGGTCCGCCTCGGCCTGCCCGAGCCGGACATCCGGGTGGGGATCCGCTCCGGCGACACCCCGCCCGCCGAGCGGCGGGCGCTGGCCACCCGCCCGCCGGACATCCTCATCACCACGCCCGAGTCGCTGTTCCTGATGCTGACCTCGGCGGCCCGCGATGCCCTCGCCGGGATCGAGACGGTCATCCTGGACGAGGTGCACGCGGTCGCCGGGACCAAGCGCGGCGCCCATCTCGCCCTCTCGCTGGAGCGGCTGGACGAGCTGCTGCCCCGCCCGGCGCGCCGGATCGGGCTGTCGGCGACGGTCCGGCCGGTGGACGAGGTGGCCCGGTACCTCGCGCCGCGCGGCAAGGTGGAGATCGTCCAGCCTCCGTCGGCCAAGGAGTTCGACCTTTCGGTGGTCGTCCCGGTGCAGGACATGGGCGAGCTGGGCGGCTCGCCGGCGACCGAGGGCAAGGAGGGCGGGGACAAGCCGTCGATCTGGCCGCATGTGGAGGAGCGGATCGCCGACCTGGTGCAGGCGCACCGCTCGACGATCGTGTTCGCCAACTCCCGCCGGCTCGCCGAGCGGCTGTGCAACCGGCTCAACGAGATCGCGTACGAGCGCGCCCTGGGCGAGAAGCTGCCGGAGGGGAAGCCCCCGGCCGAGGTCATGGCCCAGTCGGGCGCCGCCCTGGGCGCCCCGCCCCTGCTGGCCCGCGCGCACCACGGCTCGGTGTCCAAGGAGCAGCGGGCGCTGGTGGAGGAGGATCTCAAGGCGGGTCGGCTGCCCGCCGTGGTCGCCACCTCCAGCCTGGAGCTGGGCATCGACATGGGCGCGGTGGACCTGGTGGTGCAGGTGGAGTCCCCGCCCTCGGTGGCCTCGGGGCTGCAGCGGGTGGGCCGGGCCGGGCACCAGGTGGGTGCGGTCTCCACCGGGGTGGTCTTCCCCAAGTACCGGGGCGACCTGGTGCAGGCGGCGGTGGTCACCGAGCGGATGCGCACGGGGGCGATCGAGTCCCTGCGGGTCCCGTCCAATCCCCTGGACGTACTGGCGCAGCAGCTGGTCGCGATGGTCGCGATGGACACCTGGCAGCTCGACGACCTGCTCGCCCTGGTACGGCGGGCGGCGCCCTTCGCGGCGCTGCCGGAGTCGGCGTTCACGGCGGTGCTGGACATGCTGGCCGGGCGCTATCCGTCGGACGCGTTCGCCGAGCTCAGGCCGCGGGTGGTCTGGGACCGGGTGGCGGGGACGATCACGGGGCGGCCGGGGGCCCAGCGCCTCGCGGTCACCTCGGGCGGCACGATTCCCGACCGCGGTCTCTTCGGTGTCTTCCTCGCGGGCTCCGACCCCAAGAAGGGCGGCGGCCGGGTCGGCGAGCTCGACGAGGAGATGGTCTACGAGTCGCGTGTCGGGGACGTCTTCACCCTGGGCACCACTTCGTGGCGGATCGAGGACATCACCCGCGACCGGGTGCTGGTCACCCCCGCCCCCGGGGTGCCGGGCCGGCTGCCGTTCTGGAAGGGCGACCAGCTCGGCCGGCCCCTCGAACTGGGCCGCGCGGTCGGCGCGTTCCTCCGCGAGCTCGGCGGCCTGAGCGACGAGGACGCCCGGCTGCGGCTGCTGGCGGCCGGCCTGGACGCCTGGGCCGCCGAGAACGTCCTGGCGTACCTCGCCGAACAGCGCGAGGCCTGCGGTCACGTCCCCGACGACCGGACCATCGTGGTCGAGCGGTTCCGCGACGAGCTCGGCGACTGGCGGGTCGTGGTCCACTCCCCGTTCGGCGCGCAGGTACACGCCCCGTGGGCGCTGGCGCTGGGCGCCCGCCTCGCCGAGAAGTACGGCATGGACGCGCAGGTGATGCACGCCGACGACGGGATCGTGCTCCGGCTCCCCGACGCGGACCTGCTGTCGATGGACCTCCTGGACCACGACCCGGCCGCTCCGCACGCGTTCGAGTTCGACGACGAGAAGGCCCCGCTGGGCGCGGCCGACGTCGCCTTCGATCACGGTGACATCACCCAGATCGTCACCGACCAGGTCGGCGGCTCCGCACTGTTCGCCTCCCGCTTCCGCGAGTGCGCGGCCCGCGCCCTGCTGCTGCCGCGCCGGAGCCCCGGCAGGCGCACCCCGCTGTGGCAGCAGCGCCAGCGCGCCTCCCAGCTGCTGCAGGTGGCCTCGGAGTTCGGCTCCTTCCCGATCGTGCTGGAAGCCGTACGGGAGTGTCTCCAGGACGTCTTCGACGTGCCCGGTCTGACCGAGCTGATGGGTGACATCGAGGCGCGCCGCGTGCGCCTGGTCGAGGTCACCACCCCGGAGCCCTCCCCCTTCGCCCGCTCCCTCCTCTTCGGGTACGTGGCCCAGTTCCTCTACGAGGGCGACTCCCCCCTCGCCGAGCGCAGGGCGGCCGCGCTGTCGCTGGACTCCCGGCTGCTGGCCGAGCTGCTCGGCCAGGCGGAACTGCGCGAACTGCTGGACGCGCAGGTGCTGGAGGAGCTGGAGCGGGAGCTCCAGTGGCTCACCGAGGACCGGCGGGCCAAGGATCCCGAGTCGGTGGCCGACCTGCTGCGCCTGCTGGGCCCGCTGACGCAGGAGCAGTTGACCGGGCGCGGGGCGGATCCGGCCTGGGCGCAGGAGCTCGCCGCGGCCCGGCGCGCCATCCCGGTCAGGATCGGCGGCGCGGACCACTGGGCGGCGATCGAGGACGCGGGCCGACTGCGGGACGCCCTGGGCACGGCGCTGCCGGTCGGGGTCCCTGAGGCGTTCACCGAACCGGTCAAGGACCCGCTCGGGGACCTGCTGGCCCGGTACGCCCGCACCCACGGACCCTTCACCACGGCCGCGGTCGCCACCCGCTTCGGCCTGGGAGCGGCGGTGACCGAGGGCGCCCTGCACCGGCTGGCCGCGGCCGGCCGGGTGGTGCAGGGCGAGTTCCACCCGGCGGGCATCGGTCAGGAATGGTGCGACGCGACGGTGCTGCGCAGGCTCCGCCGCCGCTCCCTCGCCGCGCTCCGCCAGGAGCTGGAGCCGGTCCCGCCGACCTCGCTGGCCACCTTCCTCCCCCAGTGGCAGCACTTGGGCGGAGCCCTGCGCGGCCTCGACGGCCTGGCCCGGGCGGTCGAACAGCTCCAGGGCGCCCCGGTCCCGGCCTCGGCGCTGGAGCGCCTGATCCTGCCGTCCCGGGTGACGGGCTACTCGCCGGGCCTCCTGGACGAACTGACCACCGCGGGCGAGGTGGTCTGGGCGGGCGCCGGAGCCCTCCCGGGCAAGGACGGCTGGGTCTCCCTCTATCTGGCGGAGGCGGCCCCGCTGCTCCTGCCCCCGCCGCACCCGCTGGAACAGAGCCCCCTCCACCAGGCGGTCCTGGCGTCGCTCGCGGGCGGGTACGGCCTGTTCTTCCGGCAGATCGCGCAGTCGATCCGCGCCGAGTTCCCCGAGGTGTCCGACGTCGCCCTCTCCGACGCCGTATGGGACCTGGCCTGGTCGGGCCGGCTCACCAACGACACCCTGGCCCCGCTGCGCTCACTGCTCGGCTCGGGCCGCACGGCGGGCTCCACGGCGCATCGGGCCAGGCGCACCGTTCCCCGCGGCCGGTACGGCACCCTCAGCGCGACCGTGTCCCGTACCGGGCCGCCCACGGTCTCCGGGCGTTGGTCGCTCCTTCCGGCCCTGGCCGCCGACCCCACCCACCGGGCGCACGCCCTGGCCCGCACCCTGCTGGACCGGCACGGGGTGGTGACCCGCGGGGCGGTCGCCGCGGAAGGGGTGGAGGGCGGCTTCAGTGCGGTCTACCGCGTCCTGTCGGCCTTCGAGGACAGCGGCCAGGCCCGCCGGGGCTATGTGGTCGAGGGGCTGGGCGCCGCCCAGTTCGCGATGGACGGCGCGGTGGACCGTCTCCGGGCCGCCGAGCGGACCCCGCCCCCGCTGGCGGCGGTGGTCCTGGCGGCCGCCGACCCGGCGAACGCGTACGGCGCGGCCCTGCCCTGGCCCGAGCCGCCGGCCGGGGCCACCCACAAGCCGGGCCGCAAGGCGGGCTCGCTGGTCGTGCTGGTCGACGGGGAGCTCACCCTGTACCTGGAGCGCGGCGGCAAGACCCTGCTGGCCTGGCCCGGCCCGGAGGACCCCCGGCTCGAGGCGGCCACGGCCGCCCTGGCGGCCTCCTCCCGCTCGGGCACCCTCCCGGCCCTGACGGTGGAACGGATCAACGCCGCGGCGGCCCTGACCTCCCCGCTGGGCCGGACCCTGGAGGCGGCCGGCTTCCACGCCACGCCGAGGGGTTTGCGCCTGCGCTCCTGACAACCACAAAACGGCCCCGCCCGTTCCGCTCATGTCCTGGGCATGTCACAGAACGGCTGCAGAGCCTTCCTGGACTGGCCGATCCGCTTATTGATCCTTTATCAAGATGATCACAGGCATTGCAGTGGCAATGCACAGTCATGGGGGATCAGAAGAGTGAGCACCATCAGCATGCGCAACACCGCCCTCGGCGCGGTCGGCCTGGCGGTCGTCGGCAGCCTGGCCCTGACCGGCTGCAAGAACGGCAACGAAGAACTCCCGGCGCAGCCGGCCTCATCCGGCCCGGCCGGCCCGGCCAGTCACGGCGCCTCGGCCGCCCCGTCGACCGGCGCCGGCAGCCAACCCCCCGCCGGGGCCGCGGGCACGGCGACGTCCGGCCAGGCCTTCAAGATCGGCGAGGCCGCGCAGATCCCGTACGACTACGGAGACTTCAAGGGCAGCAAGCTCGCCCTCACCGTCACCGCGATCGAGCAGGGCACCCCCGCGGACCTGGAAGGGCTCAACCTCGGCGACAAGGCGAACGGGAAGGTCCCGTACTACATCCGCTACACCGTCAAGAACATCGGCACCACGGACATGTCGTACGCCTCGGTCGGCCACGTGAGGGGCCTGCTCGGGGACGGCACCGAGGCCCAGAGCCTCGCGGTCATCGGCAAGTTCGAGAAGTGCAAGGACGAGTCCATGCCGAAGGGCTTCGCCAACGGCCAGACCCAGACCAGCTGCGCCATAGCCCTCGCCCCGTCGGCCCAGACGAAGGTCGCCGGGGCCGAGTACTGGGGCAACCCGTACAACGCGACGAGCAACGGCAAGGGCATCACCTGGAAGTAGCCCCGCCCCCGGCCCCTGCGGCACCACCCCGCCGCGGGGCCGGCCGCCGCGCGGGCGCCGCGGCGGGCCCCGCGCCCGCCCCCGGCGGGCGGCGGCACAATGAAGGCATGCCCGAAGGCGACAGCATCCGGCGCGCGGCGACCCGGCTCCACGCCGCGCTGGCAGGCCGCGTGCTCACCCGCAGCGACCTGCGCGTCCCCCGCTTCGCCACCGCCGACCTCACCGGCCGCGTCACCCTCGACGTCACCCCCCGCGGCAAACACCTCCTCGCCCGCTTCGAGGGCGGCCTCACCCTGCACAGCCACCTCCGCATGGACGGCGCCTGGCACGTCTTCGCCGCGGGCCAGAAGTGGCACGGCGGCCCCGCCTACGAGATCCGGGCGATCCTCGCCACCGCCGACCACACCGCCGTCGGCTACCGCCTCCCCGTCCTGGAGTTGATCCGCACCGCCGAGGAGGACCGGGCCGTGGGCCACCTCGGCCCCGATCTCCTCGGCCCGGACTGGGATCCCGCCCGCGCCGCCGCCAACCTCCTCGCCGCCCCCGAGCGCCCCCTCGGCGAGGCCCTGCTCGACCAGCGCAACCTCGCCGGGATCGGCAACATCTACAAGGCCGAGCTCTGCTTCCTGGCCCAGGTCACCCCGTGGACCCCCGTCGGCACGCTCCCCGAGGCAACGCTCCCCCGGCTGGCCTCCGCCGCCCAGCGCCTGCTGGCCGCGAACACCGGCGAGCGGCCCGGCCCCCGCAACACCACCGGCAGCCGCCGCCCCGGCCAGGACCTCTTCGTCTACGGCCGCACCCACCGCCCCTGCCTGCGCTGCGGCACCCCCGTCCGCGAGGCTCCACAGGACGGCCGTCCCACCTACTGGTGCCCCCGCTGCCAGCAGGGCCCGACCCCGTAGGACGCGTCCGGGCAACGGGACCCACCACGGCACACCGATTGACGGTTCGTCAGATTTGGTCGTACGGTCCCGGCATGCCCACACCCACAGCCCCGTACGGCCTCACCGGCCGCTCCGCCCTGATCACCGGCGCCGCCAGCGGCATCGGCCGCGCCACCGCCCTCGTCCTCGCCGAGGCCGGCGCGCACGTGCACTGCGCGGACCGCGAGGAGCAGGGACTCGCCGAGACGGCCGCGCTCGTCACCAAGGCCGGCGGCGCCGCCACCCTCCATCCCCTCGACGTCGCCGACCGGGCCGCGCTCCGGGCGGCCGTCGCCGCGGCGGGCCCGCTCGACATCACGGCCGCCATCGCCGGGGTCATGCACACGAGCAGCGTTCTGGAGACCGCCGACGAGGATCTCGACCGGATCCTGGACATCAACTTCAAGGGGGTCCTGCGCACCTGCCAGGAGGCCGCCCGGTCCATGATCGCGGCAGGCCGCCCCGGATCGATCGTCACCATGGCCTCCGGGGCCGTGGACGCCGCCCAGCCCGGCCTGCTCTGCTACAGCGCCGCCAAGGCCGCCGTCGTCCAGCTGACCAAGACCCTCGCCACCGAGGCCGGTCCGCACGGCATACGGGTCAACGCCGTCGCCCCGGGCTGGATCCGCACCCCGATGACCGGCCGCCACGGCCCCGAGGTCCAGGAGCAGACGGAGGCGGCGATGGTCCGGATGTCCCCGCTGGGCCGGGTCGGCGAGCCCGAGGACATCGCCCGGGCGGTGCTCTACCTGGCCTCGGACGCCTCGTCGTTCATGACCGGTCAGATCCTTCGCCCGAACGGTGGGGTGTCCATGCCCTGGTAGCCCCGTCCGCCGCCGGCAGCGCCTCCCGCCGCGCCCTCGCCTTCCGCAGCGGGCCCGGCACACAGTGCACCGGCAGCAGCCCCAGCCCCCAGCCGCCCACCGCCACCGCGCCCTCCACGGCCCCGGACTCGGCGGGCGCCAGCACCAGCCGCAGCACGGCCCACCACCACAGCACCCCCACCGCCAGCGCGAGCGCCGACACCGCGGGTATGCGCAGCAACCGCCGCACGGCTACCTCCCAGGGGCCGGAACCCGGACCGCCCCATCCTCCCGCACCCCCCTCGCCACCGCACCCAGAACGGCCGGGAGCCCCGGCCGGTGCACAGGGCACCGGCCGGGGCTCCGGCCACGCTCAAACACGCACGTGCTCGCTCACGCGGCTACGACATTCACCGC
This sequence comes from Streptomyces sp. NPDC048257, assembly GCF_043201855.1. Taxonomy (NCBI): domain Bacteria; kingdom Bacillati; phylum Actinomycetota; class Actinomycetes; order Kitasatosporales; family Streptomycetaceae; genus Streptomyces; species Streptomyces sp. NPDC048257. The sequence continues at coordinate 143,226 of NZ_JBICZI010000017.1, forward strand.
TTCCGCAGGCGCCTTGATGGTCACCCGCTCCGGCCCACCCGTGACCGAAGCCATGGAGACCGAATTGAGCATCGGGCGGACCGGCACACTCACCGGTTCGCTTGCCGCGGCCGACTGTGCCAGCTCGGCCAGCGACAGCTCGTCACTGACTTCGCGCATCAGCTCGGACATCCGTACGTCCAACGCGTCGCAGATCGCGGAGAGCAGCTCGGAGGATGCCTCCTTCTGCCCCCGCTCCACCTCGGAGAGATAGCCGAGAGAAACTCGGGCCGACGAGGAGACTTCGCGCAGAGTACGGCCCTGGCGCTGGCGCTGCCGACGCAGCACGTCACCCAGCAGGCGACGGAGCAGAATCATCGGTGGCTCCCTCCTCTGACCGTGTAGCCGCATCCTTCACGCCCCACCGTACCGCCTCGCGCGGCGGCCGTGCGGGGAGCGATGTCGTGTTCACTCAGGGCTGCAAACATCAGATCCCCCCGTTCTGTTCCGTATCCTGCCTCCGCGCATTCTCACGGAGTTGGTTCGAGAGAAGCCTGAGCACTGTGCGTGCACTCTCCCTACGAATTTCCGCCCGGGAGCCTTTCAACCTCAGACGGACCGTTTTCCTGCCCCCCGGACCGTCCACGGCGACGAAAACGGTTCCCACCGGCTGCCCGTCCTGCGGCTCCGGACCGGCCACTCCGGTGGTCGCGATTCCCCACGAAGCGCCCATCACACGGCGCACACCGGCCGCCATATCGGCCGCGACCTGCGCGTTCACCGCACCTTCGGCCTCGAGCAGTCCCGCGTCCACCCCGAGGACCAGGTGCTTGATCTCCGTCGCGTACGCGGTGACCGAGCCGCGGAACGACCGGGAAGCGCCGGGGACGGCCGTGAGCTCGGCGGCCACCATGCCGCCGGTCAGGGATTCGGCCACGGCGAGGCTCTGGTCACTCTCCGCAAGCAGGCGCAGCGCATCCGCAGCCACTCCGGTCGCGTCCGCCGCTCCGGTAACAGCCTCGATCGCTCCAGAAGTGGAATCCACAGCTCCGGAATCGGCTCCCGCCGCCGGTGAATCCCCTGCCGCGAAGCTCACCTCGCGGCCCGCTCCGCCTCGATGCCCTGGCGGCGCAGTACGACCGCTTGACGGATGTAGTCCAAACCGGTGACGACGGTCAGCACGACGGCGATCGCCATCACCCAGAAGCGCATGGTCGCGAGCGCTCCGGTCAGCGCGAGGACGTACATGCCCACGGCCGTGCCCTGGGCCAGGGTCTTCAGCTTGCCGCCCCGGCTGGCCGGAATCACTCCGTAGCGGATGACCCAGAAGCGGAGCAGCGTGATCCCGAGCTCCCGTCCGAGGATCACCCCGGTCACCCACCACGGGAGATCACCGAGCCAGGAGAGACAGATCAGCGCCGACCCCATGATCGCCTTGTCGGCGATGGGGTCGGCGATCTTGCCGAAGTCCGTGACCAGGTTGTACGTCCGGGCCAGGTGCCCGTCGAAGATGTCCGTGATCATGGCGACGGCGAACGCCGCCCAGGCCCAGGCCCGCCAGGCGGGGTCGTAGCCGCCCTCGGCGAGCAGCAGGAGGACGAAGCCCGGCACCAGCACGAGCCGGATCATCGTCAGGATGTTGGCGATGTTCCACAGGCTGGCCTGATCGACCGCCGCAGCCCCCAGCTTCGCGCCGGGTACGGGCCGGCGGCCGGTCCCGCCCGCCGCAGATGCCGGGACTCCGGTCATCCGGCCGCCTCCTCGAGGTCCATGCCGAGGGGCTCGGCCACCAGGTCCACACCGAGGGTGCCGACCACCTTTGCCGTGACGATACGCCCGGGGACCAGACCCGTGCTGTCCGTGAAGACCACCTGGCCGTCAGTTTCGGGTGCCTGGTGCGCGGCGCGCCCGTAGGCGCCCTCGCCGTCCTCGTCGACCGCTTCCACGGTCTCGACGAGCACCTCCAGGGTCTCCCCGATGCGCTCCTCGGCACGCTGCGAGGTGAGCTCCTCGGCGAGCCGCTGCATGTGCGCGAGCCGCTCGGCGATGGTGTCCTCGTCCAGCTTGTTCTCGTAGGTGACGGCCTCGGTGCCGTCCTCGTCCGAGTAGCCGAAGACGCCGATGGCGTCGAGGCGCGCGTGGGTGAGGAAACGCTCCAGCTCGGCGAAGTCCGATTCCTTCTCGCCGGGGAAGCCGACGATGAAGTTGGAGCGGACGCCGGCCTGCGGGGCCTTGGAGCGGATGGTGTCCAGCAGCTCCAGGAAGCGGTCGGTGTCACCGAAGCGGCGCATCGCGCGCAGCACGTCGGGGGCCGAGTGCTGGAAGGACAGGTCGAAGTACGGCACGACCTTGGGGGTCGAGGTGAGTACGTCGATCAGGCCGGGCCGCATCTCCGCGGGCTGGAGATAGCTGACGCGGACGCGCTCGATGCCGTCCACCTCGGCCAGCTCCGGCAGCAGGGTCTCCAGCAGCCGGATGTCGCCGAGGTCCTTGCCGTACGAGGTGTTGTTCTCGGAGACCAGCATGATCTCCTTGACGCCCTGCTCGGCGAGCCAGCGGGTCTCGCCCAGCACGTCGCTGGGGCGGCGGGAGATGAAGGAACCGCGGAAGGACGGGATGGCGCAGAAGGAGCAGCGGCGGTCGCAGCCGGAGGCCAGCTTGACCGAGGCCACGGGGCTCTTGTCCAGGCGGCGGCGCAGGGGCGCGCGGGGACCCGAGGCGGGCGCGAGCCCGTCCGGCAGGTCGGCGGGGGCCTCGGCCACCGGCTCCTGGGCGTGGCCCGGGAGGGAGACCTCGGCGGCCTGGCGCTCCGCAGGGCTGATCGGCAGCAGCTTGCGCCGGTCGCGCGGGGTGTGGGAGGCGTGGATGCCACCGTTGAGGATGGTCTGGAGGCGGTCGGAGATGTCGGCGTAGTCGTCGAAGCCGAGGACTCCGTCGGCCTCGGGGAGCGCTTCGGCGAGTTCCTTGCCGTAGCGCTCGGCCATACAGCCGACGGCGACGACGGCCTGGGTCTTGCCGTGATCCTTGAGATCGTTGGCTTCCAGCAGGGCGTCTACGGAGTCCTTTTTGGCGGCTTCGACGAAGCCGCAGGTGTTGACGACGGCTACGTCCGCATCGGCGGCGTCCTCGACGAGCTCCCAGCCATCCGCCGCCAAGCGGCCTGCGAGCTCCTCCGAGTCCACCTCGTTACGGGCGCAGCCAAGAGTGACAAGGGCGACGGTACGGCGTTCGGGCATGGACTCAAGACTACTTCGTCCCGGCGTCGGCCCCAGCCGCAAGTCCCCGTACAGCAAGATCCCCGGGGTGCGGCGCAGCACCCCGGGGATCCGGATTCAAGCCTTCCGCCCTAGGGCGGACCCGTGTCAGCCCGCCTGGGGCTGATCCGGGGCGGGGTCGGCCTTGGTGTATTTCAGCCGCTGTACCTGACCCGACTGGAAGTCGTCCTTGATCTCCTTGCCGTTCACGAAGAGCTTCACGGCCCCGGCGTCGCCGAGCACGAGGTCGACGGACTCCTTGTCCGTGAAGGTCTTGGACTCACCCTGAACGAGGGTGCCGTCGAAGAGCAGCCGACCGGTGGAGTCCTTCGCGGAGATCCAGCTCTCGCCCGTGTCGGCCGTCAGGACCACCGTGACGAGGTCCTTGGGCGCGGCGGCGATGGCACTGTCCGAGGGATCCGGCTTGGGTGCCTGCGGGGTCTGCTGGGGCTGCGTGGACGGCTTGGCGCCGCTCTGCTTGGGTGCGGGCTTGGGGGAGGCGGAACCTTCCGCCACCGGGCGCTTGTCCTTCTCGTCGCCACCGCCGAAGGCGGTGAAGCCCACGAAGCCGATCACGGCGACGATGGCGGCGACCATGGCCGCGGTCCAGTTGGGCCGCTGCCGTTCGGGGCGGATCCGCTCGGCGTCGAACATCGGCGCGGCGGGCGTGGGCGCCGGCCGGCCGCCGTGGGCCGCGTCGTAGCTCTCGACCAGCGGTGCCGGATCGAGGTTGACGGCGCGGGCGAGCGTACGGATGTGACCGCGGGCGTAGACGTCGCCGCCGCACCGCGTGAAGTCGTCCTCTTCGATCGCGTGCACGATCGGGATGCGCACGCGGGTGGTGGAACTGACCTCGTCGACGGTGAGCCCGGCGGCGATCCGGGCCTTCTTGAGGGCCGTCCCGATGGACGGGCCTTCGACGGGACGTTCGACGATGCGGTCCTCGGACCGGTCGTCGGTCGAAGGCCGCTCTTCTTCGGGGGAGTTGGCGTTGCCGATGGACACGTGGGCGCCTTTCGAGCGTGTAGCCACCTGCTGGAAGTCCAGTCTAGGGGGGTGACGAAAGGGTGAAGCAACCGGAGGGTGCACTTCCTACGCCATCCGAATGGCGAAGGGAGCCCTCCCCGGCGCGGCGGCCCGACGCTGTTGGGCGATCTCGTACGCGGTGCCGCCACCTCTCTTCAACTTGACGCGGGCCCAAGGGAAACGGTTGCCCGGGATTTCATTACGGATGGGCCTCGCCGCGGATGACGGCGAGGACTCCGTCCAGGTCATCGGCCTTCAGCAGCACGTCCCGCGCCTTCGAACCCTCGCTCGGACCGACGATCCCCCGCGACTCCATGAGGTCCATGAGCCGCCCGGCCTTCGCGAAGCCCACCCGCAGCTTGCGCTGGAGCATCGAGGTGGACCCGAACTGTGTCGAGACCACCAGCTCCGCCGCCTGGCACAGCAGGTCCAGGTCGTCGCCGATGTCCTCGTCGATCTCCTTCTTCTGCTTCTGCCCGACCGTGACGTCGTCCCGGAAGACGGGCGCCATCTGGTCCTTGCAGTGCTGGACGATCCCGGCGATCTCGTCCTCGGTGACGAAGGCGCCCTGGAGCCGGACCGGCTTGTTGGCGCCCATCGGCAGGAACAGCCCGTCGCCCTTGCCGATCAGCTTCTCGGCACCCGGCTGGTCGAGGATGACCCGGCTGTCGGCGAGCGAGGAGGTCGCGAAGGCGAGGCGCGAGGGCACGTTCGCCTTGATCAGTCCGGTGACCACGTCCACCGAGGGCCGCTGGGTGGCGAGCACCAGGTGGATGCCGGCTGCCCGGGCCAGCTGGGTGATGCGGACGATCGAGTCCTCGACGTCGCGCGGGGCGACCATCATCAGGTCGGCGAGCTCGTCGACGATCACCAGCAGGTACGGGTAGGGGCTGAGCTCCCGCTCGCTGCCCGGCGGCAGTTTGATCTTGCCGTCCCGGATGGCCTGGTTGAAGTCGTCGATGTGCCGGTAGCCGAAGGCGGCCAGGTCGTCGTAGCGCAGGTCCATCTCGCGCACGACCCACTGGAGCGCCTCGGCGGCCCGCTTGGGGTTGGTGATGATCGGCGTGATCAGGTGCGGGATGCCCTCGTACGCCGTCAGCTCCACCCGCTTGGGGTCCACCAGCACCATCCGGACGTCCTCCGGGGTGGCCCGGACCATGACGGAGGTGATCAGGCAGTTGATGCAGGAGGACTTTCCGGAACCGGTGGCACCGGCGACCAGTACGTGCGGCATCTTGGCGAGGTTGGCCATGACGTAGCCGCCCTCGACGTCCTTGCCGAGCGCGACCAGCATCGGGTGGTCGTCCTCGGCCGCGTCCGCGAGGCGCAGCACGTCACCCAGGTTGACCATCTCGCGGTCCGTGTTCGGGATCTCGATGCCGACCGCGGACTTGCCCGGGATCGGGCTGATGATCCGGACGTCGGGCGAGGCCACGGCGTAGGCGATGTTCTTGGTCAGCGCGGTGATCCGCTCGACCTTGACCGCGGCGCCGAGGGTGACCTCGTACCGGGTGACGGTCGGGCCCCGGGTGAAGCCGGTGACGTCCGCGTCGACCTTGAACTCGGTGAACACATTGCGCAGCGAGGCGACCACCGCGTCGTTGGCGGCGCTGCGGGTCTTGCCGGGCCCGCCCTTCTCCAGCAGGTCGAGAGAGGGCAGCGCGTACGTGATGTCCCCGCGCAGCTGGAGCTGCTCGGCGCGCGGCGGCAGGGCCTCGGTCTGCGGCGGGGCCTTGGTCAGATCGGGCACCGACAGCGTCCCGGAGGCCGCGGCGGTGGTCGCGTGCGGCTGTTCGGCGAGACGGTCCGGGTCGGTCCCGGGCGCGGCCTCCGGGGCCGCCCTGGGCGCGGTCCGCGGTACGGGACGCTCCCCACGGGCGGTCGGCACCGCAGTGGTGGGCTCCGCACCCTGCCGCTCGCCGGTGATCCCCTGCGTGAGGTCGGCGACGAGCGGGGAGGGCGGCATTCCGCCGTAGACCGCCCCGTCCAGGGCGGCGGCGGCCGCCGCCGCCACGTCGACGGCGTCCATCTCCCGCTCCATGCCCGTCCGTGCCGGGGCCCGGCGCGGCCTGCGCCGGCGGGCGAGCGCCTCCTTCTCGGCCTCGTCCGCCGGGTCGCCGGAGTCCGCGCCGGCTCCGGTACGGGCCCGCCACTGCTCCGGGTCGTGCCGGTCACCGGCGACCGACTCGGCCTCGGCGCCGTAGCCCTCGTCGTACTCGTTCGGGGCGATGATCCCGAGCCGGATGCCCAGCCTGCGCAGCCGCTGCGGGATCGCGTTGACCGGGGTCGCGGTGACCACGAGCAGCCCGAAGATCGTGAGCAGCACCAGCATGGGCACGGCCAGTGGGGCGCCCATGGTGAAGATCAGCGGCTTGGAGGCGCCCCAGCCGATCAGCCCGCCCGCGTTCTGCATCGCAGTGGTGCCCTCGTCCCGGCCCGGCGCCCCGCAGGCGATGTGGACCAGGCCCAGGACACCGACGACGAGGGCGGAAAGCCCGATGCCGATGCGGCCGTTGGCGTCGGTCTGCTCGGGATGGCGGATGAAACGTACCGCCATGACGCCGAGCAGGATCGGCACGAGCAGGTCCAGCCGCCCGAACAGACCGGTGATCAGCATCGTGACCAGGTCCCCGACGGGACCGCTCAGGTTCGACCAGGTACCCGCGGCGACGATCAGCGCGAGGGCGAGCAGCAGCAGCGCCACGCCGTCCTTGCGGTGCGCGGGATCGAGGTTCCTGGCCCCCTGGCCGATCCCGCGGAAGACGGCGCCGACCGCGTGCGCGCAGCCCAGCCAGACGGCTCGCACCAACCGCACCACTCCCCCGGTCGGGGACGGCGCGGGCTTGGCCGCGACCTTCTTGACCGGGGCCCGCCTGGCGGCCGCGGCCTTCTTCGCCGGCGGCTTGCGCGCGGGCGCAGCCTTCTTCGCCGGCGCCGCCGTCCGGCCGGTGCGGCCCTTCGCGGTACCCGCGGCGCTCTGGGAACCCTTACCGGACGTACGTGAGGCCATGGGCCCGAGGTTACCGGTGCGCACACCGGTGGACACGCGTGCCCACCCCTTCACCCGTTCGTGTCGTCGGCTCCGTAGGCGCTTTGACGCGCCGCCAGCCCCGACCCGCGCACGGTCAGTTCTGCGCGGGCAGGGCCGGAGCCCCTCCGGCCGTCCCGGGCTCCAGGGCGTCGAGTGCCCGCCGCAGTCCGGTGAGTTTGCGCTCCAGGTGCGCCGCGGTCGCCACCACGCCGGCGTCGGCGGAGTCCTCGCCGAGCTGCTTGGTCAGTGCCTCGGCCTGCTCCTCGACCGCCGCGAGCCGCGCGGAGAGCTCGGCCAGCAGTCCGGCCGTCTCCTTGCCCGCGTCCACGCCGCCCGAGTTGCCGCCCTCCAGCTGGAGCCGCAGCAGGGCCGCCTGCTCGCGCAGTTGGCAGTTCTTCGTGTACAGCTCCACGAAGACCGAGACCTTGGCCCGCAGCACCCACGGGTCGAAGGGCTTGGAGATGTAGTCGACCGCACCCGCCGCGTAACCGCGGAAGGTGTGGTGCGGACCGTGGTTGATCGCGGTCAGGAAGATGATCGGGATGTCCCGGGTCCGTTCCCGCCGCTTGATGTGCGCGGCGGTTTCGAATCCGTCCATGCCCGGCATCTGGACATCCAGCAGGATGACCGCGAAATCGTCCGTCAGCAGCGCCTTGAGCGCTTCCTCCCCCGACGACGCCCGGACCAGTGTCTGATCGAGCGCGGAGAGGATGGCCTCCAGCGCCAGCAGATTCTCCGGCCGGTCGTCGACCAGGAGGATCTTGGCCTTCTGCACCATGCCCTGTCCTCCTCGCCCCGGCATGGGGCCTCCCCGGCTACGGGCGCCGGCGTGTGCGCCGGGCCCCGCCCCAGAGGGCGGCATCCTTGCGCCGTCCGTCCTTGTGCCGGTCATCGTAGCCCCAGTCCCGAGATCGCCACACCCTGTCACCAAGATGTCACTGTGCACGAAGCAGAAACGTGGCGGGAGAGCAGAAGGTTCCCCGTTCACCGACCTTCCACACCGTTGCGGGCACAGTCAGTCGGCGAGGAGGGTCCGCCCGCTCTCCCGGCGGTCATTTGCCGCGCATCCACTGCTCCATCACCGACAGCAGGTAGTCGGGGTCGACCGGCTTGGTGACGTAGTCGGAAGCCCCGGAGTCGATCGCCTTCTCCCGGTCCCCCTTCATCGCCTTCGCCGTCAGCGCGATGATCGGCAGGCCCGCGAACTGCGGCATCCGCCGGATCGCCGAGGTCGTCGCGTACCCGTCCATCTCGGGCATCATGATGTCCATCAGCACGACCGTCACGTCGTCGTGCTGCTCCAGGACCTCGATGCCCTCCCGCCCGTTCTCCGCGTACAGCACGGCCAGCCCGTGCTGTTCCAGCACGCTGGTGAGCGCGAAGACGTTGCGTACGTCGTCGTCCACGATGAGCACCTTCTCGCCGTGGAAGTCGTACGTCCGGGGCACCACCGGAAGTTCCTCCTCCGCGCTGCCCCAGCCGTCCTCGGGCCCCACCACGTTCGGCTGCCCCGGAACCGCCGTACGCGGCTCCTGATCGCTCGCCGCCTTGCGCCGGCGCCGGAACAGCGCGGCTCCGCCACCGCCGCCCTGGCCCTGCCCCTGCCCCTGCCCGGCCGGCTCCACGGCCGACAGCGCCGGCCGTACCGGCTGCGCCTGCACCGACGGAACGACCGCCGGTCCGCCCTGGCTTCCCGGCAGCGCGGGCCGGCCCCCGTCCAGGGACCTGCGGTACAGCTCGCCGCGGGCGCCGCCGGGCGTCGGCGGCGCGTACCCCTGCGGGGGCAGCTCGCTCGGGTGCAGCGGCAGGTACAGCGTGAACGTGGACCCGCGGCCGGGCTCGCTGGCCGCGTGGATCTCCCCGCCCAGCAGCCGGGCGATCTCCCGGCTGATGGACAGGCCCAGCCCTGTGCCGCCGTACTTGCGGCTCGTCGTCCCGTCCGCCTGCTTGAACGCCTCGAAGATCACCAGCATCTTGCTCGCGGCGATCCCGATCCCGGTGTCGGTGACCGAGAAGGCGATCAGGTCCGCGTCCGCCTCCCGCAGCGAACCGGCCTCCAGCAGCTGCTCGCGGATCGCCACCGGCACATCGGCGCCGGCCGGCCGGATCACCAGCTCCACCGCCCCGCCGTCGGTGAACTTCACCGCGTTCGACAGCAGGTTGCGCAGCACCTGGAGCAGCCGCTGCTCGTCGGTGTGCAGGGTGGCGGGCAGCTCCGGGGAGACCCGTACCGAGAAGTCCAGGCCCTTCTCCGCCGTCAGCGGCCGGAAGGTCGCCTCCACGTAGTCCACGAGCTGGACCAGCGCGATCCGGGTCGGCGAGACGTCCATCTTCCCCGCCTCGACCTTCGACAGGTCCAGGATGTCGTTGATCAGCTGCAGCAGGTCGGAACCCGCGCCGTGGATCGTCTCGGCGAACTCCACCTGCTTCGGCGAGAGGTTCCCGTCGGCGTTGTCGGCGAGCAGCTTGGCCAGGATCAGCAGCGAGTTGAGCGGGGTCCGCAGCTCGTGCGACATGTTCGCCAGGAACTCGGACTTGTAGCGCATCGAGACCGCGAGCTGCTCGGCGCGCTCCTCCAGGACCTGCCGGGCCTCCTCGATCTCGGTGTTCTTCACCTCGATGTCCCGGTTCTGCTGGGCCAGCAGCTCGGCCTTCTCCTCCAGCTCCGCGTTGGCGGCCTGCAGGGCCTTCTGCCGGTTCTCCAGCTCGTCGGAGCGCTCGCGCAGCTGCTCGGTCATCTCCTGCGACTGCTTCAGCAGCATCTCCGTCTTGGAGTTGACGCTGATGGTGTTGACGCTCGTACCGATCATCTCGGCGATCTGGCTGAGGAAATCCTTCTGGATCTGCGTGAAGGGCGTGAAGGAGGCCAGCTCGATGACGCCGAGCACCTTCCCCTCGAAGAGAACCGGCAGCACGATCACGTGTGCCGGCGGCGCCTCGCCCAGGCCCGAGGAGATCTTCAGGTAGCCCGGCGGGGTGTTCTCGACGAGGATCATCCGCTTCTCCTCGGCGACCGCCCCGATCAGCCCCTCCCCCGGCCGGAAGGAGATGGGCATCTGGCCGCCCGCGTACGCGTAACTCCCGCGCATCCGCAGCTCGTACGAGCCGTCCGCGCCCCCCTCCGTCCCGATCTCGGTGGTGCCGCCGGCCGGCAGCGCCAGGAAGAAGGCGCCGTGCTGCGCGGAGACCACCGGGGTCAGCTCGCTCATGATCAGCGAGGCGACGTCGTCGAGCTCCCGGCGGCCCTGCATCAGGGCGGAGATCCGGGCGAGGTTGCCCTTGAGCCAGTCCTGCTCCTTGTTGGCCAAGGTGGTGTCGCGCAGGTTCGCGATCATCGTGTTGATGTTGTCCTGGAGGACCTGGATCTCGCCCGCCGCGTCCACGTCGATCTTCAGGTTGAGGTCGCCGCGGGTCACCGCGGTGGCAACGGCCGCGATCGCGCGTACCTGCCGGGTGAGGTTCCCGGCCATCTCGTTCACGGACTCGGTCAGGTCCCGCCAGGTCCCGTCGACGTCCCTGACCCGGGCCTGGCCGCCCAGGATGCCCTCGGTGCCCACCTCGCGGGCCACCCGGGTCACCTGGTCGGCGAAGGACGAGAGCTGGTCGACCATCGTGTTGATGGTCGTCTTGAGCTCCAGGATCTCACCGCGGGCGTCGATGTCGATCTTCTTGGTCATGTCGCCCTTGGCGATGGCGGTCGTGACCATGGCGATCTGCCGCACCTGACCGGTGAGGTTGGAGGCCATGAAGTTCACCGAGTCGGTGAGGTCCTTCCAGGTCCCCGAAACGCCCGGCACGTGCGCCTGACCGCCCAGGCGGCCCTCCGTACCCACCTCGCGGGCCACGCGGGTCACCTCGTCCGCGAAGGACGACAGGGTCTTCACCATCGTGTTGACGGTGTCGGCGAGCTGCGCGACCTCGCCGCGCGCCTCGACCGTGACCTTCTTCGTCAGGTCGCCGTTGGCGACCGCCGCCGAGACCTGGGAGATGTTGCGCACCTGCGAGGTCAGGTTGTTGGCCATCAGGTTGACGTTGTCGGTCAGGTCCTTCCAGATGCCCGTCACCCCGCGCACCCGGGCCTGACCGCCGAGGATGCCCTCGGAGCCCACCTCGCGGGCCACCCGCGTCACCTGCTCCGCGAACGACGACAGCTGGTCCACCATCGTGTTGACCGTGGTGACCAGTTCGAGGATCTCGCCCTTGGCGTCGACGGTGATCTTCTTGGAGAGGTCGCCCATGGCCACGGCCGTGGTCACCTCGGCGATGTTGCGCACCTGGGACGTCAGGTTGTTCGCCATGAAGTTGACGGACTGGGTGAGGTCCTTCCAGGTACCGGAGACCCCCTTCACCTCCGCCTGGCCGCCGAGGATGCCCTCGGTACCCACCTCGCGGGCCACCCGCGTCACCTGCTCCGCGAAGTTCGAGAGCTGGTCGACCATCGTGTTGAGGGTGTTCTTCAGCTCCAGGATCTCGCCCCGGGCGTCCACGTCGATCTTCTGCGACAGGTCACCGCGCGCCACCGCCGTCGCGACCTGGGCGATGTTGCGCACCTGCGAGGTCAGGTTCCCCGCCATGCCGTTCACGGAGTCCGTCAGGTCACGCCAGACGCCGGCCACGCCGGGCACCTGCGCCTGACCGCCGAGGCGGCCCTCGGTACCCACGTCCCGGGCCACCCGGGTCACCTGCTCGGCGAAGGCCGAGAGCTGGTCGACCATCGTGTTGATGGTGTTCTTCAGCTCCAGGATCTCGCCCCGGGCGTCCACGTCGATCTTCTGCGACAGGTCGCCCCGGGCCACCGCCGTCGTCACCTGAGCGATCTGGCGCACCTGCGAGGTCAGGTTCCCGGCCATGAAGTTGACGGAGTCGGTGAGCTCCTTCCAGGTGCCGGAGACCCCCTCCACCCGGGCCTGGCCGCCGAGGCGGCCCTCCGTACCCACGTCCCGCGCCATCCGCGTGACCTGGTCGGCGAAGGAGGACAGCTGGTCCACCATCGTGTTCACGGTGTTCTTCAGCTGGAGCATCTCGCCGGAGACGTCCACCGTGACCTTCTGCGACAGGTCGCCGTTGGCCACCGCCGTGGTCACCTGGGCGATGTTGCGGACCTGCCCGGTGAGGTTGCGGAAGGCGGTGTTCACCGAGTCGGTGAGGTCCTTCCACGTCCCCGCCGCACCCGGCACCTGCGCCTGGCCGCCCAGCTCGCCCTCGACGCCGACCTCCCGGGCCACACGCGTCACTTCCGCACCGAAGGAGGACAGCTGGTCCACCATCGTGTTCACGGTGTTCTTCAGCTCGAGCATCTCGCCGGCCACGTCGACCGTGACCTTCTGCGACAGGTCGCCGTTGGCCACCGCCGTCGTCACCTGGGCGATGTCCCGCACCTGGGTGGTGAGGTTGCGGAAGACCGTGTTCACCGAGTCGGTGAGGTCCTTCCACGTCCCCGCCGCACCCGGCACCTGCGCCTGGCCGCCCAGCAGACCCTTGGCCCCGACCTCGCTGGCCACGCGCGTGACCTCGTCCGCGAAGGTCCGCAGCGTCTCGGTCATCTGGTTGATCGTTTCGGCCAGCTGCGCCACCTCGCCGCGCGCGCTCACCCGTACCTTCTGCGACAGGTCGCCGTTCGCGACCGCCGTGGTCACCTGCGCGATCCCGCGCACCTGGGCCGTCAGGTTCCCGGCCATGGTGTTGACCGAGTCCGTCAGGTCCTTCCACACGCCCGCGACCCCGGGCACCTTCGCCTGGCCGCCCAGCTCGCCCTCGGTACCCACCTCGCGGGCGACCCGGGTCACCTCGGAGGAGAAGGACGACAGCTGGTCCACCATCGTGTTCACGGTGTTCTTCAGCTGGAGCATCTCGCCGGCCACGTGCACCGTGACCTTGCGCGACAGATCGCCCTTGGCGACCGCCGTCGTGACGAGAGCGATATCACGCACTTGAGCGGTGAGCCGGTACGCCATCGTGTTGACGGAGTCGGTCAGATCCTTCCAGGATCCCGACATCCCGCGCACCTGGGCTTGACCACCGAGCTTGCCCTCGGTGCCCACCTCCAGCGCCACGCGCGTCACCTCGTCGGTGAACGCGGACAGCTGATCGACCAGGTTGTTGACCGTACGCCCGACCTTCAGGAACTCCCCGCGCAGCGGATGCCCGGCCCCCTCGGCCGCCTGCGTCCGCAGATCCATCCGCTGGTCCAGATCACCCTCGGCCACCGCCGACAGCACCCGGCCCACCTCGGACACCGGCCGGGCCAGATCGTCCACCAACTGGTTCGAGGCGTCGATCGCGGCCGCCCAGGAGCCCTCACAGGCACCCGTTTCCAGCCGTTCGCTCAGCTTGCCCTCGCGGCCCACCATCCGCCGCACCCGGGACAGCTCCCCGGTCAGGTGGAGGTTCCGGTCGGCGACCTCGTTGTAGACGGCGGCGATCTCCGCCATCACGCCCTCGCCGGACACCGTCAGCCTCTTGCGGAAATTCCCGTCCCGCATCGACACCAGGGCCGTGAGCAGCCGGTTCAGAGCGGCGGTATCGACCTCCGTCGTGCCACTGCGCCGGGAACGTCCGCCCTTCGGCCTCGTTCCCGTACGCCGCACCGCTGCGCCAGACTCCACCGTGTCCCTCCCGAAAGGGTCGACCACTTTTCCACCGGACACCTGGCTCATCACAAGCCGGCTCTGCAAGCCTGCCCAGTGTTTCACCCTGGCCGAACCCGGCCATAACACTTCGGCACCATCGCACACCCGCCGTACCCTGCGGGTGGAATCCCCGACGACGGCACCATGCCGACCGCGAAGGTAAGTAACCTGGCACCCGATGTCCAACCGCGTCGAAGGAGACCAGTGATCACGGCACGGGCGGCTGCCAGCTTCGATCCCCTCGGGCGCTCGGTCGCCGCCGCCCGCGGATTCGTCCGCGACACCCTGCACGGCTGGGGTTTCGCGGACATCGTCGACGACGCGGTGGTCCTCACCAGCGAGCTCGTCACCAATGCCGTGGTCCACGCCGGAACCCGGGCCGAGGTCCTGTGCCTGCGCGCCGACGGCGGCGTACGCGTCGAGGTCGCCGACCGGTACCCGGAGCGTGAGCTCCCGCTCCAGCACCCCGGAGAGCGCCCCTACGCCGACCCGGACCGCGAGAACGGCCGCGGCCTGATGCTCTGCGCCGCCCTCGCCACCCGCTGGGGCGTCGAGTACACGGCCACCCACAAGCACGTCTGGTTCCGCCTCGACCTGCCAGACCGGCCGGTCGGTACCCGCTCGGCGGGCCCCGTCGTCCCCGACCAGCTGCTGCCCCTGGCCGACAGCCGGGTCCGCGTGGCCGTCCTCCAGATCGACTCCGACGACTTCATCTCCGCATGGAACGAGGACGCCGAGCACATCTTCGGTCACCCCGCCGAGAAGGCCCTCGGCCGCCCGCTCGCCGAGCTCGCCGCCTGGCCGCAGACCCCCGGCACCGGAACCGGCATCGCCGAGGCCCTGCGCCTGTCCCGCTGGGAGGGCAGCTACGGCGTCCGTGGCGCCGACGGCCGCGTCATCCCCGTCTTCGCCTCCCACCTCCGGGTCCGTGACGCCCACGGTGAGCCTTCCATCGTCTGCCTCCTCGTCCACGACGACGAGCGCGCCGTGCTCCAGACCCCGGTACGGGTACCCACCTCCGACAGCGGCCACTTCACCGATCCGCGCCCCACGGACCCCTTCGAGGTCTTCATCGGCTCCCCCGCCCCCGACGACCTCGACGGACTCCTCCAGCGCACCGTCGAACGCGCCCGCGACCTCCTCGACGCCGACGCCGCCTTCCTGCTGCTCGCCACCGACGACGAGACCGAGCTCGAGGTCCGCGCCACCACCGGCCTGCCCTCCACCCGCCAGCGCTTCGCCCGCGTCCCCGTCGAGGCCGGCACCAACCGGTACGGCTCCGCCCGCATGCCCGCCGTCCACGACGACCTGATCGCCTCCCCCGGAGCCGTTCCGCTCCTGGAGGCCACCGGCATGCGCTCCGCCGTCACCGTCCCCCTCAAGGTGGAAGGCCGCCTCACCGGCTCTCTCGGCGTCGCCGCCGAGACCCCCGGCCGCTACTCCAACGAAGAGGCCCTGCACCTCCAGTTCGCCGCCGACCGCATCGCCCTCGCCGTCGAGTCCGCCCGGCTCGGCGAACTGGAACGCCTGCGCCGCGGCTCCCTCTCGTTCCTCGTCGAGGCCTCCGACCTGCTCGCCGGCACCCTCGACCGGGACCAGACCCTGGCCCTCATGGCCCAGATGACCGTCCCCACCCTGGCCACCTGGTGCGCCGTCTACACCATCGCCGACCAGTCCTCGGACCCGTTCCTCTCCTACGTCCTCCACGAGGACGAGGAGCGCATCGACGGCCTCAAGGACCTGCTCTCCGAGGTCAGCCCGCCCGAACCGGTCCGCGAGGCCGGCGCCCGCCCGTGGTCCGACGCCGCGCTCGCGGTCGGGGGCGAGACGGTGGTCCTCCCCCTCCTCGCCCGCAACCGCGTGATCGGCATGCTCACGCTCGGCAAGCCGCGGGAGGAGCACTTCCGCCAGGAGATCCTCGAACTCGCCGAGGACCTGTCCCGTCGCGCCGCCCTGGCCCTCGACAACGCCCGCCTCTACTCCGAGCGCACCGCGATCAGCCGCTCGCTCCAGCGCAGCCTGCTGCCGCCCGGCTCCCCCGCCATCCCCGGCATGGAGGTCGAGGTCATCTACCGCGCGGCCGGCGAGGGCAACGAGGTCGGCGGCGACTTCTACGACGTCTTCCCCATCCGGGACGGCGTCTACGGCTTCGCCATCGGCGACGTCTGCGGTACGGGCCCCGAGGCGGCCGCCGTCACCGGCCTCGCCCGGCACGCGCTGCGCCTGCTGGCCCGCGAGGGCCTCGGCGGCCCGGCGGTGCTCGAGCGCCTCAACGCGGCCATCCTCGACGAGGGCGCCCGCAGCCGCTTCCTCACCCTCCTCTACGGCGAGCTCCACCCCCAGCCCGACGGCGGCGCCCTGATGAAGGTCGTCTGCGCGGGCCACCCGCTCCCGCTGCGCCTGCGCCCGAACGGCCAGGTGGACGCGGCCGCGGAGCCGCAGCCCCTGCTGGGTGTGATCGAGGACCTCGACCTCTACGAACAGACCCTCACCCTCGACCCCGGCGACGTCCTGCTCTGCGTCACGGACGGCGTGACCGAACGCCGCGAGGGCGCCCGCATGCTCGGCGACGACGGCCTCACCGAGGTGCTCACCACCTGTACGGGCCTCACCGCGGGCGCGGTGGCCTCACGCGTCCTGCGCGCGGTGGAACGCTTCGCCGCCGAACCCGCCTCGGACGACATGGCCATCCTGGCCTTCCGCGTCCCGGAACAGCGCACGGGCGACTAAGGGGTGTCCCGGCCTGTGACCCGCCGGGTGGCGGAGCGCAGGGCGAACGCCATCACCACTTCGAAGACGCCCAGCAGCACGAGCCAGAGTCCCAGCAGCCGTGTCAGGGCGACCGCCGAATCCACCGGGAAACAGAGCACGACGATTCCGGCGACGGCACCGAGGGCGCCCAGGCCGAAGCGCAGGCCCCGGTGGACGAGTGAACGGTCTGCGATCGCGGTGAACGCCGTGAGCACTCCGGTCAGCAACCAGAACACCCCGACGATCAGGGCCAGTGCCCCGATCGTCTGCATCGGATGACGCAGGACCAGGACGCCGGCCAGGAACGCGAGCATCGCGATCAGGACCCCCGCCAGTCTGCTGCCGCCGTCGCTGCTGTGCGAAAAGGCCGTGACGAAGCGGAAGACGCCCGCCACCAAGAGCTGCAGACCGATGATGACCGCCAGGATGTGCAGCGTCTCGTCGGGCCAGACCAGCACGAGGATGCCGGGGATCAGGGTCGCGAGGGCGAAGCCGAGCGCCCAGTGCCACGTGGCTCCCACGTGCTTGAGGATGTCCTCGGGGTCGTTCTGCGGGTGCTGCGGTGCCGCAACGCCGGGGGGTACCGTCATCACGCCTCCTGGGCCAGCCGAGCGGCCTGTGGGGGCACCTCAAAGCCGCCGGACGTACCTTATCTAGCCTTCACATCCACTCTAGGCAGGTGTGGTCCGGCCCGCCCCTCCAGCCCTCGCGGCCCGCAGCCCCCGCCGGCCTCGCCCTGCCATCGGCCTGAAAACAAAAAAGGCCCCCGCCTATTGGCGGGGGCCTTCTTTTTTGGAGCCCTTTAACGGAATCGAACCGTTGACCTTCTCCTTACCATGGAGACGCTCTACCGACTGAGCTAAAAGGGCGGGTTGTTCGGCGGCGTCCTACTCTCCCACAGGGTCCCCCCTGCAGTACCATCGGCGCTGAAAGGCTTAGCTTCCGGGTTCGGAATGTAACCGGGCGTTTCCCTAACGCTATGACCACCGAAACACTATGAAATTTGAACGCTGGCATGGACACAGCTGTTCGTTATTTCAGAACTAACACAGTGGACGCGAGCAACTGAGGACAAGCCCTCGGCCTATTAGTACCAGTCAGCTTCACCCGTTACCGGGCTTCCACATCTGG
>NZ_JBICZI010000018.1:0-157131 GCF_043201855.1 Streptomyces sp. NPDC048257
TCAAACGCCGGCGGGGCTGAGAGAGGGGGGCCGGGGCCGGGGGGGGGGGGGGGGGGGGGGGGGGGGCCCGCCGGGGGGGGGGGGGGGGGGGGGGGGGGGGGGGGGGGGGGGGTGGGGGGGGGGGTGGGGGGGGGGGGGGGGGGGGGGGGGGGGGGGGGGGGGGCGGCGGCGCCCCCCCCCCCCCCCCCCCCCCGGCAGGATCCGGAAGGGACGGGCCCGGGCCCTACCGAGCGCCGTACACCGGCAGCGGAGCCTGCGCCGTCGCGAGGAGTTTCAGGGTGGCCTCCCCCGCCTCCGCCGGGGTCCACCGAGCGCCCCGGTCCGCCGTGGGGCCCGGGCGCCAGCCCTCCATCACCGTGATCCGGCCGCCCTCCGCCTCGAAGACCCGGCCGGTGACCCCCGCCGACGCGTCCGAGCCCAGCCACACCACCAGCGGGGAGACGTTCTCCGGGGCCATCGCGTCGAAGCCGCCCGCCTCCGGCGCGGCCATGGTCTCGGCGAAGGTCCGCTCCGTCATCCGGGTCCGGGCCGCCGGGGCGATCGCGTTGACCTGGACGCCGTAGCGGCCCATCTCCTCCGCGGCGACCATCGTCAGGCCGAGGATCCCGGCCTTTGCCGCGCTGTAGTTGCCCTGCCCGACCGAGCCCAGCAGCCCGGCCCCGGAGGAGGTGTTGACCACCCGGGCCGCCACCGGCCGGCCCGCCTTCGCCTCCGCCCGCCACCACGCGGCCGCCGACCGCAGCGGCAGGAAGTGCCCCTTCAGGTGCACCCGCATGACCGCGTCCCAGTCGTCCTCGTCCAGGTTCACCAGCATCCGGTCCCGCAGGAATCCCGCGTTGTTGACCAGGGTGTCCAGCCGCCCGAAGGTGTCCACGGCCGCCCCCACCAGCGAGGCCGCGCCCCGCGAGGTGGCGATGTCCCCGCCGTGCGCCAGCGCCCGACCGCCCCGTGCCTCGATCTCCGAGACGACCTGAGCCGCCGGGCTGTCCGGCCCCGGAAGTCCGTCCAGCCCGACCCCGAGGTCGTTGACGACGACCTGCGCCCCCTCCGCCGCGAAGGCCAGCGCATGGGCACGCCCCAGCCCCCGCCCCGCGCCCGTCACGATCACGACCCGGCCTTCACACAGTCCCGTCATCTCAGTCCTCCTTGTTGACAGTTGCCGCATCCAAGAACGCCGGGCGCTCCCCGCCGCCGTGCACGAGCAGGCTCGCCCCGCTCACGTACGCCGCCCGGTCCGAGGCCAGGAACACCGCGGCCGCCCCCACGTCCGAGGGTTCCGCGAGCCGCCCCAGCGGGACGGTGGCGCCGACCGAGGCGATGCCGGCCTCGTCCCCGTAGTGCAGGTGCGCCAGTTCGGTCCGCACCATGCCCAGGACCAGCGAGTTGACCCGTACGTCGGGCGCCCACTCGACGGCCATGGACCGGGCCAGGCTCTCCAGCCCCGCCTTGGCCGCCCCGTACGCCGCCGTACCCGGCGAGGGCCGGGTCCCGCTGACGCTGCCGATCATCACCACCGAGCCGCTCGCCTCCCGCAGCCACGGGTACGCCGCGAGCGAGGCGGTCATCGGCGCGAGCAGGTTGAGCTCGACGACCCGCGCGTGGCGCTGCGCCTCGCCCTCCCCCAGCAGCCGGTACGGGGTTCCGCCCGCGTTGTTGACCAGGCAGTCGAGCCGCCCGTACCGGCCCGCGACCGCGCCGAAGAAGTCGTTCACGGCGGCGGGGTCGCGCAGGTCCACCGGTGTGAACGAGGCCTTCCGGCCGTCCGCCGACACCGGTTCCTCCGGGGGCCGCCGGGCGCAGACGGCCACGTCCGCGCCGGCCGCGAGGAACGACCGGGCGATCCCGGCACCGACGCCCCGGGTTCCCCCGGTGACGACGACAACCCTCCCGTGGAGCTCCATGGGCTGCTACCTTCCTCACCTAACAAATGTTTGGTGGAAAGGTAGCTGATCCGCTCATGGGTGTCTCCACCTCAAGCCCGGACAAGGGCATCGCACTCGTCACAGTCGACTTCCCGCCCGTCAACGCGCTCCCGGTACAGGGCTGGTACGACCTCGCCGACGCCCTGCGCGCCGCCGGCCGCGACTCCGGGAACCGGTGCGTCGTGCTCGCCGCCGAGGGCCGCGGCTTCAACGCCGGCGTCGACATCAAGGAGATGCAGCGCGACACCGGACACGCCGCCCTCGTCGGTGCCAACCGGGGCTGCTACGAGGCCTTCGCCGCCGTGTACGAGTGCGAGGTGCCGGTCGTCGCGGCCGTGAACGGCTTCTGCCTGGGCGGCGGCATCGGACTGGTCGGCAACGCCGACGCGATCGTCGCCTCCGACGACGCCACCTTCGGGCTGCCCGAGTTGGACCGGGGCGCGCTCGGCGCCGCCACCCACCTGGCCCGGCTGGTCCCGCAGCACCTGATGCGCGCGCTGTACTACACCTCGCGCACGGCGACCGCGGCCGAACTGCACGCGCACGGCTCGGTGTGGAGGGTGGTGCCGCGTGCGGAACTGCGCGCCGCCGCCCTGGAGCTGGCCGCCGAGATCGCGAAGAAGGACGGCTGTCTGATCCGGCTCGCCAAAGCGGCCATCAACGGGATCGACCCGGTGGACGTGCGCCGCAGCTACCGCTTCGAGCAGGGCTTCACCTTCGAGGCCAACCTCAGCGGGGTGGCCGACCGGGTCCGCGACACCTTCGGGAAGGGAGAGCAGGCATGACCGGCAGGACGGACAAGGTACTGACCCCCGAAGAGGTGGTCGGGCAGCTGCACAGCGGGATGACCATCGGCATCGGCGGCTGGGGATCCCGGCGCAAGCCCATGGCCCTGGTGCGAGCGCTGCTCCGCTCCGAGATCACCGATCTCACCGTGATCTCCTACGGCGGCCCCGACGTCGGCCTGCTGGCCGCCGCCGGCCGGATCCGCAGACTCGTCGCCCCCTTCGCCACCCTCGACTCCATCCCGCTGGAGCCCCACTTCCGCGCCGCCCGCGAGCGCGCCGCCTTCACCCTCACCGAGCTCGACGAGGCCATGTTCATGTGGGGCCTGCACGCCGCCGCCAACCGGCTCCCCTTCCTCCCCGTCCGCGCCGGCCTCGGCTCCGACGTGATGCGGGTCAACCCCGAGCTGCGTACGGTCACCTCCCCCTACGACGACGGCGAGGAGCTCGTCGCCGTCCCGGCGCTGCGCATGGACGCCGCCCTGGTCCACCTCAACCGCGCCGACCGGCTCGGCAACGCCCAGTACCTGGGCCCGGACCCGTACTTCGACGACCTCTTCTGCGAGGCCGCCGACGCCGCCTACGTCTCCTGCGAGCAGCTCGTCGAGACCGCCGAGCTCTCCAAGTCCGGCCCCCCGCAGTCCCTCCTCGTCAGCCGTCACTCCGTGACCGGCGTCGTGGAGACCCCGAACGGCGCGCACTTCACCTCCTGCGTCCCCGACTACGACCGCGACGAGGCCTTCCAGAAGCTGTACGCGGCCGCCCCCTGGACCGAGTTCTCGACACGTTTCCTGTCCGGAACGAGCGAGCACGACTACCAGTCCGCCGTCCGGACCTGGCACGAGGAGCAGCAGTGACGACCTCCGCCCCCCGCACCGTCTCGCGCGCCGAGTACTGCGTGATCGCCTGCGCCGAGGCCTGGCGCGACAACGGCGAGGTGCTCGCCAGCCCGATGGGCCTCATCCCCTCCTTCGGGGCCCGGCTCGCCAAGCGGACCTTCTCCCCCGATCTGCTGCTGACCGACGGCGAGGCCATGCTCGTCGGGCTCGACGGCACGGCCGAGGGCTGGCTCCCGTACCGGCGCCACCTGACGATGGTCACCGGCGGCCGGCGGCACGTGATGATGGGCGCCAGCCAGATCGACCGGTTCGGCAACCAGAACATCTCCTGCATCGGCGACTGGGAGCGGCCGGCCCGCCAGCTCCTCGGGGTGCGCGGCGCTCCCGTCAACACCCTGAACAACCCGGTGAGTTACTGGGTGCCCAAGCACTCCCGGCGGGTCTTCGTCGAGCGCGTCGACATGGTCAGCGGTGTCGGCTACGACCGCGCCGAGGCGGCCGGGGTGACCCGCTTCCACCGCCTGCCCCGGGTGGTCAGCGATCTCGGCGTCTTCGACTTCGCCGGGCCCGGTCACTCGATGCGCCTGGCCTCCCTCCACCCGGGGGTCACCGTCGAGGAGGTGCTGGCGGCGACCGCCTTCGAGCCGGCGATCACCGGCGAGGTCCCGTACACCCGGGAGCCGACCGCCGAGGAGCTGCGGCTGATCCGCGAGGTGATCGACCCCAGGGGTCTGCGCGACCGGGAAGTGCGGGTCTGAGGCCGATGGCGAGGGAGACGGCGATGGCGATGGAGACGGCGTTCACCAAGCTGGTCGGGGTCGAGCACCCCCTCGTGCAGACGGGCATGGGCTGGGTCGCCGGCCCCCGCCTGGTGTCCGGCGCGGCCAACGCGGGGGCGCTGGGCATCCTGGCCTCGGCCACGATGACCCTGGACCAGCTGCGTTCGGCGGTCCGCGAGGTCAAGTCCCGTACGCCGGACGGGACCCCCTTCGGCGTCAATCTGCGGGCGGACGCCGGGGACGCCGCCGAGCGCGCCCAGCTGATCATCGACGAGGGGGTGCGGGTCGCCTCGTTCGCGCTCGCGCCCTCCAAGGAGCTGATCGGGCGGCTGAAGGACGCGGGCGTGGTCGTCATCCCGTCGATCGGGGCGCGACGGCACGCCGAGAAGGTGGCCGCGTGGGGCGCCGACGCGGTGATCGTGCAGGGCGGCGAGGGCGGCGGTCACACGGGGGACGTGGCCACGACGGTGCTGCTGCCGCAGGTCGTGGACGCCGTGGACATCCCGGTGATCGCGGCGGGCGGATTCAGCGACGGGCGCGGCCTGGTCGCCGCCCTGGCGTACGGGGCCGCGGGCATCGCCATGGGGACCCGTTTCCTGCTGACCTCGGACTCGACCGTCCCGGACGCCGTGAAGGCCGAGTACCTGCGGGCCACCGTCAAGGACGTCACCGTCACCACGGCCGTCGACGGGCTGCCGCACCGCATGCTCCGTACGGAGCTGGTCGACTCCCTGGAGCGGGCGGGCCGCGGCCGGGCGCTGGTCCGGGCGGTGCGGCACGCGGCCGGCTTCCGGAAGCTGTCCGGCCTGAGCTGGCCGCAGATGGTCCGCGACGGCCTCGCGATGAAACACGGCAAGGACCTGTCCTGGAGCCAGGTCCTGCTCGCCGCGAATACCCCGATGCTCCTCAAGGCATCCATGGTCGAGGGCCGTACGGACCTCGGCGTCATGGCATCGGGCCAGGTCGCGGGGGTGATCGACGATCTCCCGTCCTGTGCGGAGCTCGTCTCCCGCGTCATGGCCGAGGCACAACAGGCACTCGAAGCACTCGAAGCACTGCACTCGCTCCGCACCCTGCCACCACCAGGGTGATCCCCCTTCTCCGTCACAGGAGTTGCCCATGAGCCGTGCCCGAATCCGCCTGGCGACCGCGGCGGCCGCCGCCGCCCTCGTCGTCGCAACCCTGCCCGCCACCGCGTACGCGGCGACGGCGCCCGGAGCCGGGGTCAGCGCCCGGCACCACCAGCAACAAGCCGGAACGATTCGCCAGATCCCCCTCCAGGGCGCCGTCAACCTCAGGGACCTCGGCGGCTACCGCACCTGGACCGGCGGGCAGGTCCGCCAGGGGCTCGTCTACCGCTCCGACGCACTGAGCAAGCTGACCGACGCGGACGTCACCACCGTCTCCGGTCTCGGCCTCACGAAGGTCATCGATTTCCGCATTCCGATGGAGCTCCAGTACGACGGCGCCGACCGGCTGCCCGCCGGGCTCTCCCCCACGTCACGCGCGGTCAGTGACCTCGGCCTCTACGGAACCCTCGTCGGCGCGATCGGCAGCGGCGATCCCGTCACCCAGGAGCAGATGCTCGGCGGCGGCCGCGCCGAGGCCTACATGCGCGACATCTACCGCACCTTCGTGAGCAGCCCCGCGAACCGGGCGCAGTTCGCGGCGACCCTGCGGGAGATCGCCGACGGCCGGCAGGGACCGATCCTGTACCACTGCACGTCCGGCAAGGACCGGACCGGCTGGATGAGCTACGTCCTGCTGCGCGCCCTGGCCGTCCCCGAGGACGCCGCGGAGCGCGACTACCTGGCGTCGAACACCTTCCGCGCCGCCTACGACGCCCAGGTGCGGGCGGGCCTCAAGCAGTCGGGCCGGATGCAGAACCCGGACCTGCTGATCCCGCTCCAGGAGGTCCGCCAGGACTACCTGGACTCGGCGACCGCGCAGATGGAGGCCGACTACGGCAGCTTCTACGGCTACCTGACGCAGGGCCTCGGCCTGGACCTGCGGACGCTGGCGAAGCTGCAGACCAAGCTGGTCCGGTAGCGGACGGCCGACAGCACGACGCCGGGCAGCGCGTCCTGCGCTGCCCGGCGTCGTGTTGCCCGTGTACGGGGTGGGTCAGACCGCCCGGCGACGGCCCTGGCCGGCCGAGCCGACCCGGCTGCGCGCGGAGGCCGCAGCGGCGCCACCACCGGCGCCGCCCGTCCCGCGCCGGCCGCGCTCGCCGGAGGCGGTGGCTGCAGCGCCGCCGCCCTGGCCGCCGCGACGGGGCTGGCCCGAGCCGGAGGCCGCCGGGGCCTGCCCGGAGGCACCCCCGCCGGAACGACGGCCGCGGCCGCCGGCCGCCGGGGCGCCGCCCGTGGCGGCACCGGTGCGCGGGGCGCCGCCCGAGCGGCGGCGCGAGCCGGAGCCCGCACCGGAGCCGGAGCGCTGCTTGGGCGCGGCCGGCTGCGGAACCTCCATCACCACCGGGATGCCGGAGGGCTCCTTGGCGCCGGTCAGGCGGGCCAGCTCCTCGTCGGAGGACTTGATCTGCGCGGTGCGCGGGGAGATCCCGGCGTCCGACATCAGACGGGTCATGTCCCGCTTCTGGTCGGGGAGGACCAGGGTGACCACGCTGCCGGACTCACCGGCACGGGCGGTACGGCCGCCGCGGTGCAGGTAGTCCTTGTGGTCGGTCGGCGGGTCCACGTTGACGACCAGGTCGAGGTCGTCGATGTGGATGCCGCGCGCCGCGACGTTGGTGGCGACCAGCGCGGTGACCTCGCCCGTCTTGAACCAGTCGAGGGTGCGGTTGCGCTGCGGCTGGGAGCGGCCGCCGTGCAGGCCGGAGGCGCGTACGCCGTCGGCGAGGAGCTTCTTGACCATGCGGTCGACCCCGCGCTTGGTGTCGACGAACATGATCACCCGGCCGTCGCGAGCGGCTATACGCGTCGCCACGGCCTTCTTGTCGGTCTCGTCCATGACGTACAGGACGTGGTGCTCCATGGTGGTGACCGCACCGGCCGACGGGTCGACGGAGTGGCCGACCGGGTCGGTCAGGAACATCTTGACGAGCTTGTCGATGTTCTTGTCCAGCGTCGCCGAGAACAGCATCCGCTGACCGCCGGCCTCGACCTGCTTGAGCAGCGCCGTGACCTGCGGCATGAAGCCCATGTCGGTCATCTGGTCGGCCTCGTCGAGGACGGTGATCGAGACCTGCGAGAGGTCGGCGTCACCACGGTCGATGAGGTCCTTCAGACGGCCGGGAGTGGCGACGAGCACCTCGGCGCCACGGCGCAGGGCGCCCGACTGCCGGTTGATCGACATGCCGCCGACGACGGTCGCGATACGCAGGTTGACGGACGTGGCGTACGGGGCCAGGGCGTCGGTGACCTGCTGCGCGAGCTCACGGGTCGGTACGAGGACCAGCGCCAGCGGCGCCTTCGGCTGCGCGCGGCGGCCGGCGGTACGGGCCAGCAGCGCCAGGCCGAAGGCCAGCGTCTTGCCGGAGCCGGTACGGCCGCGGCCGAGCAGGTCACGGCCGGCGAGGGAGTTCGGCAGCGTCGCGGCCTGGATCGGGAACGGCTCGGTGACGCCCTGGGCGGCGAGGGTCTTCAGCAGCGCCTCGGGCATGTCCATGGCCCCGAACGACTCGACCGGCGGCAGCGCCGGGGCGATCGGCTCGGGCATGGTGAATTCCTGGGGCCGGGCAACGGGCGCGGACTTCTGCCGTCCCGCGCCAGACTTCGGACGCCCCTGGGCCGCACCTCGACCCCGGGTGGGGCGGCGGCTGGGTCGTGCGGAGCTGGAGCTGGTCATGCGAGAAAGCCCTCCTGAAACCGGCAGGTAAAACAAAGGTCGAAACAGCAGACAAGCCGGGGCCCGCACCTCGCGGTGCGGACCCCGGCATGCTGAAGTATTTAGGCGGGAACGATGTTCTCCGCCTGGGGGCCCTTCTGGCCCTGGGTGACGTCGAAGGACACGCGCTGGCCCTCCTGGAGCTCACGGAAGCCCTGGGTGGCGATGTTCGAGTAGTGGGCGAAGACGTCCGGGCCGCCACCGTCCTGCTCGATGAAGCCGAAGCCCTTTTCCGAGTTGAACCACTTCACGGTGCCAAGTGCCATTTTAAATCTCCTGAATAGGCGGCAAAGGGCCCCATCCGGAGATTCCGGCAAAACAATAAAAGCGCCTGCGGAGCATTCCCGTCAGGCGCACATAAAGTTCATGGGTACCACAACTGCAACGAGCTCTAAGCTAGCACACCTCGCCGCGGGGGTGCCGGGACGAGGGTGTGACCTGCGCCCTCCGGGCGGCGGCCGGCAGTGTGCCGCCGGGCCCTGCGGGGGCGGCCCGTAGGGCCGGAACCCCCGTCCCCCTTGGGTCGAGGGCGCTCTGGCCCCTCCCGGACGGCGGCCCCGCCCGGGCGGCCCGCTCCGCTCTCGGCGAAAGAATTCATCCGTACGAGGAGCCCGGGCGGGTCGGGACAGGGCGGCCTAGAGCCGCTCGATGATCGTCACGTTGGCCTGGCCGCCGCCCTCGCACATGGTCTGGAGGCCGAAGCGGCCGCCCGTGCGCTCCAGCTCGTGGAGGAGGGTGGTCATCAGCTTCACCCCGGTCGCGCCCAGTGGATGACCGAGGGCGATCGCGCCGCCGTTGACGTTGACCCGCTCCGGGTCGGCCCCGGTCTCCTTCAGCCAGGCCAGCACCACCGGGGCGAACGCCTCGTTGATCTCCACCAGGTCGATGTCGGCCAGCGACATGCCGGTCTTCTTCAGCGCGTACGCCGTGGCCGGGATCGGCGCGGACAGCATCCGGATCGGGTCCTCGCCCCGGACCGAGAGGTGGTGGATGCGGGCCCGCGGCCGCAGGCCGTGTTCCCGTACCGCCCGTTCGGAGGCGATCAGCAGCGCCGCGGCGCCGTCCGAGACCTGGGAGGAGACCGCCGCCGTGAGGGTGCCGCCCTCGACCACCGGCTTGAGGGCGGCCATCTTCTCCAGGGTCGTGTCCCGGCGCGGGCCCTCGTCCACGCTCACGTCCCCGTACGCCACCGTCTCGCGCGCGAAGCGGCCCTCGTCGATGGCCCGGATCGCCCGCCGGTGGGAGCGGAGCGCGAACTCCTCCATGTCCCGGCGGGTGATCCCCCACTTCTGCGCGATCAGCTGGGCGCCGTGGAACTGGTTCACCGGGGCGTCGCCGTACCGGGCCCGCCAGCCCTCCGAGCCCGCGTACGGTCCCTCGTCGAAGCCCAGCGGCTCGGCCGCCTGCCGCGAGGCGAAGGCGATCGGGATCATCGACATGTTCTGGGTGCCGCCCGCGACCACCAGGTCCTGGGTGCCGGACAGGACCCCCTGCGCCGCGAAGTGCACCGCCTGCTGCGAGGACCCGCACTGGCGGTCGACGGTGACCCCGGGCACCTCCTCGGGCAGGCCGGCCGCCAGCCAGGCCGTCCGGGCGATGTCGCCCGCCTGCGGCCCCACCGTGTCGAGGCAGCCGAACACCACGTCCTCCACGGCGGCCGGGTCCACCCCGGACCGCTCGATCAGTGCCTTCAGGACGTGCGCGCCCAGGTCGGCCGGGTGGACGGCGGACAGGCCGCCCTTCCGCCGCCCCACGGGGGTGCGTACCGCATCGACTATGTAGGCCTCGGGCATCGGGGACTCCTCAGACGGTCGGGTCTGTCACGTGGGGCGCAGGGCGATCCCGTCCAGCACCATCGACAGGTACTGGCGGGCGATCTCCTCGGGGCTGTGCTGTCCGCCCGGCCGGTACCAGGACGCCGCCACCCACACCGTGTCGCGCACGAAGCGGTAGGTGAGGCGGATGTCGAGGTCGGCGCGGAAGACCTGGGCGGCGACCCCCCGCTCCAGCGTCCCCAGCCAGGCCTTCTCGAACTTCTGCTGCGAGTCGGACAGGTAGTGGAAGCGGGGCTGGGCGGAGAGGGTGCGGGACTCCTTCTGGTAGATGGCGACGGCGGCGCGGTGCCGGTCGATCTCGCGGAAGGACTCGGTGACGAGCGCCTCGATGGTCTCCCTGGGGCCGAGACCGGCGGCGAGGACGGTGTCGTACCCCTCCCACAGTTCGGTGAGGAAGGCCGAGAGGATCTCGTCGAGCATCGATTCCTTGGAATCGAAGTGGTAGTAGAGGCTGCCGGCGAGCATGCCGGCGGCGTCGGCGATCTTGCGGACGGTGGTGGCGTTGTAGCCCTGCGCGGCGAAGACCTCGGCGGCGGTGTCGAGGAGTTCACGACGCCGTTCGGGGGAGGCCGTCACCTGCGGCTTCTTCTTGGCTGTCGGCTTGTTCGTTGGCACGCGTCCATTCTCGGCCAAGGCGTCCCCTAGGGGTGCTGGCTGCTGACCGAGACCGTCTCGCCGGTCATGTACGACGAGTAGTCGCTGGCCAGGAAGACGATGACGTTGGCGACCTCCCAGGGTTCGGCGTAGCGGCCGAAGGCCTCGCGGGCGGTGAGTTCGGCCAGGAGCTCCTCGCTGGTGACCTTCACCAGGTGCGGGTGCATGGCCAGGCTGGGGGCGACCGCGTTGACGCGGACGCCGAACTCCGCGGCCTCCAGGGCCGCGCAGCGGGTCAGGGCCATCACCCCGGCCTTGGCGGCGGCGTAGTGGGCCTGGCCTGTCTGGGCGCGCCAGCCGATGACGGAGGCGTTGTTGACGACGATCCCGCCCCCGCCGGACGCCTTGAACGCGCGCAGGGCGGCGCGGGTGCAGCGGAAGGTGCCGTTCAGGGTGACGTCGAGGACGCGGGACCACTGGGCGTCGGTCATGTCGACGAGGGCCGCGGTGCCGCCGAGGCCGGCGTTGTTGACGACGATGTCGAGGCGGCCGTGGGTGCGCTCGGCGAGCGCGAAGAGGGCCTGGACCTGGTCCTCGTCGGTGACGTCGCAGGGCAGTGAGGTGACGCGGTCGGCCCCGAACTCGGCGGCGAGGGCCTCCTCGGTCTCCTTCAGGCGGCGGGCGTGGGCGTCGCCGATGACGACGCGGGCGCCCTCCTCCAGGAGGCGGCGGGCGGTGGCTCCGCCGATCCCGGCCCCGGCGGCGGCGGTGACGACGGCGGTGCGGTCCTTCAGCAGTCCGTGCCCGGGGACATAGTCGGGGGTGCTCACGCCCGTACCTCCTTGTGACCGACGAGGGCGGGGGCGCCGGCGAGCGCGTGCTCCTCGCGGAAGGCGATCTGCTTGGTGCTCGCGCCGCGGCCGCCGTACTCGACGGGCCAGCCGAGGCAGGTCCAGCCGTGGGCCGCCATGTGGCGCTCCCAGGCGGGGCGTTCGGCGAAGGCCTCGTGCTCGCGGCCGGGTCCGCCGCGGCCCTTGAGGGCGGCGGACCCGCCGGTGAGGTGGGCCCGTAGCCACCCCCGGACCTCGGTGCGGAACGCCTCGACGCTGCTCATGGCCGTACGTTAACCTACCAAACACTTGTTAGGGAAGCTTCGCTCTGAAGGATGGCCGCCGCATGCCCGACGACCGCACGCCCGACGACACCCCCGTGCTCTACGAGCGCCGCGGCCCGGTCGCGTACGTGACCAAGAACCGCCCCCGCTACCGCAACGCGCAGAACAGCGCGATGACCTACACCCTGGACGACGCCTTCTACCGGGCCGCCGAGGACCCCGGGGTGAAGGTGGTCGTCCTGGCCGGGGCCGGCGGGCACTTCTCCGCCGGCCACGACATCGCCGCCCTGAAGGAGGCGAACACCTGATGGATCTCACGCAGACGGCCGACGTGGAGGCCTTCCGGGCCGAGGCCCGGGACTGGCTCCGCGCACACGTCCCGGCCCGGCCACTGCCCTCCCTGGAGACCGCGGAGGGCTTCGCGGCGCACCGGGCATGGGAGGCGCTGCTGCACGCGGACCGCTGGTCGGTGGTCTCGTGGCCCGAGGAGTACGGCGGCCGGGGCGTAAACATCGTGAAGTGGCTGGTCTTCGAGGAGGAGTACTGGGCGGCGGGCGCGCCCGGCCGCGTCTCGCAGAACGGCATCAACCTCCTCGCGCCGACCCTCTTCGACCACGCGAGCGCCGAGCAGCGCGCCCGGGTTCTGCCGTCGATGGCCAGCGGCGAGGTGATCTGGGCGCAGGCCTGGTCGGAGCCCGAGTCCGGGTCCGACCTGGCCTCGCTGAAGTCCCGGGCGGTCCGGACGGAGGGCGGCTGGCTGCTGACCGGGCAGAAGACCTGGTCCTCGCGGGCGGCCTTCGCGGACCGCGCCTTCGGGATCTTCCGCACCGACCCGGACACCCCGAATCCACACCAGGGGCTGACCTACCTGATGTTCGGACTGCGGGCGCCGGGGGTGACGGTGCGGCCCATCGGCCGCCTGGACGGCAAGCCGGCCTTCGCGGAGCTCTTCCTGGACCAGGTCTTCGTACCGGACGAGGACGTGATCGGGGAGCCGGGGCAGGGCTGGCGGATCGCGATGTCGACGACCGGCAACGAGCGCGGGCTGACCCTGCGCTCCCCCGGCCGCTTCCTGGCCGCGGCGGACCGGCTCGCCGGGCTGTGGCACGCGCACGGGGACCCGGCCGACACCGCGCTGCGGGACCGGGTCGCGGACGCGGTGGTCGGGGCACGCGCGTACGAGCTGTTCACCTGGGCGAACGCCTCCCGCTTCGCGGCGGGCGAGACGATCGGCGCCGAGTCCAGCCTGAACAAGGTGTTCTGGTCGGAGTACGACATCGCCCTGCACGAGACGGCGCTGGACCTGCTGGGTGCGGACGCGGAGCTCGCGGAGGGCGAGTGGGCCGAGCCGTGGGTGTTCTCCCTGGCCGGGCCGATCTACGCGGGGACGAACGAGATCCAGCGCGACATCATCGCCGAGCGGCTGCTCGGCCTCCCGAAGGGCCGCCGCTGATGCGCTTCCTGCCGACGGACGAGCAGTCGGACTTCGCCCGTACGCTGCGCTCCCTGCTGGGAGCGGCGGAGGTCCCGGCGACGGTACGGGCCTGGGCGGACGGCGATACCGGGCCCGGGCGGGCGCTGTGGGCCCGCCTCGCACGGACGGGCCTGTTCGCACTGGCCGCACCGGAGGCCCACGAGGGAGCGGGCCTGCTCCCGCTGGAGATGTGCCTCGGTTTCGTGGAGCTGGGCCGGGCCGGGGTGCCGGGGCCGGTGGTGGAGAGCGCCGCCGTATCGGTGCTGCTGTCGGAGCTGGCGGACGACTCGCTCGCCAAGCGGTTCCTGCCGGGGCTGGCCGGCGGCGAGACCCCGGCCACGCTGACCCTGGCGGGCGGGAGCCCGTACGCCCTGGACGCGGACGCGGCGACGTACTGCTTCGCGGTGTCGCAGGCGGGCGAGCTGCGCCTGGCGGCCGCCCCGGGTGAACCGCTGCGCTCGACGGACCCCGCCCGCCGGCTGTCCCGGCCGCCGGCCGACGGGGGTGAACTGCTCGCGGCGGGCCCGGGGGTGACGCGGGCGGCCGCCGTGGCCGGGCGCTGGGCCCGGCTGCTGGTGGCCGCCCAGTGCCTGGGCGTCGGCGAGGCGCTGCTGGCCAGCACGGTGGAGTACGCGAAGCAGCGCACGCAGTTCGGGACGCCGATCGGGTCCTTCCAGGCGGTCAAGCACCGGCTGGCGGACACCCTGCTCGGCCTGGAGTTCGCCCGCCCGCTGGTGTGGGCGGCGGCGCTGTCCCTGGCCCCGGGCGAGGTGGCGGCGGCGAAACTGGCGGCCGGCGAGGCGTCCTACCGGGCGGCGATGACGGCGCTCCAGCTCCACGGCGCGGTGGGCTACACCGAGGAGCTGGACCTGTCCCTGTGGCTGCGCAAGGCCCGCCCGCTGCGGGACGCCTGGGGAACGCCGTCGGCCTGCCGGGCCGAGGTCCTGCGGTCCCTCACACCACCGCGACGCTGAGGTTCACGACGTACTGCTCCTCGACGATGCCGTCCGGGAAGAGCGGGTTCAGCAGCTCCCGCTCCCCCGCGAAGTACTCGCGGGTGCGGGCCTCGCCCAGGACCAGGAAGGCGGAGTGGCTGGCGAGGTTGGCGAGGTGGTCGTCCAGCGTGATGCGCCGGGACCACGTCACCGACCGGGTGGCGAACTCGCCGAGCCCCTGGGGCAGGGTGCGGTAGGTCTCCCCCTTGACCTCGAAGAAGTCCCGCAGCCGCGCGTCCTGTTCGGCGATCCACGGGATGGTGGCGTCCGAGTCGTTCCACCAGATCGCGAGCGCACCGCCGGCGCGCAGCACCCGGCGGGCCTCGGGAACGGAGCGGGCCGGGTCGGTCCAGTGCCAGGCCTGGGCGTAGGTGAGCAGGTCGAACGCGCCGGTGGCCAGCGGCAGCCGGTCCCCGTCGCCGCGCACGATCGGGATCCCGGGGTGCGTCCGGCGGAACTCGGCGGCCATCCCGTCCCCGGGCTCCACGGCGACGACCTCGGCCCCGCGCTCGTGCAGGAGCGCGGTGGCGATCCCGGTCCCGGCTCCTACGTCGGCCACGCGCGCCCCGGCGAGCGGCCGTCCGGTGAGGGCCTCGACGGCGTCGAAGAGGGCCGGGGGGTAGCTGGGGCGGTGGGCGCCGTACAGAGCGGCTGCCGTGTCGAAGGAACGGGCGCGTGTTGTCATGCGTCCATTGTTTTCGATCACACAATCGGCAACAAGATCGGGGTACTTGCACCATGCGAAGGACGATGACCGGGATCACGGTGTGCGCCGCGGCGGCGGTACTGCTGACCGGCTGCGGGAGCGCGAAGCCGCAGCCGGCCGGTGACGGCGGCGGGCCCGTGCCCTCCCCGAGCGCCTCGTCCGCCCCCGCCAAGGCCGGTGGCGCGACCCACGAGGTGACCCTCGAGGTCGGCGGCACCGGAAAGACGGCGGTCATGTACAGCGGCATCGGCAGCGGGTTCGAGCAGCAGACCCTGCCGTGGTCGAAGTCGGGCACCGCCGAACTCACCGCCGCGGAGCAGAAGGTGGGCTACCTGGTGAATGTCGTCCCGGGCACGATCACGGGCGCCGACGGCAAGCTGCAGCAGGCCCCGTGCGTCATCAAGGTCGACGGGAAGAAGGTCGCCGAGAGCGACGGCGTCTCGACCGTGAAGGGCTGCTCCTACACGATCAAGTAGGCGCGGGCGGGCGCCCTCACCTCTCGGTGCGACGCAGGGAGATCCGTCCGACGAGGGCGCTCTGGAGCAGGATCAGGGCCCCGGTACCGGCCACCGGCCACAGCGGCCGGTCCGGGCGCCCGCCCACCGCCCAGGCCGGTCCGTCGGGGTCCACGGTGACCGTCAGCCGGGCGCCGACCGGGAGGTCCGTGGCCACCGGGCCGGGCAGGTCCCGGCCGGCGGCCGTGCGCAGCCGCAGCGACGGGGAGGAGGCCGAGCCGTCCTCCACCATGGTCCGTTCGGCGACGACCGCCTGCTCCTCCCGGCCGCGGTCGTGGAGGGTGTGCCGGTCCCGGGCGATCCCGCCGGTCACCGCGATCCCGACCGCGAGGAGCGCGACGCAGGTGCGGGCGACGAACTCCGCGTCGGTGCCGTGCGGGACGGCCGCGCCGAGGACGAAGACGGCCAGCAGGACCGGGACCCAGGCTCCCTCGGGCCCCTGCAGCAGCCAGATCGCACCGAACTGCCCCGCCAGGAGAAGGCAGTTGCGCAGGACCGCGCCCGGCAGCCTCCGTATCAGTTCAGCCATGGACACATCATGCCCGGGAGGCCGGCGGGTGCTGCCGCCCCTGCACCCCCGCCACCCAGGCCCCCGCCGCCCGCAGCGCGGCGGCGCCCGCCGGTAGCGGCAGGCCCAGGAAGCCGTGGAAGACCCCCGGGTGGAGCTGGACCGTGCAGTCGACGCCGGCGGCGGCCAGGCGGCGGGCGTACGCCAGCCCCTCGTCGCGCAGCACGTCGCAGTCCGCGAGGACGATCAGGGCGGGCGGCAGGCCCGTCAGGTCGGGGGCGTGCAGCGGCGAGACGTGCGGGTGCTTCGGATCGCCGCCGTACTGGTCCCAGTACCAGGCCATGTGGGCGGCGGTGTGGAAGTAGCCCTCCGCGTAGGTCTCCACGGACGCGGAGTCCATCGAGGCGTCCAGCGGCGGATAGAACAGCAGCTGTCCCGCGACGGGTCCGGGCGCGCGCAGGGCGGTCACGGCCGCGAGGTTGCCGCCGCTGGAGTCCCCGGCCAGCACCACCCGCCCGGGGTCGCAGCCCAGCTCGCGGGCCTGGGCCCGGGCCCAGAGCAGGACCGTCAGCGCGTCGTCCGGCGCCGCCGGCCAGGGGTGTTCCGGGGCGAGCCGGTAGTCCACGGCGACGACCACCGCGCCCGCGGCCACCGCCAGGGAGCGGCAGGTCGCGTCGTGGGTGTCCAGGCCGCACATCACCCAGCCGCCGCCGTGCAGGTGGACGACCAGGGGGCGGTCCTCCGGGCCGGGCGCGGGATCGTAGATCCGGACCGGGACCCCGCCCGCGAAGGTGTCGGTCACCGAGGCCATGGCCGGGCCGTCGCGGCCGGACCCGGAGGCCGCCGCCGCCCGCAGGGCGCGGGTGTCGCCCGGGCCGGGGAAGGCCGCCGCCATCGCGTCGCACAGCCGCCTGGCGTCCGGCGTCAGGGGGTCCGGTATCAGGGGGTCCGGTATCAGAGGGTCCGGTATCAGAGGGTCCGGTATCAGGGGGTTCGGTATCGGGTGATCGCTCATGCCGTCGTCATCCCCCCGTCCACGGTCAGCTCGGTGCCCGTCACGTACGAGGACGCGTCCGAGCAGAGGAAGAGGACGAGCTCCGCGACCTCCTCCGGGCGGCCCATCCGCCCCAGCGGTACGTGCGACCAGTCCCGGCCCGCGACCGCCTCGGCCACCATCGGGGTGTCGATGGCCCCCGGGTGCACCGAGTTGACCCGGATCCGGTCCCGGGCGAGGTCCAGCGCCGCCGACCGGGTCAGTCCGCGCAGCCCGAACTTGGTGGATCCGTAGGCCGCGTGCCCCGGGATCCCGACCAGGCCGGCGGTGGAGGAGATGTTGACGATCGAGCCGCCCCCGCCCGCCCGCAGCACCGGTGCCACCGCCTGGATGCCGAGGAACGGCCCGAGCAGGTTGACCCGCAGCAGCGCCTCGAACTCGTCGAGCCGCTGCTGTTCCACGTGGGCCGTGCGCCACAGGGCCGCGTTGTTGACCAGGGCCGAGACCGTCCCGAAGGCGCGGACGGTCTGCCTCACCACCGCCGCCCAGCTCGCCGGGTCGGCCACGTCGTGGCGTACGTACAGCCCCTGGTCGCCGAGTGCGGCGGCCACCGCCCGGCCCTCCTCCTCCCTTACGTCGGTGACGACGACCCGGGCCCCGGCCTCCGCGCACAGCCGGGCCTCGGCGGCGCCCTGGCCGCGCCCGGCGCCGGTGATCACGACGACCTTTCCGTCGAGGCGCTCCGCCACGGTTCAGCCCTCCAGCGCGCGGAAGTGCGGGATGACCTTCTCGCCCCATTGCCGGATGGTCTCCATGCAGGCCTCCTGGGGGACGGTGCCCATCTGGATCAGGCACATCACCTCGTCGACGCCGATCTCGCGCAGCTGCTCGACGTAGGCGATCGCGGTACCGGCGCTGCCGTACGCGTGCTCCGCGTTGTAGGTGCCGGTGTCGACGGGGCGGGCGGGGATGTTCGCCTCGTGGAGCTTGGCGACGAGCTCCTCCCGGCCCCGGGCCAGGGCCGCCACGTGTGCGTCTGCGCTCTCCTCCTCGGCGTATCCGGTCGGCTCGGGGCCGTTCCCGTACCAGTGGGCGATGGACTCGGCGAAGAAGCGCTGGCCGCGGGTCCCCAGTCGCAGGGCCCGCTCGGCGTCGTCGAGGACGATGGTCGGGCAGAGGGCGGACAGGTGGTCGTTGACCTCGGTGGAGACCAGGCGCTCACCGCTGCGCGTCGCGATGGCCTCGTCGTAGACCTTGCGCATGGCGCGTACGTCGTCGGCGCCCGCGAAGCCCATCACCAGGGCCCCGATGCCGAGTTCGGCGGCCAGCTTGAGGGTGTCGTGCTTGGAGCAGGCCATGAAGAGCGGCGGGTGCGGGTCCTGGACCGGGCGGGGCAGGATCGCGCCGGGGCCTATGTCGATGGAGCCGTGCCATTCGAACGTCTCCTCCTTCCAGGCCGAGGAGAGGATCCGCAGCGCCTCCTCCATCTGCGGGTGGGTGTCCTCGGGCCGGACCCCGTACATGGACATCTCCTGGCGGGTGGCTCCGCGGCCGGCTCCGATGTCGACGCGGCCGCCGGAGAGCACGTCGAGCATGGCCGCGCGTTCGGCGACGCGCACCGGGTGCTGGTAGCCGAAGGGCATGGTGACGACGCCGTGGCCGATCCGGATCCGTCGGGTGCGGGCGGCCACCCAGGTCAGGAAGATCTCGGAGGCGCTCATGTGCGCGTACTGCGTCAGGGAGTGGTGCTCGACGGCCCAGATCCGGTCGAAGCCCATCTCCTCGGCGTGGACGGCCTGTTCGACGCAGTCGTGGATGACCTGGCGTTCGCGTTCGGGGGTGGGGTCGACGAGCTGCGCCTCGAAGATCATCGAGAACTTCACGGTGAGGTCCCTCCATCCGGTCTTTCGAACCAGGATCTCGCAGTATTTCGAATAGGAATACTTCTAGCAGGCATATTCCGCAGGGGGAAGGGTGCCGCGAGGACCGGTCGTAGACTGCGCTGCGTGGCAGACGAGACGAACAAGCGCCCGCTCCCCGCGACCAGCTGGGCGGTGCTCGGGCTGCTCTCCTTCGGAGAAGAGCTCTCCGGTTACGACCTGAAGAAGTGGTCGGACTGGTC
Source organism: Streptomyces sp. NPDC048257 (assembly GCF_043201855.1). Taxonomy (NCBI): domain Bacteria; kingdom Bacillati; phylum Actinomycetota; class Actinomycetes; order Kitasatosporales; family Streptomycetaceae; genus Streptomyces; species Streptomyces sp. NPDC048257. The sequence continues at coordinate 19,029 of NZ_JBICZI010000018.1, forward strand.
GCTGCGGTTCTTCTACTGGAGCCCGTCGTTCAGTCAGATCTACAGCGAGCTCAAGCGCCTGGAGAAGGCGGGCTACGCCACGTCGCGGATGGTCGCCCAGGACACCGGAACGCGCGACAAGCGGGTGTACCGCATCACGGACGAAGGCATGACGGCCGTCCGCGACTGGGCCCGCGAGGCCCCCGTCGACCCGCCGGTCCTCAAGCACGGGCCGATGCTGCGGCTGTGGCTGGGCCACCTGCTGGAGCCGGAGCAGATGCGCGAAGTCCTCGTCCAGCACCAGGAGTTCGCGGAGAAGATGCGCCGGCTCGCGGTGGCCGACGTGGAGGGCGCGAAGGACGAGAGCGCCTGGGCGTACCCGACGCTCACCCTCAAGTGGGCCGAGCGGTACTACGCCTCCGAGCGGGACCTCGCCGCCGCCATGCTCGACGACGTCGACGCACTGGCCGCCGAGCGGGACGGGCGCGAGCCGCGCGGCAAGCGCCCGTAGGACCGCCGGAAGGAGAGCAGCGGCGACGCTCCCTCACGGTGCACTTTCAGGCCCGCCCCTGCTCGATGGCGTGGTCGCCGCCGCCGCCCAGTACGTCCGCCGACTCGCACTCGACGCTCGCGAGCACACCGCCGAGCAGGGGCGTGCCGTTGCTGGCGGGGCGCCAGGGGATCCCGGCGAACCTGTCGCCGCCGGTGACGGCGAAGCCGCCCGCGGCCCGGATCCGCGGCCTGGGCCCCGCTGACGGCGCAGGTGGGCGCGGCCGCGTCGGCCTGCTCGCAGGCGTTCTCGTACGTCGCCGGGGAGATGATCCAGCTGCACGGCGGCATCGGGATCACCTGGGAGCACCCGGCGCACGCGTTCTTCACGCGCGCCCACGGCTGTGCCCTCCTGCTCGGCCCGGCCGCCACGCACCGTGCCCGGCCGGCCGCCGAACTGGGTTTCACCGAGACGGGCTGAGGGGCCGGCGCGCTGCCGTACGCTCGCCCCATGACGGGCAGTGCGATCAACCTCCGCAAGGTGGAGGAGACGGCTCCGGCGCTCGTGAGCCTCTACAAGAGTGCCGGAATCTCCCTGCGCAAGTACGGCCTGGAGGGCGGGCGGGCCGCGGTCTACCTGGTGCTGGACTACTCCGGGTCGATGCGCCCGTACTACGCCGACGGCAGCATGCAGGCCCTCGCCGACCGGGTGCTGGGGCTGTCCGCGCACCTGGACGACGACGGTCGCGTGCCGGTGGTGTTCTTCTCCACCGAGGTCGACGCGGTGGAGGAGATCTCCCTGGCCGGGCACGAGGGCCGGGTCACCGAGATCGCCTCCCGGCTGGGCCACATGGGCAAGACGGCCTACCATGCGGCGATGGACGCGGTCATCGACCACTACCTGGACTCGGGGTCGACGGCCCCCGCCCTGGTCGTCTTCCAGACCGACGGCGGGCCGATCAACAAGCTCGCGGCGGAGCGGTACCTGTGCAAGGCGGCCCGGCTGCCGCTCTTCTGGCAGTTCATCGGTTTCGGCAACACGCGCAGCACGCAGTTCGACTTCCTGCGCCGGCTGGACGAGCTGCCGGTGCCGGCGATGCGGGCCGTGGACAACGCGGGCTACTTCCACGCGGGACAGAACCCCCGCAGGGTGCCGGACGGCGAACTCTACGACCGCCTGCTCGGTGAGTTCCCGGCCTGGCTGGCGGCGGCGCGCGGCGCGGGCATCGTGCGCGCCTGACCTGCGCCCGCCGGTGCCCGCGCTTTGATGGACGTATGACGCATACCAGCTGGGCAGTCTTCGAGAAGGCGGAACCGGAGTTCGCTGCGGCCGTCCAGGCTCGTTTCGCGCAGTATCCGCACCATGTCCTGGCCACCCTCCGCAAGGACGGCTCACCCCGGGCGACAGGGCTGAACGTCGACATCCGGGGCGGGGAGCTGTGGCTCGGCATGATGTTCGGCTCGATGAAGGCCCGGGACCTCCAGCACGACCCGCGCTTCGCCCTGCACACCAATCCGGGCGCGGGCGAGGACATGCCGGACGGAGACGTACGGATCTCCGGGCGCGCGGTGGAGCTCGTGGACCCGCCCGAACTCCACCGGTACGCGGAGGAGACGGAGACCCCGCACCCCTTCCACCTCTTCTACGCCGACCTGACGGAGGTCGTCCGCGTCGGCGTGCAGGGCGACGACCTGGTGGTGCGGTCGTGGACCCCGGAACACGGCCTGCGCACCCTGCGCCGCGGCGACGACGACGAACCGCCGCGCGAGGACACCCCCTAGGCCAGGCCGCCGATCGGGCCGAGGGCGGCGGGATTCACCTCCACCCGGCTGCGGTCGATGGTGAGGGTGACCCCGCCGTAGGTGGCGTCGTGGTCACCGCGGAACTGGTGGGCCCGGCGCGGGCCGGCCCACTGGGCCGTGCCCTTCGGCAGGCCCATGTCGGCGTCGGCGACGGTGGCGGAAAGGTTCCAGCGGGCGGCCCAGAGCACGTCCGGCATGGCCTGCGGGGCCTGGTGGTAGTGGGCGCTCAGCGCCTTGACGCCCGAGCTCACCGAGACGTAGGCGGCGGAGCGGAAGCCCAGCTCGTGCAGCCGCTCCGTCCAGGCGGTCAGGTAGGCGACGACCGGGGCGTCCCAGGTGGCGCGGTCCGTGTAGTTCTCCAGGTCGTTGTAGAGCACCGCGCCCTCGGCCAGTCCCAGCGACCGGGCCGCGTCCACCGCGCCCTCGGCGGCCTCCCTGCCCTGTCCGTTGGCCTCGGAGGGATCGGTGGACAGGCCGGTGCCGGCGTTGTGCCAGGGCTGCGGACCCACCCAGATCGGCATCAGGTGCCAGCCCGCGGCGGCCTGCCGCCGGACCCAGCGGGCCGTGAGCCGGGGCTGGGCACAGGCCCGGGCCCGGCCGCCGATGTAGACGCCGATCGCGCCGAAGGGGGAACCGGCCCGCCAGGCGTCCATGGCCTTCTGGGTGGGTGCGGTGCACACGTCGAAGCCCTCGCCCTTGAAGGGTTTCTGGGCGCTGCGGGGCTCCGCGCCGTCGGCGGCCGGCACGGCCACGACGGGGGGCGCGGCGGGCGGGGGCGCCACGGCGCGGGCCTGCGCCAGGACCGTGCGCACGGCGTCGGGCGTGGTCCCGTAGGAGACGGTGGCCATGACCCCGGAGCGGCGCAGGGCGTACCGCAGCTCGTTGCTGCCGGAGCGGGGCGGGACCTCGCGCAGCACGTACCGGGAGTCGACGGCGACGGTCGGGATGTCGGCGCGCTCCGGGGCCCCGTCGAGGGGTTCGAGGTGCAGGGTGTCGGCGCGGCTGACGACGGCCCGGCCGGTGCACTCGGACTGGGTGCCGGCGGGGCCGAGGTACAGGGTGGGCCGGTCGAGGCGCAGGCACGCGTCGGGGTTCCGGTCGAGATCGACGACCCGCCAACCGTCGGGGAGGGTGACGCGCAGACCGCGGTAGTCGACGCGTGCCGGGGGCGGCTGATCGGCGGCGGCGGAGAGCTGGACGGGAATCAGCAGCGCGGCGCCGAGCAGGCCGCTCAGCAGGGTTCGGATGCGGGCCATGATCCAGATGGTTACCAGTCTCCGGCCCCGTGAACTGTGCACGGATCGATCGAAGTTGGCCCGGCCGGCCCAGCCGGCCCCAGCCCGGTCCGCCGGCCTGCGTCACCGGTACGAGTGAAGCGTCCTCGGGCCCGTCACCACGGCCGAGTAAGGTCGAGGGGGCGGCCGAAGCCAGTTGCGTTGGCTTCGGCCGCCCCTTGTCTCCCCGGTCTACCCGTCCCGGTCAGGCCGTCCGACGGCGCAGCCGCCAGGAGCAGAACCCGGCCGGCGGTCCGGAGAGCGCGAGGAAGATCCCGGTCTCGATCCACTGGAAGGTCCAGTAGCGGTCGGCGGGCTGGTAGTCGACCTCTATGTGGAGGTCCGACGTGGCGAAGCACTCGAAGGGCTCCGTCGTGCGTTCCGCGCAGCCGCGGGCACCGCGGACCTCCTGGCCGGACGGGTCGAGCACCGCAGCCGGATCGGACACGACCCAGACCTCGGCACTGCAGGACTACGCGTCCGCGATCACTGTCAAGCAGGTGGGCGCCAACATGACCACGAGCAACATGAATTGGACCCGCAGACGTGAAAACGTCAGAGACCGTACGGGTGAGTACGCGTACTCAGGCAGATGTCAGTAGCGCTGGATAGCGTCACGGTGTCCGACGTACGGACGACACGACAACCTGGGGGACGACATGAAGAAGCGCACGACCGCCCTGGCGGCCCTGGCCCCGGTACTCGCCCTGACCCTGGCGGCGACCCCGGCCCAGGCCGCGCCGACGAACGAGATCATCGGATACCCGGGGCCCGACGGGCTGATCTGGATCGCCGACCAGGCCGGCTCCAGCGGCTTCGTCTCGGGTGGCCTCTCCCCCCGGCTGGACACGTTCATCACCTTCGGCTGCGCCGGCGGGAGCATCGAGGTGGCGTTCCGGCTCCAGGAGCACCCGGACCGCGACCCGGCCCCCTTCACCGTCGACTGCCCCGGCACGGACCCGACGGTCGTCACGCTCCCCCTCGGCACCGACCTCCACGGCGGATTCACCGCGTGGGTGACCGCCTCGACCCCGACCACCCACTGGGGCGCCACGGTCACCCAGCCCGAGTAGCCCGAGAACCGCGGCGCCCGCCATGGCCGGCGGGCGCCGTGGCGGAGCGGTCGACCGGCGCGGTGTGCGATCAGGGGCGGTGCTGCACTGCCTGAATGAACGACGCCCAGGCTCCGCCTCCTGGGTCAGCCCGGCCGCTTCCCCGGGGGCGCCGCAGCTCCTCGCGGGCGCATGAGCCGACTCCCCGCTTCCGCAGTGCCCTTGCTTCGCGAAAAGCAACGCCACAGCGCCCGCCACCCCTGGTCGGGGACGTGGCGGGCGCTGTGTCGGGAGTTCCGTACGCCGTTGTACGGACCGTATGAGGGGTCCCGCCCCTTCGCGGGGGCGGGGGCGCTGCCGGTGCGGCTACACCGTCAGCGAGCGGTCCGTCGGCTTGACCGGGTACGGGAGGGCGCTGCTGCCGGTCAGGAAGCGGTCGACGCCGCGGGCGGCCGAGCGGCCCTCCGCGATGGCCCAGACGATGAGCGACTGGCCGCGGCCCGCGTCGCCGGCGACGAAGACGCCGTCCACGTTGGTCGCGTAGGAGGCGTCGCGGTCGATGTTGCCGCGGGCGTCCAGCTCCAGGCCGAACTGCTGGACCAGGCCGTTCTCCTGGTCCGTGCCCGTGAAGCCCATCGCCAGGGTGACCAGCTGCGCGGGGAGGACGCGCTCGGTGCCGGGCTTCTGGACGAGCTTGCCGTCCTCGAAGGCGACCTCGACCAGGTGGAGGGCCTGGACGTTGCCGTCCTCGTCGCCCTCGAAGTGGGTGGTGGAGACGGAGTAGACCCGCTCGCCGCCCTCCTCGTGGGCCGAGGTGACCTTGTAGAGCATCGGGAAGGTCGGCCAGGGCTGGTTGGCGTTGCGGTCCTCGCCCGGCTTGGGCATGATCTCCAGCTGCGTGACGGAGGCCGCGCCCTGGCGGTGGGCGGTGCCCACGCAGTCCGCGCCCGTGTCGCCGCCACCGATGACGATCACGTGCTTGCCCTCGGCCGTGATGGGGGGCGCCATGAAGTCGCCCTCCTGGACCTTGTTGGCGAGCGGCAGGTACTCCATCGCGAAGTGGATGCCGTTCAGCTCGCGGCCCGGGACCGGCAGGTCGCGGGAGACGGTCGCGCCCGCCGCGATGACCACCGCGTCGAACCGCTTGCGCAGGTCGGTCGCGGTGATGTCGCGGCCGACCTCGATGCCGGTGCGGAACTTGGTGCCCTCCGCGCGCATCTGCTCGATGCGGCGGTTGATGTGCACCTTCTCCATCTTGAACTCGGGGATGCCGTAGCGCAGCAGGCCGCCGATGCGGTCCGCGCGCTCGTACACGACCACGGTGTGGCCGGCCCGGGTCAGCTGCTGGGCGGCGGCCAGACCGGCCGGGCCGGAGCCGATGACGGCGGCCGTCTTGCCGGACAGGCGCTCGGGCGCCTGCGGGGTGACGTCGCCGTTGTCCCACGCCTTGTCGATGATCGAGACTTCGACGTTCTTGATGGTGACGGCGGGCTGGTTGATGCCGAGCACGCACGCCGACTCACAGGGGGCCGGGCACAGCCGCCCGGTGAACTCCGGGAAGTTGTTCGTCGCGTGCAGGCGCTCCGACGCGGCCGTCCAGTCCTCGCGGTACGAGAAGTCGTTCCACTCCGGGATCAGGTTCCCGAGCGGGCACCCGTTGTGGCAGAACGGGATGCCGCAGTCCATGCAGCGCCCGGCCTGCTTGCTGATGATCGGGAGCAGCGAGCCCGGGACGTAGACCTCGTTCCAGTCCTTCAGCCGGTCGGCGACGGGACGGGTGCAGGCGGTCTCGCGCGGGGTGGTGAGGAAGCCCTTCGGGTCAGCCATGGGTCGCCGCCTCCATCATCTTCTCCGTGGTCTCGGATTCCGAGAGTCCGGCGAGCTCAGCGGCGTCCTTGGCGGCGAGCACTGCCTTGTACGTGGTGGGGATGATCTTGCTGAAGCGGTCCACCGCGACGGACCAGTCAGCCAGGAGCTTCGCGGCCACGGTCGAGCCGGTCTCCTCCTCGTGGCGGCGCACCACATCGTGCAGCCACTGCTTGTCGGTGTCGGACAGGGCCTCGACGGCGCCCGCGTTGCCGACGTTGACGTTGTCCGGGTCGAGGTCGATGACGTACGCGACGCCGCCCGACATACCGGCCGCGAAGTTGCGGCCCGTCTCGCCCAGGACGACCGCCTGGCCACCGGTCATGTACTCGCAGCCGTGGTCGCCCACGCCCTCCGAGACGACCAGCGCGCCCGAGTTGCGGACGCAGAAGCGCTCGCCGGTGCGGCCGCGCAGGAACATCTCGCCGCCGGTGGCTCCGTAGCCGATGGTGTTGCCGGCGATGGTGGAGTACTCGGCGAGGTGGTCGGCGCCGCGGTCCGGGCGGACCACGATGCGGCCGCCGGAGAGGCCCTTGCCGACGTAGTCGTTGGCGTCGCCCTCCAGGCGGAGGGTGATGCCCTTGGGCACGAAGGCGCCGAAGGACTGGCCGGCGCTGCCGGTGAAGGTCAGGTCGATGGTGTTGTCGGCCAGGCCGGCGCCACCGAACTTCTTGGTGACCTGGTGGCCGAGCATGGTGCCGACGGTCCGGTTGATGTTGCGGATCGCGATCTGGGCGCGGACCGGCCGGGCCGCGTCGGCGGTCTCGGCGTTCAGCGCGTCGGCGGCGAGCTCGATCAGCTCGTTGTCGAGGGCCTTTTCCAGACCGTGGTCCTGCTCGATCAGGGCGTGGCGGACCGCGCCCTCGGGCAGCTCCGGCACGTAGAAGAGCGGCTCGAGGTCGAGACCCTGCGCCTTCCAGTGCGTGACGGCCTTGGTGGTGTCGAGGAGCTCGGCGTGGCCGACGGCCTCCTCGATCGTGCGGAAGCCCAGCTCGGCGAGGATCTCGCGCACCTCCTCCGCGATGTACTCGAAGAAGTTGACGACGAACTCGGGCTTGCCGGAGAAGCGGTCGCGCAGGACCGGGTTCTGGGTGGCGATGCCGACCGGGCAGGTGTCCAGGTGGCAGACGCGCATCATGACGCAGCCGGAGACGACGAGCGGCGCGGTCGCGAAACCGAACTCCTCGGCGCCGAGCAGCGCGGCGATGACCACGTCGCGGCCGGTCTTGAGCTGTCCGTCCGTCTGGACGACGATCCGGTCGCGCAGCCCGTTGAGCAGCAGGGTCTGCTGGGTCTCGGCGAGGCCGAGCTCCCAGGGACCGCCCGCGTGCTTGAGCGAGGTGAGCGGTGAGGCGCCCGTTCCGCCGTCGTGGCCGGAGATGAGGACGACGTCCGCGTGGGCCTTGGAGACACCCGCGGCGACCGTGCCCACGCCGACCTCGGAGACCAGCTTCACGTGGATGCGGGCGACCGGGTTGGCGTTCTTGAGGTCGTGGATCAGCTGAGCCAGGTCCTCGATGGAGTAGATGTCGTGGTGCGGCGGCGGGGAGATGAGGCCGACGCCCGGGGTGGAGTGCCGGGTCTTGGCGACCCACGGGTAGACCTTGTGGCCGGGCAGCTGGCCGCCCTCGCCGGGCTTGGCACCCTGCGCCATCTTGATCTGGATGTCGTCCGCGTTGACCAGGTACTCCGAGGTCACGCCGAAGCGGCCGGAGGCGACCTGCTTGATGGACGAGCGCCGCGCCGGGTCGTACAGGCGGTCCGGGTCCTCGCCGCCCTCACCGGTGTTGGACTTGGCGCCCAGCTGGTTCATGGCGATGGCGAGGGTCTCGTGCGCCTCCTTGGAGATGGAGCCGTACGACATGGCGCCGGTGGAGAAGCGCTTGACGATGTCGGCGACCGACTCGACCTCGTCGATGGAGATGGCTTCCCGCTCCGACTTGAAGCCGAACAGGCCGCGGAGCGTCATCAGGCGCTCGGACTGCTCGTTCACCCGGGCCGTGTACTGCTTGAAGACGTCGTACCGGCGGTTGCGGGTGGCGTGCTGCAGGCGGAAGACCGTCTCCGGGTCGAACAGGTGCGGCTCGCCCTCGCGGCGCCACTGGTACTCGCCGCCGATCTCCAGCGCGCGGTGCGTGGCCGCGATGCCGGAGACGGGGTACGCCTTGGCGTGGCGCGCGGCCACCTCCTTGGCGATGACGTCCAGGCCGGCGCCGCCGATCTTGGTGGCGGTGCCGTTGAAGTAGGTCTCGACGAACTCGTCGTTGAGGCCGACGGCCTCGAAGACCTGGGCGCCGCGGTAGGAGGCGACGGTGGAGATGCCCATCTTGGACATGACCTTCAGGACGCCCTTGCCGAGCGCGTAGATCAGGTTCTTGATGGCCTGCTCCGGCTCCAGGCCGGACAGGAAGGTACCGGCGCGCAGCAGGTCCTCGACGGACTCCATGGCGAGGTACGGGTTGACCGCGGCCGCGCCGTAGCCGATGAGCAGGGCGACGTGGTGGACCTCGCGGACGTCACCGGCCTCGACCAGCAGACCCACCTGGGTGCGCTGCTTGGTGGCGATGAGGTGGTGGTGCACGGCGGAGGTGAGCAGCAGCGACGGGATCGGCGCGTGCTCGGCGTCCGAGTGGCGGTCCGAGAGGACGATCAGGCGGGCGCCGTTGGCGATGGCCGCGTCGGCCTCGGCGCGGATCTCCTCGATCCGGGCGGCCAGGGCCTCGCCGCCGCCGGAGACCCGGTAGAGGCCGGAGAGCGTGGCGGCCTTCATGCCGGGCATGTCGCCGTCGGCGTTGATGTGGATGAGCTTGGCCAGCTCGTCGTTGTCGATCACCGGGAAGGGCAGGGTGACGCTGCGGCAGGACGCGGCGGTCGACTCCAGCAGGTTGCCCTGCGGGCCGAGCGAGGACAGCAGCGAGGTGACGAGCTCCTCGCGGATGGCGTCCAGCGGCGGGTTGGTGACCTGCGCGAAGAGCTGGGTGAAGTAGTCGAAGAGCAGCCGGGGGCGCTCGGACAGGGCCGCGATCGGGGAGTCCGTACCCATGGAGCCGAGCGGCTCGCCGGCGGTACGGGCCATCGGCGCGAGGATGACGCGCAGCTCTTCCTCGGTGTAGCCGAAGGTCTGCTGGCGGCGGGTGACCGAGGCGTGGGTGTGCACGATGTGCTCACGCTCGGGCAGGTCCTCCAGCTCGATCTCGCCGGTCTCCAGCCATTCGGCGTACGGAGCGGCGCCGGCCAGCTCGGCCTTGATCTCGTCGTCCTCGATGATCCGCTTCTGGGCGGTGTCGACGAGGAACATCTTGCCGGGCTGCAGGCGGCCCTTGCGGACGACCTTGGCCGGGTCGATGTCGAGCACGCCGACCTCGGAGCCGAGGACGACGAGGCCGTCGTCGGTGACCCAGTAGCGGCCGGGGCGCAGGCCGTTGCGGTCGAGGACCGCGCCGACCTGGACGCCGTCGGTGAAGGTGACGCAGGCCGGGCCGTCCCAGGGCTCCATCTGGGTGGAGTGGTACTTGTAGAACGCGCGGCGGGCCGGGTCCATGGAGGTGTGGTTCTCCCACGCCTCCGGGATCATCATCAGCACGCTGTGCGGGAGCGACCGGCCGCCGAGGTGGAGCAGCTCCAGGACCTCGTCGAAGGAGGCCGAGTCGGAGGCGTCCGGGGTGCAGATCGGGAAGATCCGGTCCAGCACGCCGTCGCCGAAGGCCTCGGAGGCCAGCTGGGACTCGCGGGCCTTCATCCAGTTGCGGTTGCCCTTGACCGTGTTGATCTCGCCGTTGTGCGCGACGAAGCGGTACGGGTGGGCGAGCGGCCACGACGGGAAGGTGTTCGTGGAGAAGCGCGAGTGGACCAGGGCGACGGCCGAGGCGAAGCGGCGGTCGGAGAGGTCGGGGAAGAAGGGCTCCAGCTGGCCGGTGGTCAGCATGCCCTTGTAGACGATGGTGCGGGCGGAGAGCGACGGGAAGTACACGCCGGCCTCGCGCTCGGCGCGCTTGCGCAGCACGAACGCCTTGCGGTCCAGCTCGATGCCCGTGCTGCCGTTGCTGACGAACAGCTGCGAGAAGGCCGGCATGGTGGCGCGGGCGCCGTTGCCGAGCAGGTCCGGGGTGACCGGGACCTCGCGCCAGCCGAGGACCGTGAGGTTCTCCTCGGCGGCGATGGCCTCGATCTGCTCCACGGCGACGGCCCGTGCGGTGCCGTCGGCGGGGAGGAAGGCGATGCCGACGGCGTAGCCGCCGGCCTCGGGGAGCTCGAAGCCGGCCACGTCGCGCAGGAACGCGTCCGGGACCTGGCTGAGGATTCCGGCGCCGTCGCCCGAGTCCGGCTCGGAGCCGGTCGCGCCGCGGTGCTCGAGGTTCCGCAATACGGTCAGGGCCTGCTCAACGAGTGTGTGGGTGGCCTCGCCGGTGAGGTTCGCCACGAAGCCGACGCCACAGGCGTCCTTCTCGTTGCGCGGGTCGTACATGCCCTGCTGGGCGGGGCGACCGTCCATGGGCGACCAGGCGGTGGTGCTGGAGCCGGTCGCGGAGTGCGTGGATGCGGAACGCATCGGCTCTCCCGTCGTCGTCGTGGCATATGTGCATAGCCGAGGGACGACGTTGGCCCTCTGCGAAATTTCGTGCAGATTACATGATGACGACAATCCCGAGAAGCGGATACGTCATTCCAGCATGCGGACTGCACGAGGCAGAAAGAGGGGACTTTCGCGGCGCTCTACGGAGGTATCGCGCGAGGCGGAGGTCCCGGGTGCAGGGCGGGCATCGTTGCCCGGAGCCCTGGTCTGATTCCCGGTGGACACGGATTCGAAACCGCCGGGTAACGGACTACTTATGTTGCGTACTGCATAGTGTCTCACTCCAGCCGCGGTCAGCCTATGGCTCCACCGATCCAGGTTCCCAGGATGTACGTCACACCGGCGGCCGCGCCACCCAGCACCAGCTGGCGGGCACCGCTGTACCACCAGGACCTGGCGGTGACCCGGGAGACGACCGCCCCGCAGCCGAAGAGGCCGACCAGCGCGACCAGCACCGCGGGCCACAGGGACGTGGCCCCGAGCAGGTACGGCAGTACGGGGAGCAGCGCGCCCAGCGCGAACGAACCGAAGGACGAGACCGCGGCGACCATCGGCGAGGGCAGATCGTCGGGGTCGATGCCGAGCTCCTCGCGGGCGTGGATCTCCAGCGCCTGCTCGGGATCGCGCGACAGCTGCATGGCGACCTCGCGGGCGAGCGGGGGCTCGACGCCGCGGGAGACGTAGAGCTCGGCGAGCTCCTCCATCTCGTCGACCGGGTGCTTGCGCAACTGCTGGCGCTCGATGTCGAGTTCGGCGAGGACCAGTTCGCGCTGCGAGGCGACGGAGGTGTACTCGCCGGCCGCCATCGAGAAGGCGCCGGCCGCGAGACCCGCCAGACCGGTGATGACGACGACCTGCGGGGCGACGGCGCCGCCGGCGACACCGGTCATCAGGGCGAGGTTGGAGACGAGCCCGTCCATCGCACCGAACACGGCCGGCCGCAGCCATCCACCGTTGACGTCGCGGTGGGTGTGGTTGTCACGGTGGGCGGTGTGCAGCGATGCTTCGATATCGATGATGGACATGCGGTTTATCTCCCCATTTGTGCGAACGGGCGGCGTGAGGCGCCCCGCTCCCCCTGAACACCTCGAAACTACGCACGATTTCTGCTGCCCGCCAGCAAGGAAGGCCGTACTTACCTGGGCTTTTGTGGGTCGGCGACCGGGTGACGGGGGTGTTCGCGGGGTGTTTCGCGACGAGCGACAAACCACATGCCATGGCACAAATCCCCCAAGGGCTCATGATGAGCCCCATCCAAGTGGGAGAGGCGCGCCATGGAGCCGATGAAGCTGATTGCATGCAATCCGCAGGTCCTCCTCGAACGGGCCAGGGGCGCTCTTCTCGGACTCGCGGTGGGCGATGCGCTGGGCGCCCCCGCGGAGAACATGAAGCCGTCGGAGATCCGGGCCAAGTGGGGCCGCATCGAGGGATTCGTGTCGGAGGACCCGGCGGGCACGGACGACACCGAGTACGCGATCTTCTCGGGGCTGCTGCTGGCCCGCCACGGCTCGGCGCTCACCGTCTCCCACGTGGAACGGGCCTGGCACCACTGGATCGCCGACCTCGACGAAGGGCCGTTCCGCGGCGCCGGGTTCTCCGAGCGCGGCACCCTGGAGAACCTCCGCCGGGGCCTGGCCGCACCCATCTCGGCCCAGCACCGGCACGCGTGGTCGGACGGGCTGGCGATGCGGGCGGCGCCGTTCGGCGTCTTCGCCGCGGGCCGGCCGGCGGAGGCGGCCCGGCTGGTCGCCATCGACGGCTCGGTCAGCCACGACGGCGAGGGCATCTACGGCGGCCAGGCGGTCGCGGCGGGCGTGGCGGCGGCCATGGCCGGCGGCTCCCCCGCCTCGGTGGTCTCGGCCGCCCTGTCCGTCATCCCGTCCGACTCCTGGACGGCCCGCTCCCTGCGCCGGGCGGTCACCGCGGCCCCGCGGGGTGAACGGGCCGTCCGCTCGGCGGTGGTCATCGGCGGCTACCCGTGGACGGACCTGGCCCCGGAGGCGGTGGGCCTGGCCTTCGGGGCCTTCGCCGCGTGCCAGGGGGACTTCCCGTCCTCCGTCCTCACCGCCGTGAACATGGGCCGCGACGCCGACACCACGGCGGCGGTGGCGGGCGCACTGGCCGGCGCACTGTCGGGAGCCGCCGCGATCCCCGCCGCCTGGTCCTCGGCCATCGGCCCGGTCCGCGGCAGCTGCCTCCCCTCGATGCGGGGCTACCACGTCCTGGACATCGCGGACCTCCTCACCCCCGAATGCGAGGCCCCCCGATGACCCCCTCCCCGGACAGCCTCCCCCCGGCCACCCCCGCCCTGCCGGGCCCGACGGCCCCGGCCCCGGTCGCCCAGCCCCAGCCCGACCCACCGCCACGCCCGCCACTGCCCCTCCCCCCGGCCACCCCCGCCCTGCCGGGCCCGACGGCCCCGACTCCGGTCGCCCAGCCCCAGCCCGACCCACCGCCACGCCCGCCACTGCCCCTCCCCCCGGCCACCCCCGCCCCCGCCACCCGGGCCCCGGCCTCCTTCACGCCGGCCCCCGCCGCCCGGGCGCCGGCACAGCCCCCGGCGAACCCGGCCTCGGCCACTCCGCCCCCGGGGCCGACGGCCCTGGCCCCGCCGCCCGTCGGCCGGGCCCCGGCCGACGCGCCGGCCGAGGCACCGTCGCGCCGGGCGCCCGCAGGGGCCTCGGCGGAGCCCGAGGGTGGGGGTCAGGCCCTCGCTGCGGAGGGCGTCCCCGCACCCGCACCCGCGGCGGGATCCCGGATCGTGGTCCGGTCCGGACAGCGGCACGGGACCGGGGCCGGGGCCGTGGCCCTGCTCCGGGCCCCGGAACCCCCCGCCGAGCTCGCCGCAGGCGCCCCGGCGGAGAAGCGCCGCATCGAGGGCCTCCTCCTCGGGCTCGCCGCAGGCGACGCGGCCGGGTGGCCCGCCGCCCGCCACCGCGCCAGCCGGATGCCCGAGTGGACCCGCCGCCTCACCCGCGAGCTCGACACCTTCGCCGAGCAGAACGCCACCACCACCCTCCCCGTCCCCATCGCCCTCAACCAGCCCCCCGAACCGCTCCGCCTCGGCCCTTCCGACGACGCCGAATGGGCCGCCTTCGTCGCCGAGTCCGTCCTCACCGCCGCCGGCGTGCTGCTCAGCGACCTCTCCCGCTCCCGCCGCATGCGCGCCGCCATCGACCTCGCGTGGAACGCCCTGGCCTCCGAAGTCGCCGCAGCGGCGGAACGCGCGCCCGAGGTCGAATCCGCCGTCCTCCCCCTCCGTGCCCGGATCTCCGTCCGCGCCGGCCTCGGCAATCTCGCCACCGGCCTGCGCCCGCCCGCCACCGGCCACGACAACCCGCACTACTTCGACGACGCCGCCTGCGTCCGCGCCTGCGTCCTCGCCGTCGTACACCCCGGCGACGCCCACGCCGCGGCCGACCTCGCCGAGTTCGACGCCCGCTACACCCAGGACGGCGACGGGGTCCACGGCGCCCGCGCCATGGCCGCCGCCATCGCCACCGCCCTCACCACCGCGGACGTCGACGCCGCCGTCGACGCCGCCCTCGCCCAGCTCCCCGAGACCACCGAGATCGGCCGCAACGCCCGGCACGCCGTCCGGCTCGCCCGCACCCACAAGGACGGCGGCGCCTTCGCCATCGTCCCCACCCTCGAACACGAGATCGTGGACCACGTCTACAGCTACGGGATCGCCGCCGCCGAGACCGTCCCCGTGGCCCTCGCCCTCGCGACCGCCGCCCGCGGCAGGATGGCCGAGGCCGTCCCGGCCGCCGCCTGCCTGTCCCGCGTCGCGGACTCCGCCCCCGCCCTGGCCGGCGCGCTGACCGGCGTGCTCGGCGGCGGCGACTCGATCCCCGCCGCCTGGCGCGAGGCCTGCCGCACCCTCTCCGGCTGCGCCCTCCCCCGCCTCGCCGGCACCGACCTCGTGGAACTCGCCGCGCTCCTCGCGGCCACGGAACTCACCTCACCCAAGGGATGATTCGGACATGACGCTCACGTTGGAGGACCGGGCCCTCGGCGCTCTCGTCGGAGCCGCCGTCGGCGACGCGCTCGGCGGCCCGGTGGAGGGCTGGACCCCGGACCAGATCGTGGAACGGCACGGCGGCCGCGTGCACGGCATCGTCGGCCCCTGGCACGAGGACTGGCGCACGGCCCGCCCCATCGCCCCGTACCACAAGGGCGACGGGCACGTCACGGACGACACCCTGATGACGCACGCGCTGGTCCGCGTCTACGAGGCCGTACGGGACCACCTCGACGCCTACGCGATCGCCGAGCACCTGGTCCCCGACCTCATGTCCACCCCCCGCTGGATCCCGGAACTGGAGGCCGAGGCACTGCCGTTGCAGCGGATCTTCCTGGCCGAGAAGTGGATCGTGACCCGGCTGCACTACGCGCACGCCGACCCCCGCGAGGCCGGCAGCGGCAACATCGTCAACTGCGGCGCGGCGATGTACATGGCGCCGGTGGGCATCGCCAACGCCGGCCATCCGGCGGGCGCCTACGCGGAGGCGCTGGACATCGCCGGGGCGCACCAGTCCTCGTACGGGCGGGAGGCGGCGGGCGTGTTCGCGGCGGCGGTGGCGGCCGCGTGCGTGCCGGGGGCGACGGCCGCCTCGGTGGTGGACACGGCCCTGTCCCTGGCCAAGGACGGCACGCGCGCCGCGATCGCGGCCGTGCGCGAAGTGGCCGCCGCCCACCGGGACTTCGAGTCGGCGCTGGCGCCGCTGCGGGCGGCGGTGGCCCCGTACGACTCGGTCGGGCCGGACTACCGGAACCCGTCGCTCGACGCCCGCCGTCCCTCCCGGCTCCACGCCATCGAGGAACTCCCGATCGCGCTGGGGATGCTGCTCGTCGCGGACGGACGGTACGAGACCGCGGTCCTCGGCGCCGTCAACTACGGCCGGGACTGCGACTCCATCGCCACGATGGCGGGGGCGATCGCCGGGGCCCTGGGCGGCGAGGCGGTGGTCCCGGCCGCGTGGGCCAAGCAGGTGGCCGAGGCCAGCCGCCTCGACCTGCACGCCCCGGCGGTGGCGCTGGCCGCGGTGGCCCGGGAGATCTTCGCCCTCGACCGCTCCCGCCGCCGCTCCCACGAATCGGCCTTCACCGCGATCGCGGACCCCCGGTGACGGGCACCGCCGGGCCTGCCTCCGCCGCTCCGTGCGCACCCCTGCGGCTCACGTGGGCGCAGCCCGAGGACCTGGTCGGGCACGAGCTGCGCCAGGCGGCCGAGGACGGCCGGGACCCGGCCCCCGCCCTGCGCGCCTGGCTCGCGGCGGGCGGCCACCCCGCCCCGGACCGCGCCGGCGCCTCCCCCGCCCCGGCCCCACCGGAACTCCGCGCGCTGGCCACCCGCCTCCTGGACGCCCTGGCGCAACTCCCACCCCCCTCCCGAACCGACGAACCCCAGTCCTGGCCCGCCATCCAGGCCACCTGGCCCCCGGCCGCGGCGGCCACGGCCGACCCGGACCACGTCCCACCCGCCACGCCGGAACAGGTGCCCGCCGCGGGGCCGGACGTCCTCCTGCGGGGCCGGCTGGAAGCCGCGTGGTGGGGGCGGGCCGTCGGGTGTCTGCTCGGCAAGCCCGTCGAGAAGCTGCCGCTGGCCGGCATCCGCGCCCTCGCCCGCGCCGCGGGCAACTGGCCGCTGGACGACTGGTTCACCGCCCGCGGCGTCCCTTCGGAGGTCCTGGCCGCGTACCCCTGGAACCGCCGCTCCGCCGCCACCTCCCTCGCCGAGAACATCGACGGCATGCCCGAGGACGACGACCTCAACTACCCCCTCCTCGGCCTGCTGCTCCTCCAACGGCACGGCAAGGCCTTCACCACCGCCGACGTGGCCCGCCTCTGGCTCGACGAGCTCCCCGCCGGGCGGACCTTCACGGCCGAGCGGATCGCCTACCGCAACCTCCTGCTCGGGCTGGAGCCGCCCGCCACCGCCACCCACCACAACCCCTTCCGCGAGTGGATCGGCGCCCTCATCCGCGCCGACGTCCACGGCTGGACCAACCCCGGCGACCCGGCCGCCGCCGCGGCCCAGGCCTACCGGGACGCCGCCCTGACCCACACCGGCAACGGCGTCTACGCGGCTCTCTTCGTCGCCGCCGCCACCGCCGAGGCCGCCACCGGCCGGGCCGACGTCCACACCGCGCTCCGGGCCGGCCTGGCCGTCGTACCGCCCCGCTCCCGCCTCGCCGGGGCCGTCCGCTCGGGGATCCGGTGGGCCGGGCAGGAAGCGGACTTCGACCTCGTCGTCGACCGGCTGCACGCCCGCTACGGGCACTACCACTGGGTCCACGCCGTCCCCAACACGGCCCTGATCGCCGCCGCCCTCACCCACGCCGACGGGGACTTCACCCGCTCCGTCTGCCGCGCGGTGTCCGGCGGCTGGGACACCGATTCCAACGGGGCCACCGCCGGCGCCCTCGCCGGACTGCTCGCCGGCTACCCGGACGGCATCCCGCACCGCTGGACCGCACCGCTCAAGAACCGCCTCGCCACCACCGTCCCCGGCTTCGACGGCATCGGCTTCGACACCCTCGCCCACCTCACCGCACAGGAGGCAGCACGCTCATGACGGCCATCGCCGTGCTCGGCAGTACGAACATGGACCTCGTCGCCTACGTCCCCAAGGCCCCCCGCCTCGGGGAGACCGTCACCGGCCGCGCCTTCCGCACGGTCCCCGGCGGCAAGGGCGCCAACCAGGCCGTCGCCGCCGCCCGCTGCGGCGGGAGGGTGGTGATGATCGGCGCGGTCGGGGCGGACGAGTTCGGCGTACGACTGCGCTCCGCGCTCACCGCCGCCGGGGTCGAGACGGCGCCCCTGCGCACCGTCGAGGGCGCCAGCGGCACCGCGCACATCACCGTGGACGACGAGGGCGGCAACAGCATCATCGTCATCCCCGGCGCGAACGCGGCCGTCACCGGCCTCGAGCCGGGCGACGAGGCCCGGATCGCCGCCGCCCGGTCCCTGCTCCTCCAGCTCGAACTCCCCCTCCCGGCCGTCCTCGCCGGGGCCCGCGCCGCCCGCGCGCACGGCGTCCGTACCGTGCTCACCCCGGCGCCCGCCCAGCCGCTGCCCGCCGAGCTGCTCGCCGCCACCGACCTCCTCGTCCCGAACGAGCACGAGGCCGCCACCCTCACCGGCCTCACCGACCCCCTCCAGGCCGCCACGGCCCTGCTCGCCGACGTGCCCGAGGTGGTGATCACCCTCGGCTCGGCCGGGGTCCTGTACGCCGCCCGCGGCCGGCAGCCGCTGACCGTGCCCGCGCCCCGGGTCCGGGCCGTGGACACCACCGCCGCCGGGGACACCTTCGTCGGCGCCCTCGCCGTGGCCCTGGGAGAGGGCCGTCCGATGCCCGCGGCCCTGCGCTGGGCCTCGGCGGCGGCCGCGCTCTCCGTGCAGCGCCCGGGCGCCCAGGACTCGATGCCGACCCGCGCCGAGACCGACGCCTTCGCCGCGGCGCAGCCCGGGGCCGCCTCGTGAGGACCACCGGGCCGCTGGAAGGGCTCCGCGTGCTCGACCTCGCCACGCTCTTCGCCGGACCGCTGGCCGCCACCCTGCTCGGCGACTTCGGCGCCGAGGTGGTGAAGGTCGAGCACCCCGGCCGCCCCGACCCCTCCCGCGGCC
Source organism: Streptomyces sp. NPDC048257 (assembly GCF_043201855.1). Lineage (NCBI taxonomy): Bacteria > Bacillati > Actinomycetota > Actinomycetes > Kitasatosporales > Streptomycetaceae > Streptomyces > Streptomyces sp. NPDC048257. Next base: position 37,697 of record NZ_JBICZI010000018.1, read on the forward strand.
ACGGCCCCGCCAAGGACGGCATCGGCCTGTGGTGGAAGCTGCTCGGCCGGAACAAGCGGACCATGACCCTCGACCTTTCCACCCCGGGCGGCCGGGACACCCTGCTGCGGCTGGCCGCCACCGCCGACGTGGTCATCGAGAACTTCCGCCCCGGCACCCTGGAGAAGTGGGGGCTGGGCTGGCCCGAGCTGTCCGCCGCCAACCCGCGCCTGGTCCTGGCCCGCGTCACGGCCTTCGGCCAGCACGGCCCGTACGCGCACCGCCCCGGCTTCGGCACCCTCGCCGAGGCGATGAGCGGTTTCGCCGCGATCACCGGGGAGCCGGACGGGCCGCCGACCCTGCCGCCCTTCGGGCTCGCCGACTCGATCGCCGCGCTGACCTGTGCGTACGCCGTGATGACCGCCCTCGCCGGGCGGGACCGCACCGGGCACGGGCAGGTGGTGGACCTGGCGATCGTCGAGCCGATCCTCACCGTGCTCGGCCCGCACCCGCTCTGGTACGACCAGCTCGGCTACGTCCAGCCCCGCACCGGCAACCGCTCCACCAACAACGCCCCCCGCAACACCTACCGCAGTGCCGACGGGCGCTGGCTGGCGGTCTCCGCCTCCGCGCAGTCCATCGCCGAGAGGGTGGTGCGGCTGGTGGGGCGGCCCGAGCTGATCGCCGAGCCCTGGTTCGCGACCGGCGCCGGGCGGGCCCGGCACGCGGAGGTACTGGACGAGGCCGTCGGCGGCTGGATCGCCCGGCACAAGGCGGAGGAGGTGGTCGCCGCGTTCGAGGAGGCCGAGGCGGCCGTCGCCCCGGTCTACGACGTCCGGGACGTGATGGCCGACCCGCAGTTCGCCGCCCTCGACACGGTCACCGAGGTCAAGGACCCGGAACTGGGCCCGCTCCGCATGCAGAACATCCTCTTCCGGCTCTCCGAGACCCCCGGCGGGATCCGCTGGGCGGGCCGCCCGCACGGCGCGGACACCGAGGAGGTCCTGACCGAGCTCGGGCTGACCGAGGCCGAGATCACCGCGTTGCGGACCGAAGGAGCCCTGTGATCCTGACCTGGCTGTACGCGCCCGGCGACCGCCCGGAGGTCGTCGCCAAGGCCCTGGGCTGCGGGGCGGACGCCGTCATCGTCGACCTGGAGGACGCGGTCCCCGCCTCGCGCAAGGAGTACGCCCGCGCCGCGACCGCCGAGCTGCTCGCGGAGCGGCCCCCGCTCCCCGTGCACGTCCGCGTCAACGCCCTCGAATCCCCCTGGGGCGGCGCCGACCTCAACGCGCTCGGCGGGCTGCGCGGCCTCGCGGGACTGCGGCTGCCCAAGATCAGCGCACCGGGGCAGATCGCCGCCGTCGCCGACCGCACCGGCGGGGTGAGCCTGCACGCCCTGCTCGAATCGGCCGTGGGCGTGGAGCGCGCCTACGAGATCGCCCGCGCGCACCCCGCCCTGCGCGGGCTCTCCCTCGGCGAGGCGGATCTGCGGGCCGACCTGGCCGTGAGCGCGGAGGCGGGCCTGGACTGGTGCCGCTCCCGGGTGGTGGTCGCGGCCCGGGCGGCGGGGCTGACGCCCCCGGCGCAGTCGGTGTTCCCCGACATCCGGGATCTGGAGGCGCTGGCGGTCTCCTGCGTCCGCGGCCGCGCCCTGGGCTTCCTCGGCCGGGCGGCGATCCACCCCCGCCAGCTCCCGGTGATCGAGCGGGCCTACCTCCCGGCGCCCGAGGAGGTCAGCGCCGCCGTGGAGGTGCTGAGCGCGGCCCGGGCCACCCCGGGGGCGCTGGCCCTGCCCGACGGCCGGTTCGTGGACCCGGCGGTCGTCGCGGCGGCGCACCGCACCCTCGCTCTGGCCGCACGCACGGCCGCCCGGTGAGGCTGAGTGGTACCGGGCTCGGGGAACGCCGAAGGGGGTACCGCGGTGTACGCGGTACCCCCCTTGTCGGGTCTTGCGGTCAGCGCTTGCCGGCCTCCGGGGCATCGGCCTCGGCGGGGGCGTCCTTCGTCAGGACGGGCGCCTTGGCCTTGGCTTCGGCCGTCTCCGGCTTCGTCGCGTCAGCGGCTTCGGCGGTGGCGTCCGCCTCGGCCGGAACCGTCTCGTGGCCGTCCTTGCCGCCGGAGGCAACCGCGTCCGGCTCTACGACTTCCTCGCGGCCCGGCCGCAGCTTCGCCGACAGCACCAGGTAGACCACGGCCAGGATGAAGCTCACGATCGCGGTCCACACGTTCAGCCGCATGCCGAGGATGTGGTGCGCCTCGTCGACGCGCAGGTACTCGGTCCAGACGCGGCCGAGGCAGTACGCGGCGACGTAGAGGGCGAAGGCCCGCCCGTGGCCGAGCTTGAAGCGGCGGTCGGCCCAGATCACCAGGAAGGCGACGCCGACGCACCACAGCGACTCGTAGAGGAAGGTCGGGTGGTAGGTGCCGGCGTCCCGGTTCGGGCCCGCGGTGATCTCCACCGCCCACGGCAGGTCGGTGGCCCGGCCGTACAGCTCCTGGTTGAACCAGTTGCCCCAGCGTCCGCAGGCCTGGGCCAGCGCGATGCCGGGGGCCAGGGCGTCCGCCCAGGCCGGCAGCGGGATCCCGCGCAGGCGGCAGCCGATCCAGGCGCCCACCGCGCCGAGCGCGATGGCACCCCAGATGCCGAGTCCGCCTTCCCAGATCTTGAAGGCGTCGACCCAGTTGCGGCCCTCGCCGAAATAGAGCTGGTAGTCGGTGATCACGTGGTAGAGGCGACCACCGACCAGGCCGAAGGGCACGGCCCACACGGCGATGTCCGCGACCGTGCCCGGCTTTCCACCGCGCGCGATCCACCGCCTGTTGCCGAGCCATACGGCGACGAAGACGCCGATGATGATGCAGAACGCGTAGCCGCGAAGCGGGATCGGTCCGAGATGGATCACGCCGGTCGACGGGCTGGGGATGTAAGCAATGTCCATGGCAGACATGACGCTACCTTGCCGGGCGGTACGCACCGCAACCCGCCCGGCAAGACGAAACCAAATCCAGACATGGAACAGGCGTCGGTCAGTCCCCCGAGGACCCGTTCGAAGAGCTGCCGGTGGACCGGTGCGAGGCCGTGCCGGACGATCCGCCGGAGCCCGTCCGCGAGGCGGACGGCGAGGCCTTGGCCCCGTTCTTCCCTCCGGATCCTGGCGTCGCGCTGCTCGACGGTGACGGTTTCACGACCCCGGCGGCGGCTTCCACCTGCTCCTTCAGCTTCTGCGGGGTCACCTGGTTGGCCTGGTCGGAGAAGATGTCCTTGCCGTTCAGCAGGACGGTGGGCGTGCCCCGGAACTTTCCGGCCCTGAAGGCCTCCTGCGACTTGCCCACCCAGCTGTTGTGGGTGCCGTCCTCGACACAGGCGCGGAACGCGGGAGTGTCCAGCCCCTCGACCTTGCCGGCGAGCTCCAGCAGCTTGGCGTTCTTGCCGTAGGCGTCGTCGGTTTCCTGCGGCTGGTTCTGGAAGAGGACGTCGTGGTACTCGGTGAACTTGCCGGCGTCCTGCGCGCAGGCCGCTGCGTTCGCCCCCTTCAGGGAGCCGCTGCCGCCCATGTTGCCGTCGATGAGGGTGACCAGGTGGTAGTCCACCTTGAGCAGGCCCTTGGACTCCAGCTCGTGGACGGTGTCCCGGTAGTTGTCCTCGAACGCCTTGCAGGCCGGGCAGCGGAAGTCCTCCCAGACGGTGAGGGTGGACTTGGCCTCCGGCTTGCCCGTCTGGATGGCGAGCGCGTCCTTGCCGGTGGCCCCGGAGGGGGCGACGACCGGGCCGCCCTTGGCGCCGCTGTCCTTGCCGGTGTTGGCCGCGATCACGCCGACGACGGTCGCCAGGCAGAGGACGCCGACCACCGCCGACGCCACGATCAGGGTCCGCCGGCGCTTGTCCCGGGTCTTCTGCCGCTCGCGCTCCGCTTGGAGTCGCTCCCGGGCCGATCGTTTCGTCGCATCGCGGTTCGCACCGTCGTTCTTCTCGCTCACGTTCCGCCAAACGAAGCAGGGAGGCACTCGCGTGCCTCCCTGCCCGTACTTCCACCCGATCGGACTACAGAACCCGATCAGAGGTTCGCACCCGCGATCGAACGCGCGTCAGCTCCGGCGCACGCCCTCCGCGAGCTCGCCCGCGAGCGCCCGTACGGCGTCCAGCCCGCTCGGCAGGTCCGGCGCGTCCAGCAGGAGCTTCACGAAGGCCGAGCCGACGATCACGCCGTCGGCGAAGCCCGCGACCTCCTTGGCCTGGACGGCGTTGGAGACGCCGAGCCCGACGCAGACGGGCAGGTCGCTGGTGGCGCGGGTCCGGCGCACCAGGTCCGCCGCCTGGTTGCCGACGGACTCGCGGGTGCCGGTGACCCCCATGAGGGAGGCGGCGTAGACGAAGCCGGAGCCGGCCGCCGTGATCGTGGCCAGGCGGGCGTCCTTGCTGCTGGGAGCCACGACGAAGACGGTCGCCAGACCGTGCTTCTGCGCGTGCTCGCGCCACAGGGCGGACTCCTGCACCGGCAGGTCGGGCAGGATGCAGCCGGCGCCGCCCGCCGCCGCCAGCTCGGAGGTGAACCGCTCGACGCCGTAGCGGTCGATGGGGTTCCAGTAGGTCATCACCAGGACCGGGGCCCCGGTGGCCTCGTGTGCCTCGCGGACCGTGCGGATGACATCGGCGATCTTGACTCCGCCGCGCAGGGCGATGTCGTCGGCGGTCTGGATGACCGGCCCGTCGAGGACCGGGTCGCTGTGGGGCAGGCCGATCTCGACGATGTCCGCGCCACCGGCGATGACGGCCTTGACCGCCTCGATGCCGCCGTCGACGGTCGGGAAGCCGGCGGGGAGGTAGGCGACGAGGGCGGCACGGTCCTCGGACTTCGCCTTGGCGAGGGTGGCGCTCAACAGCTCGATGTTGCCGTGGCCGTGCGTGGCGCTCACTTGTCGTCCCCCTCGGAGAACTCGTTGTCGGCGACTTCACCGTCGGTGTCGTACAGGCCGAAGTAGCGGGCGGCGGTGTCCATGTCCTTGTCACCGCGACCGGACAGGTTGACGACCAGCAGGCCGTCCTTGCCCAGCTCCTTGCCGAGGTCCAGCGCGCCCGCGAGGGCGTGCGCCGACTCGATCGCCGGGATGATCCCCTCGGTACGGGAGAGCAGGCGCAGGGCCTGCATCGCCGCGTCGTCGGTGACCGCGCGGTACTCGCCGCGGCCGGAGTCCTTGAGGTAGGAGTGCTCCGGGCCGATGCCCGGGTAGTCCAGACCGGCCGAGATGGAGTACGGCTCGGTGATCTGGCCCTCCTCGTCCTGGAGGACGTACGAGCGGGAGCCGTGCAGGATCCCGGGCTCACCGGCGGTCAGGGTGGCCGCGTGCTCGCCGGTCTCGACGCCGTGCCCGGCGGGCTCGAAGCCGACCAGGCGGACGTCGGCGTCCGGGATGAAGGCGTGGAACAGGCCGATGGCGTTGGAGCCGCCGCCGACGCAGGCGGCGACGGCGTCCGGCAGCCGTCCGGCGCGCTCCAGGATCTGGCGGCGGGCCTCGACGCCGATGACCCGGTGGAAGTCGCGGACCATGGCCGGGAAGGGGTGCGGGCCGGCGACCGTACCGAAGAGGTAGTGGGTCCGGTCCACGTTGGCGACCCAGTCGCGGAACGCCTCGTTGATCGCGTCCTTCAGCGTCCGGGAGCCGGACTTCACGGCGATGACCTCGGCGCCCAGCATGCGCATGCGGGCCACGTTCAGGGCCTGGCGCTGGGTGTCGATCTCGCCCATGTAGATGGTGCAGTCGAGGCCGAAGAGGGCGCAGGCGGTGGCGGTGGCCACGCCGTGCTGCCCGGCGCCTGTCTCGGCGATGACGCGGGTCTTGCCCATGCGCTTGGTGAGCAGCGCCTGGCCCAGCACGTTGTTGATCTTGTGCGAGCCGGTGTGGTTCAGGTCCTCGCGCTTGAGGAAGATCCGGGCGCCGCCGGCGTGCTCGGCGAAGCGGGGCACCTCGGTGAGGGCGCTCGGGCGGCCGGTGTAGTTGACCATGAGGTCGTTCAGCTCGGCCGCGAAGGCCGGGTCGCCCTTGGCCTTGTCGTACTCGACGGCGACCTCGTCCACGGCGGCGACGAGCGCCTCCGGGATGAACTTGCCGCCGAAGTCACCGAAGTAACCCTCGGCGTTGGGAACGTGACCCTCCGGGTCCGGAATGAAGAACTCGCTGGACATGTGCCAGTGCTCCTACGGGTGCGAGATGCGGCGGGTGGATTCACCGTATGGCGCCGCCCGCAAGTACCGCGCACCCCGCTGGGGGATGTGCCCGCGTACGGTGCGGGGCGGCCCGCGTCCGGAAGCCGGCGGCTCGGACGTCGGGCCGTACGGGGACTGCTCGCGGCGCGGTACGTCTGGGGTACCGGACCGCGGCGGGCCCTCGTTACAGCGCGCCTCCGCGGCGCCATCGCATGCCGTTGACCTGGCCGGGCTCGGAGCCGATCACGTACCGGACCCGCCGCCCGTGCACGCGCCGGGCCGGGGCACGGCAGCCGCGGGGGCGGCAGCCGCGCGCCAGGGGCGCGTGCGCCGTCGGCACGCCGGCCGGGCGGGAGCCCGGCCGGGTGCGGACGGAGGAGCGGTCGTAGGCCATGGTTTCGGGTCAGCTCCGCCCGTGGCGCAGGGCGGGGTGGGCGCCGGCGGCGACGAGGTCGGCCACGGCCGCCTTCGGGTCGCGGCCGGTCACCAGGGACTCCCCGACGAGGACGGCGTCGGCGCCCTCGTTGGCGTAGGCGATCAGGTCGTGCGGGCCACGGATGCCGGACTCGGCGATCTTGACGATGTGGTCCGGGATCTCGCCGACGACGCGCTCGAAGGTGGAGCGGTCGACCTTGAGGTCCTTGAGGTTGCGGGCGTTGACGCCGATGATCTTGGCGCCGGCGGCGACCGCGCGCTCCACTTCCTCCTCGTCGTGGACCTCGACGAGCGGGGTGAGACCGATGGACTCGGCCCGCTCGATGAGGGAGACGAGGGCCTCCTGCTCCAGGGCCGCGACGATCAGCAGGACGAGGTCGGCGCCGTAGGCGCGGGCCTCCCAGAGCTGGTACGCCGTGACGATGAAGTCCTTGCGCAGGATCGGGATGTCCACGCGGGCGCGGACGGCCTCCAGGTCGGCCAGCGAGCCGCCGAATCGGCGCTGCTCGGTGAGGACGGAGATGACCGCCGCACCGCCAGCCTCGTAGTCGGCGGCGAGCCCGGCCGGATCGGCGATGGCGGCCAGCGCGCCCTTGGAGGGGCTGGAGCGCTTGACCTCGCAGATCACCTTGACGCTGTCGCCGCGCAGGGCAGCGACGCCGTCCTTGGCCTGGGGCGCCTTGGCGGCACGCTCCTTGAGCTCGTCGAGGCTCACGCGGGCCTGCCGTTCGGCAAGGTCTTCGCGGACCCCTTCGATGATCTCGTCGAGCACACTCACGCGAGCGGCCCCCTTCCGGGTCGATGACGGTCGGCCGCCTTGCAGACACGTACAACCGCAAGGTCGGCACTCAAATGGTATCCGCAGGAGGCGTTGCCCTCCGCACGCGGTTGACGACGTCCCAGTTACTGGACATTCGGAATCCGTGCTTCATAGGGCCTGTCCAAGGGGCTAGGGCGCCAGTGCGGAGCCGAAAGAGAGATTTCGGACAAGGGAGAAAACCAGGGCCAGCGCCCCGAGCGCCCACCAGTACCTCGGACGCAGCACGATCCTCGGAGTGGGACCGCCGCGCCACGCGCGAACCAGCCACAGGGCCATGAACCCCGCGAAGACGAAATAGCCCACGACCGCGAGGGCATTCGCCCCGAAGGCGACGGCCAGGTCGCCATTGGCGAACGCATGCGCACTGCGCAGACCGCCGCAGCCCGGGCACAGGATCCCCGTGAGCCGGAACAGCGGGCACACCGGGTAGTGGCCGGGCTCGTTCGGGTCCACGGCGCCCACGTACCCGAAGGCGGCCACGGCCCCGGCCAGGTAGAGCGCCGGGACGGCGAGCCGCCGGACCCGGGACGGCCGCACGGCGGGCGGCGCGGGCTCCGCGGGCACGGGCGCCGGCAACGGTGACAGCGGGGCATCGGGGGTGCGAAAGGCGTCCACCTGCTGATTCTCTCCGCTCATGACAAAAGGCGCAGCCCGGCGGGGCCGCGCCTTTCGGCTGCGTTGCTGCGGACCGCGGCGCAGCGGACCGCGCCGTTCGCGCGCTCAGACCTTGGCGGGAACCTTGGAGGCGGCGATGACCTCGGCGAGGTCCTTGTGGGCGGCCTTCGGCGCGCCCATGCCCGCGGCCCGCATCGCCAGACCGACGACACCGCCGAGCGCGACGACGACGAGTCCGGCCCAGAAACCGAGCGGGTTCGCGATCACCATGAAGGCGCCGGAGATGCAGAAACCGATGAAGGCGATGATGACACCGGTCCAGGCGGCCGGGGTGTGTCCGTGGCTAGTGCCCGCCATGAGTTGCTCCTCGTTGCTCTGTCGCGCTGCTGTGTCGAACGTGCGGTCTGTGTCGAACGCTCGGCGACCATTGTCCCGTACCGGGCGGCTTCGCCGTCCAGGGGGGTCGGGTCAGTGGGCCCGGTCGGCGCCCGGGTCGGTCGTCGGGTCCTCGCCGCGGTCCAGAGCCTTCCACAGATCTTCCGGCCGGTCCGGATCCACCGCCGCGACAGTCCGCGGCCGCGGGCTGCCGTCACGCTCGTAGCGGCCTCCCATCGCGGGCCAGCTCCGGCCGAAGCGCAGTGCCAGCAGCCCGGCGGCCAGGATCAGGACCGCCCCGGCGGCCGTGACGTAGGGCCAGGTCGTCTGGGTCAGCCCGGCCACGTGCGCCGCGCTGTCGGCGGTCGTACGGGCGGCCTGCGCGTCCAGGGCCCGGCGGCCGTCGGCGCCGAGGACGGCCGACAGGGCCGCTCCCAGGCCGCTCAGCGCCAGCAGCCCCGACACGAGCAGCCGGCCCTTGCCGCGTACGGCGAAGACGGCGACCAGCGCGGCGAGCCCCACGATGGCCAGCGCGGCGGGCAGGCCGGTGACGGCCCGCCCGTCGGCGGTCAGCTGGAGCGAGTCGCTGCCGATGGCGGCGGTGCCCCGGGCCCAGGTCCGGCCGGAGGCGAGCAGGACGACGGTGGCGCCGAGCGCGCCGAGCAGCAGGGCGACGGCCACACTGCGGCGGCCGCCGCGGCTGTCGGGGCCCTCGGGCTCGGCGTCGGCATCGGCATCGGTTCGGGGCGGGGGTACGGCACTCACGTACCCCACTATCCCCTACGCCCTCAGGCGCCGTGGAGGCGGTTCGCCGCTCCCACCGCGCGCAGCACGGCGGCCGCCTTGTTGCGGCACTCCTGGTCCTCCAGCTCGGGCACCGAGTCGGCGACGACACCCGCGCCCGCCTGCACGTACGCCGTCCCGTCGCGCAGCAGCGCCGTGCGGATGGCGATGGCGGTGTCGGAGTCCCCGGCGAAGTCCAGGTAGCCGACGCAGCCGCCGTACAGGCCGCGGCGCGTGGGCTCCAGCTCCTCGATGATCTGCATGGCCCGGGGCTTGGGCGCGCCCGAGAGGGTGCCGGCGGGGAAGCACGCGGTGAGCACGTCGAAGGCGGTCCTGCCCTCGGCGACCCGGCCGGTGACCGTGGACACGATGTGCATGACGTGCGAGTACCGCTCGACGGACATGAAGTCGACGACCTCGACGGAGCCCGGCTCGCAGACCCGGCCCAGGTCGTTGCGGCCCAGGTCGACGAGCATCAGGTGCTCGGCGCGCTCCTTCGGGTCGGCCATCAGCTCCTCGGCGAGCTCGTGGTCCTCCTGCGGGGTCGCGCCGCGGTGGCGGGTACCGGCGATGGGGTGGACCATGGCCCGCCCGTCCTCGACCTTGACCAGCGCCTCGGGGCTGGAGCCGACCACGTCGAAGCCGTTCTCGAAGCGGAAGAGGTACATGTACGGCGACGGGTTGGTGGCCCGCAGCACCCGGTAGACGTCCAGCGCGGAGGCCTGGCAGGGGGTCTCGAACCGCTGCGAGGGCACCACCTGGAAGGCCTCGCCGGCCCGGATGCGCTCCTTGATGTCCTCGACGGCCGCCTGGTACTTCTCTCCGCCCCACAGGGCGGAGAACTCGGGCAGCTCGGAGGCGGGCAGCGCGGCCGGCACGTAGGGGGCGGGGCGCGCCAGGTCGGCCTCCATCGCGTCGAGGCGGGCCACCGCGTCCGCGTACGCCTCGTCGACCCCGGATTCGAGGTCGTTGTGGTTGATGGCGTTGGCGATGAGCTGGACGGTGCCGTCCCAGTGGTCCAGGACGGCCAGGTCGGAGGTGAGCAGCATGGTCAGCTCGGGCAGCTCCAGGTCGTCGCTGGTGTGCTCGCCGATGCGCTCCAGGCGGCGCACGATGTCGTAGCCGAGGTAGCCGACCATGCCGCCCGTGAAGGGGGGCATGGCGCCCGCCAGGTCGCGGGGGGTGTGCAGGGCCTCGACGGTGGCGCGCAGGGCGTCGAGCGGGTCCCCGTCGGTGGGTACGCCGACGGGCGGGGTGCCGATCCAGTGCGCCCGGCCGTCCCGGGCGGTCAGGGTGGCGTCGCTGCGGACCCCGATGAAGGAGTACCGGGACCAGGAGCGGCCGTTCTCGGCGGACTCCAGGAGGAAGGTGCCGGGGCGTTCGGCGGCCAGCTTGCGGTAGAGCCCGACGGGGGTGTCCCCGTCGGCCAGCAGCTTGCGGCTCACGGGGATCACGCGGCGGTCGGCCGCGAGCTTGCGGAACGTCTCAAGATCCATTGCGTGGGACCCTACCTAGTCGGCTGCGCGGAGGAGGACATCGTCGTCGAAGCAGGTGCGTGCCCCGGTGTGGCAGGCCGCTCCGACCTGGTCGACGCGGACGAGCACAGTGTCGGCATCGCAGTCGAGCGCGACGGACTTCACGTGCTGGAAGTGGCCGGAAGTATCCCCCTTCACCCAGTACTCCTGACGGCTGCGGGACCAGTAGGTGCAGCGGCCCGTGGTCAGGGTGCGGTGCAGGGCCTCGTCGTCCATCCAGCCGAGCATGAGCACCTCACCGGTGTCGTACTGCTGGGCGATGGCCGGGACCAGGCCGTCCGCGGAGCGCTTGAGGCGCGCGGCGATGGCGGGATCGAGGGTGCCGGGGCGGGGGGACGTACTCATGGGGACATTGTGCCGGGCCGGGGAGGGGGGTAACGGTCCCTGTCCGCCTGATGAGCGGGCGCTCGGCGTGTTCCGACCGTAGGGTGGCCCGTATGTCTACCCATGCGAAGCGTGAACGCCTGCTGCTGGCGGACCTGTTGGAGGCGGCCGGTCCGGAGGCCCCCACGCTGTGCGCCGGCTGGACCTGCCGTGAGCTGGCCGCGCACGTGGTGGTGCGCGAGCGGCGGCCCGACGCGGCGGGCGGTCTGCTGCTGAACGTGCTGAAGGCCCGCCTGGACAAGGCGATGGAGGAGTACACGGCCAAGCCGTACGAGGAACTCATCCAGTTGATCAGGACCGGCCCGCCGAGGCTGTCGGTGTACGCGCTGAAGCAGATCGACGAGGCGGCGAACGCGGTCGAGTTCTACGTGCACGCGGAGGACGTCCGGCGGGCGCAGCCGGACTGGACCCCGCGCGAACTGGATCCGGTCTTCTCGGACGCGCTCTGGTCCCGGCTGGAGAAGCTGGCCCGGCTGACGGGCCGCCGCTCGCCGGTGGGCCTGGTGCTACGGCGCCCGGACGGGCGGACCGTGGTGGCGCGCAAGGGTGCGCCGGTGGTGACGGTGACCGGCGAGCCGGGTGAACTGACCTTGTTCTGTTTCGGCCGGCAGGACGCCGCCGCGGTGACCCTGGACGGCGAGAAGGAGGCCGTGGCCAAGCTGATGGTGGCGGCCCTGGGCATCTGACCCGGCGGGCCGTCCTCCTGGGGCTCCGCCCCGGCCCCCGCGGCACGCGGGGCCGTGGGGCGGTGACACTCCGGGGGCTCCCCGCAGGCGGGCGAACCACCACCGAGTCCGGTTCCGGCGCGGCTCGGGTTCGCAAGCCGAGGAGAGCTCCCGGAGGGGCACCGCCCCCCCCCGAAGCCAAACCCAGCCCCACCGGCGATTGAGGCGCGGCCACCGGGCCGCACCCGACAGGGAAACCCGCACCGCCGGGCCAGGGCAAGGGCCGCACCCGGAGGACGATCGGCCCCCGGGGACGGGATCAGCGGACCGGGTGGCCCGCTGCGCGGAGGGTGGACTTGACCTCGGAGATCCGCAGATCGCCGAAGTGGAACACCGACGCCGCGAGCACCGCGTCCGCGCCCGCCTCGATCGCCGGGGCGAAGTGCGCCAGCTCCCCCGCACCGCCCGACGCGATCACCGGGACCGTGACGTGCTTGCGCACCGCCGCGATCATCTCGGTGTCGTAGCCGTCCTTGGTGCCGTCCGCGTCCATCGAGTTGAGGAGGATCTCCCCCGCCCCCAGCTCGGCCGCCCGGTGGGCCCATTCCACGGCGTCGATGCCGGTGCCCCGGCGGCCGCCGTGCGTGGTCACCTCGAAGGTCCCGGCCTCGGTGCGCCGCGCGTCCACGGACAGGACGAGGACCTGCCGGCCGAAGCGCTCCGCGATCTCCTGGATGAGCTCGGGGCGGGCGATGGCGGCGGTGTTCACGCCGACCTTGTCCGCACCGGCCCGCAGCAGCTTGTCCACGTCGTCCGCGGTGCGGACGCCGCCGCCCACGGTCAGCGGGATGAAGACCTGCTCCGCGGTCCTGCGCACGACGTCGTACGTGGTCTCGCGGTTGCCGGAGGACGCGGTGATGTCGAGGAAGGTCAGCTCGTCGGCGCCCTCGGCGTCGTACAGCTTGGCCATCTCCACCGGGTCACCGGCGTCGCGCAGGTTCTGGAAGTTGACGCCCTTGACGACCCGGCCGTTGTCCACGTCCAGGCAGGGGATCACCCGTACGGCGAGGGTCATTCGGCCACCGCCCTGAACGCCTCGACCTCCACCTCGACGACCATGCCGGGGTCGACGAAGCCGGAGACGATGAGCATGGTCGCGGCGGGCCGGACCGCGTCGAAGAGCTGCTTGTGGGCGCGGCCCACCTCGTCCACGTCCCGGGCGTGCGTGAGGTACATCCGGGTGCGGACCACGTCCTCGGGGCCCAGGCCGGCCTCGGCGAGCGCCTTGAAGGCGACCTCGAAGGCCTTGACCGCCTGGTCGTACGGGCCGCCCGCGTCGGGGGCGGTGCAGCCGGAGACCAGGACCAGCCCGTTGGAGAGGGCCACGGCTCGCGAGTAGCCGATCACGTCCTCGTAGGCACCGCCGGAGGAGATGCGGCGTACGTCGGGGGAGGAACTCATGCGGAGACCACCTTCAGGGCTTCTTCCAGGGTGAAGGCCTTGGCGTACAGGGCCTTGCCGACGATCGCGCCCTCGACGCCCTGCGGGACGAGTTCGGACAGCGCCCGCAGGTCGTCGAGCGAGGAGATGCCGCCGGAGGCGACGACGGGCCGGTCGGTGGCGGCGCAGACGTTCTTCAGCAGCTCCAGGTTGGGGCCGGTGAGCGTGCCGTCCTTGCCGATGTCGGTGACGACGTACCGCGCGCAGCCCTCGGAGTCCAGGCGGGCGAGGGTCTCGTAGAGGTCGCCGCCCTCGCTGGTCCAGCCGCGGCCCTTGAGGGTGGTGCCGCGGACGTCGAGGCCGACCGCGATCCTGTCGCCGTGCTGGGCGATGGCCTTGGCGGCCCACTCGGGGGTCTCCAGGGCGGCGGTGCCCAGGTTGACGCGGGTGCAGCCGGTGGCGAGCGCCGCGGCGAGCGAGGCGTCGTCGCGGATGCCGCCGGACAGTTCGACCTTGATGTCCATGGCGCCGGTGATCTCGGCGACGAGGGCGCGGTTGTCCCCGGTGCCGAAGGCGGCGTCGAGGTCGACCAGGTGCAGCCATTCGGCGCCGGCGGACTGCCAGGCGAGGGCGGCCTCCAGCGGGGAGCCGTAGGAGGTCTCGCTGCCGGACACGCCGTGCACGAGGCGGACGGCCTGTCCGTCGCGGACGTCGACCGCGGGGAGGAGCTCAAGCGTCTTGCGCATCAGAGGGTCTCGATCCAGTTGGTGAGGAGCTGGGCGCCGGCGTCGCCGGACTTCTCGGGGTGGAACTGCGTGGCCCACAGGGCCCGGTTCTCCACCGCCGCCACGAAACGCTCGCCGTGGGTGGCCCAGGTGACCTTGGGGGCGCGGATCAGCGGGTTGGTGACTTCCAGGCTCCAGTCGTGCGCCGCGTAGGAGTGCACGAAGTAGAAGCGGGCGTCGTCGTCCAGGCCCTTGAAGGCCTGGCTGTCGGCCGGGGCGTCGACGGTGTTCCAGCCCATGTGCGGGACGATCGGGGCCTTGAGCGGGCCGACCGTGCCGGGCCACTCGTCCAGGCCTTCGGTCTCGACTCCGTGCTCGATGCCTCGCTCGAAGAGGATCTGCATGCCGACGCAGATGCCCATGACGGGGCGGCCGCCGGAGAGCCGGCGGCCGATGATCCAGTCGCCGCGGGCGTCCTTGAGGCCCTGCATGCAGGCGGAGAAGGCGCCGACGCCGGGGACGAGGAGCCCGTCGGCGTCCATGGCCTTGTCGTAGTCGCGGGTGATCTCCACGTCCGCGCCGACGCGGGCGAGGGCGCGCTCGGCGGAGCGGACGTTGCCGAAGCCGTAGTCGAAGACGACGACCTTCTTGGTGGGGCGGGCTGCGCTCATTCCCAGATTCCTTGGATCCGCAGGACTCCGGCGGCGAGACACATCGCGGAGCCGATGGCGAGCAGGATGATGACCGACAGGGGCATCTTCTGCTTCTGGAAGGAGTAGACGCCGCCGGCCAGGAAGAGGCCGACGACGATCAGGATGGTGTTCAGGCCGTTCACGGCTAGAGGGCGCCCTTCGTGGAGGGCAGGATGCCGGCCGCGCGCGGGTCGAACTCCGCGGCGTAGCGCAGGGCGCGGGCGAGGGCCTTGAACTGGCACTCCACGATGTGGTGGGCGTTGCGGCCGTACGGGACGTGGATGTGCAGGGCGATCTGGGCCTGCGCGACGAAGGACTCGAAGATGTGCCGGGTCATCGTCGTGTCGTACGTGCCGATCATCGGCGCCATGTTCTCGGGCTCGGTGTGCACGAGGTAGGGGCGGCCGGACAGGTCGACGGTCACCTGGGCGAGGGACTCGTCGAGCGGCACGGTGCAGTTGCCGAAGCGGTAGATGCCGACCTTGTCGCCGAGGGCCTGCCTGAAGGCGGCGCCGAGCGCGAGCGCGCTGTCCTCGATGGTGTGGTGGCTGTCGATGTGCAGGTCGCCCTCGGTCTTGACGGTGAGGTCGAAGAGGCCGTGGCGGCCGAGCTGGTCGAGCATGTGGTCGTAGAAGCCCACGCCCGTCGAGACGTCGACCTTGCCGGTGCCGTCGAGGTTTATCTCGACGACGACGGAGGTCTCCTTGGTGGTCCGTTCGACCCGTCCGATGCGGCTCATGCGTGCTGCTCCTTCTTCAGTGCGCGAACCGCTTCCAGGAACGCGTCGTTCTCTGCCGGGGTGCCGGCGGTGACCCGCAGCCATCCCGGTACGCCGTTGTCCCGGACCAGGACGCCCTGGTCGAGGATCTTCTGCCAGGCGGTGTGCGAGTCCTCGAACTTCCCGAACTGGATGAAGTTCGCGTCGGATTCGGTGACCTCGAAGCCGATGGCCCGCAGTTCGGCGACCAGGCGGTCGCGCTCGGCCTTGAGCTGCTCGACGTAGCCGAGCAGGGTGTCGGTGTGCTCCAGGGCGGCCAGTGCGGTGGCCTGGGTGACGGCCGACAGGTGGTACGGCAGGCGCACCAGCTGGACGGCGTCGACGACGGCGGGGTGCGCGGCCAGGTAGCCCAGGCGCAGACCGGCCGCGCCGAAGGCCTTGGACATGGTCCGGGAGACCACCATGTTCGGGCGGCCCTCGATGAGGGGCAGCAGCGAGTCGCGGTGGCTGAACTCCACGTACGCCTCGTCCACGATCACCAGGGAGGGCTTGGCGGCCTGGGCGGCCTCGTAGAGGGCGAGGACCGTCTCCGCCTCGACCGCGGTGCCCGTGGGGTTGTTGGGGGAGGTGATGAAGACGACGTCGGGGGCGTGCTCGGCGATCGCCCGCTCCGCCGCCTCCACGTCGATCGTGAAATCCTCGCGGCGCGGGCCGGAGATCCACCCGGTGCCGGTGCCGCGCGAGATCAGCGCGTGCATCGAGTAGGAGGGCTCGAATCCGAGTGCGGTGCGGCCCGGGCCGCCGAAGGTCTGCAGCAGCTGCTGGATGACCTCGTTGGAGCCGTTGGCGGCCCATACGTTCTCCCGCGCGACCGGGTGCTTGCCCGTACGGGTGAGGTAGGCGGCCAGCTCGGTGCGCAGCTCGACCGCGTCCCGGTCGGGGTAGCGGTTGAGGGTGCGGGCCGCCTCGGCGACGCGCTCGGCGATGCGCCGTACGAGCTCCTCGGGCAGCTCGTACGGGTTCTCGTTGGTGTTCAGCTGGACGGGCACGTCGAGCTGCGGGGCGCCGTACGGGCTCTTGCCGCGCAGCTCGTCCCGGATGGGCAGGTCGTCGATTCCGAAGCTCACTGGGTGGGCACCTTCCAGCCGAAGCGCGCCTTCAGGGCGGCGCCGTGCGCGGGCAGGTCCTCGGCCTCGGCGAGCGTCACCACGTGGTGGGTGACCTCGGCGAGGGCGTCCCGCGTGTAGTCGACGATGTGGATGCCGCGCAGGAAGGACTGGACGGACAGGCCGGAGGAGTGGCAGGCGCAGCCGCCGGTGGGCAGCACGTGGTTCGACCCGGCGCAGTAGTCGCCGAGCGAGACCGGGGCCCACGGGCCGACGAAGATCGCGCCGGCGTTGCGTACGCGGGCGGCCCAGGCGGCGGCATCGGCGGTCTGGATCTCCAGGTGCTCGGCGCCGTACGCGTCCACGACCTTGAGGCCGTCCTCCAGGCTGTCGACCAGCACGATCGCGGACTGCTTGCCGGCGAGCGCGGGCTTGATCCGGTCCTCGACGTGCTTGGTCGCGGCGACCTGCGGCTCCAGCTCCTTCTCCACGGCGTCCGCGAGCTCCGCGGAGTCCGTGACGAGCACGGCGGCGGCCAGCGGGTCGTGCTCGGCCTGGCTGATCAGGTCGGCGGCGACGTGCACCGGGTCGGCCGTGGAGTCGGCGAGGACGGCGATCTCGGTCGGGCCGGCCTCGGTGTCGATGCCGATCTTCCCGGTGAAGTAGCGCTTGGCGGCGGCGACCCAGATGTTGCCGGGGCCGGTCACCATGTTGGAGGGCAGGCACTCGTCGGTCCCGTACGCGAACATCGCGACGGCCTGGGCCCCACCGGCCGCGTACACCTCGTCCACGCCGAGCAGCGCGCACGCGGCGAGGATCGTCGGGTGCGGCAGGCCGCCGAACTCCCTCTGCGGCGGGGACGCGAGCGCGATCGACTCGACGCCCGCCTCCTGGGCCGGTACGACGTTCATGACGACGGAGGAGGGGTACACCGAGCGGCCGCCCGGGGCGTACAGCCCCACGCGCTCGACGGGAACCCACTTCTCGGTCACGGTGCCGCCGGGGACCACCTGGGTGGTGTGCTCGGTGCGGCGCTGGTTGCGGTGCACGATCCGGGCGCGCCGGATCGACTCCTCGAGGGCGGCGCGGACGGCCGGGTCCAGCTGCTCCAGGGCGGCCTCGATGGCCTCCGCGGGCACCCGGACCTGCGAGAGCTCGACCCCGTCGAACTTCTGCGCGTACTCGATCAGCGCCGCCGTGCCACGATGATGGACGTCCTCGCAGATGGGCCGCACCTTCTCCAGGGCAGCTTCTACGTCGAACTCGGCACGGGGCAGCAGATCGCGCAGGGCGCCACCCTCGGGGAGGGCGTCACCGCGCAGGTCGATACGAGAGATCACCTCACAATTCTCTCAGACCGCTTCGCGCCACCGTTCGCCCGTATCACTGGCTGATACAGGCCCCGGATGTCACAGGTGCCCGTTAGCGTTCCCTCTCCACGTAGATGACCGCGGAGGGGGGCCGCCGTGACCGAGGCGCGCACGGACGAGGAACCGGCGGATCTCACCGCTGCCGAACGCCGCATGTGGGACGCGTACCGCACGGGCAGCGTCTGCGACCTCAGCGCCCGCGCCGCCGACCGGGACGATCCGCACGCCGAGCACGTCTGGGGGCCCGAGCGCAGCGTCCGCGCCCGGGTGGTCGCCCGGCTGCTGCTGCACGGGCCGCCGCCGGTGCCGGGCCGGGTGGCCTCGCTCAAGCTGCGCGGGGTGCGGATCAGCGGGCGGCTGGAACTGTCCGGTGGCACGGTGGCCCCGTACGTGGAGCTCCAGTCGTGCCGCTTCGACAGCGAGATCCAGCTGTCGGAGGCCCGTTTCGGCACGCTGCGGATGGTCAACTGCGCGATACCGCGGCTGGAGGCCGCCCGTCTGCACACCGAGGGCGATCTGCACCTGCCGCGCTGCCGCGTGGCGCGCGGGATCCGGCTGACCGACGCGCAGATCGGCACCGACCTGCTGGTCAGCCAGGCCGTGGTGCAGCGGGACAACAAGGGCCGGGCGATCGCCGCCGACGGGCTGTCCGTCGCGCAGGACTTACAGGGCGAGCTGCTGGAGACGTACGGGGAGGTGAGCCTGCGCGGCGCCAAGGTCGGCGTGTCGATGAACCTGCGCGGGGCCCGCCTGCTCAACCCGTCCGGGCGGTTCGCGCTCAACGCTCCGCAGCTGACGGTCGAGCGGACCCTGTACCTGACCTCCATCGCGCTGGACTACGCGGCGTACGGGGGCTCCTCCACTCCCCCGTACGGGCTGGGGCCGACGCCCACCCGCGGCCGGCGGGCCCGGCACTTCGAGTGTGACGGCGGGCTGCGGCTGGACGACGGCCGGTTCGGGGACGCCATCGACTTCTACGGCGCGCGGTTCACGCTCACCCCCGAGCAGGAGATATCCCTGCGCCGGATCCAGACGCCCGAGTTCCGCTTCGTCGGCGAGCGGCCGGAGCAGGGGCGGGTGGT
The DNA here is from genome assembly GCF_043201855.1 of Streptomyces sp. NPDC048257. Lineage (NCBI taxonomy): Bacteria > Bacillati > Actinomycetota > Actinomycetes > Kitasatosporales > Streptomycetaceae > Streptomyces > Streptomyces sp. NPDC048257. The sequence goes on from NZ_JBICZI010000018.1 coordinate 56,627, forward strand.
GGTGTCCGGGGCCAAGGTGGTCAAGCTGGTCGACACCTCCACGAGCTGGCCGGGCCCGGGCGCGGTGTCCATCGAGGGGTTCGTCTACGAGAACCTCGCGCCCCGCGGGCATTTCCCGCTCTCCCGCCGCCTGGACTGGGTGGAGGCGGCCACTTTGGAGTACTCGCCGGAGCCGTACGAGCGGCTGGCCGCCGTACTGCGGGCCAGCGGCGAGGACGCGGACGCCCGCGAGGTGCTGCTGGCCAAGCAGCGCCGGCGCCGGACGACCCTGCCGCCCTGGCCGAAGGCGTGGGGGTACCTCCAGGACTGGACGGTGGTCTACGGGTACCGGCCGGGCCGGGCCGCGCTGTGGATGGCGGTGCTGTGGGCGGCGGGGGCGCTGCTGTTCTCCCAGCTCGACCCGCCGGCGATCAAGGAGGACGAGCACCCGCAGTGGAGCGCCGCGCTGTACGCGCTGGACCTGCTGCTCCCGGTGATTGACCTCGGCCAGCAGGGGCAGTGGAAGCTGGAGGGCGGCTGGCAGTGGGGGGCGGCGGGCCTCGTCATCATGGGCTGGATCCTGGCCACGACGGTGGCGGCGGGGGCCTCCCGGCTGCTGCGGCGGGGGTGACGGCCGCGGGGGGCGTCCGGTGGATCCCGGGCCTGCGGCCGTCCGCCCCTCAAACGCCGGACACCCTCCGGGTCCCTGGCGATTACCCTGTGCCAGTGACCACCGTTCGCCTGCCCCTCTTCCCGCTGAACACGGTGCTGTTCCCGGGACTCGTCCTCCCGCTGAACATCTTCGAGGAGCGTTATCGCGCCATGATGCGCGAGCTGCTGAAGACGGGCGAGGACGAACCGCGCCGCTTCGGGGTCGTCGCGATCCGCGACGGCCGGGAGGTCGCGCCCACCGCGCCAGGCCTGCCGGACCAGACGGCCCTGCCCGAGCGCGGCCCCGCGGCGGGCTTCGGGCCCGACCCGATCCAGGCCTTCCACCGGGTGGGCTGCATCGCCGACGCGGCGACCGTACGGGAGCGCGAGGACGGCAGCTTCGAGGTCCTGGCGACCGGTACGACACGGGTCCGGCTGATCTCGGTCGACGCCTCGGGCCCCTTCCTGACGGCGGAGCTGGAAGAGCTCCCGGAGGACGCGGGCGACGGCGCGGGCGTACTGGCCGAGGGGGTGCTGAGGGCCTTCCGCAGCTACCAGAAGCGGCTGGCCGGGGCCCGCGAGCGGTCCCTGACCGGCGCGGAGCTCCCCGACGAGCCCTCGGTGGTCTCGTACCTGGTGGCAGCGGCGGCGGTCCTGGACATCCCGGCGAAACAGCGGCTGCTCCAGGCCCCGGACACCGCGACCCGCCTGGCGGAGGAGCTGAAGCTGCTGCGTACGGAGACGGCGGTCATCCGCCACCTCCCGTCCCTGCCGGCGGTGGACCTGACCCGTGCCCCGACGAGCCCGAACTGAGCGCACACCGATGGCGAAGAAGTCCAGGCAGGCAGCAGGAACCCCGGCGATCGTCGCCCTGACGGCGGCGGGGGTCGCGTTCACCACGCACGCGTACGAGCACGACCCGGCCCATTCCTCGTACGGGGAGGAGGCGGCGCAGGCGCTCGGCGTCTCGCCCGCGCAGGTCTTCAAGACCCTGGTCGCGGACGTGGACGGCGTCCTGACGGTGGCGGTGGTCCCGGTCTCGGGGTCACTGGACCTCAAGGCCCTGGCCACGGCGGTCGGCGGCAAGCGTGCGGCGATGGCCGACCCGGCCCTGGCGGAGCGCACCACGGGCTACGTCCGCGGGGGCATCTCCCCGCTGGGGCAGCGCAAGCGGCTGCGCACGGTGATCGACGCCTCGGCCTCGGCACACCCCACGATCTGCTGCTCGGCGGGCCGCCGCGGCCTGGAGGTCGAACTCTCCCCGTCGGACCTGACGACCCTCACCTCGGCCACCCTGGCCCCGATCGCCCGCCCTTAGCCTGCGGCGCCGGCACCCCTCCAGCCCCGCCGGCGTTTGAGGCGCGGGGTCCGGGGCGGAGCCCCGATCTTTCAGCCCCGCCGGCGTTTGAGGCGCGGGGTCCGGGCAGCGCCCGGCAGGATCAGCCGCGCGGAGCCTCCGACGCCGAGGGGGCCGCGTCGGCAGGCGGCGGCGCCTGGTAGTACCCCGTCCAGCCGATCACCGGCACGGGATCCGGATCCCGCGGCGCCCACAACGCGGTGAGCCCCAGATGCAGCAGCACGGCCGTCATCGGCCAAGCCAGCAGCGCCCCGTGCGCGAGCAGCTCCAGCGGCGCATCGAACGGAACCCCCTTGCCCGCCTCCTTCGCGGCGGCGACCAGGTCCGACGACGGCCCCAGCCACAGCCCGAACCGCCACCCCACCAGCGCGCCGAAGACGGACCCGACCGCGAGCCCGATCACCATCGGCACGCCGCCGGCCCGGCGCCACAGGAACGCCCCGACGGCGCTGAGCACGCCCAGCCCCAGCGACAGCAGGAAGAACGTGCCGTCGGAGGCGATCCGCGCCTCGCTCTCGCTGTTGCTCAGGAACACCGCCTCTCCGTTGGAGACGTACTGCACCCGGGGGGCCAGCCACACCCACAGCAGGCCGAGGAGCAGACCGGCCACCCCGACCAGCAGGGCGACGACGGCCCCGTCCCGGATGTCCTCGGGGGTGATCGCCCCGGAGGCACCGCCCGGCTTCTCGGGCGGGAGCGGCGGCGGGTCGAGAGGGGACTGCGGGGTCACGGCTTCGGTCACCCCCACATCGTGCCAGGTGTGCCCGGCGGCGGCGTCGGCGGACCGCGTCAGCGGACGGCCGCCCGGCGGTACGCCCAGGTCGCGACGGTCAGCGAGAGGAACCCCACGGCCCCGCACACGCCCAGGTCGAAGGCGACGGCGGCCCAGTCCGGCTCGGGCGCGAAGGTACGGGCGAACGCCTCGACCCCGTACGTGGACGGCAGCAGGTCCCGCGCCCACACGATCACGTCCGGCATCCGCTCCGGCGGCAGCACCCCGAGCAGCAGCGCCGCCGACATCCCGAGCTGCCCCGCGAGGGTGGCCAGCTCCTGCCGCGGTGCCAGCAGTCCCAGCGCCGCGCCGAGCCCGGCCAGCGCGGCCCCGGCCAGCGGTACCACCGCGGCCAGGATCCACAGCCCGCTCATCGGCAGCCCGAAGAGCACGCACCCGAAGACGGCGGTGACCAGGGTCCCCGGCAGGGTGAAGGAGGCGTACGCGGCGGCCGCGCCCAGCACCACCGACGCGGGCGGCACCGGCAGGGTGGCGTAGTGGTCGAGTCCGCCGCCGGCCCGCAGCTGCCCGAAGTACTGGGCGAGCAGGTTCAGCGCGACGAAGGCGACGACGAGCACCGAGGATCCGGCGACGACGGCGCGGGCCTCGGAGCCCCCGTCGACGACGCCCCGCATGAGGATCATGATCCCGACGGACTGGAAGGTGGCGACGAACAGCAGCGGGATGCGTGCCACCCGGGCCCGGGACAGCTGGGCCCGGTACACGGCGGCCAGCGCGGGGAAGAACCGCGCCCTCGGCGCGAGGACCCCTACGGCGGTGGTGGTCATGACTTCACCAGACCCTTCGTCCGCCCGCCCAGCGCCAGGTAGACGTCCTCCAGGCTCGGTGTCGCCAGCGTGAAATCGTCGAGGGCGGCGAAGGCCGGTCCGCCGGTGACCGCGGCCACCGCGGCGCGGGCCTCGTCCGGCGCCAGCCGCAGCACCCAGCGGCGTCCTGCCTCGGCGGCCTGCGGAGCGAGCGCCGCGACCTCCGGGACCTCCAGCGGCGGGGCGGAGCGCCAGACCAGCTCCAGCCGGACCTCGCCCGCGACGGTGGCCTTCAGTCCGGCCGGGGTGTCGCAGGCGATGACCTGGCCCTGGTCGATGACGGCGACCCGGTCCAGGACGGTCTCGGCCTCGATGACGTTGTGGGTGACGAGCAGGACGGTCGCGCCGTGCTCCGCACGCCGCCGGTCGACCGCGGACCACACGGCCCGCCGGGCCACCGGGTCCATGCCGGTGGTGGGCTCGTCGAGGACCAGTACGGGCCGCTCCCCCACCAGCGCGGTGGCGAAGCAGGCGAGGCGGCGCTGGCCGCCGGAGAGTTTCTTCAGGGGCCGTCCCGCGATCGGGGTCAGCCCGAGTTCCTCCAGGACGGCGTCGCGCGCGGCCCGGGCCGATCGGACGTCGAGCCCGCGCAGCCGCCCGGTGGTCTCGGCGGCCAGCGACACCGTCAGCTCGTCCAGGGCGGTGGATTCCTGCCCCAGGTAGGCGAGCAGCCGGGAGGCCCGCTCGGGGTGCCGTACGAGGTCGTGGCCGAGCAGGGTCACGGAGCCGGAGTCCGGTCGCATCAGGCCGGTGAGCTGGCGGACCAGGGTGGACTTGCCGGCGCCGTTGGGGCCGAGCAGGCCGAAGACCTCGCCGCGCGCGACGTCCAGGGAGATCCCGTCGTTGGCGCGGGTCTCGGGCAGGGCGGGAGCCCCGCGCCGGCCACGTACCGCGGGATACGTCTTGACCAGGTCACGCACCGCGCAGATGACGTCCGGCGCCGCTCCCGCGGCCGCCGCCGTGCCTTCTCGCGCCTGTGCTGTGCCCGTACTCACGAGGGAGCAGCCTACGGGGTTCCCGGCCCTACTCGGCCGTCGGGGTCAGCGGGGCGGGGAGGTCGCCGGGGCCGGCTCCGGGTGCCGAGGCCGGTACCGCGGCCACGTGTTCGGCGGCGGCGCGGACGTCGATCTCCCGCCAGAACCCGGCGCGGATGGCGTACCGGTCGTGCTCGTCGATCTGGTCGTCCTTGTGCGCGAGCAGCCCGAACCGGGCGGCGTATCGCAGTAGTTCGCCGTCGATCCGGTGCGGGATCCGCGGGTACATCGTGGCCAGCTTCTGCAGGTGCACGGCCTCCGGGAGCCGCTCCATCCAGCGCCGGGCGAACACCTGTCCCACCTCGAACGGGTCGCCGCCGACGGTGGTGATGTCCTCCTCCCGGTCCGCCCAGCGCTGTTCGGCGCTGGTGAGCTGGGCGAGGGTGGGCAGCGAGGCGGTCTCGGCGGGCTCGCCCAGCGGTCCGGCGCGGTCGATCCAGCCCTTGTCGGAGGACCAGCGCAGGGCGCTGGCCGGGGCGTGGGCGCCGCTCGGCCCGGCCTGCGGGCCGCTCTGCTGGCCGGGGGCGCGCAGGGCTCCGGCCAGGTCCTTGGGCGTGGGCACCGGCTTGCCGCCGGGGGCGGTGGGGGCCGGCACGGGGACCCCGTCGCGGTCCTCCTCCCCGGTGGCGGCGGCGCCGTTGCGGGCGGCCTCGGCGAGCGCCGCCTCGGGCAGCGGGGCCGAGAGAATGGCCGCGATGTCCGGGCGCGGTGCGGGCGGCGGGGAGCACAGTCCGGTGAGGTCCTTGGCGCGGACGGCCCGGGTGATCCAGGCCCGGTCCAGGACGCGGCGTTCGTCGGCCTCGGCGACGAGGTCCTCGGACTGGTTGTAGTCCCCGTCGGCGGCCTGGACGGCCCACAGGTGGACGGCGACCCCGTGTTCCTTGGCGGACATCAGGCCGGGCAGCAGGTCTCCGTCGCCGGTGACCAGGACGACGTCGGAGCAGGCGCGGTTGCGGGCGAGCTCGGTGAGCTCGGCGTGCATGGCGGCGTCGACGCCCTTCTGCGCCCAGCGGCCGTCGCTCCGGGTCAGGGCGCCCAGGCGGACGGTGACGCGGGGCATGACGCGCAGCCGCCGGTGCTCGGGCTGGGGCACCCGGTCGGGTGCGCCGTCGAACCAGTAGATGCGCAGCAGGGGCTGCTCGGTGTCGGCCTCGGCCCGCTCGCGCAGGCCCTGGATGAGGGCGGCATGGTCGATGGTGATCCGGGACCGGGAGGGCTCCCCGGCGAGAAGGCTGGCGGCGGCACCCAGCAGGTAGCCGGCGTCCACCAGGACGACGCAGCGGTCCACGCGTTCCACCCTCTTCCCTGGGGGTCCTCTGTAGTTTCGGCGGGTTCCCCGAGTCTGCCCGACCCCAAGGGTGTTGAAGGCCGGAACTCGATCATCGGCGTGGCGGATCTCACTGACGGAGGGCTGTGGGGCATCGGCTACGCGCAGTAATGATCCAAAATGCGCGGTTTCCGGCCCTGTGTGAGTGTGAAGGCGGTCCTGGCCCCTAGACCCTCATGGAGGCTCCACCATGGCCAAGAACAAGAACCAGAAGCAGCCCGCCAAGCAGCAGCCCCGGTCGGGGCAGGATCCGATCAAGGGCACGTCGGAGACCGAGTCGATGTCCTCCTCCTCGGCACCGAGCCCGATGGACATGGCGCACAAGCGCAAGGAGAAGAAGTTCGGCCACAACTGACGGCCGCACTCGGACGCGGAAGGGCCCGCCCGGCAGCACCGGGCGGGCCCTTCCGCAGGTACCGCCGGGGTCGCGCCCCGGGGTGTCATCCGGCCAGGCAGGACGGACCGAGCAGCACCTTGAGGTCGCCGAAGAGGGCGGGGTCGGGCTTGACCCGGTGCTTGTCGAGGCGGAGCACGGTGGTGGTGCGCGGTCCCTGGAGCTTGATCCGGACCTCGCTGTTGCCCTGGTGGTGGCGCAGGATCTCGCCCAGACGGGTCACCATCGGCGGAGTGACCTTGACGGTGGGGATGGTGAGGACCACCGGGGCGTTGGTGCCGGCCGAGGAGAGGTCGGGGACCATCATCTCCATGGCGACCAGGCGGGGGACGTCCTCGCGCTTGTCGAGGCGGCCCTTGACGAAGACCACCGTGTCCTCGACCAGCTGGGTGGAGACGAGCTGGTAGGTCGCCGGGAAGAACATGCATTCGATGGAGCCGGCCAGGTCCTCCACGGTGGCGATGGCCCAGGCGTTGCCCTGCTTGGTCATCTTGCGCTGGAGGCCCGAGATGATGCCGCCGATGGTGACGACCGCGCCGTCGGAGTGCTCGCCGCCGGTCAGCTGGGAGATACCGGCGTCCGTCTTGTCGGACAGCACGTGCTCCAGGCCGAAGAGCGGGTGGTCGGAGACGTAGAGGCCGAGCATCTCGCGCTCCTGGGCGAGCAGGTAGGACTTCTCCCACTCGACGTCGGAGAACTCCACGTCGAGGCCGAATCCGGGCTCGTCGCCCGCGTTCTCGTCACCCATTCCGCCGAACAGGTCGAACTGGCCCTCGGCCTCCTTGCGCTTGACCGCGACCACATTGTCGATCATCGACTCGTGGTGCGCGACCAGCCCCTTTCGGGTGTGGCCCATCTCGTCGTAGGCGCCGGCCTTGATCAGCGACTCGACGGTGCGCTTGTTGCAGACGACGGCCTCGACCTTGTCCAGGAAGTCGGGGAAGGAGGAGAACTTCCCCTTCGCCTTCCTGGTCTTGATGATCGACTCCACCACGTTGGTGCCGACGTTGCGCACCGCGGTGAGGCCGAAGAGGATCACGTCGTCGCCCTGGGCGGCGAAGTTCGGCTCGGACTCGTTCACGTTCGGCGGGAGCACCTTGATGCCCATGCGGCGGCACTCGTTCAGGTAGATCGCGGACTTGTCCTTGTCGTCCTTGACCGAGGTGAGCAGGCCGGCCATGTACTCGGCCGGGAAGTTCGCCTTGAGGTAGGCGGTCCAGTAGGAGACCAGGCCGTACGCGGCCGAGTGGGCCTTGTTGAAGGCGTAGCCGGCGAAGGGGACCAGGACGTCCCACAGGGCCTTGATCGCCTGGTCGCTGAAGCCCTTCTTCTTGGCGCCTTCCTCGAAGATGACGAAGTTCTTCGCCAGCTCCTCGGGCTTCTTCTTGCCCATCACGCGGCGCAGGATGTCGGCCTCGCCGAGCGAGTACCCGGCGATGATCTGGGCGGCCTTCTGAACCTGCTCCTGGTAGACGATCAGGCCGTAGGTGACCGCGAGCACCTCTTCGAGCGGCCCCTCCAGCTCCGGGTGGATCGGGGTGATCTCCTGCTGCTTGTTCTTGCGCAGGGCGTAGTTCGTGTGCGAGTTCATGCCCATCGGACCCGGCCGGTACAGGGCCGAGACGGCGGAGATGTCCTCGAAGTTGTCGGGCTTCATCAGGCGCAGCAGGGAGCGCATGGGCCCGCCGTCGAACTGGAAGACGCCGAGGGTGTCACCGCGGCCGAGCAGTTCGAAGGTCTTGGGGTCGTCGAGCGGCAGGCCCAGGAGATCGATGTCGATCCCCTTGTTGGCCTTCACCATCTTGACGGCGTCGTCCATGATCGTGAGGTTGCGCAGGCCGAGGAAGTCCATCTTCAGCAGGCCGAGCGACTCGCAGCTCGGGTAGTCCCACTGCGTGATGGTCACGCCGTCCGTGTGCCGCACCCAGACGGGTACGTGGTCGGTGATCGTCTCGCTGGACATGATCACGCCGGCCGCGTGCACGCCCATCTGGCGGACCAGGCCCTCCACACCGCGGGCGGTGTCGATGACCTTCTTCACGTCCGGCTCGTTCTCGTACATCCCGCGGATCTCGCCGGCCTCGCCGTAGCGGGGGTGCTGCGGGTCGAGGATGCCGGAGAGCGGGATGCCCTTGCCGAGGACGTCGGCGGGCATGGCCTTGGTGAGGCGGTCGCCCATGGCGTACGGGTAGCCCAGCACGCGGGCCGAGTCCTTGATCGCGTTCTTCGCCTTGATGGTGCCGTAGGTGCCGATCATGGCGACCTTGTCGGCGCCGTACTTGTCGGTCACGTACCGGATCACCTCGACGCGCCTGCGCTCGTCGAAGTCGATGTCGACATCGGGCATGGAGACGCGCTCGGGGTTCAGGAAGCGCTCGAAGATCAGGCCGTGCGTGAGCGGGTCGAGGTCGGTGATGCCCATGGCGTACGCGACGATCGAACCGGCCGCGGAACCACGTCCGGGGCCCACCGCGATGCCCTGGTTCTTGGCCCACATGATGAAGTCGGCGACCACGAGGAAGTAGCCCGGGAAGCCCATCGAGATGATCGTGTCCATCTCGTACTCGGCCTGCTGCATCCGGTCCTCCGGAATGCCTCCGGGGTAGCGGCGGTGCATGCCGCGCATGGTCTCCTCGCGGAACCAGCTGACCTCGGTGTGACCGTCCGGGATGTCGAACTTCGGCATCAGGTTCCGGAACTTGAACATGCCCTCGGTGTCGACCTGGTCCGCGACCAGCCGCGTGTTGGCGCAGCCCTCCTGCCAGGCGTCCGAGGAGTCGATCGCGTACATCTCGTCGGTCGACTTCAGGTAGTAGCCGGTGCCGTCGAAGCGGAAGCGGTCCGGGTCCGAGAGGTTCTTGCCGGTCTGGATGCAGAGCAGGGCGTCGTGGGCGGTGGCCTCGCTCGCGTACGTGTAGTGCGAGTCGTTCGTCACCAGCGGCGGGATGCCGAGCTTCTTGCCGATCTCCAGCAGCCCGTCGCGGACCCGGCGCTCGATCTCGATGCCGTGGTCCATCAGCTCCAGGAAGTAGCGCCCCTCGCCGAAGATGTCCTTGTAGTCGGAGGCGGCCTGCACGGCCTCGTCGAACTGGCCGAGCCGCAGCCTGGTCTGCACCTCGCCGGACGGGCAGCCGGTGGAGGCGATCAGGCCCTCGGACCACTTGGAGATGGTCTCCTTGTCCATCCGCGGCCACTTCGTGAGCCAGCCCTCGGCGTACGCGTCGGAGGACAGCCGGAAGATGTTGTGCAGACCGGTGGCGTTCGACGCCCAGATCGTCTTGTGCGTGTAACCGCCGGAACCGGAGACGTCGTCGCGCTTCTGGTGCGGCTGGCCCCACTGGATGCGCCGTTTGTTGCGCCGGGACTCGGGGGCGACGTACGCCTCGATGCCGATGATCGGCGTGATGCCGGCCTTCTTCGCGGTGTGGAAGAAGTCGTACGCCCCGTGCAGGTTTCCGTGGTCGGACATGGCGATGTGCGTCATGCCCATCTCGTTGCACGCGTTGAACATGTCCTTCAGCCGCGCGGCACCGTCCAGCAGCGAATACTGGGTGTGGACGTGCAGGTGCGTGAACGGCGGCTTTGTCACGGCGCGGGTCCTCCGGGGGCGGGGTGAGGGGGCAGCTTCGAATCCTACGTCGGCCGGGTGACAGCTCACGGGCACTGAGCGGTACGGTCGGGCGTTGCAGAACCAGGAGGACCGATCCGGCGTCCAGTCGATCGGCCCTGAACCAGCCCGTGCACCAGGAGGAACCCGCCATGGCGGTCCCCGAGACGACCGACGAGCAGCGCGCCGAAGAGATCCTCGACGTGTTCGACACCGCGTTCGGTGAGCTGCTCGCCGCCGACCCCGCTGCCTTCCAGGTCAAGTTCCGCAAGATGGCGGCCTCGGCCTTCGCCTTCTACCGGGGCACGGCGTGCCTCTTCTACTCCGACCTGGAGCGGGACCGGCACGGCGGCCCGTACCTGGACGAGCGGACGGGCCGGGTGTGGATCCACGGAGACCTGCACGCCGAGAACTTCGGCACGTACATGGACTCCAACGGCCGGCTGATCTTCAACGTCAACGACTTCGACGAGGCCTACGTCGGCCCCTTCACCTGGGACCTGAAGCGGTTCGTCGCCTCGGTCGCCCTGATCGGCTACACCAAGGCGCTCAGCGACGACCAGATAAGCGAGCTGGTGCGGATCTACGCCGGTGCCTACCGGGAGCGGATCCACCGGCTGGCCGCGGGGGCCAAGCACGAGGAGGTGCCCTCCTTCACGCTGGACACCGCCGAGGGCCCCCTGCTGGCCGCACTGCGCTCGGCCCGCTCCCGCACCCGCTTCTCCCTGCTGGACTCCATGACGGAGATACGGGACTACGAGCGCCGCTTCACGGCCGACGGCGGCTCCATCGAGCTGGACGCCGCCACCCGCTACAAGGTGCTGGCCGCCTTCGACGGGTACCTGGAGACCCTCCCCGACGAGTCCCTCGTACGGCCCGACTCCTACCGGGTCAAGGACGTGGTGGGCCGCCGGGGCGTCGGCATCGGCTCGGCGGGCCTGCCCTCCTACAACATCCTGCTGGAGGGGCACAGCGACGCCTTGGAGAACGACGTCGTGATCTACCTCAAGCAGGCGCAGACCCCGGCGGCCTCCCGGCACATCACGGACCGGGCGGTGCGGGAGTACTTCCAGCACGAGGGGCACCGTACGGTCATCTCCCAGCGCGCCCTGCAGGCGCACGCCGACCCGTGGCTGGGCTGGACGGAGCTGGACGGGGCCGGGCAGCTGGTGGCGGAGGTCTCCCCGTACGCGGTGGACCTGGACTGGTCGGACCTGGACGACCCGGAGGAGATCGCGGCCGTCGTCGCGGACCTGGGCCGGGCTACCGCGACCATGCACGGGGCCGCCGACGCGGACGAGAGCGGGCAGACGCTGGTCCCCTTCTCCACCGAGCGGGCCATCGACGCGGCGATCGCGGCGGACGAGGAGGGCTTCGCGGATCTGCTCGTGGACTTCGCCCATGCCTACGGTGCCCGGGCGCGCGCCGACCACCAGATCTTCGTGGACCTCTTCCGTAACGGGCGTCTCACTCCCTGAGCCGCTGTTCCACAGGAACGCGTGGCACACTCGCGAGGATGGACGTTTCCGGGACGGGACTCAGGGGGCTGCGGGCCGCGCTGTTCAGCGCACTCGTCGTGCTGCTCTCGTCCGGCTCGCACGTCCTGATGTCCCGGGTCCCGCTGCCGCCCTCGCTGGTGGCCGGGGCCTTCGCTGGTGTGTTCGTGATCGCCTACGCGCTCGCGGGCCGCGAACGGGGCTTCGCCCCCATCGCCGGGCTGCTCGTACCGCTGGAGCTGGCCGCCGACACCGTCTTCACCACCGGACAGCACCTCTGCTACGGCCCGGCCGGCGGCCCCGTCGCGGGTCCGCTGCGGGCCATGGGCCTGGACGCCCTGTGTGGCGGCACGCCGGTGGGCGGGCCGCTGACCGAGGTGGCCGGGCCGGCCGAGGCGGCCGCACTGCTGGCCTCGCCCGGGCCGTACACGCCGTGGCTGCTGCTCGGCGCCCACGTCTCGGTGGGGCTGCTCGCGGCCGCGTGGCTGCGCCACGGCGAGCGGGCGCTGGGCCGGCTGCTGCGGGCGGTGGCGGCCCTCGCGTTCCGGCCGCTGCTGCTGGCGGTGGCCTCGGTGGCGGGGGCCTGCCGGCCGGCGCGAGCGCTGCTGCGGTCGGCCCTCCCGGGCGCCGGGGCTCGTACGCGGTTCCCCGCACACTCCGTGGGACGGCGGGGACCCCCCGTGCTCGGCGCGCTCGCCCGCGCCTGACGCACGTACGGCAGTCCCTTTCACACGTCACACCCCACGGAGATCACGATGAGTTCACGCAACAGCCACGCGAACAAGGCAGCGGCCCGCGAGCGTCTGCGCGCCGAGCGCGAGGCCCAGGCCAAGAAGGACAAGATGCGCCGCCAGGTGATCGTGGCGGGCGGCGTCGTCCTCGCGCTCGGCGTGATCGGCGCCATCGGCTACGGGGTCATGCAGGCCAACCAGCCGGGCCAGTGGGAGAAGGCCGCCAAGGCCGAGCTGGTCAAGCCGAAGAACACCACGGGCGAGGACGGCACCACGGTCGTCGTCGGCAAGGCCGACGCGAAGAAGACCCTGGAGCTGTACGAGGACTCGCGCTGCCCGGCCTGTGCCTCCTTCGAGCAGGCGGCCGGTGAGCAGGTCAAGAAGGACGTGGACGCGGGCAAGTACAAGCTTCAGTACTTCGGCGCCACCTTCATCGACAACGCCGTCAAGGGCGAGGGCTCGAAGAACGCGCTGAGCGCCCTGGGCGCGGCGCTGAACGTCAGCCCGGAGGCCTTCCTTCAGTACAAGGCGGCGCTCTACTCCAAGGAGCTGCACCCGGAGGAGACCGTCGACAGCTTCGCCAAGGACGACTACCTGCTGAAGGTCGCGGACACGGTCCCGGCGCTCAAGGGCAACGCCGAGTTCAAGAAGGCCGTCGAGGACGGTACGTACGACCGGTGGGCGCTGGAGATGTCGAAGGTCTTCGACAAGTCCGGGGTGAAGGGCACGCCGGCCCTGAAGATGGACGGCAAGAAGATCGAGACCCCGCAGACGGCGGAGCAGTTCACGGCGGCGATCGACAAGGCCCTGCAGGGCTGATCCCCGGCCAACCGGGGACGCTTTCCGGCCAGACCGCTTGAACGGGCGGGCGAACTCCGAGAGTTCGCCCGCCCGTTGCGCTCCGACACCTGTTCCCAGGGGTGTACCCGTCGGTAATGTGCTGGCCCGTGACCAGTCATCTCTCCTCCTCCCCGACCTCGGCATCGCCCCGCCGCCGTACGGTCGTTCTCGCCGCGGCGGCCACGGCCGCGCTGGCGCCCCTCACCTCGCTGGGTGCCTCCGCCGCCCACGCGGCGGGCACCGGGCCGGCCTTCCTGCACGGCGTCGCCTCGGGCGACCCGCTGCCCGACGGGGTCCTGCTGTGGACCCGTGTCACCCCCGCCCCCGAGGCCGTACCCGGCTCCGGGCTCGGCCCCGCCACCCAGGTGGGCTGGGAGGTGGCCTCCGACAAGGACTTCTCCCGCGTCGTCGCCTCCGGAGCCGCCACCGCGAGCGCCACCACCGACCACACGGTCAAGGTGGACGTGCGCGGGCTCCAGCCACAGACGCCGTACTGGTACCGGTTCACCACCGGCGCCGCCGTCTCGCCCGTCGGACGCACCCTGACCACCCCGGCCCACGAGACGACGACCGCCGGGGTCCGCTTCGGTGTGGTCTCCTGCGCCAACTGGGAGTCCGGCTACTTCTCCGCCTACCGCCACCTGGCGACCCGTACGGACCTGCACGCGGTCCTGCACCTGGGCGACTACGTCTACGAGTACCAGTCCGGGGGATATCCGGAGGCGAAGTACGTCGTACGCCCGCACGAGCCGAGGCACGAGATCGTCTCGCTCGCCGACTACCGCACCCGCCACGGCATGTACAAGACGGACGCCGACCTCCAGGCCCTGCACCACGCGCACCCGGTCATCGCCATATGGGACGACCACGAGTTCGCCAACGACACCTGGGCCGGCGGCGCCGAGAACCACACCCCGGGGGCCGAGGGCGAGTGGGCGGCCCGCGCGGCCGCAGCCAAGCAGGCGTACTTCGAGTGGATGCCCGTACGCGCGTCCATCGCGGGGACCTGTTACCGGAGGCTGCGCTTCGGCACCCTGGCCGACCTGCACCTGCTGGACCTGCGCTCCTTCCGTTCGCAGCAGACCAAGGTGGGCAGCGGCTCGGTGGACGACCCGGAGCGCACCATCACCGGGCGCGCCCAGCTGGACTGGCTCAAGTCGGGCCTCACGGGCTCGGCCGCGACGTGGAAGCTGGTCGGCACCTCGGTGATGATCTCGCCGGTGGCCTTCGGTTCGCTGCCCGCGCACCTGCTCAAGCCGCTGGCCAAGCTGCTCGGTCTGCCCGAGGGCGGGATCGCGATCAACGTGGACCAGTGGGACGGGTACACGGACGACCGCAAGGAGCTGCTGGGCCACCTGAAGGACCGGGGCGTCAAGAACACCGTGTTCCTGACCGGCGACATCCACATGGCCTGGGCGAACGAGGTCCCGATGAACATGGCCACGTACCCGGGCTCGGGGACGGCCGCGACCGAGTTCGTCGTCACCTCGGTGACCTCCGACAACCTCGACGACATCCTGCACGTCCTGCCGGACACCCTCTCACTGGTCGCCGAGACGGCCGTCAAGGCCGCCAACCGGCACGTGAAGTGGCTCGACATGGACGCGCACGGCTATGGCGTGCTGGACGTGACGGCGGAGCGCTCGCAGATGGACTACTACGTGGTGTCCGACAAGCGGCAGCCGGGTGCCACATCCGCATGGACCCGGTCGTACCGGACGCCGAACGGGACCCAGAAGGTGGAGCGGGCCTATCAGCCGGTTCGCTGATCGACCGTCAATCCTTCTGTCACGTGGGGCGCCTGGTACATACCAGGCGCCCCACGTGCGTCAGAGGCAACAAATCTTTTACGTAAGACACTTGACCTGAATATGTCATGCACACATAAGCTTCGCGCCAGCTGAAGAAGATCCTTCAGGCCACCACCCCCCGCAACCCCCCACGCGAGGAGCACACGTGCGCGCAGTTGCCCGCATATCCCCCCTTCTCCGCCGCCGCCTGATGGGCACGGCAGTCCTGGCCGGAACCTTGGCTTTCACCCCGCTCGCGGCCCCCACCACGCTCGCGGCCGCCAAGTCCCCCGCCGAGGTCTGCGCCGACCAGCCCGCCGCCTCCGGCGCCGCCAACGCCCGGGTGGCCCGCGCCCACGACGAGCACGCGGACGAGCCCAACGCCGTCAGTGACGCGCAGGCGAAGGCCATGGACGCCGACCTCAAGGCGAAGCTCGACAAGGCCCTCAAGAACCAGCCGCAGCGCAGCCTCGCCGCCGCCGAGGCCGTCGTGAACATCCCCGTGTACTTCCACGTCGTGCACTCCGGCGCCACCGGCAAGCTGACGGCCACGGACGTCGGCAAGCAGCTCGCGGTCCTCAACGCCGCCTACGGCGGCCAGGGCACCGGCAACGTCAACACGAACTTCCAGTTCACCCTGGCGGCCACCGACTACACGGACAACGCCTCCTGGTACAACCTGGCTTCCGGCTCCCAGGCCGAGAAGGACATGAAGAACACCCTGCGCAAGGGCGGCCCGGGCGCGCTCAACTTCTACACCGCCAAGCTCTCCGGCGGACTGCTGGGCTGGGCGACCTTCCCGACCTCCTACGCCTCCAGCCCCAAGATGGACGGCGTGGTCGTGCTCGACAGCTCGCTGCCGGGCGGCTCCGCGGCCAACTACAACGAGGGTGACACCGCCACCCACGAGGTCGGCCACTGGCTGGGCCTCTACCACACCTTCCAGGGCGGCTGCAGCGGCAACGGCGACTACGTCTCCGACACCCCGGCCGAGAAGAGCGCCGCGTACGAGTGCCCGACCGGGCGCGACAGCTGCGCGAGCAAGCCGGGCGCGGACCCGATCCGCAACTTCATGGACTACACGTACGACTCCTGCATGTACCAGTTCACCGCCGGTCAGGTGGCTCGCATGTCGAGCAGCTGGACCGCCTACCGGGCGGGCTGACCCCACCGGCAAGGGCCCGGTCCGGCATCCGCCGGGCCGGGCCCTGCGCCGTCCGCGCTCCTACAGGCCGTCGAGGAAGCCGACGGCGACCTTCCAGACCTGCTCGGCGGCCTCGGCGTCGTAGTCGTCCAGCCCCGGGTCGGTGAACAGGTGCCCGGCGCCCGGGTAGCTGTGGACCTCCACGTCGGCCCCCGCGCGCTGCATCCGCAGGTACCAGGCCGTCAACCAGTCGTGCGGCTCGAACGGGTCGGGGTCCGCGATGTGCAGCTGCACGGGCAGCTCGTCCACCGAGGCGCCGTCCTCCAGGTCCGCCGTCCCGTGCAGGAGCAGCAGCCCGCGCGCCTTCTCGTCGGCCATCGCCAGGTGCTGGGCGACGGAACCGCCGAAGGAGAAGCCCGCGTAGACCAGGCCCTGGTCCGAGTAGGGGGCGGAGGCGAGCACCGCGCGCTTCAGCAGTTCGTCACGGCCGATCTCGTCCCGGTGGGCCATGCCCTCCTCGACGGTCTCGAAGGTGCGTCCCCCGAAGAGATCCGGCACCTGGACCTCGTGCCCGGCCGCGCGCAGCCGGTCGGCCGCCGCGTGCACCGCGGGGCGCAGCCCGTACGTCGAATGGAAAAGCATGATGTTCATGCCTCCATCGTGCCAGCTACGTTCGTCCCCATGGAGATGGAGAACGTCCTGCGCCCCGTGATCGTCATCGGCGGCGCACTGGTCGCCACCCTGATCGCGGGCTGGCTGCTGGACCTGCTGCTGCGCCGGGCCGACGTCCGGCACACCGAGACCCCGCTGTGGGGCCTGCTGCGCCGCTGCCGACTGCCCTTCCAGGTCGTCCTGTGCACCTCGCTGCTCCGGGGCTCGTACCGGCAGGCGGAAATCCTGCCCGACCACACCTTCGGCGTCGGCCGGTTCCTCACCCTGGTCCTGATCGCCTCCGCGGTCTGGCTGGCGGTGCGGATCGCGACGGCCGCGGTCGACTCGACGTACGCGCGCTACGCGGCGGCGACCGAGGACGAGGCCCGGGTGCGCCGGGTCCGCACCCAGGTCACCCTGATCCACCGGGTGGTGACGGCGGTGGTGGTCGTGGTCGCCGCGGCGGCGATGCTGCTGACCTTCCCGCCGATGCGTACGCTCGGCGCCTCCGTGCTGGCCTCGGCGGGAGTCCTCGGCATCGTGGCCGGCATCGCCGCCCAGGCTTCGTTGAGCAATCTCTTCGCCGGACTCCAGATCGCCTTCGGTGACACCGTCCGGATCGGCGACACGGTCGTCGTCGACAAGGAGTGGGGCCGGGTCGAGGAGATCACCCTGACCTTCCTGACGGTCCGCACCTGGGACGAACGGCGCATCACGATGCCGGTCTCGTACTTCACGAGCAAGCCCTACGAGAACTGGTCGCGCGGCGGCGCGCAGATGACCGGCACGGTCTTCTGGCACCTGGACCACAGCGCGCCGATCGACCTGATGCGGGAGCAGCTTGGGCTCGTCCTGAGCGAGATCCCGGAGTGGGACGGCCGGGGCGGGACCCTGGCCGTGACGGATACCACACCGCACACCGTCCAGGTCCGCGCGGCGATCACGGCGAAGGACGCCGACGACCTCTGGACGCTGCGCTGCGCGGTCCGCGAACGCCTGATCACCTGGCTGGTGACCCACCACCCGTACGCCCTCCCCCGCATCACCACGGCCCAGGCGCCGCAGGCCCCTTAGCCGGCGGCCGTGGGCAGCAGCGCGGCCGCGCACTCCTCGGCGAGGTCCTCGGCGTGCGGCGGCAGCGGTTCGCCCGCGCGCAGGTGACGGCGGACCACCGAGAGCGGCAGGTCGATCAGGGCCAGGGTGATGCGGTCCCGGTCCTGGGGACCGGTCGCGCCGAGCGACGCGGCGAGGGCGCCGAGGGCGGCGTACACACGCTGATTGCCGGAATCGGCCCGCGCGGTGTGCTCGTCCGACCAGTCGGCGCGGCCGAACTCCCACGGCCCGTGGAGCAGGAGGGCGGCCTCCTCGGGGTGGGCGCGGCTCCACGCCACGACGTGCCGGGCGGCGGCGCGGGCGGCCGGGCCCGGGTCGGGGTCGCTGTGCAGGCTGGCGAAGTAGCCCTGCTGGAACCGCTCGACGGTACGCAGCCACACCTCGGCGAGCAGGGCGCTGCGCCCGGCGAAGCGGTGGTACATGGAGCCGCTGGGCGCGCCGATCGCCTGGGCGACGGCGGACATGCTCACACCGCCGGGTCCGCCGGAGGCGGCGAGCCGGACGGCGGCGTCGAGGATCTGGTCGGTGTCGAAGCGGGGTGGTCTCGCCATGAATCAGAGAGTACCCTCCAGATTATTAGAGACGCATCTCTAATAATCTGGAGGGGAGGACCCATGGGCGTCTACAACGTGCACGAGCGTCTGATCGCGGCGCCGGGGAGCGAGGTCGGCGCACTCGTCGACACACTGTCCGCCGGGGAGGACGACAGGCTGTGGCCCGGCCGCCTGTGGGAGGACATGGAGCTCGACCGCCCCCTGGGGGTCGGGGCCGCGGGCGGACACGGACCGGTGCGCTACACGGTGGCCGCGTACGTGCCGGGGACCTGGGTCCGCTTCACCTTCACCGGGCCCCGCGGATTCCACGGCTTCCACGAGTTCGCCGTGCTGCCCGTCGACGCCGAGCGCACCGTGCTGCGGCACACCATCGCGATGACGGTCAGCGGCCTCAGCCGCATCACCTGGCCGCTGGCCTTCCGCCCGGCGCACGACGCCTTCCTGGAGGACAGCCTGGACCGCGCCGAACTGGCGTGCACGGGCACGGTCGCCCGCCCGGCCCGCTGGTCCCCGTACGTCCGCTTCCTCCGCGGGCTGGAACGCCTCGTGTCGCGGCCCGCCCAGGCCCTGGCCGGGCCGCCCCGTCCCTAGGGGGCCCGCAGGCTGCGTACGTCCAGGTGCCGCAGCACCCGGTCCACGATCTCCGGGTCGGAGCCGGGTTCGCTGCGGGCCGCCAGGACCTCGTGGCGGGCGGCCGACATCATCTCCCGCTGGATCCGCTGGATGTCGCGGAGCCGCTCCACCCGCTTCGCGTACGCCTCGCGCCGTTCCTCGTCCACCATGTCGGGGCTGATCCTGGCCCCCACGTCGTACGCGCGCCGGTACAGCTGCTCGGCCAGGTCCTCCGGCAGCTCCTCCGCGTCCTGGATCTCCCTCAGCCGCTGCTTCGCGGCCTTGGCGGCGCGGATCGCCAGCTGCCGCTCCGCGTCCCGGTCGGCGTCCGTGTCGGCCTCCACCCCCAGCCGCCGTACCAGCCACGGCAGGGTCAGCCCCTGGCACACCAGGGTCGTCATGATCACCGCGAACGCGATGAAGATGATCTGGTCCCGCCCGGGGAACGGCTCACCGGCGTCCGTCCGCAGCGGAATGGCCAGGGCCAGGGCCACCGAAGCCACCCCGCGCATCCCGGCCCACCACATCACCACGCTCTCCCGCCAGCTCAGCGGGATCTCCTCGTCGTAGTCGCGCCGCCGGTGCAGCTTCTGCGCGACCCAGCCGGCCGGCAGCAGCCACAGCAGCCGTACCCCGACCACCACCGCGACCACGACCGCCGCCCACCCGGCCATCTCCCACTCGCGGTCCTTCGCCGTGCCGAACACGTTGTGCAGCTCCAGACCGATCAGCCCGAAGGCCACCCCCGTGACCAGCATGTCGACGACCTCCCAGAAGGTGTGCCCGGCCAGCCGCCCCAGCACGTCGTCGGCGTCGCTCGCGTACTCGGCGAGGAACAGGGCCGTCGTCAGCACGGCCAGCACCCCCGACCCCTGGAGTTCCTCCGCCACCACGTACGAGACGAACGGCACCAGCAGCGTCAGGCCGATCTGCAGGGTGGCGTCGCCGAGCCGCCCCATGAGCCGGTGGGTGGCCCAGCCGAGCGCGAGCCCGACGGCCACGGCCACCACGGCGGAGAGCACGAACTCCCCGAGCGCGTCGGGCCAGGAGAAACTGCCGCTCACGACGGCGGCGACGGCCACGTGGTAGAGCACGATCGCCGTCACGTCGTTGAAGAGCCCCTCGCCCTCCAGGATCGACACCATGCGGCGGGGCAGTCCCAGCGATCCGGCGACGGCCGTGGCGGCCACCGGGTCGGGCGGAGCGACGAGCGCGCCGAGCGCGACGGCGGCGGCGATCGGCAGGCCGGGCACGACGGCGTTGGCGACGGCGGCCACGGCGGCGGTGGTGACGAACACCAGGGCCACGGCCAGCAGCAGGATGGGCCGGACGTTGGCTGCGAACTGCCGCCAGGAGGTGCGCTGCACGGAGGCGTACAGCAGTGGCGGCAGCACCAGCGGCAGGATGTAGTCGGGCGGGATCTCGACGTTCGGCACGGCGGGCACCAGCGCGAGGACCACCCCGCCGATGGTCATCAGGACGGGCGCGGGCAGTCGGAGCCGGTCCCCGAGCGGCACGGTGACCACGGCCCCGAGCAGGAGCACGAAGAGCAGAGCAAGCTGATCCACTCCCCCACCCTGCCAGGCCGCTGCGCTCGGCGGTGCGGTGATGAGGTGCGGGCTCACCGTGTCGGGCTCCGCCCGAACCCTGTTACGGCGCTCCGCGCCCGCGCCTCAAGCGCCGGCGGGGCTGGATCTTCCAGCCCCGCCGGCGCTTGAGGCGCGGGGTCTGGGGCGGAGCCCCGGCAGCGGCGCCGCACGTGCGCATCCGGCTACGGCAGAGGGCGCCGCATCGCGCGGTGGGGGATGCCCGCGTCCTGGAACTCCGGGCCGTAGGCCACGTACCCGAGCCGCTCGTAGAAGCCCAGCGCATGGGTCTGCGCCCCGAGGTCGACGGCCGCCAGGCCCCTGCGCTCCGCCTCCGCCTCGATCGCCCGGACCAGCGCCACCCCGACGCCCAGCCCGCGCGCGGACTCGGCGACGGCCAGCCGCCCCAGCGAGCCCACACCCGGCGCCCCGCCGGTCTTGGCCAGCGCCGCGTCCCCGAACAGCAGCCGGCCCGTGCCGAGTGCGGTCCCGTCCTGCGCCACGGCCAGCACGTGCACCGCGTCCGCGTCGTACGCGTCGTACTCGATCGACTCCGGAACCGACTGCTCGACCACGAAGACCTCGTGCCGCACCGCGAAGCAGGCGGCCCGGTCGGTCTCCCCCTGCGCGACCCGGACCTCGTAGGCCGTCACTCGCTCTCGGCGCGGATCACGTCCAGCGCGTGCTGGAGGTCCGCCGGGTAGGTGCTCTCGAACTCGACCCACTGCCCGTCCGACGGGTGCTCGAAGCCGAGACGCACCGCGTGCAGCCACTGCCGGGTGAGGCCGAGCCGCTTCGCGACGGTCGGGTCGGCGCCGTAGGTCAGGTCGCCGACGCACGGGTGCCGGTGTGCGGCCATGTGCACGCGGATCTGGTGCGTACGGCCGGTCTCCAGCTTGATGTCCAGCAGCGAGGCGGCGCGGAAGGCCTCGATCAGGTCGTAGTGGGTGACGGAGGGCTTGCCCTCCTGGGTCACGGCCCACTTGTAGTCCGCGCTCGGGTGGCGGCCGATCGGCGCGTCGATCGTGCCGCTCATCGGGTCCGGGTGGCCCTGCACCAGCGCGTGGTAGCGCTTGTCCACGACCCGCTCGCGGAACTGGTTCTTCAGCGAGGTGTACGCGCGCTCCGACTTGGCGACGGCCATCAGGCCGGACGTGCCGACGTCGAGGCGGTGCACGATGCCCTGGCGCTCGGAGGCGCCGGAGGTCGAGATGCGGTAGCCGGCCGCGGCGAGGCCGCCGATGACGGTGGTACCGGTCCAGCCGGGGCTCGGGTGGGCGGCGACGCCCACCGGCTTCATGATGACGACGATGTCGTCGTCGTCATGGACGATCTCCATGCCGGGGACGGGCTCGGCGACGACCTCGACCGGCCGGGCCGGTGCGGGCATCTCGACTTCGAGCCAGGCGCCACCGTGCACACGCTCGGACTTCCCGACGACACTGCCGTCGACCGACACCTTCCCCGCGGCCGCGAGATCGGCCGCCTTCGTCCGGGAAAATCCGAACATACGGGCGATGGCGGCGTCGACGCGCTCGCCCTCGAGGCCATCGGGAACGGGCAGGGTGCGGATCTCGGGAATCGTACTCACCCGTCGAGTATGCAGGACGGGGCGGACGAGCCGTCCCGCGATCAGTCCTTGTGGACGGTGCCGTCCGGGTCCAGGCCCTTGAACGACAGCAGGACGATCAGGATGCCGCCGCACACGATCGCCGAGTCGGCGAGGTTGAAGACGGCGAAGTGGGCCGGCGCGATGAAGTCGACGACCGCACCCCGGAACACACCCGGCGCACGGAAGATCCGGTCGGTCAGGTTGCCCAGCGCGCCGCCCAGCAGCAGGCCCAGCGCGATCGCCCACGGCAGGCTGTACAGCTTGCGGGCCAGCCGCACGATCACCACGATCACGGAGGCCGCGATGCAGGTGAAGATGATCGTGAAGGCCTCGCCGAAGCCGAAGGCGGCGCCGGGGTTGCGGACCGCCTCGAACTTCAGCAGGTCACCGATGATCTCGATCGGCGGCTGGTGCTCCAGGTGCGCCACGACCAGCATCTTGGTGCCGAGGTCCAGCAGGTAGGCGAGCACCGCCACGACGAGCAGAGCCGTGATCCGACGGCGCCACTTGGGCCCGGCGGACTCAGGCTGGGTGTCGTCCCCGACCTCCGGCGTACCGATGATGCGCTCCGCCTCTGCCACGTGAGTCCCTCGAACTAGCTCGAACCAGGCTCCTCCTGGACCCTGACGGACACGAGGGTACGTCAGGGCCCCCGCCCACCGCCTGCCCGACCTCGCCAAGGCGCCCCCTAGTGCCGCCGCTCCTGCTTCTGCTTGCAGTCCACGCACAGCGTGGCCCGCGGGAAGGCCTGCATCCTGGCCTTGCCGATGGGCTGCCCGCAGTTCTCGCAGAGCCCGTACGTGCCCGCTTCGAGCCGTTCCAGGGCCCGCTCGGTCTGCTCCAGCATCGAGCTGGCGTTCGCCGCGAGCGCGAGCTCGGACTCCCGGGTGATGTTCTTGGTGCCCGTGTCGGCCTGGTCGTCGCCCGCGCCGTCCCCGGAGTCCCGCATCAGGCCGGTGATGGCCACCTCGGACGCGTCGAGCTCGGCCCGCAGTCGCAGCACCTCCGACAGGAGCTCCGCACGGGCGTCCTCGACCTCCTTGGGGGTCCAGGGGTCCTCCCCGGGCCGTACGGCGAGCTCGCCGGGGGCCAGGGCCGCCGTCGCCCGCGCCTTGGGGAGCCCACTGGTTGCGGCCGTGGCCGTCTTCCTCGCCGTACCCGCGCTCTTCTTGGCAACCACTTTCCGGACTCCCGTCTTCTTCGCGGCATGCGCCGCCCCCTCGGCCCCGGCCTTCTTGGCCGTGGCCGTCCGCTTCTCGACGGCGGTCGTCTTGTCGACGGCGGTCGCCTTCCCGTCCGGAGCGGGCGCGCCGGCAGCGGTCTTCCGGGTAGCGGTCGCCTTCTTGGCGGGAGCCGCGTCCTCGGTGACCGCCGCCTTCCCGGCGGCCTTCCCGACAGCCTTCTTGGCAGTACTCCCGGCGGTCTTCTTCGCCACCATGGCCGCGACCCCTTCACATACTGTGATCTTTGCTCGCGAATCGTGCCGGAACGATAAATCGACACCGGCCCCGCGGCAACGGGGCACGCATCCAGCGAGGTCAACCTGCATCCGTTGTGCCCATCAGGAGCCCTGGTAATCCGCCCCTCCCGCCCCACCCGAGCCGGGGACGCCGGCGCAGGCCCGTTCGGGTCACGCCGGGGGTCGCGCCGGGGCCCCGCGCGGGCCCTCCCCGCACCCCCGCCACGCCGGGCCGGCGGCCCCCGCACGGGCCCCCGTAAACCGGTCTGCCGTGCGCCCTGTGGGCCCGTACACTGGGCCCAGCGAAAGGCATGGACGGGGACGAGTAGCGTCGTACGCAGCCAGGAGCGACCCGGGGACGGTGAGAGCCCGGGGGCGAGCGCGATGTGAAGGATCACCCCTGAGCCGCCGGAAGAAAGCCGCACGGGATCCCCGTACGGCGAGTAGAACCGGCTTCGCACCCCAATGAGGGGGCCACCGGATCCGTCCGGCGGCCAAGGAGGGTGGTACCGCGGGAGCAGCAGTCGGCTCTCGTCCCTCCGGACGGAAGTGACACCCCGCCGGAGGAAGAGTTCAGCCTCATGACCACACCGCCGCAGTACCGCCCGGTACCCGCCCAGGTCGACCTGCCTGCCCTCGAGCACGCCGTCCTCGACTTCTGGCGCGAGAGCAAGACCTTCGCCAAGACCCTGGAGCAGTCCGAGGGCCGCCCCGAGTGGGTCTTCTACGAGGGCCCGCCCACCGCGAACGGCATGCCCGGCGCGCACCACATCGAGGCCCGCGTCTTCAAGGACGTCTTCCCCCGCTTCCGCACCATGCGCGGCTACCACGTGGCCCGCAAGGCCGGCTGGGACTGCCACGGCCTGCCCGTCGAGCTCGCCGTCGAGAAGGAGCTGGGCTTCAACGGCAAGCAGGACATCGAGGCGTACGGCATCGCCGAGTTCAACGCCAGGTGCCGCGAGTCCGTGACCCGCCACACCGACGCGTTCACCGAGCTCACGACCCGGATGGGCTACTGGGTCGACCTGGACGACGCCTACCGGACCATGGACCCCGAGTACGTGGAGTCCGTGTGGTGGTCGCTGAAGGAGATCTTCAACAAGGGTCTGCTCACCCAGGACCACCGCGTCGCCCCCTGGTGCCCCCGCTGCGGCACCGGCCTCTCCGACCACGAGCTGGCGCAGGGCTACGAGACGGTCGTCGACCCCTCGGTCTACGTCCGCTTCCCGCTGACCTCCGGCCCCCTCGCGGGCGAGGCGGCCCTGCTGGTCTGGACGACGACCCCCTGGACCCTGGTGTCCAACACGGCCGTCGCCGCGCACCCCGACGTCACCTACGTCGTTGCCACGCGCACCGGCGCCGAGGATTCGGAGAAGCTGGTCGTCGCCCAGCCGCTGCTGGAGAAGTCCCTGGGCGAGGGCTGGGAGGCCACCGGCGAGACCTTCACCGGCAAGGAGATGGAGCGCTGGACCTACGAGCGCCCCTTCGGCCTGGTCGAGTTCCCGGCCCCGGCCCACTACGTCGTGAACGCCGAGTACGTCACGACCGAGGACGGCACCGGTCTGGTCCACCAGTCCCCCGCCTTCGGCGCCGACGACCTCGCGGTCTGCCGCGCGTACGGCCTGCCCGTCGTGAACCCGGTCCGCCCCGACGGCACCTTCGAGGAGGAGGTCCCGCTCGTCGGCGGCGTCTTCTTCAAGAAGGCCGACGAGAAGCTGACCGCCGACCTGGACGCGCGCGGCCTGCTCTTCAAGCACATCGCCTACGAGCACAGCTACCCGCACTGCTGGCGCTGCCACACGGCCCTGCTCTACTACGCGCAGCCGTCCTGGTACATCCGCACCACCGCCGTCAAGGACGCGATGCTGCGGGAGAACGAGAAGACCAACTGGTTCCCGGACTCCGTCAAGCAGGGCCGCTTCGGCGACTGGCTGAACAACAACATCGACTGGGCGCTGTCGCGCAACCGCTACTGGGGCACCCCGCTGCCGATCTGGCGCTGTGAGGAGAACCACCTCACCTGTGTCGGCTCCCGCGCCGAGCTGTCGGAGCTCTCGGGCGAGGACCACTCGGCCCTGGACCCCCACCGCCCGTACATCGACGAGGTCACCTTCCCCTGCACGGCGGAGGGCTGCACCCTCACCTCGGTCCGCGTGCCGGAGGTCATCGACGCCTGGTACGACTCGGGCTCGATGCCGTTCGCGCAGTGGGGCTACCCGTACAAGAACAAGGAGATCTTCGAGAAGCGCTACCCGGCGCAGTTCATCTCGGAGGCCATCGACCAGACGCGCGGCTGGTTCTACACGCTGATGGCGGTCGGCACCCTCGTCTTCGACAAGTCCTCCTACGAGAACGTGGTCTGCCTGGGCCACATCCTCGCCGAGGACGGCCGCAAGATGTCCAAGCACCTGGGCAACATCCTCCAGCCCATCCCGCTCATGGACCAGCACGGCGCGGACGCGGTGCGCTGGTTCATGGCGGCCGGCGGCTCCCCGTGGGCGGCCCGCCGCGTGGGCCACGGCACGATCCAGGAGGTCGTCCGCAAGACCCTCCTCACGTACTGGAACACGGTGGCCTTCCAGGCCCTGTACGCCCGTACGTCGAACTGGGCGCCCTCCGCGGCCGACCCGGCCCCGGCCGACCGTACGGTCCTGGACCGCTGGCTCCTCTCCGAGCTCCATACCCTGACCTCCGAGGTCACGGAGGCGATGGAGTCGTACGACACCCAGCGCGCCGGCAAGCTGCTGTCCGCGTTCGTGGACGACCTGTCGAACTGGTACGTCCGCCGCTCGCGCCGCCGCTTCTGGCAGGGCGACAAGGCCGCGCTGCGCACCCTGCACGAGGTCGTCGAGACGGTCACCCGCCTGATGGCCCCGCTCACCCCCTTCATCACGGAGCGGGTCTGGCAGGACATGATCGTCCCGGTCACCCCGGACGCCCCGGAGTCGGTGCACCTGTCGTCGTGGCCGGTGGCCGACACGGCGGCGATCGACCCGGGCCTGTCCCAGCAGATGCAGCTGGTCCGCCGGCTGGTGGAGCTGGGCCGGGCGACGCGCGCCGAGTCCGGCGTCAAGACCCGCCAGCCCCTCTCCCGGGCCCTGGTCGCGGTCTCGGGCTTCGAGTCCCTCTCCCCCGAGCTGCACTCGCAGATCACGGAGGAGCTGAACGTCTCCTCCCTGGCCTCCCTGTCGGAGGTCGGCGGGTCCCTGGTGGACACGACGGCGAAGGCGAACTTCCGGGCGCTGGGCAAGCGCTTCGGCAAGGGCGTGCAGGACGTGGCGAAGGCGGTGGCGGCGGCCGACGCGGCGGCGCTCTCCCTCGCCCTGCGGTCCGGCACCGCGTCGGTCGGGGTGAACGGCGAGGAGGTGGCCCTCACGCCGGAGGAGGTCATCATCACGGAGACCCCGCGCGAGGGCTGGTCGGTGGCGTCCGACTCGGGCGCGACGGTGGCCCTGGACCTGGAGATCACCCCGGAGCTGCGCCTGGCGGGCCTGGCCCGTGACGCGATCCGCCTGATCCAGGAGGCCCGGAAGAACTCCGGCCTCGACGTGGCGGACCGCATCGCGCTCCGCTGGTCCTCCACGGACCCGGAGGTCGTCACGGCCCTGACCGACCACGCGGCCCTGATCGCGGACGAGGTCCTGGCGACGGACTTCGCCCCGGGCGAGGCGGACTCCTCCTACGGCGCCCCGTTCACGGACGAGCCCCTGTCCCTGACCTTCCGCCTCCGCAAGGCGTAACCCCGGCCCGAGCGGCCCGCACCCCCGCACCCGGGGGTGCGGGCCGCTCTGCTTTCCCCACCCCGCGGAAGATCAGCCCCGCTTCCAGCCCCGCCAACGCTTGAGCCCCGCCCTTCCAGCCTCGCCGGCGTTTGAGGCGCGGGGTCCGGGGCGGAGCCCCGCTCTCCCAGCCCCCCCGGGCTTGAGCCCCACCCCTCCAGCCCCGCCGGCGTTTGAGGCGCGGGGTCCGGGGCTGAGCCCCAGGGGCCCGGGCGGAGCCCGGGAACGGGAACGGGCCGGGCCCGGTGCCCCCGAAGGGGAACCGGGCCCGGCCCGTAGAGCGGCTGCCGACCGCAGAGACGGCGGCGGCGCCTAGTTGTCGTCCTCGTCGATCAGAAAGCCCCGCATCGGCGACGGCGCCTGCATCGGCTGCGGCGCATTCGGCCGCACCGGAGCCATCGGCTGGGTCATCGCCGGGGACATCTGCTGCTGGTTACCGCCGTAGGACGGCGCACCCATCGGGGAGGGACCGCCCATGGGGGACGGGCCACCCATCGAGGGACCGCCCATGGAGTGGCCCATCGCACCGGCCGGAGCCATCGACGGCGACGGCGACGGCGGCAGCGCGGGACCGGCCGGATTGCGCGGCGGGGCCAGGGAGTCGTCCGCCTGGGTCTCCAGCTGACGCAGCTGCGACTCGAGGTAGGACTTCAGACGCGTACGGTACTCACGCTCGAAGCCCCGCAGGTCCTCGACCTTGCGCTCCAGCGTGGCGCGGGCGGACTCCAGGGAGCCCATCGCGACGCGGTGCTTCTCCTGAGCGTCCCGCTCCAGCGCGTCGGCCTTGGCGCGGGCGTCCCGCTCCAGGCCCTCGGCGCGCGACCGGGCCTCGCCGACGATCTTGTTGGCCTCGGAGCGGGCCTCCGCGATCGCCTGGTCGGCGGTCTGCTGCGCCAGCGACAGGACGCGGGCGGCGCTGTCGCCACCGGGGCCCTGCTGCGGAAGCTGCGGCTGCTGCTGGTGCATCTGCTGCATGGGCTGCATCTGCTGCCCCATCGGCTGCATCTGCTGGCCCATGGGCTGCATCTGCTGGCCGAGCGGGTTCTGGCCGCCCATCGACTGCTGCTGCATGGGCTGCTGGCCCATGCCCTGCGGTCCGCCCATGGGGTGCTGCTGCATGGGGCCGCCCATCGGGCCGCCCATGGGGCCGGGGCCCTGCTGGCCCTGGCCGCCGGGGCCCGGCGGAAGCTGCGGCTGGCCGCCCGGGAGCTGCGGCGGGCCCATCTGCTGCTGCTGCTGCGGCGGGCCGGATATGGCCGCGGGCACGGGGGCGCCGGGGCCTCGCTGGTCCTGGGGTTCCGGCTTGCGCATGCCCTGCTGCTGCTGGTTCTGCGCGGCGGCACGCGTGGCGGCGGCCAGCTTGGCGCGCAGGTCCTCGTTCTCGCGCAGCAGGCGCGTCAGTTCGGACTCGACCTCGTCGAGGAAGGCATCGACCTCGTCCTCGTCATAGCCTTCTCGGAGGCGGACGGTCGTGAACTGCTTGTTCCGCACGTCCTCGGGAGTCAGCGGCATGTCTTCTTCACCTCTACGTAGTCGTCGGCAGTCGGCAAGACCGTATCGGGACTGTCCCCACGCGTGCGGGGAAGCTCATCGTTCACACGCTTCTCGCAGCGGTGCTCACGAAACTGATGAGGATGTAAACGATGATCATCAGAACGAAGAAGGACAGGTCGAGTGCCACGCCCCCGAGACGCAACGGCGGAATGGCCCGCCGAAGAAGCTTGAGCGGTGGATCGGTGACAGTGTAGGTGGCCTCCAGAACGACCACCATCGCCTTGCCGGGTGTCCATGAACGTGCGAACTGGAACACGTAATCCATGACCAGTCGGAAGATCAGCACGATGAGGAAGCACATCAGCGCGATGTAGACCACTTGCAGTGCGACGCCCATCCCGCGCTTCCCTCTCCCCGTTCCTCGCTCTGTTCCCGGCCCCGTGTCTGACGGATCGGTCTAGCTTTGGTTGAAGAACCCGCCCTCCGCGATGCGGGCCTTGTCCTCCGCCGTGACATCGACGTTAGCAGGCGACAGCAGGAACACCTTCTGTGTCACGCGTTCAATGCTGCCGTGCAGACCGAAGACAAGACCGGCGGCGAAGTCCACGAGACGCTTCGCATCCGTGTCGTCCATCTCCGTGAGATTCATGATCACCGGAGTGCCCTCACGGAAGTGTTCCCCGATGGTACGGGCCTCGTTGTAGGTCCGGGGGTGCAGCGTCGTGATGCGGTACGGCTCCCGCTCGGAGACGACCTTGGGCATGATCACGGGGGCGTTCTTCTCCAGGTTCGTGCGATCAGGTGTGATGGATGCCACGGGGGCGATTCGCGCAGGACGTCCGTTTTCCACCGGAATTGGGATGGGTTCACGCTGCGCCGGAGGCTGTACGGCTCGTACCGGTTCGTCCGGTACGGGCGATTGGTGCACGGGCTGCTGTCGGCGATCCCGAGCACGCTCCATCTCGGGCTCGGGCTCGAACTCGTCGTCGGGGTCGTACCCCGGGTTGTCGTACCGGTCGTCCTCCACGAGGCCGAGGTAGACCGCCATCTTGCGCATCGCGCCGGCCATTCTCCGAGTCCTCCGCTCTGTGGTGGATCGCCCTGTCGCAGGTGCCGCCGTGTCACGAATGTCACCAACTGCCCGCGATCCACGTGGTCTGCCCGCCCATCAGCGGGAATGACCATATTTTCTGCTGTGGTCCGACTTTCTTCGCGACGTTACCCGAGCCGGGGTCTCGCGCCGAGTACCGCAGTGCCGACGCGTACATGTGTCGCACCGGCCGCCACGGCCTGTTCCAGGTCTGCACTCATCCCGGCCGACACCATCGTGGCAGCCGGATGGTCCACGCGCATGCGGGATGACAATTCCATCAACCGCTCGAAAGCGGCCTGTTCGCGTCCCGCGTAGTGGCCGGATAGCGGAGCGACCGTCATCAGGCCGTCCATGCGCAGTCCGGGCGCCCCGGCGACGAGGTCCGCCAACTCCGCGAGCTGCTCCGGCGCCGCCCCTCCCCGGGCTCCGCGCCCGCCCGATTCGGCGTCGAGGGCGATCTGCACGAGGCACCCGAGCTCCCGGCCGGCGTTCACCGCGGCCGCCGAGAGGGCGGTGACGAGCTTCGGCCGGTCGACCGACTGCACGACGTGCGCGTATCCGGCCACGGAACGGACTTTGTTCGTCTGCAACTGACCGACGAAGTGCCAGGTGAGCGGCAGATCCGCGCAGGCCGCAGCCTTGGGGGCGGCATCCTGGTCACGATTCTCCGCCACATGACGGACACCCAGGTCCGCCAGCAGTCGTACGTCGCTCGCGGGGTAGGTCTTGGTGACCACGATGAGCGTCACCTCGTCCCGCCCGCGCCCCGCCGCCGCGCAGGCGGACGAGATACGTTCCTCCACCCGCGCCAGGTTCTCGGCGAGCTCCGACTTACGATCCGTCATTCTTCTTTTCCCCCGGGGGCCCGGGGGTTTCCCCCCGGGAAAGCTCTGTCAACCACACATATCCGGCAAGACGCCCGGTCACCCGGTCGCGGCGGTACGAGAAGTGGTCCCGCGACTCCAGTGTGCAGACCGGGGACCGGCCGCCGTTCACCACCCCCGCCCGAACCAGCTGGGCGTGCACCCCGGCGACGACGTCGACGGCCGGTGTCCCCCAGCTCGTCTCGGCCCGGGCGGCGGGGACCGCTTCGGCCACCGCCTCCCGCATCTCGGCGGGCACCTCGTAGCAGTGTCCGCAGACCGCGGGTCCCGTACGGGCGACGATCCGGCCGGGTTCGGCCCCGAGGGCGACCATCGCCTCGACGGCGGCGGGCACCACCCCGGCGACCAGTCCCGGCCGCCCCGCGTGGGCGGCCGCCACGACCCCGGCGACGGGGTCCGCCAGCAGGACGGGGGTGCAGTCGGCGGTGAGCACCGCGAGGGCGAGTCCCCGACGGGCGGTCACCACCGCGTCCACCGCGGGGATCTCCGCGTCCCCACCCCAGGGGCCGTCCACCACCGCCACGTCCCGGCCGTGCACCTGGTTCATCCAGACCACCAGGTCCGGGTCGAGCCCCAGGGACTTCGCCGCGAGCTCCCGGTTCGCGCGAACGGCGGCCGGGTCGTCTCCGACCGCGCCGCCGAGATTGAGCTCCTCGTACGGAACGGCGCTCACCCCGCCCCACCGGTCGGTGAAGGCGAAGTGGGCGCCGCCCACGTGATGCTGCTCCGGTGTCACTTCAAGAAGTCCGGGACATCCAGTTCCTCGGCCGGGCTGTCCTGGTACGGCCGGGCCGTGGGGACCTGCGGCGCGGGGGGCTGGACCTCGGCCGGGGCCGCCTCGACCGGAGCCGGGGGCTCCTCGCGCGGGGTGACCGAGCCGAGTCCGCCGAAGGCCGGGC
Organism: Streptomyces sp. NPDC048257; assembly: GCF_043201855.1. Lineage (NCBI taxonomy): Bacteria > Bacillati > Actinomycetota > Actinomycetes > Kitasatosporales > Streptomycetaceae > Streptomyces > Streptomyces sp. NPDC048257. The sequence continues at coordinate 88,312 of NZ_JBICZI010000018.1, forward strand.
GGGCCGGCTCGGCGGCGCGGACCGGAGCCGGGGCCGGCTCCTCGCGCTTGGTGGACGCGGCGCCGATGACGTTGTCCCGGCGGGCCGGGGGCTGTCCGCCGTCGAACCCGGCCGCGATGACGGTGACCCGTACCTCGTCGCCGAGCGCGTCGTCGATGACGGCGCCGAAGATGATGTTCGCCTCGGGGTGCGCGGCCTCGCTGACCAGCTGCGCGGCCTCGTTGATCTCGAAGAGACCGAGGTCCGAGCCACCGGAGATGGAGAGCAGCACGCCTCGGGCGCCGTCGATGGACGCCTCGAGGAGCGGCGAGGAGATCGCCATCTCGGCGGCGGCCACCGCGCGGTCGTCGCCGCGGGCCGAGCCGATGCCCATCAGGGCCGAGCCGGCCTCGGACATCACGGACTTGACGTCGGCGAAGTCGAGGTTGATCAGACCGGGGGTGGTGATGAGGTCGGTGATGCCCTGGACGCCCGAGAGCAGGACCTGGTCGGCCGACTTGAAGGCGTCGAGCACGCTGACCTGGCGGTCCGAGATGGACAGCAGTCGGTCGTTGGGGATGACGATGAGGGTGTCGACCTCTTCACGGAGCTCGGCGATGCCGTCCTCCGCCTGGTTCGCGCGGCGCCGGCCCTCGAAGGTGAACGGCCGGGTGACCACACCGATCGTCAGGGCGCCCAGCGAGCGCGCGATGTTGGCGACGACAGGTGCGCCGCCGGTGCCGGTGCCGCCGCCCTCACCTGCGGTGACGAAGACCATGTCGGCCCCCTTGAGGACCTCCTCGATCTCCTCGCGGTGGTCCTCTGCCGCCTTGCGACCGACGGCCGGGTTGGCGCCGGCGCCGAGGCCACGGGTGAGTTCCCGGCCGACGTCGAGCTTGACGTCGGCGTCGCTCATCAACAGCGCCTGGGCGTCCGTGTTGATGGCGATGAACTCGACGCCCTTGAGACCGACCTCGATCATTCGGTTGATGGCATTGACACCACCGCCGCCGACACCGATGACCTTGATGACTGCGAGGTAGTTCTGCGGTGCTGCCACGTCGAAGGCCTCTCGCCTCGAGTTACGTGTCGCCGCCTCGCGGGCCTGCGTTGCGACGACTGATGCCGAAATAGGGACGGTCCGAACGCGCCGACCCGAACCCTCACCCTGAAGTTTAGGGTTAGGGGTGTGTCTGTTCCTCGGACTCTTCCGAACAGGACACTAAGTCGACAAGTAGCGCGTGTTCAACGAACACGCCGAACCTCCCGTTTTTCTTTTCACCCTATGTGATCACCCGTATCGCTGGCCAACCAGGGTGCGCCGCTGTTGGACCGGACGTCAACTCCCGGACGCAGCAGGGGCGGTGGGGACGCTCACGTCGAAGTGAGCCGCCTTGGGCGCCGCTTTCAACAAAGCGTTCAGTGCGCGCCCCTTGGCGTCGCTCTGCTCGCCGCTCCCCCACGTCACGGACCGTCCCCGGGTCAGCTCCAGGACGACCGAATCATAGGAACCGACCTTGACCTGCACGGTTTCCCTGGCGATCGACGCCGGGAGGGCGCCCGCGACGAGTACGGCCTCGTGCAGCAGCCGTTCCTCGTCGAAGCGGCGGGCGCTCGGCGATCGGTCGGCGTTCAATTCGAGGACCGGAACACCCGCGGGTGCTTTCGGAACCGTGTCGAATCGCACACCCGATGCGTCCACTTCGACGAAGCTGGCGTCCTTTTTGATGAGCAGGACGGGTTTGCGTTCCGTCACTTTCAGACCGATGCCGTGCGGCCAGGCCCGCACCACGTCGACCGAATCGATGCGCGGCAGCCGGCCGCGGACGCGGCTCTCGATCTCCTCGGTGTCGACGCTCACCAGGGGCGCGCCGACCGGAACGGCCGCGGCGCCGAGGACCTGCTCGGAGGTGAGCACCTCCATGCCGGTGGCGGCGACCTTCTCCACGCGGAGCCAGGAGGAGCCGTAGAGCACCCAGGTGCCGCCCGCGACGAGGAGCACCGCGGCGGCCAGGGAGGCCAGCACGGGGCCCCGGCGCAGGCGTGCGCCGGAGCCCTTCGCCGGCCTGGCGGCCTTCGGGTCCTTGGGGGCCTTGGGCTCCTTCGGGCCCCTGGGGGCCTTCGGGGGCCTGGGAGGGCCGGCGCCCTTGCGGGCGGCCGGGCCGGGCCGATCAGAAAACGGTGTCCCGCGCCGTGCGGTCGTCCCTCCGGCCACTCCTGTGCCTCCTGCGTCTGCGCTACCCGCCTCAGCGGGACCTGTGGGCCGCGATCGCCTCGTACACCATGCCGACCAGGAGCTCGTCGGCGTCCCGCCGGCCGAACTCACCGGCGGCGCGGGACATCTCGTACAGGCGGTGCGGGTCGGACAGCACCGGGAGGACCTGGCTCAGCACCCACTCGGGTGTCAGCTCCGCGTCGTCCACGAGCAGGCCGCCGCCGGCCTTGACCACCGGCTGGGCGTTGAGCCGCTGTTCACCGTTGCCGATCGGCAACGGGACGTAGGCGGCGGGCAGCCCGACGGCGGAGAGTTCGGCGACGGTCATCGCGCCCGCGCGGCACAGCATCATGTCGGCGGCCGCGTACGCGAGATCCATCCGGTCCACGTACGGTACCGGCACATACGGCGGCATCCCGGGCATGTTGTCGACACGCGGCAGTTCGTTCTTCGGCCCGACGGCGTGCAGGATCTGGATCCCGGAGCGCTGGAGGGTCGGTGCGACCGCCTGGATCACCTCGTTGAGGCGGCGGGCGCCCTGCGAGCCGCCGGAGACGAGCAGCGTCGGCAGATTGGGGTCCAGGCCGAACGCGGCGCGTGCCTCGGGGCGTACGGCGGCCCGGTCCAGGGTCGAGATCGAGCGGCGCAGCGGGATGCCCACGTAGCGGGCGCCGCGCAGCTTGCTGTCGGGGGTGGAGACCGCGACGGCGTGCGCGTACCGGGAGCCGATCTTGTTGGCCAGTCCGGGCCGTGCGTTGGCCTCGTGGACGATGATCGGCACCCCGAGCCGCTTGGCCGCGAGGTAGCCGGGCAGGGCCACGTAGCCGCCGAAGCCGACGACGCAGTCGGCCTTGGTGCGCAGCAGGATCTCCTCCGCGGCCTTGATGGTGCCGCGCAGCCGTCCCGGGACGGTGATCAGTTCCGGGGTGGGCTTGCGGGGCAGTGGCACGGCGGGGATGAGCCCCAGCTCGTACCCGCGTTCCGGCACCAGGCGGGTCTCGAGTCCGCGCTCCGTGCCGAGGGCGGTGATGCCCACTGAAGGGTCCTGCCTGCGCAGGGCGTCCGCGAGGGCGAGCGCCGGCTCGATGTGGCCGGCGGTCCCCCCACCGGCGAGTACGACATGCACCGAAATTCACCGCTCTCCGGACGGACGCTTCTTGACGCGCCGTCTCATCGATTTCCATCTCACCCCGGTCCGCCACCAGCCGGTCTTCGGCTGCCGCATCGCGAGGGCCGCGCGCGCCGCCGGCTCCTCACGCGCGAAGGCGATGAGCAGTCCGACCGCGAACATGGTCGGCAGCAGGGCTGACCCTCCGTAGGAGAACAGCGGGAGCGGGACTCCGGCGATCGGCAGCAGGCCGAGCACCGCACCGATGTTGATCACGGCCTGCGCCGTGATCCAGGTGGTCACGCCTCCCGCGGCAAACCGTACGAAGGAATCCTCCGTGCGTCCGGCCACGCGGATACCCGCATAGCCTAGAGCCGCGAACAGGGCGAGCACCGACAGCGTCCCCGCGAGACCCAGTTCCTCCCCGGTGATGGCGAAGATGAAGTCGGTGTGGGCTTCGGGTAGTTGCCCCCATTTTTCCACACTTGCCCCCAGGCCGGAACCGAACCATCCGCCCGATGCGAGGGCGTAGATCCCGTGAACGGCCTGCCAGCAAAGGTCGTTCTTGCCCGGTTCTGTCGCACCGAGGCATTCAAGCCGGTCCATCCGGTGCGGGCTCGTCCTGATGAGCAGTGCGACGATCGCAGCCGCGAAGGCGAGCACCCCGACGAACATCCGGGTCGGGGCCCCGGCCAGCCAGAGCAGGCCGAACAGAATGGCGCCGAGGATCATCGCGGTGCCCATGTCCCCGCCCAGCATGATCAGCCCGAGCAGCAGGAAGGCCACCGGGACCAGCGGCACCAGCAGGTGCTTCCACTGGCTCAGCAGCCCCTTGTCGCCCTTGCGGGCCAGCAGGTCGGCGCCCCACAGGATCAGTGCCAGTTTGCCGAACTCACTGGGCTGCAGCATGAACGGACCGCCAAGGGAGATCCAATTCTGGTTGCCGTTGATCGCGACGCCTATCCCCGGGATCTGGACCAGGACCATCAGGAAGAGCGTGCCGGCGAGCACGGGGTACGAGAGCGCGCGGTGCAGTTTGACCGGCATCCGGGAGGCGACCAGCAGCAGGACGCCGCCGATGAGGGCGGCCAGGAACTGCTTCTTGAAGAAGTACGCGTCGCCGAGGCCGAGCTGGAGGGCCTTGATCATCGAGGCCGAGTAGACCATCACGAGGCCGAGCACGGTGATGAGCAGCGAACTGCCGAAAATCAGGTAATAGGCAGTGAGCGGTCGGTCCCAGGCCTTCTGCAACTGCCGCTGCGTGCGCCGCAACCCGGCCAGTGCGCCGCGTCCGGCGGGCCGCTTCGAACTCACCGCAGGGCGTTTGCGGCCCTGTGCCTTCACGGCGGACGGCCGCCGCCCCGGCAGCATCTGCTTGGCCGGCATCTGTGATCTTCCCCTCCACTCGTACGAGGCGAGCAGCCGGCCGGAGGGAACCTGTCCCGGAGCCCCCGGCCTAGGCCGTGTCCGCTGCGTTCTCGGCGGCCAGTTCGCGCACCGCGTCGGCGAATGCGTCCCCACGCTTGTTGTAGTTCGCGAACATGTCCATCGAGGCGCAGGCAGGTGCCAGCAGGACCGTGTCGCCGGGCTCGGCGAGCGCGGCGGCTTCCCGGACCGCTGCGAGCATCGCCCCAGTGTCGGTCCGGTCGAGGTCGACGACCGGGACCTCGGGGGCGTGTCGCGCCAGCGCCTCGGCGATCAGCGCCCGGTCGGCGCCCATCAGCACGACGCCGCGCAGCCGCTTCGCGGACTTCGTGACGAGCTCGTCGAAGGTCGCGCCCTTGGCGAGGCCCCCCGCGATCCAGACGACCGGCTCGAAGGCCGCGAGCGAGGCTTCCGCCGCGTGCGTGTTGGTGGCCTTGGAGTCGTCGATGTAGGTGACCGAGGCGACCTCGTCCACGTACGCGACGCGGTGGGCGTCCGGGCGGAAGTTCCGCAGCCCGTCGCGGACCGCGCGCGGCTCCACGCCGAAGGCACGGGCCAGGGCCGCGGCGGCCAGCGCGTTGGCGATGTTGTGCGGGGCCGGCGGGTTGACGTCCGCGACCTCGGCGAGCTCCTGGGCGTTCTTGTGCCGGTTCTCCACGAAGGCCCGGTCGACGAGGATGCCGTCGACGACGCCGAGCATGGAGGGGCCGGGGGCGCCGAGGGTGAAACCGATCGCCCGGCAGCCCTCTTCGACGTCCGCGTCGACCACGAGGTCCTCGGTGGCCTTGTCGGCGACGTTGTAGACGCAGGCCACCGTGTTGCCCTCGTAGATGCGGCCCTTGTCGGCGGCGTACGCCTCCATCGAGCCGTGCCAGTCGAGGTGGTCCGGGGCCAGGTTGAGCACGGCCGCCGAGTGGACGCGCAGCGAGGGCGCCCAGTGCAGCTGGTAGCTGGAGAGTTCGACGGCGAGCACGTCGTACTCCTGCTCGCCGAGCACCACGTCGATGATCGGGGTGCCGATGTTGCCGACGGCCGCGGTGCGCAGACCCGCGGCCTTCAGGATCGACGCCAGCATCTGGGTGGTGGTGGTCTTGCCGTTGGTGCCGGTGATCGCGAGCCATGCGGCGGGCCCGGCCGGGGCCCCCTCGCCGCCGGCGGCCTCGCCGGCCCCTTCGCCGGCGCCCGGCGCCGCGGCCCGGCGGGCGGCACGGAGTTCCGCGCCGGCCTCGCGCAGCCGCCAGGCGACCTCGACGTCACCGACGACGTCGACGCCCGCCCCGGCCGCGGCCAGGAAGAGCGGGCTCTCCGGCTGCCAGCCGGGCGAGGTGACGACCAGTTCGGTGCCCTCGGGCAGGGTCTCCCCGGCCCGGGCACCGTCGGACAGGTGGCCGAGGCGGACCTCGATGCCGAGCTCCGCGAGCTCGGCGGCCTTGGCCCGGTGTGCGTCGCCGTCGCCGTTGTCGACGACGGTCACGCTCGCGCCGAGCCCGGCCAGAGCCCGGGCGGCGCTGATGCCGCTGACACCGAGCCCGGCCACGGTGATCCGGCCCGGCAGACCGAACCGGCCCAGGGCGTCGGGGCCGAGCAGTCCGGCCAGGTCGGTGGCGCTCACTTGTCGGCTGCCCATCCCGCGTAGAAGAGACCGAGACCCACGATCACGCACATGCCCTGGATGATCCAGAAGCGGACCACGACGAGGACCTCGGACCAGCCCTTGAGTTCGAAGTGGTGCTGCAGCGGCGCCATCCGGAAGACCCGCTTGCCGGTCATCTTGAAGGAACCGACCTGGATGACGACCGACATCGTGATGAGCACGAAGAGGCCGCCGAGCAGCGCCATCAGGAACTCCGTGCGGGAGCAGATGGCGAGGCCCGCGAGCGCGCCGCCGAGGGCGAGCGAGCCGGTGTCACCCATGAAGATCTTGGCGGGCGAGGTGTTCCACCACAGGAAGCCGAAGCAGGCGCCCATGAGGGCGGAGGCGACGACCGCGAGGTCGAGCGGGTCACGCACCTCGAAGCAGGCGTTCGGGTTGGTGAGGTCGGCCGCCATCGCGCAGGACTCCTGGAACTGCCAGACACCGATGAAGGTGTAGGCACCGAAGACCATCACGGCGGCGCCGGTCGCGAGACCGTCCAGACCGTCGGTGAGGTTCACGCCGTTGGACATCGCCAGGATCATGAACAGCGCCCAGACCACGAACAGCACCGGGCCGATCGACCAGCCGAAGTCCGTGACGAACGACAGCTTGGTGGAGGCCGGGGTCAGGCCGCGGGAGTCCTTGAACTGGAGGGCCAGCACCGCGAAGGCGATACCGACGATCAGCTGGCCGGACATCTTCGCCTTGGCCCGCAGGCCCAGCGAACGCCGTTTGACGATCTTGATGTAGTCGTCCAGGTACCCGACGAGGCCCATACCGGCCATCAGGAACAGCACGAGCAGGCCCGAGAAGCTCGGTTCGCTGCCGGTGAGGATCTTCGTCAGGGCGTACGCGATGAGCGTCGCCAGGATGAAGGAGATACCGCCCATGGTGGGCGTGCCCTTCTTCCCGGCGTGGCCGCGGGGGCCGTCGTCGCGGATGAACTGGCCGTAGCCCTTGCGGGCCAGAAGCTTGATCAGCAGCGGAGTACCGATGAGCGTCAGGAACAGGCCGATGACGCCGGCGAACAGGATCTGCCTCATCGGTCGGCGACCTCGCCCTCGACAGTGCTGTCGAGCAGCGCTTGGGCCACCCGCTCCAGACCGGCCGACCTGGAAGCCTTCACCAGCACGACGTCACCCGGGCGCAGTTCACTGCGCAACAGGTCGACCGCCGCCTGTGCGTCGGACACGAGCACCGACTCCTCACCCCACGAACCCTCGTTATATGCGCCCAGTTGCAGCCAGGAGGCTTCCCTGCCCCCGACTGCGACGAGCTTGCTCACGTTGAGCCGGACGACAAGTCGTCCGACCGCGTCGTGCTCGGCGAGCGCGTCGTCTCCGAGCTCGGCCATCGGGCCGAGCACCGCCCACGTGCGTCCCCCGTTCGCCCTGTCGGCACCGCCCATCGCGGCGAGCGCGCGCAGTGCGGCCCGCATGGACTCGGGGTTCGCGTTGTAGGCGTCGTTGACGATCGTCACACCGTCCGCCCGTTCGGTGACCTCCATCCGCCACCGGGACAGCGTGCCCGCCCCGGAGAGCGCCGTGGCGATCTCCTGTGCGGACATGCCCAGGACATGGGCGACGGCGGCCGCGGCGAGCGCGTTCGACACGTGGTGCTCACCGTACAGCCGCAAGGTCACGTCACTGCACCCGGTCGGTGTGTGCAGTGTGAAGGAAGGCTGCCCCCTGTCCGTCATGCGGACTTCGGTGGCCCGGATTTCGGCGTCCTCGGCCTCGCCGAACAGGACCGTACGGGCCTTCGTGCGCGCGGCCATCCCACGAACCAGCAGGTCATCGGCGTTGAGGACGGCGACGCCGCCCTCCGCCTCGGCCGGCAGGGCCTCGACCAGCTCCCCCTTGGCCTGCGCGATCTGCTCCCGGCCGCCGAACTCGCCGATGTGGGCGGTGCCGACGTTGAGGACCAGTCCGATCCGCGGGGGCGTCAGTCCGGTGAGGTAGCGGATGTGGCCGATGCCGCGGGCGCCCATTTCCAGGACCAGGTGCTGCGTGTCCTCGGTGACGCGCAGCGTCGTGATCGGCAGGCCGATCTCGTTGTTGAGGTTCCCGGGGGTCCACACGGTCGGCGCGTGGTGCTGGAGCACCTGCGCGATGAGGTCCTTCGTGGAGGTCTTTCCGGCGGACCCGGTGAGGGCCACGACGTCGGTGCCCAGGCGGGCGACCACGGCTCGGGCGAGCGCTCCGAGGGCGGCCACCACGTCGGGGACGACGATGGCCGGTACGCCGACGGGCCGGGTCGCGAGGACGCCCACGGCGCCTGCGGACACCGCGCGTTCGGCGTAGTCGTGGCCGTCGACCCGCTCGCCGACGAAGGCGGCGAACAGGCTGCCCGGCCGGACCTCACGGGAGTCGTAGACCACGGGACCGGTGACCTGGACGGACGGATCCGGTATGTCGTGGGGCCGCCCGCCGGTGATGTCGGCGATCTCGGCGAGGGAAAGGGCGATCACTGGTTCACCTCGGCCTGTCGGCCCTGAGTCGTTTGATCGAGCACGGCTTGCTGCTCGATCGCGGCACGGAGCACCGTGCGGTCGTCGAAGGGGCGTACGACACCGGCGGTGTCCTGGCCCTGCTCGTGGCCCTTGCCGGCCACCAGCACGGTGTCACCGGGCCGGGCGCGCGCGACGGCGGCCGCGATGGCCGCGGCCCGGTCGGCGTCGACCAGCACGGTGCCCCGCTCGGCGGGCGGTACGGACACGGCGCCCTCGAACATCGCGGCGAGGATCGCGAGCGGGTCCTCGGAGCGCGGGTTGTCGGAGGTCAGGACGGCCACGTCGGCGAACCGGGCGGCCGCGGCGCCCATCGGGCCGCGCTTGGTGGTGTCGCGGTCGCCGCCGCAGCCGAGGACGACGTGCAGCCTGCCCTCGGTGACCTCGCGCAGCGCGCGCAGCACCGATTCCACCGCGTCGGTCTTGTGCGCGTAGTCGACGACGGCGAGGTACGGCTGTCCCGCGTCCACCCGCTCCAGCCGGCCGGGGACCCCGGGGACCGCGGCGACGCCGTCGGCGGCGGTCTGCGGGTCGAGGCCGGCGGCGGCGAGCGTGACGATCGCGGCGACGGTGTTGGCGACGTTGAACGGGCCGGGCAGCGGCGCGGTGGCCCGTACGCGCTGTCCCTCGGGGCCCACCAGGGTCAGGGTGGAGCTCGCCGGGCCGAAGACCACGTCCTCGGCGCGCCAGTCGGCGGCCGGGTCGCCCGCGGCGGAGAAGCCGACGACCGGGACCGTCGCCTCCTTGGCCAGCCGGCGGCCGTACTCGTCGTCGAGGTTGACCACGCCCAGGCGGGCCCGGCGGGGCGTGAAGAGCCCCGCCTTGGCCTGGAAGTAGTCCTCCATGTCGGAGTGGAACTCCATGTGTTCCGGGCTCAGGTTGTTGAAGACGGCGACGTCGAAGACGCAGCCGTCGACCCGGCCGAGCACCAGTGCGTGGCTGGAGACCTCCATGGCCACGGCCTCGACCCCGCGTTCGCGCATGACCGCGAAGAGGGCCTGGAGGTCGGTGGCCTCGGGGGTGGTCCGCTCGGACTTGATGCGCTCGTCGCCGATGCGCATCTCGACGGTGCCGACCAGTCCGGTGCTGCGGCCCGCCGCGCGCAGGCCGCCCTCGACGAGGTACGCCGTGGTGGTCTTGCCGGAGGTGCCGGTGATGCCGATCTGGAGCAGGTCCTCGCCCGGGTGCCCGTAGATCGCGGCGGCGAGCTCTCCCATCCGGCCGCGCGGGTCGTCGACGGTCAGGACCGGCAGGCCGGTCGCCGCGGCGCGCTCCGACCCCGCGGGGTCGGTCAGCACGGCGACGGCACCGAGGCCGGCCGCCTGGGCGGCGAAGTCGGCGCCGTGGGTCCTGGCTCCCGGCAGGGCCGCGTACAGGTCACCGGGGCGGACCGCACGGGAGTCGTGCGTGATGCCGGTGATCTGCGCCGCGCCGGGCGCCGGGATGCCCAGCAGGGTGGCCAGCTCGCCCAGCGGGCTCGGGCTGGCGGACGCGGGCCGGGGCGCTCCCGGCGGCGTTGCCGGGGCTTTCTGGGTGGTTCTGGGCTGATCAGCGTGGGGCACGGCGGTGAGCGTACCGGGCGCGGCGGGCCGCTCGCGAAGTGAGGCCCCGGCCTCGGCTTCGGCGGTCGTCCGGTTCCCGGGTTTCGGGGTGATCGTTGTCACTGATGGTGCCTCACGCTTTTCTGGCGGGCCGGCCGGGCGGTGGGTCACCGACCGGGCTGCGGACTGGGCTGCGGGGCGGGCTGCGGGGCGGCGTCGTAGGTGACGGGAAGCCCGGCGGGTGCGGTTCCCGTCGGGGCCACCTGGAGGGTCTTGAGCGCGAACTCCATGACCTTCTTGTAGATGGGGCCGCAGATCTGGCCGCCGAAGTAGCTGCCCTTCGTGGGGTTCTGGATGGCGCAGTAGACGGTGATGCGCGGGTTGTCCGCGGGTGCGAATCCGGCGAAGGAGGCGGTGTAGCCCTTGTAGCGGCCGGTGGCCGGATCCACCCGGTTGGAGGTGCCGGTCTTGCCGCCGACCCGGTAGCCGGGGATGCGGGCCTTGGTGCCGGTGCCCTCCTGGTCGTCGACCACGGATTCGAGCATCGCGGCGAGGGTCTTGGCGGTCTCCGCGCTGACCACGCGGTTCTGCTCGGGGGCCGGAGCCGGGGTGAAGCGGCCGTCGGGGCCCTTGATCCGGCGCACCAGGGTCGGCTCGATGCGGACCCCGCCGTTGGCGATGGTCGAGTACACGGAGGCCGCCTGCATGGCGTTGAGGGAGAGTCCCTGACCGAAGGGGATCGTGTACTGCTGGGAAGTGGACCAGTCCTCGGGCTTGGCGAGGATGCCGCGGGACTCGCCGGGGTAGTTCAGGCCGGTGGGCCGGCCGATGCCGAATTTGGTCAGGTAGGAGTGCAGGACCTTGTTGGCCTCGGGCTGGGTGGGCCCGAGCTGGCCGGTGGCCAGGATGGTGCCGATGTTGGAGGACTTGGCGAGGACCCCGTTGAGGGTCAGGTGCCAGGTCGGGTGGTCGATGTCGTCCTTGAAGAGCCGGTCGCCGCGGTGCAGCCGGTTGGGGACCTCTACCCGGGTCTCCGGGGTGGCCTTCTTCTCCTCGAGTACGGCGGCCATCGACATCACCTTGGCGGTGGAGCCGGGCTCGTACACGTCCTGGAGCGCGGCGTTGCCCATGGCCGCGGAGCGGGCGCCGGTCAGGTCGTTGGGGTCGAAGCCGGGGGCGTTGGCCATGGCGAGTACCTCGCCGGTGGTGGTGTCCTGGACGATGACGTAGCCGCGGTCGGCCTCGGACTTCTGGACCTGCTCGGCGATGGCGCTCTGCGCCGCCCACTGGATGTCCCGGTCGATGGTCAGCTCGATGTCGTCGCCGGGGACGGCGGGCTTCCCGTCGGAGCGGATGGTGGGCACCTGGCGGCCGCCGGACTGGGCGTAGGTGATCTCGCCGTCCTTGCCGGACAGCTTCTTGTCCAGGGAGGACTCGAGGCCGCCCCCGCCCTTGCCGTCGGCGTTGACGTAACCCAGTATCCCGGCGGCGAGGTCGCCGTTCGGGTACACGCGCTTGCTGCTGTCCTCCTTGAACACGCCGGCGAGGACGTTGGCGCCGGGGCCGTTGCTGCGCTTGTCGGCCGCCGCCTTCTCCGCGAAGACCCGCTTCAGGTCCTTGATCTGGTTCCAGACCTGGGGGGTCTGTCGCTGGGCGAGGACGACGTACCGGGAGTTCTTGGTGCTCAGCCGCTTGGTGAGCTCTGCGGCGTCCTTGCCGAGGATGGGCGCGAGGAGGGCGGCGGCCTGCTGGGGGGCGTCCGGGGCCTTGCTGTCCTGCGGGGTGAACATCTTCGGGTCGGCGGTGATGTCGTACGCGTCCACGCTGGTGGCCAGGGCCACGCCCTTGCGGTCGGTGATCTCACCGCGCTCGGCGGCCAGCTTGACGCTGGTGTAGCGGTTCTTGGAGGCCTCGGCGGAGAACGCGGAGGCGTCGACGGCCTGGACCTGGAGCAGCCGGACCACGAAGGCCAGCATGACGAGGGTCAGGCCGACGCTGACCAGGCGCAGCCGGGGCCGCGGGCTGCCGAGCCGGATCGTGTGCGGGGTCCGGGGCCCCGCCGGGCGCCGGGTCGCCGGGCGCGAGGCCGGGCGGGCCCCTGCCCGGGCCCGGTCGCCTGGCCGGGACGGTCGGGCCGGTCCGGGCACCCGTCGCCGGGGCGGCTCCTGCGGGCTCACGCGGCCACCGCCGGGGCGGCGGCGGGGCTCCGCACCGGACCCCGCGCCTCGAACGCCGCCGAGGCCGAAAGCCCGGGGCTCCACCACGGACCCCGCTCCTCAAACGCCGGAGGGGCTGGATGGGAACGGTGGATCACGGCGTCACCTTCCGGGGGTCTGGTTGGGCTGCGGGGAACCACTGGCCGCCGGCGGCGCGGCGGAGGCCGCCGGCTGGGCCGGGACCGACGCGGGGGCGGACGCCGCCGGTGCGCCCGAGGATCCGGCCGGGGGTGCGGCCGGGGCGCTCGGGGGCGGGGTCGGCGACGGCGGGGCCTCGGCCGGTGCGGCGCTGCCTGCGATCTTGCCGTCCGGGCCGATGAAGACCGGGCTGCCGCCGGGGACCAGGCCCAGCTCGTGCGCCCGGCGCTGGAGCGCGTCGGGGGCCGAGTGGGCGTCCACGTCGCGCTGCAGCGCCTGTTCCTCGTCGGTGAGGGCGGTGGTCTCCTTCTTCAGCTTGGTCAGCTGGAAGGAGCCTTCGTTCAGTGCCGAGTTCAGCAGCAGCAGGCTGATCAGGCCGCCGCCGAGCAGGGCCACGACCAGCAGGACGAACGGCATCCGGGCCGCCTGCCCGCCGGGGCGCGGCCGGGCCGGGCGGGCGCCGAGCGCCCGGCCGAGGCGGGCCGCCTGCCCGCGGGTCAGCGTGGCCACCTTCCCGGCCTTGGTCACAGCCGCGCCTCCCGGATGCGTTCGACCCCGCGGAATCTCGCCGGGGCGGCCCGCCGGTTCTCGGCGATCTCCTCCTCGGTGGGCAGTTCGGCGCCGCGCGTGAGCAGTTTCAGCTTGGGCTGGTACTTCTCCGGGACCACCGGCAGGCCGGGCGGGGCCGTGGAGGTCGCGCCGGCCGCGAAGACCTGCTTGACCAGGCGGTCCTCCAGCGAGTGGTACGAGAGCACCGCGATCCGGCCACCGACCGCGATCCGGTCCACCGCCGCCGGAATGGCCCGCTCCAGGCCCGAGAGCTCCCCGTTGACCTCGATCCGCAGCGCCTGGAAGGTCCGCTTCGCCGGGTTGCCGCCGGTCCGCTTGGCGGCCTGCGGCAGGGAGTCCCGGATCAGTTCGACCAGCCGGGCGCTGTTGGTGAAGGGCTCCTTCTCGCGCTCCCGGACGACCGCGGACACGATCCGCTTGGCCTGCTTCTCCTCGCCGTACTGGCGCAGGATCCGGACGAGCTCGCCCGGCGCGTAGCTGTTGAGGACCTCGGCGGCGCTGATGCCCGTCGTCTGGTCCATGCGCATGTCCAGCGGAGCGTCCTGGGCGTACGCGAACCCGCGGTCGGCCTCGTCCAGCTGCATGGAGGAGACGCCCAGGTCGAAGAGGATGCCCTGGACGGCCGGGATGCCCAGCCCGTCCAGGACCTCGGCGAGGTCGGCGTAGATCGCGTGGACGAGCGTGGCCCGGTCGCCGAAGGGCGCGAGCCGCTCGCCGGAGAGCCGCAGGGCCTCCTTGTCGCGGTCGAGGCCGATCAGGTGGGCCTCGGGGAACCGGGTCAGCAGGGCCTCGCTGTGGCCGCCGAGGCCGAGGGTGCAGTCGACGACGACGGCCCCGGGCCTCTCCAGCGCCGGGGCCAACAGGTCCAGGCACCGCTGGAGCATCACCGGGACATGTCGGGACTCGCTAGTCAAAGCGCCCTCTCAGATAACGGCGCGGCAGGCCTACGCACCGCCTGGTCCCCGCATCCGCGACCGGCGCCGGGGAAGGTGGCGCCGGCCGGCCGGTGAGCGGGAGAGGGCCGGGCCGTACGTACGCGCCGCGCACGCGGAGTGTTCATCGGGGCCGGGCGGCCGGTCAGGGCCGGGCTCCGGCCGGTTCGCGTCACTTTAGTGCAACGGTCCCCGCGGTCAACGAACCGCCTCGCGCGCCGTGCGCGACTCTCGGACCGAACCGGCAAAAGCCGCGAATCACCCGGACGGCCGCCTCACCCCCACCCCTGTGGGTTAGCTCACAACAAGCCTCGTTGACGTTCTTTGTCCGCTCTCACACGAGGCCTTAAGCAGCGGTGACCATTAACGTCGTACCCATGACGACTTCCGCATCCCTGCCTGCCGAGTCCGCGTCCGCGGCATCCGTCCGCGGATCCGTCACCGACCGACTGGTCGAGGCGAATCAGCGATACGCGGCACAGTTCTCCGATCCCGGCATGGACGCCCGCCCCGTCCTCCAGGTGGCCGTCGTGGCCTGCATGGACGCCCGCCTCGACCTGCACAAGGCCCTCGGCCTGGAACTCGGCGACTGTCACACGATCCGCAACGCGGGCGGCGTGGTGACCGACGACACCATCCGCTCCCTCACCATCAGCCAGCGGGCCCTCGGCACCCGCACGGTGATACTCATCCACCACACCGGCTGTGGTCTCGAAAACCTGACCGAGGACTTCCGGCACGAGCTGGAGGACGAGGTCGGCCAGCGTCCCGCCTGGGCCGTCGAGGCCTTCCGGGACGTGGACCAGGACGTCCGCCAGTCCATGCAGCGGGTCCGCACGAACCCGTTCCTGCCCCACAAGGACGATGTGCGAGGCTTCGTCTTCGATGTGCACACCGGGCTCCTGCGGGAGATCGATCCCAGCTCTTGAGTGACACAAGGCCCTAACGCCGTCAAGAATGCGGGATGGCACCACCCGGGATCCTCCCGGGAGGTGTCCGTGTTTCGGGGTGGGCCGGTTCATGCGCCAAGGGCGTCGGCCCTGGGAATGGGCCGAGGAGAACCAAGGTGACGACGTACGACGACCGAGCGAGCCTCGCGGATCTGACCAGCACGGCGGAGCGGGTGCGCCAGTCGGTCGAGAGCGTGATCGAGGGCAAGCCCGAGGTCGTCCGCCTCGCGCTCACCGTGCTGCTCGCCGAGGGACACCTGCTGATCGAGGACGTCCCCGGCGTCGGCAAGACGATGCTCGCCAAGACGCTCGCCAAGTCCATCGACTGCTCGGTGCAGCGCATCCAGTTCACCCCGGACCTGCTGCCCTCCGACATCACCGGTGTCAGCATCTACGACCAGCAGCGCCGCGAGTTCGAGTTCAAGCCGGGCGCGATCTTCGCGCAGATCGTCATCGGTGACGAGATCAACCGCGCCTCGCCCAAGACCCAGTCCGCGCTGCTGGAGTCGATGGAGGAGCGCCAGGTCACCATCGACGGCACGACCTACACGCTGCCCAGCCCCTTCATGGTCGTCGCCACCCAGAACCCGGTGGAGATGGAGGGCACGTACCCGCTGCCCGAGGCGCAGCGCGACCGCTTCATGGCCCGCGTCTCCGTCGGCTACCCCAGCCCCGAGGCCGAGCTCCAGATGCTCGACGTGCACGGCGGGGTCTCCCCGCTCGACGACCTGACGTCCGTCGCGCACTCCCACGAGATCGTCAAGCTCATCGAAGCGGTCCGCGAGGTGTACGTGGCCGAGCCCGTCCGGCGCTACGTCGTCGACCTGGTCTCCGCCACCCGCACCCACCCCGACCTGCGGCTCGGCGCCTCGCCCCGCGCCACCCTGCACCTGCTGCGCGCCGTGAAGGCCTCCGCCGCACTCGCCGGCCGGGACTACGTCCTGCCCGACGACGTCCAGGCCCTGGCCGCCCCGGTCCTCGCACACCGGCTGCTGCCCACCGCGCAGGCCCAGCTGAACCGCCGCACCGCCGAGCAGGTCGTCGGCGAGATCCTGCAGCGCACCCCCGTCCCGGCCGCGCACGCCCGCGGCGAGATGCCGCCCGGCGCGGGCATCCGGGGCTTCTGATGAGCGCCGGTGCCCCGCGCGGCGCCGGCGGCCCGGGGGAACGCGGCGGCCTGCGCGCGTCGCTGTCCGGGCTGACCACCCGCGGCCGCTCGTTCCTGGCCGCCGGGATAGCCGCCGCCGTGTGCGCGTACGTCCTGGGCCAGGGCGAACTGCTGCGCGTCGGCCTGCTGCTCGCCCTCCTGCCGCTGATCTGCGTCTACGCCCTGCACCGCACCCGCTACCGGGTCTCCGGCAGCCGCCGGCTGAGCCCCGGGCGGGTCCCCGCGGGCGCCGAGGCCCGGGTGCAGCTGCGCATGGACAACGTCTCCCGGCTGCCCACCGGCCTGCTGATGCTCCAGGACCGGGTGCCCTACGTCCTCGGCCCGCGCCCGCGCTTCGTACTGGACCGGGTCGAGCCCGGCGGCCGCCGCGAGGTGTCCTACCGGGTCCGCTCCGACCTGCGCGGCCGCTACCCGCTCGGCCCGCTGCAGCTGCGCCTCTCCGACCCCTTCGGGCTGGTCGAGCTGACGCGCTCCTTCAGCACGTACGACACCCTCACCGTCATCCCGCGCACCGAGCCCCTGCCGCCGGTCCGCCTGGCCGGGGAGTCCAACGGCTACGGCGACGGCAGCCGCCGCTCCCTGGCCCTGGCCGGCGACGACGACGTGATCCCCCGCGGCTACCGGCGCGGCGACGACCTGCGCCGGGTGCACTGGCGCTCCACCGCCCGCTACGGCGAGCTGATGGTCCGCCGCGAGGAACAGCCGCAGCGCAGCCGCGCCACCGTCCTGCTGGACACCCGGCGCCTGGCCTTCGACGGCGCCGGCCCCGACTCCGCCTTCGAGTGGGCCGTCTCCGCGGCCGCCTCCAGCCTGGTGCACGTCCTGGAACAGGGCTACTCGGTACGGCTGCTCACCGACACCGGCAACTCGGTGCCCGGTGAGGGCGGCGGCGGCTTCTCCTCCGGCGGACAGGAGTCCGCGGAGGCCGCCGGGCTGATGATGGACACCCTCGCGGTCGTCGGGCACTCCGACGGCGCCGGGCTCTCCCGCGCCTACGACGCCGTGCGCGGCGCGGGCAGCGGCGGCTTCGGCGGAGCCGGCGGCGACGGGCTCCTCATCGCCTTCTTCGGCGACCTGGACGACGTACAGACGGAACTGGCGGCCAGGATGCGCCAGCGCACCTCCGGTGCGGTGGCCTTCGTACTGGACTCCGCGAGCTGGGGCGGCCGGCCCGCACCGGGGCACGACGTGCCCCCGCTGCAGGAGCGGCTGCGCAGGCTGCGCGACGCGGGCTGGACGGCACTGGCCGCCCCGCCCGGGGTGGCCTTCGGCGAGCTGTGGCGCCAGGCCGGGACCGCGCGCGTCGGTACGGGAACCTCCGGAGGTCGGGAATGAGCGGGCGGGCGAAACTGACGCTGTTCGCGGCACTGGCGACGCTGCTCACCTCGTGGTCGCTGAACCCCCTGGTGGACTCGCAGGCCTGGCTGCTCCAGGCGGCGCTGCTGCTGCTCGTGCAGAGCGCGGTCGGTGCCGGGGCCCGGCGGGTGCCGCTGGCCCGGACGCTGACCGTGGCCGCGCAGCTGCTGGTGTCGCTGCTGCTGCTCGCGTTCCTCTACGCGGGCAAGGGCGAGTCCCACGGGGACGGGCCGCTGGCCTACCTGGTGACGGACTTCGGCGCGCTGTTCGGCCAGGGCGTCCAGGACGTGGGCGAGTTCGCGATCCCGGCTCCGCTGACGGACGGCATCAAGCTGCTGCTGGTGTCCGGCGTCCTGCTGATCGGGCTGCTGGTGGACCTGCTGGCGGTGACCGTACGCACGGCCGCCGCGGCCGGACTGCCGCTGCTCGCGCTGTACTCGGTGGCCGCGGGCCTGTCGGGCGGCGGGGACGCCTCCTGGTTCTCCTTCCTGCTGGCGGGCTGCGGCTACCTGTTGCTGCTGCTGTCCGAGGGCCGGGACCGGCTCGCCCAGTGGGGCCGGGTCTTCGGCGCCGCCCCGCGCCGGGGCGCAGCCGACTCCGGGCTCGCGAACGGGGCGGGCGGGCAGGCGACGGCCCCCGTGAAGTTCGGGCGGCGGATCGGCGTGATGGCCCTCGGCCTGGCGCTGGCGGTGCCGGCCGTCCTGCCCTCGCTCGGCGGCGGGCTGCTGGGCGGCACGCAGGACGGCGGCGAGGACGGCAGCGGGGCGGGCGGGACGATCTCGGCGGTCAACCCGCTGGTCTCCCTGCAGAGCAACCTGAACGCGCAGGACAACCGCGTGATCCTCAAGTACCGGACGGACAACCCGCAGCAGGGCGAGCAGTACCTGCGGATCCTGGCGCTGGACGAGTTCAACGGCGTCAAGTGGGAGGCCTCCGGGCGGGCCCTGACCGACGTGCCGGAGCGGCTGCCGAACCCGCCGGGGCTCGGCGACCAGGTCCGGGTCTCCGCGGCGGAGGTGCGTACCAGCATCTCGGCGGCGGACAACTACACCCAGCGCTACCTGCCCATGCCGTACCCCGCCACGTCGGTGGAGATCGGCGGCAAGTGGCGGTTCGAGCCGGTCGGCCGGACCCTGGTCGGCGACCAGCTGGGCCGGGACAAGTTCCAGAACGTCCAGGGCGCCATGTACACGGTGCGCAGTCTGCTGCTGAAGCCGACGGCGCAGCAGCTGCAGAAGGCCCCGGTGCCCGACCCCGCGGTCCGGGAGGAGTACACCAGGCTCCCGGACAACCTGCCGCCGGTGGTCGCCGATACCGCCCGCCAGGTGACGCAGGGGGCGAGGGACGACTACACGCGGGCCGTGAAGCTGCAGGACTACTTCGCCGTGAACGGCGGCTTCCGCTACAACACGAAGACGGCCTCGGGCACGGGTCCGCAGGCGGTGGCCCGGTTCCTCGCCGACAAGGAGGGCTTCTGCGTCCACTTCGCCTTCTCGATGGCGGCGATGTCCCGCTCGCTGGGCATCCCGGCCCGGGTCGCGGTGGGCTTCACCCCCGGCGAGAAGCAGTCGGACGGCAGCGTGAACGTGTCGATGCGCGACGCGCACGCCTGGCCCGAGCTGTACTTCGAGGGCGTGGGCTGGACCCGCTTCGAGCCGACGCCCCGCTCCGGCATCAACGTCCCGGACTACTCGCGTCCGCAGGCCCCGGCCGCCCAGCCGTCCGCGCCGGCTCCGCTGCCCTCGCAGGGTGCGACGCAGCCGGCGACGGCGCCCACGGCGACGCCCGAGTGCCCGCCGGCGCTCAAGAAGCTCGGCGAGTGCGGTGCGGCGGCGCCCGCACCGACCACCCCCCAGGACGACGGGCCGTCGGTGACGACGGTCCTCGGCTGGGCGGCGCTCGTGGTGGCGGTGCTGGGTCTGCCGCTGCTCCCGCTGCTGTGGCGGACCCGGCTTCGGGCCCGGCGCCTGGCGACCGGGGAGGTGCTGACGGCCTGGCGGGAGCTGGGCGACACCGCCTGGGACGCGGGTGTGGTCCCGGACGAGGCGCTGTCCCCGCGCCGGACGGCGAGCCGGATCGTGGACCTGGGCCGCCTGGAGCCGGAACCCGCGGCAGCCGTGCACCGGGTCGCCGGTGCGGTGGAGCGGGCCCTGTACGCACCCTCGGGCACGGAGGTCCCGTACCCGGAGCTGGCGGACGACGTGCTGCTGGCCCGTACGGGCCTGCTGGCGGCCGCGGACCGGCTGCCGCGGCTGCGCGCCCTGCTGCTGCCGCGCTCGGCGGCCCGCCTCTCGTGGGCGGCCTCGGCCCGCTGGGCCTCCGTGGCGGCATCGGCCTCGGCCCGCCTGACGGCACTGCGCCAACGGCTGCCCCTGAGAGGCCGCGTCTGAGACGCTCCCTGCTCCTCAGCCCCGCCGGCGCCTGAGGCGCTCCCCTCAGCCCCGCCGGCGCTTGAGGCGCGGGGTCCGGGGCGGAGCCCCGGCAACGGTGCCGCGCCCACCCCCGCGCCGCGGGCCACCGCACGAACCGCCAAACCCGCGGACGCGAAACGGCGAGGCTCGATCCCCCCGAGCCCCGCCGTTTCGCGTACTGCGTCACCGGGCTGACGTCCCCCGTCGTCCCCCGTCCCGGTCACGGGAGGAGGTACCCGGTCCGCTCCGCAGCCCCGTGTCGGCGGTGCGGACCGGGTCTCCTGTCCGTTGCTCCCAGTCTGGCGTCTGCGCAGGTGGGAGCCCATCCGCGCGCGTACTCATTTCCGTGCCTAGGTACGGATACTCAGCCGTCGCGGCAGGTGTCACCAGTTCTACGGGGCGACGCGCCCGCGCGGCACCGCCGACTGGGGGGTCGTGGCGGCCGGACCGCGCTTCAGCGGTTGCCGCTGACCCGGCCCCGCAGCAGCAGCGACAGCGCCGAGTGCACGTCGTCCAGGGACCGCTCGCTCTGGAAGGACTTCCAGTCCAGGGCGGCCACCAGCACCATTCCGACCATCGCGGCCGCCGTGAGCGGCACATCGATCTCGGCGCTCAGCTCACCGCGCTCGACGCCCTCGCGCAGCACCGTCTCCACGACGGCCACCGCCTCCTGCCGGACCACCATCAGCGTGGACTGCCACGTGCGGTTGGTGCGCCACAGCTCGGCGACGTACAGCTGGGTGAAGGCCGGGTAGCGGTCGATGAAGACGAGCCCCGCGCGGATCATCGCGTCGAGCGCCTCGACGCGGCTGCCGCCGCGGGCCTCGGTCTCCTCCGCCGCCGTGCGCAGCGAGACCGTCAGCAGGCCGACGCCGTGCCGCAGCAGTTCCTCGAAGAGGTCGTTCTTGCTCGCGAAGTTGTAGTAGACGGTGCCCTTCGCGACGCCGGCGCGCTCGGCGATCTCATCGACCGTGGTCGCGGAGAAGCCCTGCTCGGCGATGAGGGTCACGGCCGCTTCGTAGAGCTTCTGCCGGGTGGCGGCGCGACGGCCCCCGCCGGTACCCGTACCGGTGCTGCTGCTTTCCATGGCGCTGATTGTCACAGGTCAACACGTCCCTACAGGCTCAGTTCGGGGTGCAGTCGGTCCATGGTCCACACCTGCTTGCCGCGGGCGGCGAGCGCGGTGAGGGCGAGGGCGCCGACGGTGAAGGCCAGCAGGACCGCGCTGCCTTGCCAGACCGGGGTGAGGTCGCCACCGGTGATGAGGCGGCGCAGGCTCTCGACGACGTACGACATCGGCAGGTACGGGTGGATCCAGTTGAAGAAGGCCGGGCTGGTCTGAACGGGGTACGTACCGCCCGCCGAGGTCAGCTGGAGCATCAGGACGGCCAGCACCAGGATGCGGCCGGCGGCGCCGAACTTGGCGTTGAGCCACTGGACGATCGCGGCGAAGCAGCCGGTGACCAGCATCAGGAAGCCGATGGTGAGGGCCGGGTGGGCCATCTTCAGGCCGAGGCCGGGCGCCCAGTGCAGGACGGACATCAGCAGGCCCACCTGCGCCGCGCCGAGGCCGGCCACGGGCAGCCAGCCCGCGAGGGCGACCCGCCAGGGCGAGGCACCGGAGGCCAGGGCCCGCCGGTTCAGCGGGGTGATCAGCATGTAGGCGACCATCGCGCCGACCCAGAGGGAGAGCGGGATGAAGTAGGGGGCGAAGCCGGTGCCGTAGTTGGGCGCCTTGTGCAGGGACTGGTTGGCGAGCTTGATCGGGTCGGCCATGACCTGGGTGCGCTGGTCGCGCTGCTGCTGGTCGTAGTCGGGGATCTTGCCGGCGCCCTCGTGCAGGCCGCCGGCGAGCTCGCCGGTGCCGTCGACGAGCTTGTACATGCCGCCGTCGAGGCGGTGGGCGCCGTCGCCGAGCTTGCCGACGCCGTCGCTGAGGGCACCGGAGCCGGTGGTGGCGGTGCCGAGACCGGTGTGCAGCTGGTTCATGCCGCTGGAGACCTTGTGGGCACCGGCGTTGAGGGCGTTGACCTTGGCGACGGCCGCGTCGAGGTCGCCCGCGAGCTGCGGGGCCTTGTCGACGAGCTCGCGGGCCTTCTTCTCCAGGTCGGTCAGCTGGGTGCGGAGCTTGCCGACGTCACCGTTGGCGTTCTTGACCAGGGTGCTGACGTCCCCGCTGAGCTCGGCGGCCTCGGCCGTGCTGTCCTTGATCTTCTTCAGGTCGGGGCAGGAGGCGAGGTGCGGTTCGCCGCCGGGGGTGACGCAGTGCTTGGTGTAGTACGCGTCCGCGCCGGTGGCGGCCTTCTTTGCGGCGGCCGCGGCGGCCGGCGCCTTCTCGGCGAACGTGTCGAGGTGGTTGCCGACGACCTTCGCGCTGTCGGCGACCAGCTCGGCGGTGTCCGCCAGGTTCTTGGGGTCCTTGACGAAGGGGCGGGCCTTGTCCGCGGCCCCGTTGACCTTGTCGGCCAGGGCCTGGGTGCCGTCCGCGACGTCCTTCGAGCCGGTCTCCAGCTTGCCGGCCGCCGAGTTGAGCTTCTGCAGGCCGCTGTTGAGCTCGCCGGTCTTCTCCCCCGCCGTGTCGAGGCCGTCGGCGAGCTCTTTGGCGCCTTCCTTGGCCTTGCCCGCGCCGTCCTTGAGCTTGTCGGCGCCGTCGGCCGCCTCGGCGGTCTTGTCGTGCAGGTCGGAGAAGTTGACGAAGATCTTGTCGAGGAAGCCGCGGGAGGCGTTGGTGGACGCCGCGGAGCGGACCTCGGAGAAGACGGACCGCGAGATCGAGCCGACGATGTAGTTGTTGGCGTCGTTCGTGCGGACCTGGAGGGCCCCGGTGGTGGGGTCCTCGCCGGAGCTGGAGGCGATCTTCGCGCTGAAGTCCGCGGGCATGGTCAGGGTCAGGTAGTACGTACCGTTCTCCAGGCCCTTGGCCGCCTCCTTGGCGCTCACCTCGCGCCAGTCGAAGGTCTTGCTGGCGTGCAGCTTCTTGGTGATCTCGTCGCCGGCGTCGAGGCGCTTGCCGTCGACGGTGGTGCCCTTGTCGGCGTTGACGAGGGCGACGGGCACCTTGTCGAGGCGGCTGTACGGGTCCCAGAAGGACCACAGGTACAGGGCTCCGTAGAGCAGCGGCAGCAGGAGCAGCGCGACGAGAGCGGCCCGGGGCAGCTTCCCCCGCCCGAACCGCTTCAGCTCAAGCGCGGCCAGCTTCGGCGAGCGCATCGTCCGCCCCCTTCGTGTCGTCGTTCTCGGTGTCGGTGTCGGTGTCGGTGTCGTTCTTCGTGTCGCCCTCGGCCTCGGGCTCGGCGTCGGGCCCGGCGGGCGTCCGCGGGGCGTCCGGCTCCTTGGGGCAGGTCCGCAGGACGAGCGCGTCGGCGGGCGCCTCGCTGCACACCGCGAGGACCGTGATCCCGCGGGCGGCGACCGAGCGGAGCAGGTCCCAGGCCTGGGCACGTTCGGTGTCCGACAGCTTGAGGTCGAGGTCGTCGAGGGCCAGCAGCCCCGGGGAGCCCAGCAGGGCGATGGCGACCGACAGCCGTACGGATTCCAGGCGTTCCAGGTCCCGTACGGTGGTCCGCTCGCCCTTGGGCAGCGTGGCGAAGTCCAGCCCGGCGGCGTCCAGGGCGGCGGCGATGCGTGCCTCGGAGCGGG
Organism: Streptomyces sp. NPDC048257; assembly: GCF_043201855.1. Taxonomy (NCBI): domain Bacteria; kingdom Bacillati; phylum Actinomycetota; class Actinomycetes; order Kitasatosporales; family Streptomycetaceae; genus Streptomyces; species Streptomyces sp. NPDC048257. The sequence continues at coordinate 112,105 of NZ_JBICZI010000018.1, forward strand.
CGCGGCGCTCGGCGCGGGGCCGCAGCATCGCGCGGACCGGAGCGTCGTAGTGGCGCTGGAGCAGGGCGCCTTCGCGCAGCTGTTCCGCGACGGTGAGGGCCTTGTCGAGGTCGGTGACCCCGGAGACCGGGCCGAGGGCGGCGATCCGGCGGACCGCTGCCATCTTCTTCGGCAGCCGGTGGCCGCCGACCTCGGCGTGTCCCTGGGTGGGTTTCATCCGTCCGGTGAGGGCAAGGAGCAGGCAGGTCCGGCCGCTGCCGGAGGGGCCTTCGACCGCGATGAGCGAGCCGGGCGCCGCGTCGATGCCAACCCCCCGGAAGGCCCAGCCCCGCGGGCCCTTGAGTCCGAAGTCCTCGGCTTTGACGGACGCGCCGTGCGGGCTGTCCATGCCGTCCCCCCTTCTTTTTGAACTGACCGGTCAGTTCAAAAAGTAGCATCCTTCTGCGCACCTGGTGTGCAGGAGGGGGGAGTTGCCCGATTCGTGGTCGTAAATCCGCAGGTCAGCGCGATTGTCAGTGGGGCCCGTCACGATGGGGGCAACGCATCGACAGGAGGTTCGTCATGGCCACACCGTCCCCGTCCCCTGTCCACCCCGTCCTGCGGAAGTCGACGGCCCCACCGGCCGCCCTCGACCTGCTCGACAAGGCCCACAGCGGCCTGGCCGAGGCCGCCCGGCTGACCCGCCCCAACGAGCGCTACGCCACCGCCCACCTCGCCGCACTCCGCACCGCCGCGGCCGTGCTCGCCGCGCGCGGCCGGCCCGAGCCGGTGAACCCGCGGCGGCGGCCCCGGATCCGCAGCGCGTGGGAGGTGCTCCCGGAGATAGCGCCGGAGCTGACCGAGTGGAGCGCGCTCTTCGCCTCCGGCGCCGCCCGCCGGGCCAGGGCCGAGGCGGGGATAGCGGACGCGGCGAGTGACCGGGACGCGGACGATCTGGTGCGCGCGGCCTCGATGTTCCTGCGCCTGGTGGAGCGGATGCTCACCGTCCGGGCAGCGCCCCAACCCTTGTCACAGACCCTGCCGCAACCACGCCCGGAGCATCCCGACGCGGGATGAGCTGCCCGGTCGCGGAAGGCAATAGGGTGGGCCAGGACCGTTCACCCTTTACCGCGCCGAGGAGCCATCAGCCGTGTCGGACACTTCCCGCCCCCGTGCCTCCCTCCGCACCGCCGTGGTGTGGGAGGTCCTCAAGGAGGCACTCGACCGCCGGGTGAAGGCGACCGGGCGGGACGTGCTGGACGTGCTCGACACCGGTGGCGGCACCGGAAAGTTCGCCGTGCCGGTGGCCCGTCTGGGCCACCGGGTCACCGTGGTCGACCCCAGCCCGAACGCCCTGTTCGGGCTGGAGCGCCGGGTGGCCGAGGCCGGTGTCGCCGATCTGGTGCGCGGCGTCCAGGGCGACGCCCAGGGCCTGTTGGACGTCGTCGAGCAGGACGCGTACGACGTCGTGCTCTGCCACGGCGTCCTGGAGTACGTGGACGACCCGGCCGAGGGCGTGGCCAACACCGCGGCCGCGCTCCGCGCCGGCGGCACGCTCAGCCTGCTGGCCGCCGGTCTCGGCGGAGCCGTGCTGGCCCGCGCGCTGGCCGGGCACTTCACGGAGGCGCGTACCGCCCTCACCGACCCGGCCGGCCGCTGGGGCTCCGGCGACCCGGTGCCGCGCCGCTTCACCGCCGAGCAGCTCTCCGAGCTGGTCGGTGGCGCCGGCCTCGCGGTCGGCGCCGTGCACGGCGTGCGGATCTTCGCCGACCTGGTGCCCGGGGTCCTGGTGGACACCGAGCCCGGCGCGGTGGAGGCACTGCTGCGTCTGGAGGAGGCCGCGGCCGAGCTGCCCGCCTTCCACGCGGTCGCCACCCAGCTGCACGTCCTGGGCGAGAAGCAGGCCTGAACTGCGATCTTCCGCGCACGGAGTACGCCGCACACCCTCCGATCCGGCCGTCGGCCCCGTATGATCAGGTGCAGTGACCGGCATGGTGGACGGGCCATTGGGGAATAAGGGCCTCAGTGACCGCCCCCTCGGCGGTACGGTTTTCTCGCAGTGCCTTTACCGGCTGCGCCATTTCTGGGCCGTGTCTTTTTGGGACGTGGCGTAGTGGGCGGGTGTCACGGGGGCGATTCCCCGCCTATCCTGAAGGGGACCCCTGGTCGCTACCCCCGCGACCGACGGATGAGGAGGACTCCCGTGCCGCTCTCGGAGCACGAGCAGCGAATGCTCGAGCAGATGGAGCGAGCGCTGTACGCCGAAGATCCCAAGTTCGCGACAGCGCTTGAGGGAAGCGGACTGCGTACGTACACCCGGCGACGGGTCTACCAGGCAGTCGCAGGCATTGTGGTGGGTATCGCGCTCCTCATGACCGGTGTGATCATTCCGAACGTGCTCTGGATCAGCGTGGTGGGGTTCCTCGTCATGCTGGGCTGTACGGTCCTGGTGGTCACCGGTTGGCGCAAGGCACCCAAGCCTGGCGAGCAGCCCGTCTCCGGAAGTACCGGTGATCCGGCTCACGGCCGGAACCGGCAGCGTCGGTCGGTGATGAACCGCATCGAGGAACGGTGGCAGCGCCGCCGTGACGAGCAGGGGCACTAGCCCCGGACAACGTGGGTGAGGGGATGGCCGCCGTGCGGCCGTCCCCTCACTTTTCTGCGGTCACGTACGGCATGATGACCCGATGAGTGTGCTCCCCCTGGTCTTCACCAGCGGCTGGGCCAGTGGGATCAACGCTTACGCCGTGGTCCTCCTGCTCGGCATCTTCGGCCGTACCGGCCTGACCGACGGCGTCCCCGCCTCGCTGCAGCGCACGGACGTGCTGGTCGTCGCGGCGGTGCTGTTCCTGTGCGAGGCGGTCGCCGACAAGGTCCCGTACATGGACTCGATATGGGACACCGTCCACACCGTGATCCGCCCGGTGGCCGGCGCCGTGGTCGGCGCCCTGCTGGCCGGGCAGAGCGGTTCGCTCTCCGACATCACCGCCGCCGCGGTCGGCGGCTCCACGGCGCTGGCCAGCCACTTCGTCAAAGCCGGCACCCGGATGGCGATCAACACCTCGCCCGAGCCGTTCACGAACGTGGGCATGAGCATCGCCGAGGACCTCGGCGTGGCCGGGCTCGTCACCTTCGCGATGTTCAACCCCGAGGCCGCCGCGATCATCGCGGCCGTGCTGCTGGCCATCGGACTGGCCATACTGATCTTCCTCTGGAGCCGGATCCGCCGCTTCCTGCGCCGCCGGGCCCAGCGCCGTGAGGAGAAGCGGCTGGCCGCCGGGGCCCGCGAGACCACCGGGGCCCCACCCCGCTGACCTCAGGGCCCCCACCTGGGTGGATAGGCTCGGCCGCATGGCACGTATTGCGGTGATCGGCGCCGGCATGGGCGCGATGGCGACGGCGGCCCGGCTGGCCGTGGCGGGGCACCGGGTGACGGTGTACGAACGCGGGACGACCTACGGCGGAGCCGTCGGCCGGTACGAGCGCGAGGGCTTCGCCTTCGACACGGGACCCGGGCTGCTGCACCTGCCGGCCGTCTACCGCGACCTCTTCGTGAAGACCGGCAAGCGGTCGCTGGAGACGTGCGTCGACATGGTCCAGCTGGACCCGGCCGTCCGGCACGTCCTGCCCCACCACGGCATCGACGTCACCCTCCCCGGCGCCTCGCACGGCGGGGTCGCCACCGCTCTGGACTCCGCCTTCGGCCGGGGCGCGGGCGAACGCTGGAACGCCGTCCTGGGCCGTGCCCGTGACGCCTGGGACGCCACCCGGCGCCCCCTGCTGGAGGAGCCGCTGCGGCCCGGCGCCCGGCAGAGTCTGGGCGAGGACCCGTACCCGGCCCTGCGCCGGAGCGGGCTGCTGCGCCGCCGTACGCCGACCCTCGCCGAGATGGCCGACCGGGAACTGGGCGGCGCCCTCGCGGAGGTACTGACCGGCCTGGTGCACGGGTACGGGATCGACCCCGCCACCGCACCCGCCTCGGCGGCCGTGCTCCCGTACATGGAGCAGACCTTCGGCAGCTGGTACGTGCGCGGCGGGATGCGCGCCCTGGCCACCGCCGTGTACGAGCGCTGCCTGGAGCGCCAGGTGGAGTTCGCCTTCGGGGCGGAGGTCCGGGAGGTCCTGGTGCGGGACGGCCGGGCGGCCGGTCTGCTGCTGGCCGACGGAAGCGAGGCGGCCGCCGACACCGTCGTGTGCGGGATCGACCCCCGTCGACTGCCGGCCGGCTCGCTGCCGTGGCCGCCGGAGGCCGTCCCCGCCCGCGGGGACGGCGTACCCGGGCGGATCACACTGCTGCTCGCGCTGCGCGGCGCCCGCCCCGCCACGGCCGTGCACCGCACCCTGGTGCACGCCTCAGGGGCGCAGGTCACCGTCCTGCGCCCGGACGACCCGGCCACCCGGCCCGACGGGGAGCACGAGGCGGTCACCGTGAGCGCCGTGCACGGCCCCGGGACCTCGGAGCCCGCGGAGCTGTTGAACCTCGCGGAGAAGGCCGTACAGGGGCTGCGGGAGCGGCTGTTGTGGCACGAGGTGCGCACCCCGGCCGACATCGAGGCGGCGACGGGTGCGCTGGGCGGCGCGGTGCCCCCGCCCGCCCTCGCGGGGGCCGGGGGCCGGCTGCTCCAGCCGGCCAACACCACGGCCGTGCCCGGGCTGTACCTGGCGGGCGGCTGGGCCCACCCCGGCGGCGGGCTGGCTCACGCCGGGATGACCGGGGCCCTGGTGGCCGGACTGATCGTGGAGGGCGCGGAGTTCCGCGGCTCCCAGTGACCGGCGGCGGTGCTCAGTAGCGGTACTGCTCGTACTCGCCCTGCTGGGGGTAGGGGTACTGCTGGGGCGGGCCGCCCTGCTCGTCCAACGGGTAGGCCTGGCCGGCGCCGTCGGTGGAGCGCTGCTGCGGGACCCAGACCCCGCCGGGCGGGGTGTCCGTGGAGTACTGCTGCTGCCCGTAGTCGGCGTACGGGGTGTAGTCGTACGGCTGGGGCGGTGCGACGCCGCCGCCGGTGCCGATGTACGGGTCCGAGTAGGCGGCGTAGACCTGCTGCTGGTCGCCCGTGGGGTAGCCGCCCGAGTAGTCGTAGCCGCCCTGGTTCTGCTGGTCGTAGTACGCCGCGTACTGGTGGGCGTCCTGCTCGGCCGTGGTGAACGGGGAGGCGAAGGCCGTCCGGTCAACGTCGGGGGCCGGGGCGAAACTCTGTATCCCGTACGACCCGGTCTCCTCGGGCACCGGCTGCGGGCTGTAGACCTCCTCGGCCTCGGCCCGGAACGGCCGCTCGTCCGCGGCTCCGGCCGTGTCCTCGTACTCCAGCGCGGTGACCTGGAGCGCGGGCTCCTGCTTGGTGCCCGCAGACCGGCGGCGGCGCGTCTGCCGTACGGGCTCGCCGCCGCGGCGCAGTGCCCAGCCGGCCACGAAGCCCTTGCGGAAGGACAGCGTCACCAGGGTCTGGCCCACGGCGAACGCGGCCGCGCCGGCGCCGATGACCAGCACCGACGGCAGGATCACTCCGGCGACCACGCCGAGGAAGCCGGCGAACGCGAGCAGGCGCCAGCGGAGCCGGGCCTTGTACTGCATCAGGACCTCGGCAAGCAGCCACAGCGCGACGAAACCGAACGCGATGTAGAGGACCGTCATTCCCATGCATGGCCCCTCTCGGTACGGCCGCCGGCGCGGGAACGGGGGACGGCCGATCAGGCCCGCTGGTGCAGGCCCAGGTTCTCGTAGATCTCGAGAGTCGCCGTGGAATTGTTGAGCGTGATGAAGTGCAGCCCCGGGACACCCTCGGACAGCAGTCGCGCGCAGAACTCCGTGGCGAACTCGATGCCAATGGAGCGTACAGCGGCCGGGTCGTCCTTGACGGCGAGCATGCGCTCTTTCACGTTCTCGGGGAAGAGCGCATTGCTGAGTTGGGGCAGTCGGTCGAGCTGCTTGATACCCACAACAGGCATGACCTCGGGGATGATCGGGGTCTCGCAGCCCGCCTTCTCGGCGCTGTCGCGCAGCCGCAGATAATTCTCCGGATCGAAGAACATCTGGGTGATCGCGTAGTCGGCACCGGCGCGGCACTTGTCCACGAAGTGCCGGATGTCCGTGTCCCAGTCCGTCGAACGCGGGTGCATCTCGGGGAAGGCGGCGACGCCCACGCAGAAGTCGCCGGACTCCTTGACCAGTCGGACCAGGTCGGCGGCGTAGTGGACGCCCTCGGGGTGCGCGACCCACTCGCCCATCGGGTCGCCCGGCGGGTCTCCGCGCACGACGAGCATGTTCCGGATCCCGGCGTCCGCGAACTGCCCGATGACATTGCGCAGCTCGGCGACCGAGTGGTCCACGGCGGTGAGGTGCGCGACGGGGGTCAGGGTGGTGTCCGCGGCGATTTCCTGGGTGGCCTTGACGGTGCCGCCGCGGGTGGAGCCGCCGGCTCCGTAGGTCACGGAGACGAAGCTGGGGGATACCGCTTCGACCCGGCGCAGGGCGTTCCAGAGGTTGCGTTCGCCCTTCTCCGTCTTCGGGGCCCAGAACTCGAAGGAGTACGAGCGCCCGGACGCGAGGAGGTCGCGGACCGTGTGTGCACGATCCGACCAGGTGGAAGCGGTACCAGAGGCCATGTGGGCAGGTTAGACGCGGCCCGGCGGACACCGAAGCGTTGTCCACGTTTTGGACACGTTTTTGGACACCTGGAGCCTAGGCTCTGGCCGAATACGGTCCGTACGGGGTCCGCACGGGGTCCGCACGAGGTAGGGGCCGCACACCGGAGCCCTCCCGCCGTCCGGGTCGACGGGACTCAGGCGAGGCGGGCCCGGACCCGCTTGGCGAGCTCCGCGGCGGCCGCCCCGGGGTCGGTGGCCTCGGTGAGGGCGCGGACGACCACGACGCGGGTGGCGCCGGCGTCCAGTACCTCGTCCAGGTTCGAGCCGTCGATGCCGCCGATGGCGAACCACGGACGGTCCTGGTCCAGGGAGGCCGCGTACCGGACCAGATCGAGGCCGGGGGCGTGGCGGCCGGGCTTGGTGGGGGTGGGCCAGCAGGGGCCGGTGCAGAAGTAGTCCACTCCGGCTTCGGCGACGGCCGCGTCGACCTCGCTCTCGGCGTGGCAGGACCGGCCGATCAGCACCTGCTCGCCGAGGATGGCGCGGGCGGCGGGGACGGGGATGTCGCCCTGGCCGAGGTGCAGGACGTCGGAGCCGATGGCGTGGGCGACGTCGGCGCGGTCGTTCACGGCGAGGAGCCTGCCGTGGCGGCGGGCGGCCTCGGCGAACACCTGGAGGTGCTCGAGCTCCTCCCCCGCCTCCATGCCCTTGTCGCGCAGCTGGACGATGTCCACGCCGCCGGACAGGACGGCGTCGAGGAACTCGGGGAGGTCACCCTGGCGCTTGCGGGCGTCCGTGCAGAGGTAGAGCCGGGCGTCGGACAGCTGCATGGGTGTACCCCCCGGGATGGAGGCGGTGTACGGGCCGCGGCCCGTACACCGCTGTGGAGCGAGAGCGATCAGGTCAGAGGGCGAGCGCCTGGGCGCGGCGCTTCACCTCCGTACCGCGATTCTCACTCAGCGCCTGCACGGGGGTGCCGGGCAGGGTCGGATCCTCGGTGAAGAGCCACTCCAGGATCTCCTCCTCGGTGAAACGGTCGTCGCGCAGCACGGTCAGCAGACCGACGAGGCCCTTGACGACCTTGTCACCGTCGATGAAGGGGGCCGGAACCTGCAGGGAGCGGTTCTCGCCCCGGCGGACGGCGATGAGCTGCCCTTCCTTGACCATCTGGCGGACCCGGGTCACCTCGATGTTCAGCATCTCCGCGATGTCGGGGAGGTACAGCCACGAGGGGACAAGGGCATCGATCTTTGCGTCAATCTCGGTCACAGGGACAAGCCTGCCATCTCGGCTGCGCCGCCGGTACCTGAGCAGCCCCGTCCGGGTCGCGGCCCATGCCCCCGGGCACGCTCTTCCGGCCCGTCCGGCGCCCCAGGACCGGGCCGGGCCGGGCGTCAGACGGTGGCCGACTTCAGTGGGGTCGCGGGGTCGCGGACCTTGGCGGGGTCCAGAGGGACCGCCGCCTCGATCAGGCGGCGGCCCTGCGCCAGGTCGCGGGGGCGGCCCACGGCCAGGACGGCGACGAGTGCGCCGTCCCGCAGCCAGCACACCGACCAGGCCGGACCGGCCGGGTCGCCGCGCAGCAGCAGGGCGTCGGCCCCGCCGTGGTGGCCGGCGTACTGCACGAAGCGTCCGAACTGCTCCGACCAGAAGTACGGCACCGGGTCGTAGACCTGGGCCGGCTCCCCGGCCAGGATGTTCGCCGCGACCGTCCTCGGCCCCTGGAGCGCGTTGTCCCAGTGGTGCACGAGCAGCCGCGTCCCGTACCGCCCGGACGGGAAGGAGGCGCAGTCGCCGACCGCGTACACCCCGGGCAGCGAGGTCCGCAGGTGGGCGTCCGCGGTGATCGAGCCGTCGGGACCGCGTTCCACGCCGGTCCCGGCCAGCCATCCGGTGGCGGGGCGCGCGCCGATGCCGACCACCACCGCGCCGGCGGGCAGGACGCGCCCGTCCGCGAGCAGGACCCGGCCCTCCTCGATCCCGGCGACCCTCGCCCCGGTGATCAGCTCGGCGCCGGCCTCCTCGTACCAGCGCGCCATCGGCTCGGCGGCCTCGGCGGGCAGCGCCCCCGCCAGCACCCGGTCCGCCGCCTCGACGACGGTGACCTCGCAGCCCGCCTCCCGGGCGGCGGTGGCGAACTCGGCGCCGATCCAGCCCGCCCCGACGACCACGGCCCGGGGCGCGGTCGCCAGTACCGGGCGCAGCCGGGCCGCGTCGTCCAGCGTGCGCAGCAGGTGGACGCCCGGGACGCCCTCGGTGCCGGGCAGGGTCAGCGGCTGCGCGCCGGTCGCCAGCACGAGGACCCCGTACGGGACCGGGCCCGCCTCGGTGTCCAGCTCGTGGTCGGCGGCGCGCAGTCCGGTGACCTCGGTGCCGAGCCGGAGGTCGATCTCGAGTCCTTCGAAGTCCACGTCGAAGGCGGAGTCCTCGGCCTTGCCGAGGAGGACCGCCTTGGACAGCGGGGGCCGGTCGTAGGGCTGGTGGGGTTCGGCTCCCAGCAGGGTCACGGGCCCGGTGAAGCCCTGTTCGCGCAGGGCGACCGCGGTCTGCACCCCGGCCATTCCGGCGCCGACGATCACGACGCCGCGCTGATTCTGTTCCGTCTGCTCGCTCACTCGGCCACCCTAGTCACCTGACGCTCCGTCAGGAATAGGTGCCGCCTTACCCGCCGTCCACGGCCGGGTTAGTCTGGCCACCGTACCTATCGCGGGAGTCCGGCGCACCGGGCTGAGAGGGAGGCTGGCCGGCCTCCGACCGTACGAACCTGATCCGGGTCATGCCGGCGAAGGGAGGGGCTGGACGCCCATGCACTCATCTCGAAAGGATTCCGCCACGGGATCCGACGTCCTCGTCATCGGGGGCGGGATCATCGGCCTGGTCACCGCCTGGCGGGCCGCCGCGCGCGGACTGAGCACCACACTCGCCGACCCCGCACCCGGCGGCGGCGCCGCCCAGGTCGCGGCCGGCATGCTCGCCCCCGTCACCGAACTGCACTACGGCGAGGAAGCCCTGCTCGGCCTCGGCCTCGCCTCCGCCGCGCGCTATCCGCAGTTCGCCGCCGAGCTCGCCGAAGCGAGCGGCGGCATGGACATCGGCTACCGCGCCTGCGGCACCCTCGCCGTCGCCCTCGACTCCGACGACCGCCTCCACCTGCGCGAACTGCACGCCCTGCAGCGCCGCTGCGGCCTGGAGTCCGAGTGGCTCACCGGCCGCGAGTGCCGCCGCCTGGAGCCCTTGCTCGCCCCCGGCGTACGCGGCGGCCTGCGCGTCGACGGCGACCACCAGGTCGACCCCCGCCGGCTCGCCGCCGCCCTGCTGGCCGCCTGCGAACGGGCCGGCGTGATCATCCACCGTGCGGCCGCGGAACGGCTGCTCACCACCACCGACCGGGCGACCGGCGCCCTCCTCGACGACGGTACGGAGCTGCTCGCCGACCAGGTGGTCCTGGCCGCGGGCTCGCTCACCGGTCGGCTGGCGGGCGTACCGCCGGAGGTCGTGGCCCCCGTACGGCCGGTCAAGGGCCAGGTCCTGCGGCTCACCGTGCCGGCGGCGTACGCGCCGTTCCTCTCGCGGACCGTACGGGCCGTCGTGCGCGGCAGCCACGTCTACCTGGTGCCGCGCGAGAACGGCGAACTCGTCATCGGCGCCACCAGCGAGGAACTCGGCTGGGACACCACCGTCACCGCGGGCGGGGTCTACGAACTCCTGCGCGACGCCCACGAACTGGTCCCCGGCATCACCGAACTCCCGCTCACGGAGACCCGGGCGGGACTGCGCCCCGGATCCCCCGACAACGCCCCGCTGCTCGGCCCGACCGACCTGCCGGGCCTGCACCTGGCGACCGGGCACTACCGCAACGGAGTGCTGCTGACCCCGCTCACCGGCGAGGTCCTCTCCGAGCTGCTGGCCACCGGCGAACTCCCGGAGATCGCGCGTCCCTTCACCCCCCGCCGGTTCTCCGCCGCACGTCAGGAGTCGTACGCATGACCATCTCCGTCAACGGCGAGCCGCGCGAGATCGCCGCCGGCGCCACCCTCGACACGGTGGTCGCCACCCTGACCACGGCCCCCTCCGGCGTCGCCGCCGCGCTCAACGAGACCGTGGTCCCGCGCGGGCAGTGGCCGGCGACGCGGGTCGACGAGGGCGACCGCATCGAGATCCTCACCGCGGTCCAGGGAGGCTGAGCGGCATGGCGGACGACCTCTTCACCCTCGGCGGCCGGACGTTCTCCTCCCGCCTGATCATGGGCACGGGCGGGGCCCCGAGCCTGGACGTACTGGAACGCGCCCTCGTCGCGTCCGGCACCGAGCTCACCACGGTCGCGATGCGGCGGCTGGACCCCACGGTCCAGGGCTCCGTCCTGTCCGTGCTCACCAGGTTGGGCATCTCGGTCCTGCCCAATACGGCGGGCTGCTTCACGGCGGGCGAGGCCGTCCTCACGGCCCGGCTGGCCCGGGAGGCGCTGGGCACGGACTGGATCAAGCTGGAAGTGGTCGCGGACGAGCGGACCCTCCTGCCGGACGGTGCCGAACTGCTGGACGCCGCCGAGATCCTGGTGGACGAGGGCTTCACGGTCCTCCCGTACACCAACGACGACCCGGTCCTCGCGCGGAAGCTGGAGGACGTGGGCTGCGCGGCGATCATGCCGCTCGGGTCCCCGATCGGCTCGGGCATGGGCATCCGCAACCCGCACAACTTCGAGCTGATCACGGAGCGCGCGTCGGTCCCGGTCATCCTGGACGCGGGCGCGGGCACCGCGTCGGACGCGGCCCTGGCGATGGAACTGGGCTGCGCGGCGGTGATGCTGGCCTCGGCGGTGACCCGCGCGCAGGAGCCGGTCCTGATGGCATCGGCCATGCGGGACGCCGTCTCGGCGGGCCGCCTCGCCCACCGCGCGGGCCGCATCCCCCAACGCCGCTTCGCGGAGGCCTCCTCCCCCACGGAGGGCAGGGCGTCACTGGACCCGGAACGCCCGGCGTTCTGAGGGGGCGGGGGCGGGGGCGGGGGCTTCGGTGGCGGGGGCGCCGGCTGGTCGGGGTGGTGACGCGGGGCGGGGGCTCCGGGTGTGCGGGAGCCCCTTGATCGGCATCAGAGTGGCGCATGGGGGCTTCCCGTCAGTCTCATCGTCTCTCCGGTCCGGGCCGGTCCCTCAAGGGCGCTCGTTCCTCGCGTCGCTTCGCGATGTCGCTGCGCTCCACCCTTGACCGACCGGCCCGCCCCGGAAAGTCGAAGACAGCCGGGAAACCCCCAAAAGAACGAGCCGGGCCAAGGACAAAGGGACGGCCTCATCGGAGACGCCCGCCCCGGTCGGGCGCAAGCAGCCACGACCGACAGACGGGGCCCATGCCCGCCGTCGGCCGGGTCGGTGGGGCGCGTCCAATCGCTACGCGCTCCTCACGTCTCAGCGTCAGCGACCCGTCTCTGGCTGGACATAGGCCGCCCACGACCTCTGTTCCGATGCTCGACATGCGTCCGACGACCGTCTGGGTACGGCAAAGACCGCCCACGACCGTGGTTCGGTGCCCGCTGTGCGTCCGGCGACCGTCTGCGGCTGGGCATAGGCCGCCCACGACCCTCGGGTGCTCCTCATGTGATGCGTCTGAAGGCTGTTGGGGGGGGTGGAGGCGCGTCTGACGGCGGCTATGTCGAGGTGGGCTCGGGTCAGTGAGTGTGTGCGGCTCGGAAGGCTGACTGTTTACCCCAATTGCCCTTGTTTGTGAGTGGATTTGTGGTGCTGTCCTCGCGCTGACCCGCCCCCACCTCGGCTGAGCCGAGGAATCAGCCGCCAGCCCCTCTCAACGGCCCCTGACGGCGGCCGGTCGCAGTCAAAGAGAGTGTGCTGAGGCTGTGGGCGGCTTTTGCCCAGCCATAGACGGTCGTCGGACGCATGTCTGGCGCCGAACCGAGGTCGTGGGCGGCGTATGCCCAGCCCCAGGCGGTCGTCGGACGCATAGCGGGCACAGAACTGAGGTCGTGGGCGGCCTATGCCCAGCCCAAGACGGTCGTCGGACGCTGAGAGGTGAGGAGCGCGTAGCGATGTGGCGCGCCTCATTGACCCGGCCGGTGCATGGCATGGGCCCCGCCTGTCGGTCGTGCCTCTCGCGCCCGACCGGGCTGGGCATCTCCGACGAGGCCGTCCCTTTGTCCTTGGACCGGCTCGTTCTTTTGGGGGCTTCCCGACAGTCTTCGACTTTCCGGGGCGGGACGGTCGGTCAAGGGTGGAGCGCAGCGACATCGCGAAGCGACGCGAGGAACGAGCGCCCTTGAGGGACCGGCCCGAACCGGAGAGACGATGAGACTGACGGGAAACCCCCATACACATCCCTGATGCCGCCCGCCAGGATCCCGCCCACTCGAAGCCACCGCCCCGGGTCCTGATGCCGCCCGCGCGACTCCCGCACACCCGGACCCCCGCCGCACTTCCCGACCCCGCCCAGCCGGCTCCCGCCCACCGAAGCCCCCGCCCCACCTCACCACCCCGTCCGCGCGGCCCCCCCGCCCGTCCGTCCCCACGTCACAGCTGCGCTGCAAGGCGACCCGCCGAGGACGGGCGGTTCGTGGCGGCTCGTAGAATCGCCGGGTGGATACGACCCTGGATGACCCCCTCGTCGGGCGCGTGCTCGACGGCCGCTACCGCATCGACGCCCGCATCGCGGCCGGCGGCATGGCCACGGTCTACCGGGCCGTCGACACCCGCCTCGACCGGGTGCTCGCCCTGAAGGTGATGCACCCGGCCCTCGCCGCCGACGCCGGCTTCGTGGACCGGTTCATCCGGGAGGCGAAGTCCGTCGCCCGGCTCGCCCACCCCAACGTGGTCGCCGTCTTCGACCAGGGCACGGACGGGCCGTACGTCTACCTGGCCATGGAGTACGTCTCCGGCTGCACCCTGCGCGACGTGCTCCGCGAGCGCGGCGCGCTCCAGCCCCGCGCGGCCCTTGACATCCTCGAGCCGGTCCTGGCCGCCCTCGGAGCCGCCCACCGGGCCGGTTTCGTCCACCGCGACATGAAGCCCGAGAACGTCCTGATCGGGGACGACGGCCGGGTCAAGGTCGCGGACTTCGGGCTGGTCCGGTCGGTCGACTCGGTCACCAACACCACCGGCTCCGTCCTCGGCACCGTCTCCTACCTGGCCCCCGAGCAGATCGAGAACGGCATCACCGACACCCGCGTGGACGTCTACGCCTGCGGTGTCGTCCTCTACGAGATGCTCACCGGCTCCAAGCCCCACCTCGGCGGCACCCCCGCGCAGGTGCTCTACCAGCACCTGCACGAGGACGTCCCGCCCCCGTCCGCCGTGGTCCCCGGGCTCCCCGTCGGACTCGACGAGCTCGTCGCGCACGCCACCGCCCGCAACCCCGAGCTGCGCCCGTACGACGCGGCCGCCCTGCTCGGCCTCGCCCGCGAGGCCCGCGCGCTGCTCAGCGATGCCGAGCTGGACGCCGCACCGCCGCAGGCACGCGCCGAGGAGCGTTCGTCCGCCGAGGACCGCACCGGCGTGATCCCGCGTCCGGTGGCCGCGCAGCAGCCCGTGCAGCACACCTCCCGTCTGGAGATGCCGCCCCCGGTGGCCGCTCCGCCCTCGCACCGGCCGGCCGGCGCCGTGTCCCGGCGGCCCAGCCGCGGGGTGCTGCTCGTCATCGCGGGCGTGCTGCTGGCGCTCGGCCTCGGGGTCGGCGTCTGGTACATCAGCTCCGGCCAGTTCACGAAGGTCCCCAATCTGCTCGGCAAGACCGAGGAGCAGGCCCGCTCCCAGCTGTCCGCGGCCGGACTCGGCGTGAAGGGGGTCGACCGGAAGTTCAGCAACGCCTTCGACCGCGGGACGGTGATGAACACCGATCCTCCGGGCGGCCGGCGGATCCGCGGCAACGGCGCGGTGACCATCACCATCTCCCGCGGCCCCGAGGTCGTGGCGGTGCCCAACCTGAAGGGCCGGCCCCTGGAGGAGGCCAAGGCCGAGCTGACGCAGTCCGGGCTGGCGCCCGGCATGGTCACGCAGGCTTTCAGCCAGGACGTCGCCCAGGGCTCGGTGATCAGCACCAATCCGGCGGGCGGCGAGAAGCGGGCGCCCGACACGGCCGTCTCGCTCCTCGTCAGCAAGGGCCGTCCGGTGCCGGTTCCGAGCGTGACGGGGACCCCCGTCGACCAGGCGAAGGCGGCCCTGGAGGCTCTGGGCCTCAAGGTCGCGACGGCCCCCGAGCAGGTCAACTCCCCCACCGCGGCCGGTACGGTCGCCAACCAGTCGATCGGCGCGGGCACCCAGGCCGCGGCCGGGGACACGGTCACGCTGACCGTGTCCAAGGGCCCCCGCCAGCTCCCGGTCCCGGGTGTGACCGGCCAGGAGGTGGACGCGGCCCGCAAGGCGCTGGAGGCCGCCGGCTTCAAGGTGAAGGTGGACCGGCCGCTGATCTCCTTCAGCAACACGGTGGACACCCAGTCGGTGCCGGCCGGACAGAGCGCCCCCGAGGGCAGCACGATCACCATCAGGACCAAGGGGCTGTAAGCCGTAGTGATGCGCAATCCAGTGGGCGGGCACGTCCCCGTTGCCGGGGGGCTCGCCTCCGTCGGACTGACCTACGCCCGGGAGATGGGCGCCGAAGCCGTCCAGGTCTTCGTCGCCAATCCGCGCGGCTGGGCCACCCCGGTCGGCAATCCGGCTCAGGACGAACGGTTCCGGGCGGAGTGCGCGGCCGGGTCCATCCCGGCGTACGTGCACGCCCCGTACCTGATCAACTTCGGCTCGCACACCGAGGCGACCGTGGAGAAGTCGGTGGAGTCCCTGCGCCACTCGCTGCGCCGTGGCCGGGAGATCGGCGCGCTCGGGGTGGTCGTGCACACCGGGTCGGCGACCGCGGGCCGCCCGCGGGAGGCGGCGTACGCGCAGGTCAGGGAGCACATGCTGCCGCTACTGGACGAGCTGACGCACGACGACGACCCCTTCCTGCTGCTGGAGTCCACGGCCGGGCAGGGCTTCTCGTTGTGCTCGCGCACCTGGGACTTCGGGCCGTACTTCGAGGCGCTCGACCATCATCCGAAGCTGGGGATCTGCCTGGACACCTGCCACATCTTCGCGGCCGGTCACGATCTGGCGGAGCCGGGCGGGGCGAAGCTGACGCTGGACCTGCTGGTGGACACGGTGGGCGAGGGCCGGCTGAAGCTGGTCCACGCGAACGACTCCAAGGAGGGCGTCGGCGCCCACAAGGACCGGCACGCGAACATCGGCCGGGGGCACATCGGCCGGGACGCCTTCGCGGAGCTGTTCACGCACCCCGCGATGGACGGCGTGCCGCTGATCATCGAGACGCCCGGGGGCCCGGAGGGGCACGCGGCGGACATCGCGCTGCTGAAGGAGCTGCGCGGCCCGCAGTGATCCACCGACTCCCGAGGAATACCCTCGGGGGGTATATGGGTTTCCGGTCATATCGACGGAGCCGCTACCCGCCGTTCCCACGAGGGGGTTGTCATGGAGCAGATGCACCAGGGACACGAAGGTCACGAGGGTCACGAGGGTCACGAGGGTCACCAGCACCACGGGCACGCACACGGCGCCGGCGGCCCCGTCAGCTGGGGAATGGCCGCCCGGGCCACCCTGCACTGCCTCACCGGATGCGCCATCGGCGAGGTGCTCGGCATGATCATCGGTACCGCTCTCGGCTGGGGGAACGTGCAGACGATGATCCTGGCGATCGTCCTCGCGTTCTTCTTCGGCTACGCGCTCACCCTGCGCGGGGTCCTCGCCGCGGGCGTCGACCTCCGTACGGCAATCCGGGTGGCTCTGGCCGCCGACACCCTCTCGATCGCCGTCATGGAGCTGATCGACAACGGGGTGATCGCCCTGTGGCCCGGGGCGATGGACGCGCACCTGTCGGAGCCGCTGTTCTGGATCGTCCTGGCGATCGCGCTCGCGGCCGCCTTCGTGATCACGACCCCGGTCAACAAGTGGATGATCGGCCGCGGCAAGGGTCACGCGGTCGTGCACCGATACCACCACTGAGCGCGGGGCGCCCTTACAGTTCGGGGCCCTCCCCGGGCTCCTCCTGGTACGAGTAGCGCTGCTCGCGCCAGGGGTCGCCGATGTTGTGGTAGCCGCGCTCCTCCCAGAAGCCGCGGCGGTCGGCGGTCATGTACTCGATGCCGCGGACCCACTTGGGGCCCTTCCAGGCGTACAGGTGCGGAACCACCAGCCGTACCGGGAAACCGTGCTCGGCGGTGAGCAGTTCACCGCCCTCGTGGGTGGCGAAAACGGTCCGCTCGGAGGCGAAGTCGGCGAGGCGCAGGTTGGAGCTGAAGCCGTACTCGGCCCACACCATCACGTGCGTGACCTGCGGCGCGGGCGGCGCCAGGGCGAGGACCTCACGGGCGAGCACACCGCCCCATTCGGCGCCCTGCATGCTGAACTTCGTGACGCAGTGCAGATCGGCCACGACGGAGTCGAACGGCAGGGCCGTGAACTCCTCGTGATTCCAGCAGTGCTTGTCCCCGTCGGCCGTCGCACCGAAGACGCGGAACTCCCAGCGGTCCGGCTTGAACTTGGGTACGGGCCCGTAATGGGTGACCGGCCAGCCCCTCTGCAGCCGCTGTCCCGGTGGAAGCTCCAGCTGCTCTGCTCCCGGAGATTCCCGGCTTTCCGGCTGACCCATGACTCCATGGTGACAGACTGGGCAGGGTGGTCATGACCAGGTCTGGGCCGATTCGGGCAAGTCGCGGTAACTCCCACTAAGGAGGCACTTACTGGACGGCCCCTGGCGGCGGTGCAAGGATGCGCGCAACTGCCCCGTCACATAGCTGACATTGCCTGGAAGGAGCCTCTGCGATGCAGGGCGACCCCGAGGTCCTTGAGTTTCTGAACGAGCAGCTGACCGGCGAGCTGACGGCCATCAACCAGTACTGGCTGCACTACCGCATCCAGGACAACAAGGGCTGGACCAAGCTCGCCAAGTACACGCGTGAAGAGTCCATCGACGAGATGAAGCACGCGGACAAGATCACCGAGCGCATCCTGATGCTCGACGGTCTTCCGAACTACCAGCGCCTCTTCCACGTACGCGTCGGGCAGACCCTGACGGAGATGTTCCAGGCGGACCGCCAGGTCGAGGTCGAGGCGATCGACCGGCTCAAGCGGGGCATCGAGGTCATGCGCGGCAAGGGTGACATCACCTCGGCGCGGCTCTTCGAGGAGATCCTGGAGGACGAGGAGCACCACATCGACTACCTCGACACCCAGCTGGAGCTCATCGAGTCCCTGGGCGAGCCGCTCTACATCGCGCAGCTGATCGAGCAGCCGAGCTAAGCGACCACCGGGCCCTACGGCCCTACGGCTCTCGGGCTCTAGGCCGCTTCCGCCAGCTCCGCCGAACGGGCCGAACCCGGGTCCGCGGCGAGTACGGTCGCCGCCTCGCCCTTCTCCAGCAGCTCCCGGCGCGGGCACGCCCCACGGCCGAGGATGCCCTGGATGGTGCGGACGCAGGAACCGCAGTCGGTGCCGGCCTTGGTGGCCGAGGCGATCTGGCGCGGGGTGCAGGCCCCGGCGGACGCGTGCTCCTTGACCTGCTTGTCGGTGATCCCGAAGCAAGAGCAGACGTACACGCGGTTCACCTCCCAGGGCGGAATGGTTCTGCGGTTCAGCGAGCCATCCCCATTTCGGTGAGGCTTACCTAACCGTACCCAAAGTTAGGGTCACCTAAAAGCCCCGGATACGACAGTGGGGCGCGGATCACATCGATCCGCGCCCCACTGTCGTACGAAGGTACCGAGTGATCCCTACTGGTCGCGGTACATCTCGGCGACCAGGAACGCCAGGTCCAGGGACTGGCTGCGGTTGAGCCGCGGGTCGCAGGCCGTCTCGTAGCGCTGGTGCAGGTCGTCGACGAAGATCTCGTCGCCGCCGCCCACGCACTCGGTGACGTCGTCACCGGTGAGCTCGACGTGGATGCCGCCCGGGTGGGTGCCGAGGCCCTTGTGGACCTCGAAGAAGCCCTTGACCTCGTCGAGCACGTCGTCGAAACGGCGCGTCTTGTGGCCCGAGGCCGCCTCGAAGGTGTTGCCGTGCATCGGGTCGGTGACCCAGCCGACGGTCGCGCCGGAGGCGGTGACCTTCTCGACCAGCTCGGGGAGCTTGTCGCGGACCTTGTCGGCGCCCATGCGGACGACGAAGGTCAGCCGGCCCGGCTCGCGCTCGGGGTCGAGACGGTCGATGTAGGTCAGCGCCTCGTCCACCGTGGTGGTGGGGCCCAGCTTGATGCCGATCGGGTTGGCGATCTGCGCGCAGAACTCGATGTGCGCGTGGTCCAGCTGGCGGGTGCGCTCACCGATCCAGACCATGTGGCCGGAGGTGTCGTACAGCTTGCCGGTACGCGAGTCGGTGCGGGTCAGGGCGCCCTCGTAGTCGAGCAGCAGCGCCTCGTGGGAAGCGTAGAACTCGACGGCCTTGAACTCGGCCGGGTCGGTGCCGCACGCCTTCATGAAGTTCAGCGCGTTGTCGATCTCCCGCGCCAGCTGCTCGTACCGCTGACCGGACGGGCTGGACTTCACGAAGTCCTGGTTCCAGGCGTGCACCTGGCGCAGGTCGGCGTAACCACCGGTGGTGAAGGCGCGCACCAGGTTGAGCGTCGAGGCGGACGCGTTGTACATGCGCTTCAGCCGCTCGGGGTCCGGGATCCGGGCCTCTTCGGTGAAGGCGAAGCCGTTGACGGAGTCGCCGCGGTAGGTCGGCAGGGTGACGCCGTCGCGGGTCTCGGTGTCCTTGGAGCGCGGCTTGGAGTACTGGCCCGCGATGCGGCCGACCTTGACGACGGGCACGGAGGCCGCGTACGTCAGGACGGCGCTCATCTGGAGCAGCGTCTTCAGCTTCGCGCGGATGTGGTCGGCGGAGACACCGTCGAAGGCCTCGGCACAGTCGCCGCCCTGGAGCAGGAACGCCTCGCCCTTGGCGACGGCTCCCAGACGGGCACGCAGCTGGTCGCATTCGCCCGCGAAAACGAGCGGAGGATACGACTCGAGGTCCGCGACGACAGCGCGCAGAGCCTCGGCATCGGGGTACGAAGGCTGCTGCGCCGCGGGAAGGTCTCGCCAGGTCGCCTTGGCGGCGGGGGCTTGGGTTTCAGCGTTCACGGTCACCTCGTACACATTACGGCGTTACACGCCGCGTTCGGCCCCCCGCCCACAACGTGAGACGAACCAGCTCAAAGGTTGCGGGCGCCCAGCGGAACGGAATCCATGGTTCAGCCCACGCCGTGAGACGGATCCTGCGCCACGGGGGCGCTCTGGGCTAAGGTGCCCACCATGTACGTGCACGCGCACCAGAACTGGTGGTGGCCCGCTCCCGGCGGTCCACTTCTCGCGCGTACCTGAAGACACGCACGACGCGAAGGCCGCCCCGAGGGGCGGCCTTCCGCGTTTTCGACCGTGCTGTCGAATCCCGGGGGCCGCTCCTCCCACCGGAAGGACGCTCCGCCCCATGGATTCCAGCCGACCCAACCGACTGAGCCGACTGCTCGACCCCTCCTGCCCGCCGTTCGCCCTGCTGCGCCGGCGCACCCCCGGCCGCGACCACGACACCGTCGAAGTGCTGATCGGGCAGGTCAGTGAGGTCGAACGGCTCGCCGACCTGCCCGTGGGCGAGTTGCCCGCCCTCGCCCTCGTCCCCTTCCGGCAGATCCGCGAGCGCGGCTTCGACGTACGCGACGACGGCACGCCGCTGAGCGTGCTGGTCGCCGAGGAGGCGTACGAGATCCCGCTCGCCGAGGTGATGGCCGCACTGCCCCGGCACCCGGTGCGGGTCGACGGCGGGGCCTTCGACGTCCCCGACGAGGAGTACGCGGCCACCGTCCGGCGGGTGATCGAGGACGAGATCGGCCGCGGCGAGGGCGCGAACTTCGTCATCCGGCGCACCTTCGAGGGCCGCATCGACGGATTCGGCCCGGCCGACGCGCTCGCGCTGTTCCGGCGGCTGCTGGAGGGCGAGCGGGGCGCGTACTGGACGTACGTCGTCCACACCGGGGAGCGGACCCTCGTCGGGGCCAGCCCCGAGGTGCACGTGCGGATGTCGAGCGGGAGGAGCGGGCGCGAAACGCTCCCGGTCGACGGTGGCGGCGGCCGACGGGTGGGCGGCACGGTCGTGATGAACCCGATCAGCGGCACGTACCGCTATCCGGCCGGCGGGCCGACGGCCGAGTCCCTCCTCGCCTTCCTCGGCGACCGCAAGGAGACCGAGGAACTGTCGATGGTGGTGGACGAGGAACTGAAGATGATGTGCACGGTCGGCGACATGGGCGGGGTCGTCGTCGGGCCGCGGCTGAAGGAGATGTCCCACCTCGCGCACACCGAGTACGAGCTGCGCGGCCGGTCCTCGCTGGACGTGCGGGAGGTGCTGAGGGAGACCATGTTCGCGGCGACGGTCACCGGCTCTCCCGTGCAGAACGCCTGCCGGGTCATCGAGCGGTACGAGACGGGCGGGCGCGGCTACTACGCGGGGGCGCTGGCGCTGCTGGGCCTGGACCCCGCCGGGGCGCAGACCCTCGACTCCCCCATCCTGATCCGCACCGCCGACATCACGGCGGACGGCGTGCTGCGGGTGCCCGTCGGCGCCACCCTCGTCCGGCACTCCGATCCGGCGGCCGAGGTGGCGGAGACCCACGCGAAGGCGGCGGGCGTGCTGGCGGCGCTCGGGGTGCGTGCGGCGGCCCCGCGCCCGGCGTTCGAGGGGGCCGGGCTGGCGGACGACCCCCGTGTGCAGGCGGCCCTCGAAGCGCGCCGCCAGGACCTGGCACCGTTCTGGCTGCGGATGCAGGAGCGGCCGGCTCCGGCGACCGGCCACGCGCTGGTGGTGGACGGCGAGGACACCTTCACGGCGATGCTGGCGCACGTCCTGCGGGTGGCCGGGCTGGAGGTGACCGTACGCCGCTACGACGATCCGGGGCTGCGGGCGGCGGCCCTGGCCTGGGAGGGCCCGGTCGTCCTCGGCCCCGGCCCGGGCAACCCGGCCGAGTCGGCGGACCCGAAGATGCGGATGCTGCGCGCGCTGGCGGCCGGGCTGCTGGCCTCGCACCGCCACGGCCTGGTCGGAGTCTGCCTGGGCCACGAGCTGCTGGCGGCGGAGCTGGGCCTCCCGCTGATCCGCAAGGCGGAGCCGGCGCAGGGGGCGCAGACCCGGATCGATCTGTTCGGGGCCGAGGAGGTGGTCGGCTTCTACAACACGTACACCGCGCACTGCGACGACGCCCGGGCCGCCCGGCTGGCGGAGCGGGGCGTCGAGGTGGCCCGTGACCCCGGAACGGGCGAGGTGCACGCGCTGCGCTCCCCCGCCGGGGGCTTCGCGGGGGTGCAGTTCCACCCGGAGTCGGTCCTCACCCTGCGGGGCGCGGACGTGCTGCGCGAGCTGCTGACCGGAATCCGGGCGGCGTCCCCGGCGTAGCCCCTGCCGCCTTCGGCCGCCGGGCGGGATGGATCCGTCAGCCGTCCCGGTGTTCGAGGCGCGGGGCTCCGTCGCGCCGGAGGTGGCGCACCAGCTGCCAGGTCATGACCGGGCCCAGAGCCACCAGCGCGCACAGCAGCGCGGTGAGGTCGCCGGCCGCGAGCGCCACCGACGCCGCCGCGCCCCCCACGTGATCGGCGAGGGCCAGCCGCGCGTCCACCCGCTGCCCCGGCCGGGACCGAAGCGCGGGCTTCAGGGCCCGGACGGCGTACACGATCTGGATCGCGGCAAGGGCCAGCATGAGCCACCGGCCCACGGAAGGGATGTCCACGCGGACGAACCTAGCCGCCGGCCCGCTCCGCGGGCATGGCCGTCCGGCGAAGCCCGGGTGAACTCAAGGGGCCGCGGCACCATGGGCCGCGCGTCACCGTACGGCCCATGGTCTCGGGTCCTCGCTCAGCCGAAGAAGACCCCGGCCTCCTTGTAGAGCGCGGGATCCACCGTCTTGAGCTTCGACGTGGCCTCGGCGATCGGCACCCGGACGATGTCCGTTCCCTTGAGTGCGACCATCTTCCCGAAGTCGCCGTCGCGCACCGCCTCGATCGCGTGCAGCCCGAACCGGGTCGCCAGCCAGCGGTCGAAGGCGCTCGGCGTGCCGCCCCGCTGGATGTGCCCGAGGACCGTCGTACGGGCCTCCTTGCCGGTCCGCGCCTCGATCTCCTTGGCCAGCCACTCGCCCACGCCCGACAGCCGGACGTGGCCGAAGGAGTCCAGGGTGCCGTCCTTCAGCACCATCTCCCCGTCCTTGGGCATCGCGCCCTCCGCGACCACCACGATCGGCGCGTAGCTCGCCTTGAACCGGGAGGTCACCCAGGCGCAGACCTCGTCCATGTCGAAGCGCTGCTCCGGGATGAGGATGACGTTGGCGCCGCCCGCGAGCCCCGAGTGCAGGGCGATCCAGCCGGCGTGGCGGCCCATGACCTCGACGACCAGGACCCGCATGTGGGACTCGGCCGTGGTGTGCAGCCGGTCGATGGCCTCGGTCGCGATGCCGACGGCGGTGTCGAAGCCGAAGGTGTAGTCGGTGGCCGACAGGTCGTTGTCGATGGTCTTCGGCACGCCGACGCAGGGGATGCCGTACTCCTCGTACAGCCGGGCGGCGACCCCGAGGGTGTCCTCGCCGCCGATCGCGATGAGCGCGTCCACCTCGTACTTCGCGAGGTTGTCCTTGATGGCCCGCACGCCGTTCTCCGTCTTGAACGGATTGGTGCGCGAGGAGCCGAGGATGGTGCCGCCGCGGGGCAGGATGCCGCGGACGGCGGGGATGTCGAGGGGGACGGTCCGCCCGTCGACCGCGCCCCGCCAGCCGTCCTTGAACCCGACGAACCCGCAGCCGTACTCCTGCTCGCCCTTGCGGACGACGGCCCTGATCACCGCGTTGAGCCCGGGGCAGTCGCCGCCGCCGGTCAGCACTCCGACCTTCATGGAATCTCCAATCGCCATGACGGTCACGCTAGTGGTGACCCAGGTCACAGCAAGGGGCCTGGAGAGGTCAATTCCGGTGGAATCGTGAGGCGTTGCGTACGTCCGTTCACTCGTACGAGGACGTAAGTACGATCGACGGGCGGTGCGGACGTCCCCCGGGCCGGCCTACGCGTCGTCGAGGCCGCGTTCTATGGCGTACCGGACGAGCTCCACCCGGTTGTGCAACTGCAGCTTGCCCAGGGTGTTCTGGACGTGGTTCTGGACGGTGCGGTGCGAGATGACCAGCCGCTCGGCGATCTGCTTGTACGACAGCCCCTTGGCCACCAGCCGCAGTACCTCGGTCTCCCGGTCGGTCAGTTGCGGCGCCTTCGGCTCGTCGGAGGTGGCCGGCAGCGGATCGGTGGCCAGGCGCCGGTACTCGCCGAGCACCAGACCGGCGAGGCCCGGGGTGAAGACCGGGTCGCCGGCCGCCGTGCGGCGCACGGCGTCGATGAGCTCCTGGGCGCCGGCGGACTTCAACAGGTAGCCGGTCGCGCCGGACTTCACCGCCTCCAGGACGTCCGCGTGCTCACCGCTGGCCGACAGGACCAGGACCCGCAGGGCGGGGTTGGCGCCGACCAGCTCCTTGCAGACCTGCACCCCCGGCATGCCGGGCAGGTTGAGGTCGAGGACCAGCACGTCGGGGGTGACGGCGCGGGCCCGGCGTACGGCCTCGGCGCCGTCGCCCGCGGTGGCGACGACGTCGAAGCCCGCGGCGGCCAGGTCGCGGGCGACCGCGTCCCGCCACATCGGATGGTCGTCGACGACCATCACCCTGATCTCGTGCAGTGCGTTCGGCCTGTTCGGGTCGTTCACGTCGGTGCGCTCGCTCATCTCTTGTCCGTCCTCCCCCTGGGTACCTTCAGTTCCACTTCGGTGCCCTGCCCGGGGACGGACACCAGATCGGCGCTTCCGCCGAGGTCGCGCAGCCTGCCGCGGATGGACAGGGCCACTCCCATCCGGCCCTCCCCCTCCGCCTGGTCGAGCCGGCCCGCGGGAATGCCGGGGCCGTCGTCGCGAACGGTCACGATCACCTCGTCGCCCCAGTCCTCGACCAGGATCCAGGCCCGTGCCCCTTCCCCGGCGTGCTTGCGCACGTTGTCCAGGGCGGCGCCGACCGCCGCGGCCAGTTCCTTCGCGGCGGGCACCGGCAGCGGTACCGGGGTGCCCGGCTCGGCGAAGCTCACCCGGGACCCGGCGTGCGGGGCGAGGAGCGAACGCAGGTCCAGCTCGTCGTCGGCGCCGGGCTCCTCCACCTCGTACGTGTCCACCAGCGCGCCCCGCGACTCGTCGCGGGAGACCCGGGAGGGCTGCACCAGGCCACTGGAGACCAGCGTGCGCAGCGCCACCTCCTGCTCCCCCGCCATCCGGCCGAGCTCCTCGGCCTCGCCGCCCAGCTCGGTGCCGCGCCGCTGGACCATGGCGAGGACCTGGAGGACCCCGTCGTGGATGTCGCGGGCGAGGCGCTCGCGCTCGCGGGTGGCGGCCTCGATCTCCAGGGCGCGGGCGAGGGTGTTCTCACTGGCCCGGGCGACCTCGACGACGTAGCCGATGGCCACGGAGGCGACCCAGACCAGCAGGACGTTGTGCAGGGTGTCGCGGGTGGGCTGGCCGCTGTGTATGACGATGTTGGCGGCCGCCACGATGGTGGAGGCGAAACAGGCCCAGCGCCAGCCGCCCTTGATGGCGAAGCCGAGGACCGCGCCCGCCGTCCAGATGGTGGGGAGGGTGGGGCCGCCCGCCGTGATCCGCTCGTGGGTGTCGGCGATCGGCGTGAGCACGATCCCGACGATCGCGACGGTGAGGTCGGCGACGAGGAAGCCCTTGGTGCAGCTGGCGGCGTTCGCCACCTTGCGGGAGGTGGCGAGGGTCCAGACGGCGAGGAAGCCGAGGTAGCCGCCGGCGACACCGGGGTGCGGGAAGTCCTTGTACGCGGAGGCGAACAGCAGCACCGCGTAGACCATGGTGAGCAGCCGGTACCCCGTCAGGGCGCGCCAGAGCGGCTGCTCGACCGACATGCGTACGACGCGCTCGCGTTTCGCCATCTCCCCCACCCCTCACGGGCGGTACCACCCGTACCGCCCGCGCGCAGCTACTCCGACGTGCCGTCGGGCTTCTCGGCCTTGTCCGTCTTCTCGGCCTTGGCGGCCTTCTCGGCCTTCTCGGCATCGGCGATCTGGCGCTTGGCCGCCGTCGCGTAGATGTCGACGTACTCCTGGCCGGAAAGCTTCATGATCTCGTACATGACCTCGTCGGTCACCGAGCGGAGGATGAAGCGGTCGTTGTCCATGCCGTGGTAGCGGCTGAAGTCCAGCGGCTTGCCGATCCGGATGCCCGGGCGCATCAGCTTCGGGACCACCTTGCCGGGCGGCTGGATCTTCTCCGTGTCGATCATCGCCACGGGGATCACGGGCGCACCGGTGGCCAGGGCCACGCGGGCCAGGCCGCCGGGCTTGCCGCGGTACAGGCGTCCGTCGGGTGAACGCGTGCCCTCGGGGTAGATACCGAACAGCTCCCCGCGCTCGATGACGTCGATGCCGCTCTTGATCGCGGCCTCGCCGGCCCCGCGGGCGCCGGAGCGGTCCACCGGGAGCTGGCCGACGCCCTTGAAGAAGGCGGCCGTCAGCCTGCCCTTGACGCCCGGGGAGGTGAAGTACTCCGCCTTCGCGATGAAGGTGACCTTCCGGTCCAGCACCGCCGGCAGGAAGAAGGAGTCGGAGAAGGAAAGGTGGTTGCTCGCGAGGATCGCCGGCCCCTCCGCGGGAATGTTCTCGAGGCCCTCCACCCACGGCCTGAAAGCAAGCTTCAGTGATCCGCCGATCGAGAACTTCATTGCGCCGTAGATCAACTCGAAAGCCTTCCTGTGTCTGTCGAACAGACCATATCCCGTGCCTACACCGGCAGCGGCCCGACGACCCTGGCCGGTGCCACCCCGGTCGCGTACGGTGAAGTCACACAGAGCAACGCACCCACCCGACGTACATCATGATCAAGGAGACCCTGGTGCCCGTCCTCCCTGGAGCCGAGCCGTTCCGCCACGAGGGCGGAGAGGTCGGCGTCCTCCTCTGCCACGGCTTCACCGGTTCCCCGCAGTCGCTGCGCCCCTGGGCCGAGTATCTCGCCGGGCAGGGCCTGACGGTGTCACTGCCGCTGCTGCCCGGGCACGGAACGCGCTGGCAGGACATGCAGCTCACGGGCTGGCAGGACTGGTACGCCGAGGTGGACCGCGCCCTGCGGGAGCTGCTCGACCGGTGCGAGCAGGTGTTCGTCTTCGGGCTGTCGATGGGCGGGGCGCTGTCCCTGCGGCTGGCGGCCAAGCACGGGGACGCCATCAGCGGCATCGTGCTCGTCAACCCGGCCAACAAGGTGCACGACCCGCGGGCCGTGACCCTGCCGGTGACCAAGCACTTCATCCGCTCCACCCCGGGCATCGCGAGCGACATCGCCAAGCCGGGCTCGGAGGAGGTCGGCTACGACCGGGTCCCCACCCGGGCCGCGCACTCGCTGCGGAAGTTCCTGCAGCTGGTGGACGCCGATCTGCCGCAGGTGACGCAGCCGTTGCTGCTGCTGCACAGCCCGCAGGACCACGTCGTACCGCCCGTCGACTCCGCGCGGGTGCTGGCCCGGGTCTCCTCGACGGATGTCACCGAGACCCTGCTGGAACAGAGCTACCACGTCGCGACGTTGGACCATGACGCGGAGCGGATCTTCGCGGACAGCTATGCGTTCATCGGCCGACTGGCGGAGAGCGTGGGCAGGGAGGGGGCGGAGGCCGGTGGCTGAGCACGAGGAGCAGTCGGGCGGGGTTCCGCCGCTGGACGAGGAAGCGGCGTGGGCGGCGATCGTCGCCGGGTACGGGCAGGAGCCGCCGGACCCGCCGGGGGCCCGGCCGTTCAAGCCGATCGAGAACCTTCTCCTGCCGGAGGAGGACGTGAAGCCGCTGCCGAAGCCGGAGCCCCAGGCCGGGGCCGGGGCCGAGGCGGCACCGGACGCCGAGCCGGAGCCTCCGGCGGCGCTGGGGAGTTCCGTGGTGTTCGCCCCGGGCGTGGGCATGGCCGGTCCCCGGGACCACGCGCTCGCGGAGCCGAAGGACGACGACCTGACTCCCGCGGAGGAGGGCCACTTCGTTCCCCCGGAGCCGGAGCTCCCGCCGGCGGACACGACGGCGAAGTTCGCGTGGCTGGCGGTGGTCGGCGGCCCGGTGCTCCTGCTGCTGGCGGTGCTCCTGCAGTGGGAGATGACCTGGTGGCTGACGACGCTGGGCATCGGCGGTTTCCTGGGCGGCTTCGCGACACTGGTGGCCCGCATGGCACACGGCGACGAGGACGATGACGACGACCCGGGCCGCGGCGCGGTCGTCTGATCCCCGGCGGGGCTGAATTCGGCTCCGCCGGTGTTCGAGGCGCGGGGGCACTTCAGCCCCGCCGGCGTTTGAGGCGGGGGGGCCGGGGGCAGCGCCCCCGGCAACGGCGCCGCTGCCGGAGTACGGGACCGCCGAGCTACGTCGTGGCCGCGACGCGGAGGGCCGCCAGCACCGGCAGGTGGTCCGTCGCCGCACGGAGGTCCGTGGCCGAGAGGCCCGGCAGGTCCTCGGGGACGCCGCAGGCCAGCACCTCCACCCCCTTCGTGGCGAACACGGCGTCGATCCGGCGGTCCGGCGCCGCCGCCGGGAAGGTCGGTCCGCCGCCCCACGGGGCCACCGCCCGGCAGTCCTGGAGCTCGGCGGCGAGCAGTCCGTACGCCGGCCCGTCCGGGCCCTCGTTCAGGTCGCCCGCGACGATCGCGTACGGCACGTCCATGCCGGCCAGCCGGTCCAGCAGCAGCCCCGCATGGGCCCGCCGCTCCGCCGCCTGGAGCGAGAGGTGCACGGAGGCCAGGCCCACCCGGACGCCCCCGACCCGGATCACCGCCGTGGCGAAGCCCCTGCGGTGCAGGCCGGGGGTGCGCGGCAGCAGGACGTCGTCCGTGCGCTCCACGAAGACCCGCAGTGAGCACAGCAGCAGCGGCCCGGCCGCCGTCGCGCCCCCGCCCAGCACCACCAGGTCGCACCGGGCGGCCAGCCGCGCCGCGTGTTTGCGCCATCGGAAGAACCGCGGGGCCTCCTGGACGAGGACGAGGTCGGGCTCGCAGGCCCGGATGACCCGGACCAGCGCCTCCTCGTCGTCGCGCAGCGAGCGGATGTTGTAGCTGAGTACCCGGATCACGGCAGAACCGTCGGGCTCCGTACGGGACTTCGGCAGCTGGTCCATGCCCCGCAAGATACGCAGCCGCCCGCCGCTCCCCCAAGGGGCGCGGCGGGCGGCTGCGTGTGGAAATGAAGGACGGGAAGGACCGTCAGCCCTGGCGGGCCAGGTCGGCCGCGCCGACGAGCCCGGCCTTGCCGCCGAGCTGCGCGGCGAGCACCTGCGCGTGCGGCCGCCAGGCGCCGCCGACCAGCCAGCGCTTGAACGACTTGCGGATCGGGTCGAGGACGAGGTCGCCCTCGTCGGAGACGCCGCCGCCGACGATGAACGCGGACGGGTCGAACAGGGAGGCCAGGTCGGCCAGGCCCGCGCCGGCCCAGCGGGCCAGCTCGCGGAAGGCGTCGATGGCCACCAGGTCGCCCTGCCGGGCGGCCTCGCTGATGTGCTTGCCCTCGATGCTCTCGGGGGTGCCGTCGCCGAGGGCGAGCAGGATCGCCGCGTTCTCGGGGGTGGCGTTGGCGCGCTGCTTCGCGTACCGGACGAGCGCGCGCCCGGAGGCGTACTGCTCCCAGCAGCCCTGGCTGCCGCAGCCGCACAGCAGTCCGTCGGGGACGACCCTGATGTGCCCGAACTCGGCGGCCACGCCGAAGCGTCCGCGCCGCAGCTTGTTGCCGATGATGATGCCGCCGCCCAGGCCGGTGCCGAGCGTGATGCAGATGACGTCCTCGTGGCCCTGTCCCGCTCCGAAGCGGTACTCGCCCCAGGCCGCACAGTTCGCGTCGTTCTCGACGACCACGGGCAGGCCGATGCGCTGCTCGACCTTGTCCTTCAGCGGTTCGTGCCGCCAGTTGATGTTGGGCGCGAAGAGTACGGTCGCGCGCTTGTCGTCCACGTATCCGGCGGCGCCGATGCCGACGGCGTCGATGGTGTGGTTGCTGCTGACCTCGGAAACGGCGGCGCAGATGGCCTCCGTCACTCCGTCCGCGGTCGGCGGGGTGGGCACCTTGTACGTCTCAAGGATCGTGCCCTCTTCGTCGACCACGCCGGCCGCGATCTTCGTGCCGCCGATGTCGACGCCGATGGTGAGTCCCATTAGTCCCTCGGTTTCCGGTCAAACCCCGCCACGGCCAACGGTACCCGAGGCTTCCGGAGGATCAGTCGAGATCGATCCGCTCGGAGGGGCCGTCGTCGGGGCCCTCGTCGCGGGGATCACGGTCGTGGGAGGCCTGGCGGGGGGCCGGGGGTTCGTCCCGCGTCCAGCGGCGTTCGTGGCCCTCGACGGCCGAGCGGTAGGCGGCGAGGAGTTCGGAGCCGGCGGCCGCGAGGTGGTCGAACACCTCGGGGTTGCGCTCGATGACGGGCTTGGCGGCGGTCTTGGCCTGGTCGACGATCTGGCGCACCGCGCCCTGTGCGGCCACGCCGAACAGCGGGTTGTTCAGCCCGGAGACCTTGTCGGCGACGGCTTCGAACAGCTTGAACAGCTCTTCGGCGGCGGTGCCGGTGCCGGTGCCACCGGCTCCGGCCTGGCCCTGTCCGCGCAGGCGCTCCTTCTCCGCTGCGAGGTCCTCGGCGCAGGCCCTGGCCCAGGCGTCGTCGTCGGTGGGGCGGTCGGTGGCCTCGCTCATGGCGGACTCTCTCCTGCGGCGGCTGCTGGACGTGCGGTACGGACTACCTTCGACGGTACCCGAACGGGGGTACGCGGTTCACTGCGTACGCGGCCACAGTCCCGGGTCCGGGGTGAAGCGGATGCGGAGCTCCCCGTGGGCGAGGGCGGCGCCGGAGACGGTGCAGCGGCGCAGCGCCGCGGGCAGCGGAACGATCCTGCGGTAGGGGCCGGCGGTGAGCAGCAGCTCGTCGCCGCGGCGTACGAGGTCGAGGTCGCTCCTGTGCGCGCCGGGCAGCGGTACCGCCCAGACCAGTACCCCGTCCTCGGCGAGCCGGTCCTCGACGGCCCAGGGCCGGCGGGGGGCGGGCGCCTGCGGTACGAGCCCGTCGGTGTCGGCGAGCTGCTCCAGGTCCTGCGGGCCTCGCGGGTCCCGGCCGAGGTGGGCGAGGGGCACCACCGGGAGCTCGGCGGCCCACTCGGCGGCGTACTTCTCCTGCTGGGCGGCGATACCTGCGAGCCACGGGTCGGCGGAGTCCTGGGGGACCATCCGGTTGGCGACGACCGCGGAGACGGGCAGCTGCTGGAGGGCGAGCCCGAGCCGGCCGAGGCGCAGCGCGTCGGCGGCGGCCGGGCCGGGTTCGGCGACCAGGCGCAGCTCGGTGGTGCCGGCCTCGATGACGGCCTGGACGGCGGCCAGCTCCTCGTCCCAGCGGGCGGCGGTCTGGTAGAGCCACTGCGCGGGCATGGGGACGCCGGCGAGCTGGGCGAGTACGGGCCGCAGGGCGCGGGCGGCCTGCTTCTCGGCGGGGAGCAGCCGGGCGAGGTAGCGGCGCAGCTGGGCGGGGAGGGCGAGGGTGGCCACGGCCTGGTGGAGCGGCGGCAGGTCGACGACGACGAGGTCGGTGCTCGGTGCGGCGGCGGCCCGCCGCAGGGCGCGGAGCAGGGCGAATTCCCCGGCGCCGGGCAGTTCGGTGATCTCCTCGGCGCCCAGGGGCCGGGCTCCGACCATGCCGAGGAGGGCGGATCCGCGCTGCTGGAGGGCGACGAGCTCTTCGCGGAACTCCTCGCCGGAGTCGACGCGGGCCACCCGTAGCCCGGGTACGGCCGGGGCTGCGAGCAGGGCGCCCTGGGGGTCTCCCACGTCGCCGGAGAGCAGCAGCACCCGCCTTCCGCTGCGGGCCGCGGCGAGGGCGGTGGCCGCCGCGACGGTGGTCCGCCCGGCCCCGCCGGGGCCGGTGATCAGCAAGGTGTGCATGTGCGGGTGCTCCGGGGTGCGGGGAGGCGGGCTCGGACGCTCGGGCGTCCCGGACAGCTGGGACGGCTCGGACGCCCGCACTCCTCAGACGGTTTCGACGCGCTTCTTCAGGCCCGCGAGCGCCCGGTCGATGATGACCTTCTCGGCCTTGCGCTTGATCATGCCGAGCATGGGGATCTTGACGTCCACGGTCAGCTGGTAGGTGACCTCGGTGCGCCGGCCGCCGTCGACCGCCGCGAGCCGGTACGAGCCGTCGAGCTGGCGCAGCATCTGGGACTTGTCCAGGGTCCAGCTGACCTCGTCCGTGCCCTTCCAGGTGTAGGCGAGGGTGTGGTCGTCCTTGATCGCGCCCGCGTCGAGCAGCAGGCGGACCTTCTCGGCGCGCCCCTCGGCGTCGGTGGCCAGCACCTCGGCCTCCTTCACCTCGCCGGTCCACTCGGGGTAACGGGCGAAGTCGGCGATCACGGCCATCACGTCGGTGGGCGCAGCCTCGATCGTGATGCTTGAGCTGGTGTGTTCCGCCATCGCGGTCGCTCCTCCGGGCTGGGGTTACCTCCCAGCGGCAGCTGGGGGAGTTCGAGGATGTGTGCGGCCTGGGGCCGCCGCGTGAAGGCTACCGCGCGTGCGGACTCCGCCACTCCAGCGCCTCCCGCACCCTGTGGGCGCCCGCCGTGAACCGGCTGGATCTCTACCATTCGAGGACCCAGGGCCGGCCGGTCGCCGCGAAGTGGCCCACGTTCACGCACTCGGTGTTCCCGATGCGCATCCGCCGGGCCAGCGGCTGGTGGACGTGCCCGAAGAGTGCGTAGCGGGGGCGGGTGCGGCGGATGGCGGCGAGCAGGGCCTCGCTGCCGCGCTCGAAGCGGCGTGCGACCGTGTCGTAGCAGAGCTCGGGCACCTCCGGCGGGATGTGGGAGCACAAGACGTCCACCTCGCCGAGGGCCTCCACCTTGGCGGCGTACTCCTCGACGTCCACCTCGTAGGGGGTGCGCATCGGGGAGGGCAGTCCGCCGCCGACGAAGCCGAAGACGCGGCCGCCGATCTCCACCCGCTGGCCGTCGAGCACGGTGATGCCGTCGCGGTCGGCGTACTCCGGCCACAGGCCCGGGACGTCGACGTTTCCGTAGGTGGCGTAGGTGGGGCTGGGGAAGGCGGCGAACATCTGGGCGTACTGGCGGCGCACCGCGCCCTCGATCAGGGAGTCCCGGTCCAGGCCGGTCCACAGCTGCCGCCCGAAGGCGTGGGCCTCCTCGAAGCGGCGCGCGGTGCGCAGCTCGACGATCCGGTCGGCGTTCTCGACGCCGAAGAGGTCGGGGAAGATCCCGCGCGAGTGGTCGGCGTAGTCGAGGAAGAGCACGAGGTCGCCGAGGCAGATCAGGGCGTCGGCGCCGTCGCCCGCCCGGGCGAGGGCTTCCGTGTTGCCGTGTACGTCGCTCACGACGTGGACCCGGGTACGGCCTGATCCGCACGTCCCCGACCGCTCTCCCCGCATGCTGCCAGCCATGCGGCCAACCCTAGAGCTGCCTGGTGGCGGCGGGTAGTGCGGGTGACGGAAGCGGCCGGACCTGCGGTTACTTCCGAGTCTCAAGGGGGGTCGACTACTGTCGGCACGTCGGGGGCGAGTGGGGTAAGTACAGAATGTGACGCACGGAACATCTGGCCGGTTCCCCCTATCGGGAACCCACTACCGGTGGGTAACGTCCGGTCGGTCCACATGGTGGCGATGGCGCCCAGAGGAGCAGCAGTCTTGCGCGAGTTCAGCCTTCCGGCCCTGTACGAGGTCCCGTCGGACGGGAACCTGACGGATCTCATCCGCCGCAACGCCGCTCAGCATCCAGACACCGCCGTCATGAGCCGCAAGGTCGACGGCCGGTGGCAGGACGTGACGGCGACCGAGTTCCTCGCCGAGGTCCGGGCCGCGGCCAAGGGCCTCATCGCGGCCGGCATCCGGCCCGGCGACCGGGTCGCCCTCATCTCCCGCACCCGCTACGAGTGGGTGCTGTTCGACTTCGCGATCTGGAGCGCGGGCGGCGTCACCGTCCCCGTGTACGAGACCAGCTCCCCCGAGCAGGTCCAGTGGATCCTCGGCGACTCCGGCGCCGTCGCCGTCATCGTGGAGAGCCCGGCGCACAGCGCGTCCGTGGCCTCCCTGCGCGACCGGCTGCCGGAGCTGCGCGAGGTCTGGGAGATCGAGCAGGGCGCGCTGGAGACGCTGAAGGCCGCCGGCGCGGAGATCTCCGACGCCGAGGTCGAGGAGCGCAGCAGCTTCGCCAACGCCGACGACCCGGCCACCATCGTCTACACCTCGGGCACCACCGGCCGCCCCAAGGGCTGCGTGCTGACCCACCGCAACTTCTTCGCCGAGTGCGGCAACGTGGTGGAGCGCCTGAGCCCGCTCTTCCGCACCGGCGAGTGTTCCGTGCTGCTCTTCCTCCCGGCCGCGCACGTCTTCGGCCGCCTGGTGGAGGTGGCGGCCGTGCTGGCGCCGATCCGCCTGGGCTGCGTACCGGACATCAAGAACCTGACGGACGAGCTCCAGTCCTTCCGTCCCACGCTGATCCTCGGCGTCCCGCGCGTCTTCGAGAAGGTCTACAACTCGGCGCGCGCCAAGGCGCAGGCCGACGGCAAGGGCAAGATCTTCGACGCGGCGTCGGACACGGCGATCGCCTACAGCCGCGCGCTGGACGCCCCGGGCGGCCCGTCGCTGGGGCTGCGCCTCAAGCACAAGCTGTTCTCCAAGCTGGTCTACAGCAAGCTGCACACGGTCCTCGGCGGGCGCGGGGAGTACGCGATCTCCGGCGGCGCCCCGCTGGGCGAGCGGCTCGGCCACTTCTTCCGCGGCATCGGCTTCACGGTGCTGGAGGGCTACGGCCTCACCGAGTCCTGTGCGGCCACGGCCTTCAACCCGTGGGACAAGACGAAGATCGGTACGGTCGGCCAGCCGCTGCCCGGCTCCGTGGTGCGCATCGCGGACGACGGCGAGGTGCTGCTGCACGGCGAGCACATCTTCAAGGAGTACTGGAAGAACGAGACGGCGACCGCCGAGGCGCTGACCGACGGCTGGTTCCACACCGGCGACGTCGGCACCCTCGACGAGGACGGCTACCTCGCGATCACCGGCCGCAAGAAGGAGATCATCGTCACGGCGGGCGGCAAGAACGTCGCGCCGGCCGTGATCGAGGACCGGATCCGCGCGCACGCGCTGGTCGCGGAGTGCATGGTGGTGGGCGACGCGCGGCCCTTCGTGGCGGCGCTGGTCACCATCGACGAGGAGTTCCTCGGCCGGTGGGCCGCGGAGAACGGCAAGCCGGCCGGTGTGACGGCGGCGGAGCTGCGCGAGGACGCGGAGCTGATCGCCGCCGTCCAGAAGGCCGTGGACGACGGCAACGCGGCGGTTTCCAAGGCGGAATCGGTGCGGAAATTCCGCATTCTTCCCTCCCAGTTCACGGAGGAGTCGGGTCACATCACGCCGTCCCTGAAGCTCAAGCGCAATGTGGTGGCGAAGGACTTCGCGGACGAGATCGAGGCGCTGTACCGCGGCTAGGGCGGCGTCCGGTGATTCAGCGAGGGTCCTCGGCGAGGATCCGGGCCATGTTCCGCTCCGCGAGGGCGGTGACGGTCACGAACGGGTTCACGCCGAGCGATCCGGGGATCAGGGAGCTGTCGACCACGTACAGCCCCTGGTAGCCCTTCGCCCGCCCGTAGAGGTCGGTGGCGTCCCCGAGGACGCAGCCGCCGAGCGGGTGGTAGGTGAAGTTGTCGGCGAAGGCCTTGTTGTCGCCGAAGAGGTCGTACCGGTACATGGTGAAGTTCCGCCGGTTGATGCGGTCGAAGAGGTTCTTCGCCGCGTTGACCGAGGGCGTGTTCTGGTCCCGCCGCCAGTTGAGGCGCGCCGAGTCGGTGGCGGCGTCGTACGTGAAGTGCCCGCGCTCCCGGTTCTTGGTGATGGCCAGGTACATCGAGATCCAGTGCTCGATGCCCATGGGGAGCGGGGCGATCTCGGCGAAGACCGGGTTCGAGGGGTTGTCCCAGTCGTCGATGCCCATCGCGGGCATGGTGGCCTGGTTGCAGCCGACCGTGTCCCACAGGTGGTTGGCGCGGGCGGTCATCACGTTGCCGTTGTGGCCCCAGCCGAGCCCGACCCTGTCGCTGAGCGCGGGCAGCGTTCCGCTCTCGCGGGCCCGTAGCAGGATCTCGGTGGTCCCCAGGCTCCCGGCCCCGAGGAAGAGCTGCCGGCAGCCGAGTTCGCGGACCTGGGTGACCCGTCCGGTGACGTCGCTGGTCCGCACCGTCAGGACGTATCCCCCGGCCGGCTCGGGCCGTACGCCGACCACGCGCTGCATGGTCTCGATGGTGACGTTCCCGGTGCCGAGGGCCGCGGCGAGGTAGGTCTTGTCGACGCTCTTCTTGCCGTGGTTGTTGCCGTAGATGACCTCGCCGGCCAGTGCCGAACGTGGGGCGGTGCCGGCCGCCTCGCGCTTCATGTGCTCGAAGTCGTAGACGTTGGGGACGAAGACGGTCTTCAGGCCGGTGTTCTGGGCGTGCTTGCGGGAGATCCGGGCGAAGCGGTACCACTCGGTGGACTCGAACCAGGCCGGGTCGATGTCGTTGACACCGAGCATGGCGCGGGCGCGCGGGTAGTACGTGCCGTACATCTCGTCGGCGTCGACCTGGGGCATGACCTCGGAGAAGTACGAGCGCCGGGGCGTCGGGGCCATCCCGCCGTTGACGAGCGATCCGCCGCCGACCCCGCGGCCCACGTACACGGACATGTCGCCGTAGTTCACGCGGTCGAGGACGCCGGGGTACGGGCTGATGTCGCGGTTGACCACGTCGAGCCAGAGGAACTGGGCGAGCGGGGCCTCGGTGCGGTTGCGGAACCACATGGAGCGCTGGTCGGGCGCGGAGGTGGAGGGGAAGACCTTGCCGTCGGCCCCGGGGGTGTCCCAGAGCCGGCCCATTTCCAGGACGACGGTACGTACGCCCGCCTGCCCGAGCCGTAGGGCGGCGACGGCGGAGCCGTAGCCGGAGCCGACGACGATGGCGGGGGCGTACGGGGCGGCGGCGGGCTCCACGGCCGCGGCGGAGGCCGCCCCGATCCGGGTGAAGCCGAGCGCGGCGGCGGTCGAGAGGGCGCCGAGGCCGAGCATTTGACGGCGCGTCAGATTTGATGTCATGGCCGCATCATGAGCGGAATCCAGCCGTCCGCCCAGACGCGGTATTGACAGACATCTGAGGAACAGTCAGACGTGGCTGAGCGGGCTTCCGCTGCGCGCGCTTTCGCTGCGCGGAGCCTGTCCCCGCCCCGCCCTTTCGCCGTTTCCCGGGGCTCCGCCCCGAACCCCGCGCCCAAACGCCGGCGAGGCTGTCCCTTTCAGCCCCTCCGGCGTTTGAGGAACGGGGCCTGGGGCGCAGCCCCGGCAGCGGCGGCACGGACGCAGAACTACAGCAGCTCGCGCAGGCGTTCCGCCAGGAGGTCCCAGCGCCACTTCTCCTCGACCCATTCCCGGCCCCGCTCGCCCATCCGGCGGCGCAGTTCCGGATCCTTCAGCAGGGTGACGATCCGGTCCGCCGCGTCCTCGGGGGATCCGCCCCGCACGACCCAGCCCGTCTCGCCGTCCAGCACCGCGTCCGGCGCTCCGCCCGAGTCGCCCGCGATCACCGGCAGACCCGTGGCCGAGGCCTCCAGGTAGACGATGCCGAGCCCCTCCACGTCCAGCCCGCCCCGCCGGGTCCGGCACGGCATGGCGAAGACGTCCCCCGCGCCGTAGTGGGCCGCGAGTTCCGCCCACGGGACGGCTCCGGTGAAGACCACGGAGTCCGAGACACCCGTCGAGACGGCCAGCGCCCGCAGGTCCGCCTCGTAGGGCCCGCCGCCCACGATCAGCAGCACCGCGTCCGGCACCGCTGCCAGGATCCGCGGCATCGCCTCGATCAGCGTGTCCTGCCCCTTGCGCGGCACCAGCCGCGAGACGCAGACGACCACCGGCCGGTCCGTCAGCCCGAGCCGGGCCCGGACCTCCGCCCCGCCCGAGCCGGGGTGGAAGGTCTTCTCGTCCACCCCCGGCGGGAGTTGCACCATCCGGGCCGCCGCCCGGTCCGTCACCGCCGAGGCGATCCGCGAGCGCGTGTACTCCCCCAGGTAGGTCAGCGTGTCCGTGCCCTCGCCGATCCGCCGCAGCAACTGCCGCGCCGCCGGCAGCTGGGCCCAGCCCGCCTCGTGCCCGTGGGTGGTCGCCACGATCCGCCGCGCACCCGCCCGCCGCAGCGCGGGGCCCATCAGCCCGAGCGGAGCCGCCGCTCCGAACCACACCGACTCACATCCGTGTTCGCGCAGCAGGCCCACGGCCCGCCGGGTCACGCGCGGGGTCGGCAGCAGCATCGTCGTACGGTCGCGGACCACCTGGAACGGCTGCTCCGCGTCGAAGGCCGCGGTGGCCTCGCGGCCTTCCGCACTGTGCTTCCAGGTGGAGGCGTAGACGACGATCCGGTCGGGATCCAGCCGCAGTGCCATGTTGTGCAGGAAGGCCTGGATGCCGCCCGGTCGCGGCGGGAAGTCGTTGGTCACGATCAGCGTCTTGTGCATCGTCCGCCGACAGTACCGGAAGCGGTCAGCGCAGCTCGCTGCGCACTGCCTGCTGCCAGGCCCGGGTCAGATCGGCCTCGTCCACGCCCAGCGCGTCGCGCAGCGCCGTCGGCAGCGGCTGCCGCCCGGCCCGCTCGTACAGCTCGACCAGCGCGGGCTCCCCCCACTTCTGCGCGATCAGCCGGCAGAGCAGCCAGGAGCCCTCGTAGGCCCGGGCCAGCGCCTCCGGGTCGCCGCCGAAGGCGAAGTCCTCCGCGCGGGGCGGCGCGCCCGGCACCTCGCCCCGCCGTACGGCCCGGGCCAGCGCCGGGGCGGCCTGCTCCGGGGTCGCGGCGGTGCCGCGGTACGCCGCCCAGTCCGCGAAGCCCTCGGAGAGCCACAGCGGGGTGGTGGCGGTGGTCGCCGCCCGGGTGGCCACATGGGTGACCTCGTGGGTCAGGATGACCCCGCGGCCCGCCGGGCTGAGCTCCGCCCACCCCTCCGGGTTGACGACGACCCGGTCGGCGGGGGCGGGCGCCGCGCCCACCCGGCCGGTCGTGACGGCCCCCATGCCCCGGTACTCGGCGGCCGGGCGGCCCAGCAGCTCCGCCATCCGGTCCAGGGACCCGGGGACCAGCACCACGGCCCGTCCCGCCCAGGGGCCCGGCCAGGCGGCGCTCGCCGCGGGCACCGCCCGGTCGGCCTCCGCCGCGATCGCGGACAGCGTCGCGGCGTCCTGCCCGACGCCCAGCACCAGCGCGTGTGCCCCGCGGACCGCCGCCACCGGGCCCTGGTCCCACAGCTGGGGCCGCGCGCCCGGTGCGGCCCGGTCGCCGGCGACCCGCCACCGTCCGTCCTCCCGGGTGAGGCGCACCTCGCGCGCCGAGGCGGCCGCGGCCGCGTCG
Source organism: Streptomyces sp. NPDC048257 (assembly GCF_043201855.1). Lineage (NCBI taxonomy): Bacteria > Bacillati > Actinomycetota > Actinomycetes > Kitasatosporales > Streptomycetaceae > Streptomyces > Streptomyces sp. NPDC048257. The sequence continues at coordinate 151,116 of NZ_JBICZI010000018.1, forward strand.
TAGCCCGTGAGCCGGTAGCGCAGCTCCGCGCGGGCGGTCGCCCGCGCGCCGTCCCGCCGGACCGCGGAGACCTCGTACGCCCACCCCTCCAGCGGGATCCCGGCGAGCTGCGCGGGCGGGGTCCGCGACCAGTCGGCGACGGCGTCCCGGATGTCCCGCTCGGCGGCGTCGCGCGGGGCGGGCGCGCCGCACCCGGCGAGCAGCGCGCTCAGCAGGAGCGGCAGCACGCGTACGAGGGACCGGCGGACGGGGGGCATCCGACGATCGTACGCACGGGTGCGGTCAGGGGCGGGTCACCGCGGAGACGGGCATCATCCCGACGGGGTCGTAGCGGACCCGGGCCCCCGGGTACGGGGCGTGCACCACCTGGCCGTTGCCGACGTACATGCCGACGTGGCTGGCGTCCGAGCGGTACGTCACCAGGTCGCCCGGGCGGGCCTGCGACAGCGGCACCTGCCGCCCGGCGTGCCGCTGGGCCTGCGAGGTGCGCGGCAGCGAGACGCCCGCCTGCCGGTACGACCAGACCATCAGCCCGGAGCAGTCGAAGCCGGAGGGGCCGGTGGAGCCCCACACGTACGGCCGGCCGACCGCGGCCCGGGCCGCCATCACGGCGGTCGCGGCGCGCCCCGAGGAGGCGCCGGGGGCGGGCAGCTCGGGCAGTCCCTCGGAGCGGCCCCCCGAGCGCGAGGAGCGCTCGTAGTCGGCCCGCTCCTCGGAGGGCATGGCGTTGAGCAGCCGGCGGGCGGCGGCGAGCTTCGCGGTGACGGAGCGCTTGTGCCGGGCCACGTCGGAACGCAGGGCGTCGAGTTCGGCGAGTTTGCGGGAGGCCTCCTGGCGCTCCTGGCCGAGTTCGCGCTGCTCCTCGCGGAGTTCGTCGAGCTGCCGGGCCTGGCGGCCGGTCAGCCGGTCGAGGGCGGCGGCCTGCTCCAGGTACGCGTCGGGGTCCTCGGCCAGCATCAGCCCGACGGCGGGGTCGATGCCGCCGCTGCGGTACTGGGCCCCGGCGAAGGTGCCGAGGACGCCCCGCATGGTGTTGATGCGCTCCTGGCCGCGGGCCACCGCGTCCTGGGCCCGGTTGACCTCGACGCGCAGCCGGTCGGCCTTCTCGCCCGCCTCGTTGAAGCGCTCGGTGGCCTGCTCTGCCTCCTCGAAGAGCCGGTCGACCTGGGCGCTGATGCCCGTTCTCGCCGCGCCGCCCGGTTCGTGCGGGAGGCCGGGGGCCGCGCTCGCGGGTACCCCCGTCATGGCGACCGCGGCCGTGGCCGCGGCGGCGGTGAGGACGGTGACCTTCGTGTTCCGGTCGAGGCTGCCGAGCCCGGCCCGGCGATGGGACGCCACGTGAAACCGCTCCCTTCCGCTGTGCGGGGCCCGGGCCCGCCCCCCGTGGACGGTCGTGTGCCGGGTTCCGCGCTGGCAGACAGTAGCGGCGCGACCACGCACCGGCCAACGGCCGCCGGAGGGCGCACATGCCGACGCCCCGCAGGAGACGCAGGTCACCGGCGGGGCGTGTGGTCACAGGGAGGCCCGGGAATTCGCCCGGATGGGCGGTGTACGGCGCGTCCCGGACGGCGGGGCGGAGCGGTCAGCCGATCCGGACGCCGAACTGGAACGGCATGTTGTCCATGGACTCGTACTTGATGCCGCTGCGCGGGTTCGAGGCGTGCAGCGTCATGTTGTTGCCGGCGTAGAGGCCGACGTGGTGCAGGTCCCCGTAGAAGAAGACCAGGTCACCGGGCTGGAGCTGGCTGCGGCTGATGCGGGTGCCGTCGTTCGCCTGGGTGTAGGTGACGCGGCTGATGTTGACGCCGGCCTGCTTGTAGGCCCACTGCGTCAGCCCGGAGCAGTCGTAGACGTTGGGCCCGGTGCCGCCGGACTGGTAGGTGAAGCCCAGCTTCGTCTTGGCGGCCGCGAGGGCGGCTCCGGCGCGGCCGGAGGCCTTCACGTCGCCGAGGTCGACGCGGGAGCTGTCGCTGCGGCTGGCGCGCGACTCCTCGTCCTTGAGCGCGGCGCGCTCCTGGGTGGTGAGGGTGTTCAGGAGGGCCTGGGCCGCGGCGAGCTTCTCGGCCGAGGCCTTCTTCTTCTCGGCGAGCTCCTTGCGGGTCGCGTCGAGGTCCGCGAGCTTGCCGGCGGCCTCCTGGCGCTGCTGCGCGAGCGTGCGCTGCTTGGCCTGGATCTTCTGGACCGCCTCGACCTGCTTGCCGCTCAAGTGCTCCAGGGAGGAGGCCTTGTCGAGGTAGCTGTCGGGGTCCTCGGAGAGCAGGAGCGCGAGGGAGGGGTCTATGCCGCCGTTGCGGTACTGCGCGCTGGCCATCGAACCGAGCGTGCTGCGCAGGTCGTTGAGGTCGCCCTGGCCGCGTGCGACCTGGTCCTGGAGCTGGGCTATCTCCTTCTCGAGCTTGTCCTGGCGCTCCTGGGCGCCGTTGAACTTCTCGGTGGCCTGCTCCGCCTCTTCGTAGAGCGCGTCGACCTGGGTCTTGACCTCGTCCTTGCTCGGCTTCGCCGGCGCGGCGGAGGCGCTCTGGGCGGTGAGTGCGACGGCCGCGGCCGCGGTGGCGGTGAGCAGGGTCACACGAGCGCGGTTCGGCTGCTTGGGTCGACGGTGGGACGCCACGAAGGCGAGCTCCTTCTTCCTAGAGCCGCCGAAGAACGCAACTCGGCAGCACCTTCGCCGCCACCCCGAATGGGTGATCTACCGCACGAAGGTTTGACCAGACCCTAGTGACCCAGCTGTGATCAGTTCAAATCCTGCCGGGCAAAAACTCGCCCTCCGACCAGGTTCTTTACCTACAGCGCACGCTCTGTGCAGGGGACTTGACGGTGTGTCCCCCGCGAGTCCCGTCAATTCGGGCATTGGAGCCAGGAGTTACGAAACGCGCGAAAGCCGCTTCAGCAACAAAGCGGACGTCACCGGCCGCGCACCCGCCTTGGCCACCCCGTCGGCGACCTCGCGGTCCGTGGAGACCACGACCACCGGCCGGCCGGGCGGCTCCGCACGCACCAGCTGACGGATCAGTTCGTCCGCCGTCACCCCGGCCTTGGAGAACAGCACCCGCACCCCGCGCGGCGGCGCGAGCAGCACCGGGGCCGCCAGCTCCGCCCCGTCGAAGACACACGTCATCTCCGCGCCCGTCTGCGCGGCCAGCATCGACAGCCCGCCCAGCAACCGCAGCCTCTGCTTCTCCAGCGGCATCGTCGGATAGCCGGTCTTGGTCACGTTGTAGCCGTCGACCACCAGATGGGCCTGCGGCAGCGCCAACAACTGGTCCAGCAACGCCGGATCGGTCTCCGACAGAGCCCGCGCCGCGATGTCCTTCGGCGTCATCCGGCCCGGCTCCACCGCCTCCACGGTGTCCGCCGGACGCGTCGAGACCGGCGGCAGAGCCAGCTCCCGGCGCAGGCCCTGGGCCGCGTCCAGCACGGTGTCCAGCAGCAGCCGCAGCCGCATGTCCTCGATGCTGCGCCCCTCGCGGGTGGCCCGGCGCGAGGTCTCCAGCGCCGTCTCCACCTCCGCCAGACGGGACTTGAGCCGCCGGGTCTCGCTCTCGGCGGCGGCCACCCGGGCAGCCGCGTCGCCGCGGATCCCGTCGATCTCCGCATTCACCTTGCGCAGGGCAGCGTCACCCCGCTTGACGTCGCTCAGGGCGCTGCGCAGCTTGCGCTGAAGCGATTCCGCTTCCTTGCGGGCCGCCTCCAGCTCGGCGCGGACCTGCTCCCCGCCCGTGCGCTGCAGCTCCCGTACGTGGGCCAGCTCCTCGCGCAGGCGCTCCAGCTCGCGCCGGGTCTCCTCGCCGATCCGCTCGGCGTCGGCGCGCTGCGCCTCCTCGCCCGCGGCGGCCACCAGCTTGACCCAGCCGGCCGGCCGCAGGACGAAGGCGGCGGCCGCCACGTCCAGCGGATCCGCGGCGGCCGGCGCAGCGCCGGCCTCCAGCGCGGCGGCCAGGTCGGACTGCGCCTCGCGCAGCTTCTCGGCGACCCTGCTGCGGAACACGGCATCGGTCTCGACCGCCGCGGCCATGGCATTGCCCGCGAACTTGGCGCGCCGGGTCGGGGTGAACCGGGCGTACTGGCGCAGCTGCGCCGGGAGGTCCGCGACCGTCAGTCCGCCGAAGGCGTCCGAGACGAGCGCGACGACCCGGCGCCGCACGCCTTCCGGCAGCGGGTGGTCGAGCGCCTCGGCGGCGTCGCCGGCCGCGTCGGCCGGCTCAGCGCCGCTTGCTGGCTCCACAATCCGTCACCCCTACCGTGATCTCCCTGAGGGTGCGCCTCCGTCAGGAGTCCGCGCCCGGCCTGTCCACGAGCTCGATCTGGTCCACCGCGTTGCACCAGCGGCAGCGGACCGACTCGATGGTCTCATTGACCACCTCGCGCTCCTCGACCTTGGGCTCCCCGGCGAGGTCCAGGTGGACGTACTCCACGACCTTCGACGACCGGGTGACGTCGAAGCGCGTGAGGTTGCCGCACAGGGTGCAGCGCCACCGGGTGGTGTCGGTCGGCAGGGGAACCGTCATCAGGCCGCTCTCTCCTTCGTAGCTGATTCAATTAAAGCCGCCCGCGCCGCCGTATGCGTCGTCCTGCGGACCGCAGCTCGTAACCCTACGGCCTGCCACCGCCTCAGGTGGGTCCGCTTGCGTCATGCTCTGTCACATGATCGTAAGGTGGCGGGCCGTTCGCGAGGCTGCCCGGGGACCGGTGGTCACCCATGCGCTGATCGCGGGCTGCGCGGTGGTGTTCGTCCTCGGCCCGGCCTCGGGGCTCAACCCGGTCTACGGGACGGGGGAAGGGCTGCTGTCCGCCGGGGAGGCGTACTTCCGGCGCTGGGGCGTGGTCCCGGACGAGCTCTTCACGGGCAGCCCGCGCGCCTGGCTGACCCCGCTGACCGCGCTGTTCGTCCACGGCAGCTGGCTGCACCTGCTCGGGAACATGCTCTTCCTGTACGTCTTCGGCGCGATGGCGGAGGAGCGGATGGGCCGCCCGGCCTTCCTCGTCTTCTACCTCTGTACGGGGTACCTGGCGATGGCGGCGTACGCGGCGGCCAACGCGGGATCCCCGCAGACGCTGGTCGGGGCCTCCGGTGCCATCTCGGCCGTGCTGGGCGCCTTCCTCTTCCTGCTGCCGCGGGCGAGGGTGACGAGCCTGTTCCCGTTCCTCTTCTTCCTGCCGCTGCGGTTCCCCGCGTGGATCGTGCTGCTGTTCTGGTTCGCCCTCCAATGGGTGGCGGCGCAGCGCGCGGGCAGTGGGCCGGGTGTCGCCTATCTGGCCCATCTGGTGGGCTTCTCGCTCGGCTTCCTCTACGCGTGGGCCCGCTATCGGGGTACGACTAGAGTGAATCGACCAGCGACGGCCACCGAGGGAGACAGCCAGCCGTGATCACCGCGATCGTGCTCATCAAGACCAGCGTGGACCGGATCCCCGAGATCGCCGAGTCCATCGCCGCCCTCGAAAACGTCAGCGAGGTCTACTCCGTCACGGGGACGTACGACCTGATCGCGCTGGTCCGCGTGGCCCGTCACGAGAACCTGGCGGACATCATCCCCGGCCGCATCAGCAAGATCCCGGGCGTCGAGGCGACGGACACCCACGTGGCCTTCCGCACGTACTCCCAGCACGACCTGGAGGCGGCGTTCGCGATCGGCCTCGACGCGTAGCGCTGGCTTCCGCGGACCGGTGCTGCCTGGCGCTGTGCCCTGCGGGCGGCTCGGCCCGGGGTACATGCCGGGCGCTGCCCGGCCCCGCGGTTGCCCTGCGGGCGGCTCGGCCCGGGGTGTATGCGGATGCCGGGCGCTGCCCGGTCCCGCGGTTGCCCTGCGGGCGGCTCGGCCCGGGGTGTATGCGGATGCCGGGCGCTGCCCGGTCCCGCGCCTCAATCGCCGGCGGGGCTTGGGTGGTGCGGGCTCGTCGGCAGGGGTCGGTGCGTGGGGACGGGGCGGGGTGTCTCCTCGGCTCGGCGCGTGCGGGCATGTCTCGGCTGTGCAGGCTGGGTTGCGCGCTCGTCCTGCGGGGACACCCCGCCCCGTCC
>NZ_JBICZI010000019.1:0-138680 GCF_043201855.1 Streptomyces sp. NPDC048257
ACGCCCGGTTACATTCCGAACCCGGAAGCTAAGCCTTTCAGCGCCGATGGTACTGCAGGGGGGACCCTGTGGGAGAGTAGGACGCCGCCGAACAATTATTGCGGAAGCCCCGCACCAGCCCTTTACGGGTTCGGTGCGGGGCTTTTCTGCGTTTACCCCACGGTGATGTTTACGTGGCCGTATACTCGGAGCATGTCTGATGCCATGATCCGTGTGCCGGCCGAGGTGAGAGACCGCCTGGCCGTCATCGCTGAGTCCCGCGGGACGTCCATCCGGTCTCTGGTGCAGGAGTTTGCCGAGACGACGCTGACCGCAGAGGAGCGGCGGGAGCGGGCGGAGCGGGCCCGGGCCTATATGGCCGAGCACTTCGGGGTGGACGTGACCGACGAGGAGAGTGCGGCCATGGGCCGCAAGCTCCGTGAGGCCTTCGCACGGCAGGAGGACGCGGCCGCGTGATCCAGCACCACCTCGTCCTGGACACGCCGTCCTTGCTTGCGCTGTCCGGGAATCGGCAGGTGTCCGCGCTGATTCACCAAGCCCATCTCGATGCGGACACGCGGTTGTGGGTGCCGGTCCTGTCGGCCATCGAGGCCGACGTGGTTCTCGCGGGGATCGCCGAGCACATCGGTCAGCTCGACGTGATCCACATGCTCGACCTCGACTATCCGGCCGTCCTGGCTGTGGCACAGATGTGCCGCGACGGAGTGCCGACCGGTGTCGCAGCCGCCGTCCATGCCGCACGTCACCTTCCCGAGTGGGGTTCACAGGCACTGGTTGCCACGGTCGAGCCGAAGGCCTATGAGGGGCAGGGAGTGGGCGTCTTCGATCTGAACCGCTGAGCCTTCGCTCCTCAGAGGCGGCCGGCCGCCTTCAGGGCGAGGTAGGCGTCCGCAAGGGCCGGGGCCAGGGTGTCCGGGGTGGCGTCGACCACGTGGACGCCGTGGCGGGTCAGCTGGTCGGACGTGCGGCGGCGCTGGGACTGGGTCTGGGTGCCGGCGGCGGCTTCGTAGACCGCGTCCACCGTGCCGCGCGAGCTTGTCATGGCTGCGACATGGGGGTCGGCGACCGAGGCGAGCAGGACCGTGTGGCGCTGCGTGAGGCGGGGAAGCAGCGGGAGCAGGCCCTCTTCGATCGGGGACGCGTCCAGACTCGTCAGAAGGACCACCAGGGACCGGCGCGGGGCACTGCGGAGGATGGTGGAGACCAGGGTCCTGGAGTCCGTCTCGACCAGCTCCGGCTCCAGGGGGGCCATGGCGTTGACGAACGACGGGAGGGTGTCGGCCGCCGAGCGGCCCTGGACCTGGGCGCGGGGGCGGCGGTCGTGGGCCAGCAGGTCCACGCGGTCGCCGGCGCGGGTGGCCAGGGCGGCGAGCAGCAGGGCCGCGTCCATCGCGGAGTCCAGGCGGGGGGCGTCGCCGACGCGGCCCGCCGAGGTGCGGCCGGTGTCCAGGCAGATGAGGATGTGCCGGTCGCGTTCGGGGCGCCAGGTGCGGACGGCCACCTTGTTCTGGCGGGCGGTGGCGCGCCAGTCGATGGAGCGGGTGTCGTCGCCGGGGACGTAGTCGCGCAGGCTGTCGAACTCGGTGCCCTCGCCGCGGGTCAGGACGCTCGTACGGCCGTCCAGTTCGCGCAGGCGGGCCAGCCGCGACGGGAGGTGCTTGCGGCTGGTGAAGGGCGGCAGGACCCGGACCGTCCAGGGGGACACCTGGGAGCCCTGGCGGGCCCACAGGCCCAGGGGGCCGTAGGAGCGGATGGTGACGCGGTCGGCCCGGCGGTCGCCGCGGCGGGTGGGGAGCAGCCGGGTGGTGAGCCGGCGGCGTTCACCCGCGGGGACGACCACCTCGTGGCGGGAGGCCGCGGCCTCGGTGCCCGGGAGCCAGCTGCTCGGCGGCCAGGCGTCGCGGACGCGGGCCCGTAGCTTGCGGTTGCCGGGATTGGTGACGGTGAGGTGGACCTCCGCCGGTTCGCCGAGGCGGACCGAGGTGTCTCCGGAGCGGGCCAGCACGAGGCCCCGTACGGGCGCGGCCAGGGCGTGGTCGAGCGCGCAGGCCAGTGCGATCGGGCCGTTGACCGCGAGCATCCCGGTCCAGCTCGGTTCGAGGATGCCGACCGGGATGCTGCCGAGGGCCGCCAGCAGGGCGGCGCGTCCGGTGAGGGCCATCAGCGCGGGACGGGGACGTGGGAGAGGATCGCCGTGATGACGGCGTCGGCGGTGACCCCCTCCATCTCCGCTTCCGGGCGCAGCTGGACGCGGTGGCGCAGGGTCGGGAGGGAGAGGGCCTTGACGTCGTCGGGGGTGACGTAGTCGCGGCCGGTGAGCCAGGCCCAGGCGCGGGCGGTGGCCAGCAGGGCGGTCGCGCCGCGGGGGGAGACGCCCAGGGTGAGGGACGGCGATTCGCGGGTGGCGCGGCAGATGTCGACGACGTAGCCGGCGATCTCGGGGGATACGGAGACCCGGGCGACGGCCTGGCGGGCGGCTTCGAGCTGGGCCGGGCCGGCGACCGGTCGGATGCCGGCGGCGTGCAGGTCGCGGGGGTTGAAGCCGGCGGCGTGGCGGGTCAGGACCCCGATCTCGTCCTCGCGGGAGGGGAGGGGGACGGTGAGCTTGAGGAGGAAGCGGTCGAGCTGGGCTTCCGGGAGGGGGTACGTGCCCTCGTACTCGACCGGGTTCATGGTGGCGGCGACGAGGAAGGGGTCGGGGAGCGCCCGCGGGGTGCCGTCGACCGTGACCTGACGCTCCTCCATGGCCTCGAGGAGCGAGGACTGGGTCTTGGGCGGGGTCCGGTTGATCTCGTCCGCGAGGAGGAGGTTGGTGAAGACCGGGCCGTCCTGGAAGGAGAACTCGGCGGTGCGGGCGTCGTAGACGAGCGAGCCGGTGACGTCGCTCGGCATCAGGTCGGGGGTGAACTGGACGCGCTTGGTGTCGAGTTCGAGGGAGGCGGCCAGGGCCCGCACGAGGAGGGTCTTGGCGACGCCGGGGACGCCTTCGAGGAGGACGTGGCCGCGGCACAGGAGCGCGACGACGAGGCCGGTGACGGCGGAGTCCTGACCGACCACGGCCTTGCCGATCTCGGTGCGGAGCGCTTCGAGGGAAGCGCGGGCGCTGTCCGCGGTCACAGCCGTGGACTCGGTGGCCGGGTACGTCATGACGTACGGACCTCTCTTTCGAGGGCGTCGAGGTGGTCGGCGAGCGCGACGAGTGCCGCGTCGTCGGAGGGGGTGGTGCCGAAGAGCAGGGCGGTCAGGTCCCGGGGTTCGCCGGTGAGTCGGGCGGAGACGGCCGGGACCAGTGCCACGGGGTCGTGGGCCTGGTTGTGCGGTACGCCGACCAGTGCGGCCAGGCGTTCGCGGGTGGCGGCGCGCAGCACGGTGGCGGCGCGGTCGCGGGCGTCGGCCTTGCGGTAGAGGCGGGCGCGGCCCTCGGTGGCCTCGGAGGCGCGGATGACGACGGGGAGCTTCTCGGTGACGAGGGGGCCCAGGCGCCGGGCGCGCCAGAGGGCGGCGAGGACGGCGGCGACGAGGAGCTGGAGCAGGGCCCAGGACCAGCCGGCCGGGACGAGTTCGAGGAGGGTCTTGTCCTCGCCGGAGTCCACGGGGTCGGAGTCGGCGAGGGACGGCATGTACCAGACGAGGTCCGGGCGGGAGCCGAGGAGTTGGAGGGCGAGGGAGGCGTTGCCTTCGTCGGCGAGGCTCTCGTTGAGGAGGATCGTCTCGGAGCCGAGGAGGACGGTGTCGCCGCCTGTGGGGCCGGTGGGGAGGACGAGGAGGGTGGGGTGGCCGCCGCTGGGGTAGCAGGTGACGGCCCCGGGGAGGGTGGTGGTGTAGCGCAGGCCGCCGCCGGTGTCCGCGCGGCCGGCCGTGGTGGCGGCGGGCAGGGTGCAGCCGGGGTCGGGGTGGTCGGTGTCGGCGTCGCCCTTGGTGTGCACGCCGGGGGACAGCTCGGGAAGGCTGTGGCTGCCGGGGGCCAGCAGGACGGTGCGGCCGCCGGAGAGGTCGATGGCCGAGCGGATGACGTCGCGCTGGGTGGCGCCGAGCCGGTCGGGGTCGGTGACCAGGAGGGTGGTGCGGGGGCCGGCGGCGTCGGCGGCCTCGCGGGCCGTGGTGACGACGCGGGTGGTGACACCGCGTTCGCGCAGGAGCTCGGCGACGGCGTGGCTACCGGCGGGGTCGGCGGAGCGGGGGTCGAGGTGGCCGTGGCGGGTGCCGGAGCTGAGGACGGCCGTGGCGATGGCGCCGGCGGCGAGGACGGCCACGACGGCGAGGGCGAGGCGGATCCGGCGGAGGTGGTGGGTGCGCGAGTCGCCCTCGGCGGGTACGGGGTCGTTGCCGGGGGCGCTGCCCCCGGCAACCTGCGCCTCGGACGCAGGCGGGGCTGACATCGCCGCCGGCGGGGCCGGATCGGTCGGGCCGGTCATGCGGTGGGTCCCGTCAGCAGCGGCTTTGCGCGGTCCAGGGTGAGGTCGAGGGCGCGCAGGCGGGCGTACATGGCGGCGTCGGCAGTGCGGCCGCCGTAGGTGACGTCGTCGAAGGTACGGGCGGCGGCGCGGAGTTCCGTGGCGTGGTCGGGCAGGGAGACGGCGGCTTCGGCGGCGGCCTCGTCGGCGGTGCGGCCGGGGCGCGGGTCGAGCAGGGTGCGCTCCTCCAGGGAGCGGACGACGGCGCGCATGCGTTCCTGGACGGCTTCGGTCCAGCGGTCGGCGGCGGCGTGGGCGTCGGCGGCCGCGCGGTGGTCTGCGGCGCTGCGGATGCCGTCGCCGAAGAGGGTTCCGGCGCCGGTGACGGTCCGGCGGGGGGCGCCGAGCCGCCACCAGAGGGCGCCGACGGCCAGGACGACGAGGACGAGGATCACGAGGAGGCCGAAGCCGCCTCCGGGGGTCGCCCCGGAGGCGGCGCCGAGCATGTCGTCGAGCCAGTCGAAGAACGCGCGCAGGGCGCGGTCGAACAGGCTCGGGTCGTTCTCGTGGTACATCGGCTTGGACAGTTCGCGCTCGGCCGCCTCCCTGGCGGGGTCGCGCGGTGTCGTGACCGGTGGTGTCTCGGCGCTCGGCAGGAGCGCCGTGGCGCGGGTGATGAGGCCCCCCGTACTCATCATCTGTGGGTCAGCCTCCGGTCGTGCCGTAGTTCTCGACGCCGGCGGCCCGGGCGAGCTCGAGGTCGAGTCCCTCGCGGCGGATGCGCTGGTCGACGTACAGGAGGACGGTGACGCCGGACTGGAAGGGCATGACGATGGTCTGCGCGATGATCAGGCCGATCGCCGGCGCGATCAGCGCCCCCCAGCTGTTCATGCCGCTGCCGTCCGCCAGGGAGTCGAGCCCGCCGCCGAAGGTGAGCAGGCCGATGATCTGGAACGGGGCGACGATCATCATCGAGATGAAGAAGGCGATGATGCTGGTGAGGATCGTGATGCCGAAGATGCGCCACCAGCTCCCCTTCACGAGCTTCGAGGAGCGCGCGAAGGCCTTGATGACGGTGCTCTTCTCCAGCATCAGGGCGGGCGAGGCCAGGCTGAACTTGATGCCCAGCCAGACGAGCAGCGGCAGCCAGAGAACGAAGCCGACGATGGCGAGGCCGATGCTGTCGGTGAGGATGCCCGGCAGGACCAGGACGACGCCGAGCAGGATGACGCCGAGTCCCAGTAGCAGGGTGAGCCCTATCAGGCGCAGCAGCTGGGGGCGGGCGTCGCGCCAGGCGTCGGAGACCGAGGACTGCTGGCCGAGTACGGCGCGGCTGAAGACCATCGTGAGCATCGCGGTGACCACGATCGTCCCGAGGATCTGGATGAACTGGACGGCCGCCGACGCCGCGAAGGTGCTGCCGGCCGATTCGAGCAGCTCGTCGGGGCTGACGTCCTCGCTCGGAGAGAGGACGAGGTCGTTCAGCATGAACCTCTGCAGGATCACGCTGATCACCTGGACGATCGTGGCCACGACCACGGTGATCGGCAGGACCGAGCGCCAGTGGGTGCGCATGGTGGCGACGGCGCCGTCCAGGAGCTCGCCGAGGCCCAGGGGGCGCAGGGGGATCACACCGGGCTTGGCGGCAGGGGGCGGGCCCCACTGTCCGGGGCTGCCCGGGTAGCCGTACTGGGGCCCGTACTGGCCCGCGTAGGGGCCACCGGGCTGCTGGCCCCAGCCCGCGGTGGGCTGCGGCTGGGCCGGCGGAGCCTCGGGCGCCTGGCCCGGGCTCGACCACTGGCCGGGGGGCGGCTGCTCGGCGGACCACTTCGGGTCGCCGGCGGGCTGCGCGGGCTCGGCGGGGGGCGTGGGCTGCTGCGCGCCGCCGTCGGTGCCCGGCCGGTCAGCAGGAGTTTGCGACCGCTCGCCGTCGGACGGCTCGGACGGAGAGGATCCGGGCGTAGCCCAGCCCGGAGAGTCGTTCATCGTCACTCCTTCATGTGCGCCTGCTGCGGCGGGCGCTGGTCGCTGCCATCGTGCCATGTGAGGGGCCCGAACGGAGTAGGGGGTGGGCGGCGGATCGGGTGTGGTGGCGGGCGGGTCGGGGTGATCCTGACCGGTCGGTCAGCGTCCGGCGGTGCTGAGGGGCCTCCGTCAGCCCGTACCTTCAATTGTCGACCCGATCAGGGGCAGACTGGTGGAGCGGATCTCCACGCAGGTCCGAGGGTCGATTTCCAGCCCTTTTGGCTGTGGGACAGCTCACCGCCGGGTAACGATTAGCTAATGGGATGATGTCAACCATGAAGGGACGCGTCCTTGTCGTCGACGACGACACCGCGCTGGCCGAGATGCTCGGCATTGTGCTGCGTGGAGAAGGTTTTGAGCCGTCGTTCGTAGCGGACGGTGACAAGGCACTTGCTGCCTTCCGGGAGGCGAAGCCGGACCTGGTGCTGCTCGACCTCATGCTGCCCGGAAGGGACGGCATAGAGGTCTGCCGCCTGATCCGGGCCGAGTCCGGCGTGCCGATCGTCATGCTCACCGCCAAGAGCGACACGGTCGATGTCGTCGTGGGCCTGGAGTCCGGGGCCGACGACTACATCGTGAAGCCGTTCAAGCCGAAGGAGCTGGTGGCCCGTATCCGGGCCCGCCTGCGCCGGTCGGAGGAGCCCGCACCCGAGCAGCTGGCCATCGGTGACCTGGTCATCGACGTGGCCGGGCACTCGGTCAAGCGGGACGGTGCCTCCATCGCCCTGACCCCGCTCGAGTTCGACCTGCTGGTCGCCCTTGCGCGCAAGCCCTGGCAGGTCTTCACCCGTGAGGTGCTGCTGGAGCAGGTCTGGGGCTACCGGCACGCGGCGGACACCCGCCTGGTCAACGTGCATGTGCAGCGACTGCGCTCCAAGGTCGAGAAGGATCCGGAGCGCCCCGAGATCGTCGTGACGGTGCGCGGTGTCGGCTACAAGGCCGGACCCAGCTGACGTGCAGTCCGGCACGACCGGCACGTCGGGTACGACCGGCGCGCCCGGCAGGTCCGGCGCGCCCGGCAGGTCCGGCGCGTCCGGGGGCCGGGGCGGTTCCCGCCGGTGGAACCTGCGCGCCGGCCGGCGGCTCCTGGACGGCGCGTCCACCAGCCCCGTACTGCGGCTCTGCGTGCGCCTCGTGCGCCGGCCGCTGCTTCCGGCCGTCCGCCTATGGCGGCGCAACATCCAGCTCCGGGTGGTCGCCGCCACCCTGCTGATCTCGCTCGCCGTGGTGCTCGCCCTGGGCTTCGTCGTCATCGCCCAGGTCAGCAGGGGTCTCCTGGAGGCCAAGGAGGAGGCCGCGCAGAGCCAGGCCGCGGGCGGGTTCGCGGTGGCGCAGGAGAAGGCCAACGCCCCGGCCACGGTGGACGGGCCCGACGCCACCGACAACAAGGTCGGCCGGGACGCCAGTACCTGGATGAACTCCCTGGTCAAGCAGTTGGCCAGTGGTGGCCAGACGGCCTTCGAGGTCGTCGCGCTCGGCGCGGGTACGGGCGAGCAGGCGCTGCCCGGAGTGCAGGGCGTCAAGGGCGCCCGCGCCTCCGGCAACGTGGACCCGACCGCCAGCGTCCCGCTGCCGCTGCGGCGTGCCGTCAACCACGCCACCGGGGCCTTCAAGACCTTCTCCGAGATCAAGTACACGAGCGGGGACGACAAGAAGGAGCCCGAGCCGGCGCTGGTCATCGGCAAGCGGCTCTCGGACATCAACGGCGACCCGTACGACCTGTACTACCTCTTCCCGCTCACGCAGGAGGAGGAGTCCCTCAACCTGATCAAGGTCACCATCGTGACCGCGGGCCTGTTCGTCGTGGTCCTGCTCTGCGGTATCGCCTGGCTCGTCGTACGCCAGGTGGTCACCCCGGTCCGGATGGCCGCCGGGATCGCCGAGCGGCTCTCGGCCGGGCGGCTCCAGGAGCGGATGAAGGTCACCGGTGAGGATGACATCGCGCGCCTCGGCGAGGCCTTCAACAAGATGGCGCAGAACCTCCAGAACAAGATCCAGCAGCTGGAGGAGCTGTCCCGGATGCAGCGCCGCTTCGTCTCGGACGTCTCGCACGAGCTGCGCACCCCGCTGACGACGGTACGGATGGCCGCCGACGTCATCCACGACGCCCGGGTCGACTTCGACCCGATCACCGCGCGCTCCGCCGAGCTGCTCGCGGGGCAGCTCGACCGGTTCGAGTCGCTCCTCGCCGACCTGCTGGAGATCAGCCGCTTCGACGCCGGGGCCGCAGCCCTGGAGGCCGAGCCCATCGACCTGCGTGACGTCGTGCGCCGGGTCATCGACGGCGCCGAGCCGCTCGCCGAGCACAAGGGCACCCGGATCCGGGTCCTGGGCGACACCCAGCCGGTCATCGCCGAGGCCGACGCCCGCCGGGTGGAGCGGGTGCTGCGCAATCTCGTCGTCAACGCCGTGGAGCACGGCGAGGGCCGCGACGTGGTGGTCCGGCTGGCGTCCGCGGGCGGGGCCGTCGCCGTCGCCGTACGGGACTACGGCGTCGGGCTGAAGCCCGGCGAGGCCACCCGCGTCTTCAACCGCTTCTGGCGGGCCGACCCGGCGCGGGCGCGCACGACCGGCGGTACCGGCCTCGGCCTGTCCATCGCCGTCGAGGACGCCCGGCTGCACGGAGGCTGGCTGCAGGCCTGGGGCGAGCCGGGCGGCGGTTCGCAGTTCCGCCTCACCCTGCCGCGCACGGCCGACGAGCCGCTGCGGGGCTCGCCCATCCCGCTGGAGCCCGAGGACTCCCGGGCCAACCGGGCCAGGGCCGCCGCCGAGGCCGCGGGCAGCGCGGCGGACCGTACGCCCGCCGACCCCGGTGACCGCTCGCCGATACCGCCGCGCTCGCCCGTCGCCGGAGCCATGCCGGTGCCCGCCGACCCGACGGCCCTGCCGGGGAACGGCGCCCGGGTCGTGGCCCGCCCGGCCGATCAGGTGCAACAGGAGGACCGAGCCGATGGACGCTGAGCCCATGGACGCGCGGGCGGGGCGTGCGCGGGTGCGGCGCCGGCGGCTGCGTACCGTACGGGCCCATGCCTTCGGCGCGGCCGGGCTGCTGCTGGCCGGCTGCGCCTCGATGCCCGACCACGGGGAGATCCGCCCGGTGCAGGCCTCGCAGGGCGTGGACTCACAGGTCCGGGTGTTCGGCGTACCGCCCGCCGACAAGGCGAGCGCGGCCGACATCGTCGACGGCTTCCTGGAGGCGATGACCAGCGACGACCCGCAGCTGGAGACCGCCCGCAAGTACCTCACCGAGGCGGCCGCGAAGGAGTGGAAGCCCGGCTCCGCCGTCACCGTGCTCTCGTCCGGCCTCGACCGGGTCTCGGTGCGCGGCGAGAAGGACCCCGACGGGCCCCGCTGGAAGGTGACCGGCCGCAAGCTCGCGACCGTGGACGAGCGCAGCGCGTACCAGCCGGAGACCGGCGGCGGTCAGTACGAGGAGTTCCTCCAGCTCGTCCAGGACGACGAGAAGCAGTGGCGGATCTCGACCCCGCCCAGCGGCCTCGTGCTCAGCGAGTCGGACTTCCAGCGCATCTACATGCCGGTCAACAAGTACTACTTCGCGGGCGGCACGCTCGTCGCCGACCCCGTCTACGTGCGCCAGCGCACCGACCCGGACTCCCGGATGGACCCGACCACGCAGACCGTGCAGTCGCTGCTCGCGGGGCCGTCCAGGTGGCTCGGCCCCGTCGTCGAGTCCAGCTTCCCCACGGGTACGGAACTGCGTCCGGGGACCAAGTCCCTTTCGTACGACGGGCAGAACACGCTGCGCGTGCCGCTCAACGACAAGGCCGACAACGTCGCGCAGCCGCAGTGCAAGAAGATGGCCACTCAACTCCTTTACACCGTCAAGGATCTGACGGGCTCTCGGCTCGACCAGGTCGAACTGCTGCGCGCCGACGGCAAGTCGTCCTCGCTGTGTTCGGTGACCGAGGTGAGCGCGGCCGCGATCGCCGGCCGGCCCAAGATCCCCGAGTTCCAGTACTTCGTCGACAACGAGAAGCGCCTGGTCCGGATGAAGCTGGACACGAACAGCGAGGACCAGCAGGCACGGCCCGAACCGGTGCCGGGGCCGCTGAACACCCTCCCCGCGTTCAAGGTGGGCTCGGCGGCCGTGTCCTACGACGAGCGGCGCGCGGCCGTGGTCTCCGAGGACGGGCACGCGCTGCACGTCGTCCCGCTGGTGGGCGGTGGCCCCATGCCGCAGCCGGTGCTGGTCGGCAAGGGCGGCAAGGCGGACAAGCTGACCGCGCCCAGCTGGGACGCGGCGGGTGACCTGTGGGTCGCGGACCGTGATCCGCAGCACCTGGGGTTGTGGCGGGTGCCGGGCGGGGCCGGGACCCCCGAGAAGGTGCAGGTGGCCGGGCTCGACGGCGGCAAGATCACCTCGCTGAAGGCGTCCCCCGACGGGGTGCGGATCGCGCTGCTCGTGGAGCGGGGCAGCCGCAAGAACCTGTACGTCGGGCGGATCGAACGGCCCGACGGCAAGAACGACGCCTCGGCGGTGTCGGTGCGTGAGCTGCGCCCGGCGGCGCCGCAGATGGCGGACGTGACGGCGATGAGCTGGGCGCCGCGCGGGCGGCTGCTCGTGGTGGGCCGGGAGAGCGGCGGTGTCCAGCAGGCCCGCTACATGCTGGCCGACGGCTCGATGGTCGCGGCGAGCCTGCCCGGGGCCACCGGGCTGTCCGAGGTGGCGGTCGCGGCCACGGAGGACGAGGCGAAGCCGAAGCCGGTGCTCGCGTACTCGGACGACGACGGGATCGTCTGGCTGCCGCCGGGTGCGCAGTGGCGCACGGTGGCGGCGGGCGGCCAGGGGCCGGTGTACCCGGGCTGACCTGTGGCTGCGCGCGTCGGCTTGGTTTTCCACAGGGGTGGCGGGCTGTGGTGCGGCCCGGCACTGTGGAGCGATGCGGGGTTGGTGGCAGGAGCTCGCCGGGCTGGTCCTGCCGGTCGACTGCGCCGGCTGCGGGACGGTCCGGGTGCTGGTGTGCGCCGGGTGCCGCGGCGCGCTGAGCGGGGCCGGGGCGGGGCCGGTGCGCCCGTCTCCGTGGCCCGGAGGGCTGCCTGTGGTGTGGGCGGCCGCCGTCTACGACGGGGCGGTACGGGGCCTCCTGCTGGCGCACAAGGAGCGCGGGGCGCTGCCGCTGGCCGGGGTGCTCGGCGCTGCCCTGGCGGGGGCCGTCCTGGCGGGCGGTACCCGCGGCCGTGCGGGCGGCGCCGGGGGCGTGGGGGACGTGGCGCTGGTGCCGGTCCCCTCGGCGCGGCGGCAGGTCCGGGCGCGCGGGCACGATCCGGCGCGCAGGATCGCCCTGGCGGCCGCGGGGCGGCTGCGGCGGGCCGGTGTTCCCGCGCGCGTGGCGCCCGTACTGCGGCTGCGGCGGGCGGTGGCGGACCAGGCGGGGCTGGGGGCCCGGCAGCGGCGGGAGAACCTCACGGGGGCGCTGGGGGTGCGCCGGGGCGCGCGGAGGCTCCTCGCGGACGGGACGCGGATCGTGCTCGTGGACGACCTGATCACCACCGGGGCGACGCTGGTGGAGGCGGCCCGGGCGGTGCGTGCCGCGGGGCTGGTCACGGGCCCGGGGGCGACGCTGCGGGCGGCGGTGGTGGCCGCGCCGGCGGACTCGTTCACACGGATCGAACGGGCGCCGCACGTTTGAGCAACTCGCACAGAAGAAGAATCTTGTGAATAGATTTGGAACTGGCGGGGAAGGCCCATCGTTGCAGGTAGTAAGAGGGAACAGCCACTTCGCCGGAAGTACATTCCGGTAGCGGGTGCCGACAACCGCCATAGAGGGATATGTTCGGTTGTAAGGAACTCAGGAGGCTGTCTCTCGACTCCGAAGTCGGTGGGGTGTTGATCTTGCCGATGGGGGAGGAGGAGGTGAAAGTCGCCAAGTCCGAGGCTCCGGCCTTCACCGGAGTCTGGTGCGAAAGGGAGACGCTTCGCCCCGTCGGGCGGAGCTATCCGGGAACGGAGTTCTGCGTGGACATCGTCGTCAAGGGCCGCAAGACCGAGGTGCCCGAGCGGTTCCGCAAGCACGTGGCCGAGAAGCTGAATCCGGAGCGGATCCAGAAGCTCGACGCCAAGGTGATCAGCTTGGACGTCGAGGTGTCCAAGGAGCACAACCCGCGTCAGGCCGACCGTTCCGACCGCGTGGAGATCACCCTGCATTCACGGGGCCCGGTGATCCGTGCCGAGGCCGCCGCCGCCGACGCGTACGCGGCGCTCGACCTGGCTCAGGACAAGCTGGAGGCCCGGCTGCGCAAGCAGCACGACAAGCGCTACACCCGCCGCGGCAGCGGCCGGATCCCGGCGGCAGAGGTGGCCGATGTGGTGCCGGGCGTGGCATCGCTGAACGGCAGCGGCCAGGTGGTGTCCGAGGAGAAGACGGACGGCGTGCCGATCACCAGGATCGGATCCATCGAGGTGCAGGGCGAAGGCCCGCTCATCGTCCGCGAGAAGACCCACTCGGCCGCACCCATGTCGCTCGACCAGGCCCTGTACGAGATGGAACTGGTCGGCCACGACTTCTATCTGTTCGTCGACTCCGAGACGAAGTTGCCCAGTGTTGTCTACCGCCGCCATGCCTATGACTACGGCGTCATCCACGTGAACCCCGACGGTGCCTCCAGCTCGGAGGAGCCGCGGGGTGGCGCCGGTGGCGCGCTCGGCGGCTGACGCTGAGCACACCCGTTCGTTGCCCCCGCGCAGGCGCTCCGGCGCCTGCGCGGGGGCACCTGCATGACGGCGATGCGACGGGTATGCGCCAGTTGGCTCACTTGTGGCCCCCGCGCCGTGGTGCGGGCATGGAATCATGGCGTGCAGTCAACCGGCTGCGGTGTGTGTCCGGTTGGCTCGGCAACTGAGCACATGCAGGGGGAGGAACGATGGCGGACAGCTTCGGGCCGGTGCGCGGGGACGGCGGCGTCGCGGGCTTCCGTGGGACGGACCCGTCGGCGGAGCCCGCCGGCGAACCCATCAGGGTGCTCGTGGTCGATGACCACGCACTCTTCCGGCGGGGACTGGAGATCGTCCTCGCGCAGGAGGAGGACATCCAGGTCGTCGGCGAGGCGGGGGACGGGGCGGAGGCCGTGGACAAGGCGGCCGATCTGCTCCCGGACATCGTGCTGATGGACGTACGGATGCCCCGGCGCGGCGGGATCGAGGCGTGCACCTCGATCAAGGAGGTGGCCCCCTCCGCGAAGATCATCATGCTGACGATCAGCGACGAGGAGGCGGACCTCTACGACGCGATCAAGGCGGGCGCGACCGGGTACCTCCTGAAGGAGATCTCCACGGACGAGGTCGCCACGGCGATCCGGGCGGTGGCGGACGGCCAGTCCCAGATCAGCCCGTCGATGGCGTCGAAGCTGCTCACCGAGTTCAAGTCGATGATCCAGCGCACCGACGAGCGGCGGCTGGTGCCCGCGCCGCGGCTGACGGACCGGGAGCTGGAGGTCCTGAAACTGGTGGCCACCGGTATGAACAACCGCGATATCGCGAAGCAGTTGTTCATCTCCGAGAACACCGTGAAGAACCACGTCCGCAACATCCTGGAGAAGCTGCAGCTGCACTCCAGGATGGAGGCCGTGGTCTACGCGATGCGGGAAAAGATCCTCGAAATCCGCTGAACCCGAGGGCCCGGGCGACAAGACACCCTCTAGAGGGCGGCCAGTTCCGCCGTGACGGCCGCCGCCTCCGCGGGTGAGCTCGCGCGCTCGACGCGTACGTCCTCGCAGCCGACCCACTCCGCCGCCTCCCGCAGGGCCTGCGCCATCGCGCCCGCGGCCTTCGGTGAGGTGAGGGAGAGCTGTCGGGCGACCAGCGTGCGGCCCTCGCGGGCCGGGTCGACGCGCCCCTGGAGCCGCCCGCCCGCCAGCAGCGGCATCGCGAAGTACCCGTGTATCCGCTTCGGCTTGGGGACGTACGCCTCCAGGCGGTGCGTGAAACCGAAGATCCGCTCCGTCCGGGGACGGTCCCAGACCAGGGAGTCGAAGGGCGAGAGCAGCGTCGTGCGGTGGCGGCCCCTGGGGGTCTCCACGAGAGCCGCCGGATCCGCCCAGGCCGGCTTGGACCAGCCCTCCACCTCCACCGGGACCAGCCCGGAGTCCGCGATCACCGCGTCGAACTCCTCGCCCTTGAGACGGTGGTAGTCCGCGATGTCGGCGCGGGTGCCCACCCCCAGGGACCGGCCGGCCAGGGCGACCAGGCGCCGTACGCACTCACGGTCGTCCAGGTCGTCGTGGAGCAGCGCGTCGGGGACGGCCCGTTCGGGCAGGTCGTAGACCCGCTTCCACCCCCGGCGTTGGCTGCAGACCACCTCGCCGGTGTCGAGGAGCCACTCCACCGCGATCTTGGTCTCGGACCACTCGAACCACTCGCCGCCGTTCTTGGCGCCGCCCAGTTCGGTGGAGGTCAGCGGGCCGTCGGCCGTCAGCCGGTCCAGCACCGCCCGCGTCGAGCGCTCCTTGTCCCGGAGGACGTGCCAGCGGTGGCCGCGCGCCCGGCGGGCCCGGCGGCGGAAGGCGAAATGCGGCCATTCCTCGATGGGCAGGATGCAGGCCGCGTGCGACCAGTACTCGAAGGCGTGCCGGTCCGACCAGTACGCCTGCTCCACGGTGTCCCGGCCCACCGCGCCCAGGCGCGCGTACGGGATCAGCTCGTGCGAGCGGGCCAGGACCGAGATGGTGTCCAGCTGCACGGCGCCCAGGTGGCGCAGGACCCCGCGGACCCCGCCGCGCCGGTCGGGCGCCCCGAGGAAGCCCTGCGCGCGCAGGGCGATGCGGCGGGCCTCGTCGGCGGACAGCGAGAGCGAAGTGGTGCCCGAAGTCATGACCGAAGACTAGGACGTCGCACTGACAGCGGGCAGGTACGGCAGTCGTGAGGGCAGGCCCAGGTCCGAGGGGAGCAGGGCGCCGACCCAGCAGTCGCGGGCGGTGCCGCGCTGCTGGATGCCGGCCCGCAGGAGTCCCTCGATCCGGAAGCCGGCCTTCTCGGCGACGGCGCGTGAGCCCGTGTTGCCGACCTCGGCGCGCCACTCCAGCCGTGCGACGCCGACCTCGGTGAAGGCCCAGCGGGCGACGGCCAGGACCGCCTCGGTCATGTAGCCCCGGCCGCGGTGCTCCTTGACCGCCCAGTAGCCGACCTCGTAGCTCGCGTAGCTGTCGCGGCCCTGGACGTGCATGCCGACGGCCGCGATCAGGGGGCCTTCGGCCCCGAGGCGTACGGCGAAGGGGAAGGCCGTCTCCTCGCGCCAGCCGTTCGGCACGATCTCGTTCACGAAGGCGTGCGCGTGCTCGTGCTCGTAGGGGGAGGGGACCAACGTCCAGCGCTGGATGTCCGGGTCCTGTGCGGCGGCGTACACCTCGTCCTCGTCGGAGGGGGTGAAAGGCCGCAATACCAACCGGTCCGTGCTGAGTGTGGTGGGCTCCATGAATGAATTCTGCTGCCGCGGCGGCGCCCGGGGCGAACAATTTTCGGTGATCCCCGAGGGCGATGCGGCACCTTCGGTGTCCCCCGTACGTTCTCAATCCGGGCACCCGTGCCCCCACGGGACCGGCGGACCTCCCGACGCGGCCACGTCCTCGCTTACGATGGCCGTTGCGGTGGGGCCCACCTGCCGTGCCCGTGTACGTACAGTGCTCAGGCCCGACCGGCAAGGAGACAAACCTCGGTGTCCGTCTTCAACAAGCTCATGCGTGCAGGCGAAGGCAAGATCCTGCGCAAACTGCACCGCATCGCGGACCAGGTCAACTCCATCGAAGAGGACTTCGTCAACCTCTCCGACGCCGAGTTGCGAGCGCTCACGGACGAGTACAAGCAGCGTTTCCAGGACGGCGAGAGCCTGGACGACCTGCTGCCCGAGGCCTTCGCGACCGTACGCGAGGCGGCCAAGCGCGTCCTCGGCCAGCGGCACTACGACGTCCAGATCATGGGTGGCGCGGCGCTGCACCTCGGCTACGTGGCCGAGATGAAGACCGGTGAGGGCAAGACCCTCGTCGGCACGCTCCCCGCGTACCTGAACGCGCTGTCCGGCGACGGCGTCCACCTGATCACGGTGAACGACTACCTCGCCGAGCGCGACTCCGAGCTGATGGGCCGGGTGCACAAGTTCCTCGGCCTGGAGGTCGGCTGCATCCTGGCGAACATGTCGCCCGCCCAGCGCCGTGAGCAGTACAGCTGCGACATCACCTACGGCACGAACAACGAGTTCGGCTTCGACTACCTGCGCGACAACATGGCGTGGTCCCAGGACGAGCTCGTCCAGCGCGGCCACAACTTCGCCGTGGTCGACGAGGTCGACTCCATCCTGGTCGACGAGGCCCGTACGCCGCTGATCATCTCCGGCCCCGCCGACCAGGCCACGAAGTGGTACGGCGACTTCGCGAAGCTGGTGACCCGCCTGACCAAGGGCGAGGCCGGCCAGCCGCTGAAGGGCATCGAGGAGACCGGCGACTACGAGGTCGACGAGAAGAAGCGCACCGTCGCCATCCACGAGAGCGGTGTCGCGAAGGTCGAGGACTGGCTCGGCATCGAGAACCTCTACGAGTCGGTGAACACCCCGCTCGTCGGTTACCTCAACAACGCGATCAAGGCCAAGGAGCTCTTCAAGGTCGACAAGGACTACGTCGTCATCGACGGCGAAGTCATGATCGTCGACGAGCACACCGGCCGTATCCTCGCCGGCCGCCGCTACAACGAGGGCATGCACCAGGCGATCGAGGCGAAGGAAGGGGTGGACATCAAGGACGAGAACCAGACCCTCGCCACGATCACCCTGCAGAACTTCTTCCGCCTCTACTCGAAGCTGTCGGGCATGACCGGTACGGCCATGACCGAGGCCGCCGAGTTCCACCAGATCTACAAGCTCGGTGTCGTCCCGATCCCGACCAACCGCGACATGGTCCGCAAGGACCAGCCGGACCTGATCTACCGGACCGAGGTCGCGAAGTTCGCCGCCGTCGTCGACGACATCGCGGAGAAGCACGAGAAGGGCCAGCCGATCCTCGTCGGTACGACGTCGGTCGAGAAGTCCGAGTACCTCTCGCAGCAGCTCTCCAAGCGCGGCATCCCGCACGAGGTGCTCAACGCCAAGCAGCACGACCGTGAGGCGACGATCGTCGCCCAGGCCGGCCGCCGCGGCGCGGTCACCGTCGCCACGAACATGGCCGGCCGTGGTACCGACATCAAGCTCGGCGGCAACCCGGACGACTTGGCCGAGGCCGAGCTGCGCCAGCAGGGCCTGGACCCGGAGGAGCACATCGAGGAGTGGGCGCACGCCCTTCCCTCGGCGCTCACCCGGGCCGAGGCCGCGGTGAAGGCGGAGTTCGAGGAGGTCAAGGAGCTCGGCGGGCTGTACGTGCTGGGCACCGAGCGCCACGAGTCGCGCCGTATCGACAACCAGCTGCGCGGCCGCTCCGGCCGACAGGGCGACCCGGGCGAGTCCCGCTTCTACCTGTCGCTGGGCGACGACCTGATGCGCCTGTTCAAGGCGCAGATGGTCGAGCGCGTCATGGCGATGGCGAACGTCCCCGACGACGTGCCGATCGAGAACAAGATGGTGACGCGCGCGATCGCGTCGGCCCAGTCGCAGGTGGAGACCCAGAACTTCGAGACGCGCAAGAACGTCCTGAAGTACGACGAGGTCCTCAACAACCAGCGTGAGGTCATCTACGGCGAGCGCCGCCGCGTGCTGGAGGGCGAGGACCTGCAGGACCAGGTCCGCCACATGATGGACGACACGATCGACGCGTACATCGCGGCCGAGACGGTCGAGGGCTTCGCCGAGGAGTGGGACCTGGAGCGCCTGTGGGGCGCCTTCCGGCAGCTCTACCCGGTGAAGGTCACCATCGAGGAGCTGGAGGAGGCCGCGGGCGACCGTGCGGGCATCACCGCCGAGTTCATCGCGGAGTCCGTCAAGGACGACATCCACGAGCAGTACGAGACGCGCGAGAAGACGCTCGGCTCCGACATCATGCGTGAGCTGGAGCGGCGCGTGGTCCTGTCGGTGCTGGACCGCAAGTGGCGCGAGCACCTGTACGAGATGGACTACCTGCAGGAGGGCATCGGCCTGCGGGCGATGGCCCAGAAGGACCCGCTGGTCGAGTACCAGCGCGAGGGCTTCGACATGTTCAACGCCATGCAGGAAGGCATCAAGGAGGAGTCCGTCGGCTACCTGTTCAACCTGGAGGTCCAGGTCGAGCAGCAGGTCGAGGAGCTTCCGGTGCAGGACGCGGCGCCGTCCCTGACGAAGGAGCCGGCGGGTGCGCGGCCGGAGATCCGGGCGAAGGGGCTGGACGCTCCGCAGCGGCCGGACCGGCTGCACTTCTCGGCGCCGACGGTGGACGGGGAGGGCGGTGTCATCGAGGGCGACTTCGACAGTGACTCCGTCGGTGGTGAGGGTGACGGGATGACGCGGGCGGAGCGGCGCAAGGCGCAGAAGGCTGCCGGTGGGCGTCGCCGTAAGAAGTAACCAGCTGCCGCTGGGTTGAGCTGCCGGGCGGGGGGGGGGGCGCCCCCGGGGGGGGGGCCGGGGGCGGGGGGGCGGGGGGGGCGGGGCGGGGGGGCGCGCCCGGGGGGGGGGGGGGGGTTGGGGGGGGGGGGGGGGCGGGCCCGGGGGGGGCCCCCCCCCCCGGCCGCGTTGTGCCCGTGCCCGTGCCCTTGCCCGTGCCGTGCCGGGTGCGGTGCCGTTGCTGGGGCTCCGCCCCAGACCCCACGCCTCAAGCGCCGGCGGGGCTGGAGGGGGTGCGCCTCAAGCGCCGGCGGGGCTGGAGGGGGTGCGCCTCAAGCGCCGGCGGGGCTGGAGGGGGTGCGCCTCAAGCGCCGGTGGGGCTGGGTGGGCCTCAAGCGCCGGCGGGGCTGGGTGGGCCTCAAGCGGTCGGCGGGGCTGGAGGGGGGCGGCGTTGGGTTCTTCATGGGCGGGGGCCCTGGATTTCCACCGCTGCGCAGCGCCAGCGGAGGTCCGGGCCCTGTTCGAGGCGGAAGGCCATGGCCGTCAGGCGGTCGCCCGTGGCGATGCGGGCGAAGGCCTCGATGACTCCCGGGCCCGGGGTGAAGCGGCCGCACTGGCGGACCACCGGGCTCAGGCGCTCGCGGAGGGGGGTCGTGGGGGCCAGGGTGATCAGCTGCTGGTAGGCGGGGCCCACGGTGTGGCCGAGCAGGGAGTGGACCGGGCGCAGGCCGCTGATCACCGCGAGGAGATGGTCGGCGAACCAGTGGTGCGGGCCGAGCCGCAGGGTGCGCGGGGGGCCGGCGGGGCGGCGCGGGTCCCGGCGCCCGGCGGGCCGGGTCCGGGTCCGGCCCGTGGGCCGTCGGCGGCTGCCGTCGTTGCCGATCGTGCCGCGCATCGTGGTGTCCATCGCGATCTGCCCCCGAACAGGCCGGGCCCGGAGCCATACCGGGCGGTAACTTGATGGGGGTTTTCTACGGCCGCCGAACACGCTCCGCAACCGGCTCCACGGCCCGTCCGGCCACCGGCCCGGTTCACCTATCCGGATGGGTGGCCCCCGCCCCCCGGCCCCGCCCGGGGCCCGCGGCGGGACCCGAGTGGACGGGGGCGGCTCCCGGTCAGGAGCCCCGAAGGGGGACGGAGTCCATCACCCGGCCGGCCCCCTCCGAGTCGTATCCTGGGGGCGTTTCCGACTACCGAAAGCAGCCGGCCATGCGCGTGTACGTCCCCCTGACCCTCCCCGGGCTCGCCGAGGTGCACAAGGCGGGTGAGCTGGGCCCCGCCCCGCTGCGGGCGTACGCCGTCACCCCCGGGCTCCGCGAGTGGTACGTGTCGGACGACATCGAGGAGCTGGAGTACGCGGCCCTGAACCGGGCCGCGCTCGCCTCCCTGCGGCTCGTCGCCGCGGACGCGAGCGCCCCGCGCCGGCGCGTCGTCGTCGCCCTCGACGTCGACGACAAGGCCGCCACCGCCACCCCCGGCGCCGACGAGGCCGCGCTCGGCCAGGTGGCCCTGGCCGCCGCCGTACGGCTCTCCGTGGCCGCCGCCGTGCACGTGGACGCCGATGACGCCGACGAGGACGTGGCCGCCGCCGCAGGGGCCCTGGACGCCGCCGACGGCGGCGACGCGGACGCGCAGGCCACCGTCGACACCGCCGAGGACCACGAGCTCCTGTGGTTCGGCGTGCAGGAGATTCCGGGACTGCTCAAGTGACTCACCACCACATCGTCTGGGACTGGAACGGCACGCTCCTTCACGACATCGACGCCGTCATGATCGCGACCAACGCCTCCTTCGCCGAGCTCGGCTTCGCGCCGATCACCTTGGAGACGTACCGCGACCTGTACGTCGTACCGGTGCCCAAGTTCTACGAGCGCCTCATGGGACGGCTGCCCACCGACGAGGAATGGCTCGTCATGGACGACACGTTCCACCGCCACTACTGGGCCGCCGCCGAGACCGCCGGGCTGGCCGAAGGCGCCCGCGAGCTGCTCCGCGACTGGCAGCAGGACGGGCTGACTCAGTCCCTGCTGTCCCTCGCGCCCCACGACAAGCTCGTGCCCCTGGTCCGGTTCCACGGCATCGACCGGCACTTCCTGCGCGTCGACGGGCGGACCGGCCCCTCCCACACCTCCAAGGCGGGACATCTCGTACGCCACCTGGCCGCCCTGGACGGGACGGGTGTGACGGCCGACCGTACGGTCCTCATCGGAGACGCCGTGGACGACGCGCTCGCCGCCGCCCACGTCGGCGCCCGGGCGGTTCTCTACACGGGCGGTTCGCACAGCCGCAGCAGTCTGGAATCAGCCGGGGTACCGGTCGTTGACACCCTGGCAGAAGCCGTCCGGACAGCTCGTGAGCTGGCCGAATAGCTACTGGACAGGCCGCTGCACGGGCGGCCGGTCATGTCGCTGGCCAGAGTGTCAAAGTTCCACCCCAAGATTTGTACAGATGCAGCGAATGACGACCTGGGGGTAGGTCGGGATAGCCTGGTACCCGTGATCAGCGCGATAGTCCTCGGGGGCACTGGAGCCTCCGGCCTGCGCCCGGCGCACGACCGTGCCCGGGCCTTCGCTGATCCCCGCCACCGGGACCTCCGGCCGATCATGGCTCATTCCCTCCCGGTCGGCTCTCTCGACGGCATAGCGTCGATCCCGGACGGACACCCCGCCTCGCGGCGCTATGTCATTCCTTCCTTCACCTACGTCACGCAATGGCGCGCGACAGGAGCCAGAGGACATGCAGACCAAGCTGGACGAAGCAAAGGCCGAGCTGCTCGCACGGGCGGCCCGGGTAGCTGAGCACAGCCCGGCCGGGGGGCTACTTCCGACTGGGTCCGAGCGGGGAGAGCGTCCAGACCAGGACGCGGTGCTCTCCTACCTCCAGCGCTACTACCTCCACACGGCGCCGGAGGACCTCGCGGACCGGGACCCGGTCGATGTGTTCGGAGGCGCGCTCTCGCACTACCGGCTCGCCGAGAACCGGCCGCAGGGCACCGCGAACGTGCGCGTGCACACCCCCACGGTGGAGGAGAACGGCTGGACCTCCAGCCACTCCGTCGTCGAGGTGGTCACCGACGACATGCCCTTCCTCGTCGACTCCGTGACGAACGAGCTGTCCCGCCAGGGCCGCGGCATCCACCTCGTGATCCACCCGCAGGTCGTCGTCCGCCGTGACGTCACCGGCAAGCTGATCGAGATCCTCGGCCCCGACTGCGACGCGCACGGACCGCGCACCGCGCGCCCCCACGACTCCCTCGTCGAGTCCTGGATCCACGTCGAGATCGACCGGGAGACCGACCGCGCCGACCTCAAGCAGATCAACGCCGACCTGCTGCGCGTCCTGTCCGACGTACGGGAGTCCGTCGAGGACTGGGAGAAGATGCGCGACGCCGCGCTGCGCATCGCCGAAGGCCTGGCCGAGGAGCCCACCGCCCCCGACCTGCGCGAGTACGAGCTCGAAGAGGCCCGTGAGCTGCTGCGCTGGCTCGCCGACGACCACTTCACCTTCCTCGGCTACCGCGAGTACAACCTCGTCGACGGCGACTCCCTGGCCGCCGTGCCCGGCACCGGCCTCGGCATCCTGCGTTCCGACCCGCACCACAGCGGCAAGGACGACGGCCACCCGGTCTCGCCGTCCTTCAACCGGCTGCCGGCCGACGCCCGCGCCAAGGCCCGCGAGCACCGCCTGCTGGTGCTGACGAAGGCCAACAGCCGCTCCACCGTGCACCGCCCCTCGTACCTCGACTACGTGGGCGTGAAGAAGTTCGACGCCGAGGGCAACGTCATCGGCGAGCGCCGCTTCCTCGGCCTCTTCTCCTCCGCCGCGTACACCGAGTCCGTGCGCCGCGTCCCGGTCATCCGCCGCAAGGTCGTCGAGGTCCTCGACGGCGCCGGCTTCGCGCCGAGCAGCCACGACGGCCGCGACCTGCTGCAGATCCTGGAGACCTACCCGCGCGACGAGCTGTTCCAGACCCCGGTCGACCAGCTCCAGGCCATCGTCACCTCCGTCCTGTACCTCCAGGAACGCCGCCGGCTGCGGCTCTACCTGCGCCAGGACGAGTACGGCCGCTACTACTCGGCGCTGGTCTACCTGCCCCGCGACCGGTTCACCACCGGGGTGCGGCTGCGCCTGATGGACATCCTCCGGGAGGAGCTCGGCGGCATCAGCGTCGACTTCACCGCGTGGAACACCGAGTCGATCCTCTCCCGCATCCACTTCGTCGTCCGCGTCCCGCAGGGCACCGAGCTGCCCGCGCTGACCGACTCCGACGTCGAGCGCATCGAGGGCCGTCTCGTCGAGGCCGCCCGTTCCTGGGCCGACGGCTTCCAGGAAGCGCTGATCGCCGAGTGCGGCGAGGAGCGCGCCGCCGAGCTGCTGCGCCGCTACGGCACCTCCTTCACCGAGGGCTACAAGGCCGACCACTCGCCGCGCGCGGCCGTCGCCGACCTGATCCACCTGGAGAGGCTCGCCGCCAGCGACCGCCGGTTCGCGCTCTCGCTGTACGAGCCCGTCGGCGCGGGCCCCGGGGAGCGCCGGTTCAAGATCTTCCGGGCCGGCGAGCAGGTCTCGCTCTCCGCGGTCCTGCCGGTGCTGCAGCGCCTGGGCGTCGAGGTCACCGACGAGCGCCCCTACGAGCTGCGCCGCTCCGACCGGGTCAGCGCGTGGATCTACGACTTCGGCCTGCGGATGCCCCTCTCCGGCAACGGGGACAACTACCTCGGCGACGACGCCCGCGAGCGCTTCCAGGACGCCTTCGCCGCGGTCTGGCAGGGCGACGCGGAGAACGACAACTTCAACGCCCTGGTGCTGAGCGCCGGGCTCACCTGGCGGCAGGCCGTCGTCCTGCGCGCGTACGCCAAGTACCTGCGCCAGGCCGGCTCCACCTTCAGCCAGGACTACATGGAGGACACCCTCCGCAACAACGTCCACACCACCCGGCTGCTGGTCTCGCTCTTCGAGGCCCGGATGGCGCCCGTGCGCCAGACCGCCGGCAGCGAGCTCGTGGACGCCATGCTGGAGGAGCTCGACGGGGCCCTGGACCAGGTCGCCTCGCTCGACGAGGACCGCATCCTGCGCGCCTTCCTCACCCTCATCAAGGCCACGCTGCGCACGAACTTCTTCCAGCTCAACGGCGTGGGCGAGCCGCACTCGTACGTGTCGATGAAGTTCGACCCGCAGGCCATCCCGGACCTGCCGGCGCCGCGTCCGGCCTTCGAGATCTGGGTGTACTCCCCGCGCGTCGAGGGCGTCCACCTGCGCTTCGGCAAGGTCGCCCGAGGCGGCCTGCGCTGGTCCGACCGCCGCGAGGACTTCCGTACGGAGATCCTCGGCCTGGTCAAGGCGCAGATGGTCAAGAACACCGTGATCGTGCCGGTCGGCGCCAAGGGCGGCTTCGTCGCGAAGAACCTCCCCGACCCGTCGGTGGACCGTGACGCCTGGCTCGCCGAGGGCATCGCCTCGTACAAGATCTTCATCTCGGCGCTGCTCGACATCACCGACAACATGGTCGCCGGCGAGGTCCTGCCCCCCAAGGGCGTGGTCCGCCACGACGAGGACGACACCTACCTCGTCGTCGCCGCCGACAAGGGCACCGCGACCTTCTCCGACATCGCCAACGGAGTGGCCGAGTCCTACGGCTTCTGGCTCGGCGACGCCTTCGCGTCGGGCGGCTCGGCCGGCTACGACCACAAGGGCATGGGCATCACCGCCCGCGGCGCGTGGGAGTCCGTCAAGCGGCACTTCCGCGAGCTCGGCCACGACACCCAGACCGAGGACTTCACCGTCGTCGGCGTCGGTGACATGTCCGGCGACGTGTTCGGCAACGGCATGCTGCTCTCGGAGCACATCCGCCTGGTCGCCGCCTTCGACCACCGGCACATCTTCATCGACCCGAACCCGGACGCGGCCACCTCGTACGCCGAGCGCCGCCGCCTGTTCGAGCTGCCGCGCTCCTCGTGGGCCGACTACGACACCTCGCTGATCTCGGCGGGCGGTGGCATCCACCCGCGTTCGGCGAAGGCCGTCCCGATCACCGCGCAGGTCCGTGAGGCCCTCGGCATCGAGGCGGGCGTCACCAAGATGACCCCGGCCGACCTGATGAAGGCGATCCTGCAGTCCCCGGTGGACCTGCTGTGGAACGGCGGCATCGGTACGTACGTCAAGGCCACGGCCGAGACGCACGCGGACGTCGGCGACAAGGCCAACGACGCCATCCGCGTCAACGGCTCCGACGTGCGGGCCAAGGTCATCGGCGAGGGCGGCAACCTGGGTCTGACCCAGCTGGGGCGGATCGAGTTCGCCCGCAGCGGCGCCGGCGGCGAGGGCGGCAAGGTCAACACCGACGCCATCGACAACAGCGCGGGCGTGGACACCTCCGACCACGAGGTGAACATCAAGATCCTGCTCAACGCGGTCGTCACCGACGGCGACATGACCGTCAAGCAGCGCAACAAGCTGCTCGCCCAGATGACCGACGAGGTCGGCCACCTGGTGCTGCGCAACAACTACGCGCAGAACATCGCGCTCGCCAACGGCGCGGCGCAGGCCCCGAGCCTGCTGCACGCCCAGCAGCGCTACATGCGGCGGCTGGAGCGGGACGGGCGGCTGGACCGGGCACTGGAGTTCCTGCCCACCGACCGGCAGATCCGTGAGCTGCTGGGCAGCGGCAAGGGTCTGACCCAGCCGGAGCTGGCCGTGCTGTTCGCCTACACCAAGATCACGGTGGCGGACGAGCTCATCGCCACCGAGCTGCCGGACGACCCGTACCTGCGCCGTCTGCTCTTCGCGTACTTCCCGGCCGCGCTGGCCGAGAGGCTCACCGAGCAGATCGACGCGCACGCGCTGCGCCGGGAGATCATCACCACCATCCTGGTCAACGACACCGTCAACACCGGTGGTTCGACCTTCCTGCACCGTCTGCGCGAGGAGAGCGGGGCCTCCACGGAGGAGATCGTCCGGGCGCAGCTCGCGGCCCGCGAGATCTTCGGCCTGGCCGAGGTGTGGGACGCGGTGGAGGCGCTCGACAACAAGGTCGCCGCCGATGTCCAGACCCGGGTGCGGCTGCACTCGCGGCGCCTGGTCGAGCGCGGTACCCGCTGGCTGCTGAACAACCGGCCGCAGCCGCTCCAGATCAGCGAGACGATCGTCTTCTTCTCGGAGCGGGTGAGCCAGGTCTGGGCCGAGCTGCCGAAGCTGGTGCGTGGCGCGGACCTGGAGTGGTACCAGTCGATCATGGACGAGCTGACGGGTGAGGGCGTTCCGGAGGAACTGGCCGCCAAGGTGGCCGGGTTCTCGTCGGCCTTCCCGGCGCTCGACATCGTGGCGATCGCCGACCGCACGGGTGTCGACCCGCTGGAGGTCGCCGAGGTGTACTACGACCTCGCCGACCGCCTGGACATCACCAAGCTGATGGACCGGATCATCGAACTGCCGCGGTCCGACCGCTGGCAGTCGATGGCCCGCGCGTCCATCCGCGAGGACCTGTTCGCGGCGCACGCGGCCCTGACCGCCGACGTGCTGTCGGTGGGCAACGGCAGTTCGACTCCCGAGGAGCGCTTCAAGGCGTGGGAGGAGAAGAACGCGGCGATCATCGGGCGGGCGCGGACGACTCTGGACGAGATCCAGGGGTCGGACGACTTCGACCTGGCGAACCTGTCGGTGGCGATGCGGACGATGCGGTCGCTGTTGCGCGCGCACAGCTGATCGCGGGTTGCACGTGATGGAACGGGCCGGGCCCGGGACCATGGGGTCCCGGGCCCGGCCCGTTCCCGGTTCGCCGGGTGCGGCGCCGTTGCCGGGGGCGCTGCCCCCGGACCCCCGCGCCTCAAACGCCGGCGGGGCCGGAAGGGTGGGGGAAGGAGAAGGCCACGCCCAGGCGGGCGGCCAGGGTGCGGCCGGCCTGACGGGCGCGGGCGCACTCGTAGGGCAGGCCCGGGCGGTTGTGGACGGTGGCCAGGCGGGCCGTACCCGGGGGTGCGTCCAGGACCGCGCGGAGTTCGACGTGCCAGCCGTGGGTCTCGTGGTCGGCCCACACCGCCTCGACGGCCAGGATCCGGCCCGGCAGGGCCGAGGCGCGGACGGTCAGGGAACGGACGTCGAGCGCGTCGTCGTCGGCGCCGGGCGGGGGGACCAGGGCGGCGCGGCGGGCGTGCAGGAGCTCCTGGGCCTCCGCCAGCCCCACCCCCGGCGGCGGGCCCGCGTCCCGCAGGGCCTTGACCGCCGGCAGGAAGTGCCCGCGCAGAAGGTGGGCGTCAGCCTGCGCGCGGGCCGCAGCGGGCAGGTCGTCCCAGGTCGTCATGCAGATCATGGTCGGCGAGGGCGGGGCGGCGGTCCAGTGGGGGCCGGGCCCCGGCTCCCGGGCCCCGGCCCGCACACCGTGGCCTCAGCGGCGGGTGAAGGACTCGTAGGCGGCGCAGACCTCCGCGGAGGGCCCGTCCATGCGCAGGACGCCCGCCTCCAGCCAGATCGCGCGGTCGCAGGTCTCGCGGACCGTGTTGATGCCGTGGCTGACCAGGAAGACGGTGCCCGCGTGCGCGCGGAGTTCCTCGATGCGGGCCTGGCTGCGGCGCTGGAAGGCGGCGTCGCCGGTGGCCAGGGCCTCGTCGATCATCAGGACGTCGTGGTCCTTGGCGGCGGCGATGGAGAACCGGAGCCGGGCGCCCATGCCGGAGGAGTACGTCCGCATGGGCAGGGAGATGAAGTCGTCCTTCTCGTTGATGCCGGAGAAGTCGACGATGTCCTGGTAGCGCGCGCGGATCTGCTGCCTGGACATGCCCATCGCGAGGCCGCCGAGGACGACGTTGCGCTCGCCGGTCAGGTCGTTCATCAGGGCCGCGTTCACGCCCAGCAGCGACGGCTGGCCGTGCGAGTAGATCCGGCCGCGGGCCACCGGCTGGAGGCCGGCGATGGCGGCCAGCAGGGTGGACTTGCCCGAGCCGTTGGAACCGATGAGGCCGATGGCCTCGCCCTTGTACGCGGTGAAGGTGACGCCCTTGACGGCGTGCACCTCCTTGAGGCCGGGGGAGGGCCTGCGGGAGAAGACCCGGCTGAGCGCCGCCGTGGCCCCGCCCTTGCGGGCGCCGCCGCCGTGGACCTTGTAGATGACGTGGACCCCGTCCGCGATCACGGTGGGTACCCGGGTGTCCGTCTTCGTCGCGGTGTCAGCCACGGCCGTACTCCTCTTCTGCCTTCCAGAACCAGATGAAGCCGCCGACGCCCGCGAGCAGGGCCCAGCCGATGGCCAGGGGCCACACGTGGGGCGGGAGCGAGTGCGCCTCGAAGCTGTCGATCAGCGCGAAGCGCATCAGATCGATGTAGACGGCCGCGGGGTTGAACTTGAGCAGCGTCAGCACCCAGTGCGGCACGTGGTCCGTCTTGAGCATCTGGTCGATGGACCACATGACGCCCGACGAGTACATCCACGTGCGCAGGACGAACGGCATCAGCTGGCTGACGTCCGGGCTCTTGCTGCCGATGCGGGCCATGACCATCGCGCAGCCGGCGGCGAAGACGGCCATCAGCACCAGCGTCGGGACGGCCAGGAACCACGACCAGGCCGGCGTCTGGCCGAAGGCCAGCAGCATGATGACCAGGGCGCCCATGGTCACGAGCAGCTGCTGGAAGAGCTGGACGACGGTGGAGAGGGGCAGGCTCGCGCGCGGGAAGTGCAGGGCGCGGACCAGGCCGCGGTTGCTGTGGACGGCGCGGGTGCCGGCGTTGATGGAGCTGCCGATGAAGTCCCAGACGAAGACGCCGGTGATCAGGAAGGGGACGTAGTCCGGCACGCCGGTGCTGGCCTTCATCACGATGCCGAAGATGAAGTAGTAGACGGCCGCGTTCAGGAGCGGGGTCACCAGGTGCCAGAGCTGGCCGAGCTTGGCCGTGCTGTACGTGGCCTGCATACGGGCGGTCGCGTACGCGGTCACGAAGTGGCGGCGGTCCCAGAGCTCCGCGAGGTAGCGGGGGAGCGTGGGGCGGGCGCCGCTGAGGGTGAGGCCGTGGGCGGCGGCGAGCCGCGCGAGTTCCGCGGAGGGCGGGGGCGCGGTCTTGGAGGGTGCGGTCGCGGTGGTCACAGGGTTCGCTTTCGACGGGGTCGGCACATCGCTGGCCGACGTCGGGACGGGTCCGTATCGTCGCTACGGCGAGGTTAGGGCGCGGCGCATCGGAACGCAACCGTATCGTCGTGACGTGGCACCGCTATGCTCCGTGCATGACCACCGACCCCGCCGCCGCCCCCACCCGCAGAGCCCCCGCCGGCGCCGCCGTCCTGCGCGCCGACGTGACCGAGGCGATCCGCGACGCCGTGGTGGCGGAACTGGCCGCGGTCGGCTTCGCGCGGATGTCCATCGAGGGCATCGCCCGGCGGGCGGGGGTCGGCAAGACCGCGGTCTACCGGCGGTGGAAGTCGAAGCTGCACCTGGTCCTGGACCTGGTGGGTGCCTTCGCGGTGGACGGCCTGCCGGTGCCCGCCACGGGCTCGCTGTACGGGGACGTACGGGCCCTGCTGGAGGTCATGTCACACGTGCTGCGGCACCCAGTGGCCTCCGCGGTGATTCCCGACCTGCTGGTGGAGGCGGCGCGGAACCCGGAGATCGCCGAAGCGGTACGCGGCGCGCTGCTGGACGGGCAGCGCCGCATGGCGGAAGGGATCGTCTCCGGAGCCGTCACCCGGGGCGAGCTGGCGGAGGGGACCGATCCGGGGCGGGCGCTCGACCTCGCGATCGGGCCGCTGTACTGGCGGCAGGTGGTCGTCCGGGACGAGGTCGGCGCCGGCTACCTCGACGAACTGGCCCGCTCGGTGGTGGCGGGGCTGACGGCCGCGCCGCCCGCGTCCTGACGCAGACGGGGGAGAGCCCCAAGGCCCGTCCCGACCCGCATGGCAGACGCCGACGGGCGGACGGGCCGACGGGCCGACGGAACAGCCCTCAGCCGGTGTAGAAGGCCACGCGGAAGCCCAGATCCACGTAGGCGTTCTGGGGCGGGTCGTACGAGCGGAACTGGACCATGCGGGCGCCCTGTTCGCGGGAGAACCAGGACCCCCCGCGGACGATGCGGTCGCCCTGGGTGTCCAGAGCCTCACGGCCGGGCCGGGGGTCGTCATAGGACCATGCCAGTGAGCGCGTCCACTCCCACACGTTGCCGATCATGTCTTGAGCTCCGCCCTCCCCGCCCGCCCAGGGGAACAGCCCCACGGGAACGGAGCGCTGGGTCCAGCCCTCCGCCGTGCGGACATGGGCCATGCCCTCCTGCCACTCGCTTCCCCACGGGTAGGGGTCGGACGTCAGCCGGCCCGGGCAGGAGCACTCCCATTCGGCCTCGGTGGGAATGTCCGCGTAGCTGTTGTCGTCCAGCACGTTCCGCTCGCGCAGCCGTTTCGTCAGCCACCGGCAGTACGCCAGAGCCTCCCACCAGTTGACGCCGACGACCGGCTGGGTGGGCTGGTTGTAGCGGGGATCCCACCAGTACAGCGGCACCCGCCGCAGCAGCAGTTGGTCCACGTACTCCTGGAGGGACTCCTCGTCGACGATGCCCTCGCGCATCTCCTTGCTCAGATGGATCCGCTGGGTGTCCGTCGACCCGGCACGCGGTCCGTCCGGCGCGTCGATGAAGGAAGGGTCGTGCCTGACCCAAAGCCGTGCCGGCCCGTCCGGCCAGCAGTCCAGGTCCTGGTACCCGCCCGAGGCGACGAACTGCGCGTAGTCCCGGTTGGTGACGGGCAGTGTGGAGATCCGGAAGGATCCGATGCTCTCGGTGCGCTGCGGGAACCAGTCGATGTGCCGGTACTTGTCGTCCTGGGAGTTGAGCGGGATCGCGGAGCCGATGGGGTACTCACCCGCCGGTATGACCCAGCTGTCGGCGAGGAACGACCCCGAGCGCTCCTCCCACGTGGACGGATTGAGCTGCGCCTCCACGGTGGCGGCTCGGGCCCGGGTCTCCAGGTCCTGACCGCGGTCCCCGCGGGCGGTGGCAACGGCCTCCGACACCGACCGCCGCAGCCGTCGTACGAGCCCGTACGGCTCGGCGTCCGGCCGGGCCGCCGCGAGGATCACGAGCAGCTCGCCGGCGAGCAGCCACAGCGGCAGCCCCCCGTCGCCCGCCTCCTCCGCGGCGCCCGCCAGCTCGGCCGCCGTGCCGGTGACGAGGCGGTGCCCCTCGGGCGTGGTCTGGGCGCTGGCCCAGTAGCGCAGCGGGGCGTGCCAGATCGGATGACGGCACAGCCCGACGATGGTCTCCGAGTCCCGGCGGGCCAGCGCGCAGCCGGCGAAGTAGTCCCGGAACAGGTTCTCCCGGAAGGAGAGCTGGGTGGCCGTGTCGACGGCGAGTATGCCGTGGCCCTTCCGGATGAACTGCACGTAGTCGACCACGGCCGGATACGTGGTGAGGAACTCGAGATCCTCGCCCAGCGCCCGCAGGATCGGCTCCTGCATGGCTGCCGCGGAGATGGAGTTGGTATCGGCGTGCACGGATCGCAATGAGGTGATGGAGAAGCCGACCTCCTCGATGATCCGCTGGATCTCCGTGTCGTAGCCGGGCCGCAGGAGGCACGGCTCGGCGGCGGCCGCAGCACGTCTGCGGGGTCGCTTGTGCAGGAACTCCTCCGAGGCCAGCCGGCAGAAGTGCCCGACGGACGTAGGGACCTCGTGGTTGCGTTCCGTGGAGACGACCAGGAGGTGCAGCAGGTACGGGACGCGCGCGGCCGAGGCGAGGGCGCTGTCGCCCCGGATCGCGGCGATGAGCCGCTCCGAGAGCTTTCCTTCGTGCGTGGTCATCAGGTGGTGAACCATTCGGTGATGTAGTTCTCGAGGTCGCGCTGTTTGGGCGGCCGGAGGAAGTAGGCGTTGACCTCTCGCGACCTCGCGCATTCGGCGGAGAACCAGCTCGAATCCGAGATGGTCACCAGGATGCGCAGATTCCGGAAGTGCACGTGGAGCTGCGCCAGCGTCTGCAGGACGGTGCGCGGCGACCAGTTGCCGGAACTCGGGTGGCCCCGCGGCGGAACGTCCTCCACGCCGTCCACGAAGAGGAAGGCCCGGTCGAGCGAGCCGCGCAGCAGCGTGCGTGCGTTGCCGCCGTAGACGCCGATGCCCGAACGGGTGACGGCGGCGTTCGTAATGGCCTCGGCGGTCGCCGCGAAGTCTTCCCGGGCAGGCACGTCGAGCGCGTTGACCAGTAGCGGTACGGGCGCCTGCGCGTCGCCGTCCAGGGCCCGCTCCGCGAGCAGCGAGGCGTAGTGCGTACAGATCGAGGTGCGTCCGGAGCACGGCGGGCCGATGAGCACCACAGAGCGGCCCGCCCCGTGCAGGACGATGCCGTCGAGGGGCAGGCCCGGCGTGTCCTCGTCGCCCGGCGGCGCGCTCCGGGCCAGGGCGTCGATCTCCCGAACCTCCCGGGGGATCCAGACCGCATCCAGCGGGCGGTCGGGGAAGGCGGCGTCCGCGCCCTCCTGGCTGGTCGCCGACAGGGCGCGCAGCGCGCCCAGGTAGTGGACGAGCTCCACGGGAAGCTCCCGCGGGTCCGGGGCGGGTTCGGGCGCAGTGCCCGGTGCGGGCGCCGGCCCCGGATCCGCCCGGCCCGGCTGATCCGGGACGCGTTCGCCGGTCCCGCGGCGCGCCTCCGGGTTGATGCGACGCGCCGCACGTGCGCCCTGCGGGCCGGAGCCTTCTCCAGGGGTCGTCATATCACCTCACCCATCACGGGCCGGCCGGATGCCAGGACGCTGGCTCGGGGACGGCGGTGATGCCCCCCAGCTCCGACCGGCTCCAGAACCGTCCATCACTGTCTGTGAAAAGGAACTTCAGCGGGAGCGCCCGGCTCTGGTCCGGCTGCACGGTCAGCGGGACCTCGTAGTCCGTCCGGCCGGGGACGAGCGGCCCGAGCTCCTCGTGGCACAGGTGCACCGATCCGTCCGGGCTGTCCGCCCGCCACCGGAAGACCGGCAACGAGGTGGAGTTCTCCACCTGCACCGCCCAGTACGGCTGGCCGTCGTCCGACAGCACCGTCATCCACGCGGCCGCGGCGCTGCGCTGCCTCCTGCGCTCCCGGTTCTCGGAGCGCAGGACCGTGCCGACCGCGGCCGTGACCGCACCCACCTGGCCCAACCCGCTGACCCAGTCCCCCCATGTCCCGGCCGTGTCGTGGTCGAACTTCTTGCCGTACGGCTGCAGGCCCCACAGCGGAAGGGAGAGGAGCAGGGCCACCGCGGCCAGGAGCCCCCAACGCATCGCCCCGCTACGCCATATCGCCTTCAGATCTGTTGCCGCCACTCGGTACGCACCTCACAGGAATCGCCGTGGGTCCATCACACGCAGGGCATCCGCCTGGCCGTCCGTCGGGACGGCCCCGGACAGGATGGTCCGCACCAGCGCCGCCGTGATCGGTGCGAGGGTGATCCCCACCCCGAAGTGGCCGGTCGCCATCACGACCTTGCCGTCGGCGTCGGCATTCCCCAGCAGGGGGTAGCCGTCGGCCGTCCCCGGCCGGATCCCCGCCCAGGAGCCGATCAGCCGCCAGTCCCGGGAGGCCGGCACCACCATCCGCAACGCGGTCAGGAGCCGTTCGGTCGCATGGTCCTCCGGCTCCTCGTCCCAGCGGCCCTGGTCGTACGTCACACCGACCACCACCCGCCCGTCGTGTCGCGGGACCGCGTACGAGGAGACGGTGGTGTCGTCCACGGCGACCTTGCAGTACACGTGGTGGCGCAGCGGGTACCCCGTGCTGCCGGGCACCACCAGCTCGGCAGCCTGACCCCGTACGGGGAACTGCCCGCCCGGCCGCGTGGGCACGAGCTCGGAACTCCAGGCCCCGGCGGCCACCACACACCGGTCCCCGCGGACGACAGCACCGCTCTCCAGCAGCACCTCGACTCCCTGGGAGACCGGCGTGACCTTCCGCACCCGTGCACTGGCCACGACTTCGATCCGGGGGTCCCGGCGTATCACCTCGCGCAGGGCGGACATCAGCACCCGCGGCTCGAGTGCCCCCTCGCTCGGCAGCCGTACAGCCGACAGCACGGTCGGCGACAGCAGCGGCTCGGCGTCCGCCGTACTGTCCGCGTCGAGCTGCTCGACCCGGAATCCCTGTTCCACCCACTGGGGGACCAGCTGCTCCTGGACGCGCTGCTGTTCCGGGTGGTCCAGCGCCACCTGGAGGAGCCCGGAGTCCAGGAACGGCACCCCGATCCCGGATCCGGCCTCCAGCCCCGCGAGCCATTGCGGATACATCTGGCGGCTCGCTTCGGCGAACTGCCGCAGCGGGCCGCGGCAGAAGTCGTCGCTCTGCGGCGTGATCCCGCCGATGGCAGCCCAACTCGCCGCCAGCCCGGTGTCCGGCCGGGCGTCCAAGAGCACGACTCTGTCGAACAGGTCGCCGACCGCCGCGGCGACCGC
This sequence comes from Streptomyces sp. NPDC048257, assembly GCF_043201855.1. Taxonomy (NCBI): domain Bacteria; kingdom Bacillati; phylum Actinomycetota; class Actinomycetes; order Kitasatosporales; family Streptomycetaceae; genus Streptomyces; species Streptomyces sp. NPDC048257. Next base: position 34,249 of record NZ_JBICZI010000019.1, read on the forward strand.
GCAGCCTATGACACCCGCTCCGACGACGACGAGTGAGGAACCCATGCTCAGCCGCTCCCGTTGACGATGTAGGAGTCCTGCTCTCCCGTCACCACATTGACGATGGACTGGATGCACTTGACGGCCATGGCGTCACGGGCGTCGTGGGTCAGCGATCCGATATGCCCGGTGATCAGCAGCTTCGAAGCGGGCAGCGCCAGCAGCTCCGGCGTCTCGGGGACGTCCGCGTCGTAGAAGCCGTCGAACGCCGCCGTGTGGATGCGTCCGCTCTGCAGCCCCTGGAGCAGCGCCGCGGGACTGACCACGGAGGGTCGCGCCGTGTTGACGAGGGTGATCCCCCCGGTCGGCAGCAGGGCGACCTCGTCCGGTCCGATCATGCCGCGCGTCTCAGGGGTGTCCGGAACCATGACGACGAGGTTCTCGGCCCAGGACAGCAGGCTCGGCAGGTCCTTGTACGCGATGCCGAGGCGCTCCTCGACCTCGGGCTTGCGGGTCCGGGAGTAGTACGCCGTCTCCGTCGCCAGCCCCAGCGCGCTGATCTCGGCGATGCGGGTGCCGATCGCGCCGAGGCCGATGATGCCGAGCCGGTGCCCGGCGAGGTCGTGCTGCTTCTCCTCGGCACCGGAGCGCCCGGAGCGGTAGTCGTCGGCGTACGAGGGAATCTGCCGGCGCTGGGCGAGGAGCAGGCCGACGGTGAACTCGGCGACGCTGTTGGTCAGCGTCCCGGGGGTGTTGGTCACGGCGATGCCGAGTTCGGCGGCGGCATCGGCGTCGACGAAGGACTGGTATCCCACTCCCAGGAAGCCGACGACCTTCAGCGACTTGGCCCGGGTGAGCGCCGCGCGGGAGGCGAACTCATCCCCGCCCAGCAGGTAGGCGGTGCACGATTCCAGTTCGGTGCCCAGCTCGTCCTCGCTGAGCAGGCCCGGGACGGCGTGCACCCGGAAGCCGGACTCGGACAGGCGGTCGAGGTGCTCCTGCGCCACGCTGCTGCCCGTTACGAGGATCTTTCCCAGATCGGCCACGCGATACCCCAAACGTCGGATTGTGACTGATGGTCATGTGAAGAGATCGGCCAACCTGTCGTAATACCGCATCCGCGCGGTGACAGAGCTGCGGGCGGCCTTCAAGTAGTCCTCGGCCAGTGACGGATCGTGCGCGATCAGCTCGGATGCTATATGCGCGATGAGGGCGGAGTGCTCCGTATCCTCATAGATGTTGGCGTTCAGGAAATCGCCGTGCTCGACTTCCGGCGCAGCGCTTTCGAAAGCGCTTTTGACGGCCCCGTATTCGGGGACCAGCATCTGCTCGTTCCCCACTCCGAGCGCGCCCAGCGCGCCGATCGGGGAGCTCATGGAGGAGGCCAGGTCACGCAGGAAGTCGCAGGTCGGTTCGCTCGGCGTGACGGAGTCGGGTGCTATGCCCATGCTGTCCGCCAGCCTGTGCAGCAGCCACGGGTGCGACGCCCGCGCCACCCCGTCCTTCACCCCTCCGTGCTCCCCCTGCAACACCAGGCTGAAACGGGCCCGTTGGTGAACGTTGACCAGCGCGCTCGACGTCAGGCCGAGAAGCTGCGCGAACACCCCGGTGACGAACAGCTCCTGCGTCACCCAGAACTCCAGGGCGGGCCGCGACCTCCCGGCCAGGGCGAAGAACGGATGCCGCTCGACCCCGCTTTCGGGGACCAGCCGGCTCGCTTCCTCGACCACCGGGTGCAGGGGAACCGCCCCGGTGGGCAGGAAGCGTGCGCCGTACTGCCATTGAACGAAGTTCGATTCCACGAGTTGGCTGGCTAACTCCGCGTTCCACGGTCCGGTCAACGCCATCGTGTTACCTCTTCCGTGTTGGGACGCCCGACGGTCAACACACAAGCAAGGCGCTCTCATAGTGGCCCAGAAGAAGCAGATTTGGGGGCGATTAATCGGAAAAGGAAGGACGGACCGGCTACTGCCAGAGGCTCGGTGGTCTCAGCGGGGCGAGTGCGAGTTCCGGGGTGGAGGTCGGGGACGGAGCCGGCGGGGTGGGGCGGCGGTCCGCCAGGGGGACGATCGCCGGGACCGGAGCCGTCTGACCCAGGAAGACCCGGCGCACCACACGCTCCGCCGCGTGGCCGTCGTCGTACGAGCAGAAGCGCGCGCGGAAGGCCGCCCGCAGCTGCGCCGAGCGCGAACCCTGCCAGTGACCCGTGGTGAAGATGTCCACCAGCTCGTCCTCGGTCCGCGCGATCGCCCCCGGCGGACACGAGCGCAGGTCGAAGTACGTGCCCCGGGCCGCCTCGTACGCCTCCCAGTCGTCCGCGTGGATCACGATCGGCCGGTCCAGCACCGCGTAGTCGAACATCAGGGACGAGTAGTCCGTCACCAGCGCGTCCGAGGCCAGCGCGAGCTCCTCCACCGACGGGTACGAGGAGACGTCGATCAGGCGCGGATGCCTGTCCGGCGACGGCGGGACGTCCGCGTACGTCAGGTGCGTGCGGGCGAGGATCGTGAAGCGCGGGCCCAGGTCCCGCAGCACCCGCTCGAAGTCCAGGTGGTCCGGCCGGCTGCGCCGGTAGTCGCGGTGCGTGGGCGCGTACAGGATGACCGTCGAGCCCGCCGGAACGCCCAGCCGCTCGCGCAGCTCCAGCACCTCGGCCGGGTCCGCCCGGTGGAAGACGTCGTTGCGCGGGTAGCCGTACTCCAGCGTCGTGTAGGAGGACGGGACGGCCTTCTCCCAGACCAGGGTGGAGTGCCGGTTCGAGGAGAGCAGGTAGTCCCACTGGTCGGCGCCGCGCAGCAGGCCCGCGAAGTCCGCCGTCGGGGTGGCCGCCGGGCGGTCCTGGAGGTCGAGGCCGACCCGCTTGAGCGGGGTGCCGTGCTGCGTCTGGACGAGGACCTGGCCCGGGCGCTTGACCAGGGCGCGGTCGAAGTTGACGTTCGTGACCAGGTACCCGGCCCTGGCCAGGGCGGTCCAGTACGCCGCCGAGCCCGGCCGCAGCGCGGTCGTCTCGCGGGGCAGGGTCGAGACGTGCGCCGGGTCGCAGATCCACGCCGTGCGCATCCGCGGCGCCAGCTCCCGCAGCGTGGCCTCGATCGCCGCCGGGTTGCAGGCGTAACCGCCGTGCCAGTACGCGGAGAAGACCGCGAGCTCCGGGCGCAGCGGCAGCAGCCGCTGGATCCGGTAGTGCAGCCGCAGCCAGGACTCCCGCAGGCCGCCCCCCAGGGCCGAGGCCGCGCGGCCCATGGCCAGTCCGGCCGAGCGCAGCGCCGACAGCAGACGGTACGTGCGCCGGGTGCCCAGCCGCATCAGAGTGTGCCGGACCCGGTCGGTCCGCGACAGGGACAGCGGCAGTGCGCTGCTGCCGCCCGGGGCGCGGTAGCGGCGCAGCAGGGCGCAGGCCCGGCCGAAGAACTCGGCCCGGGCGGCCCGCGGGAGCCGGCGCGGGTCGGCGTACAGGGCGCAGAAGTGCTCGGCCATCCGGCGGTGCAGGGCGGGGCGCCAGCGCTCCAGCTCCGGGCGGCCGGCGAGGAAGCCGAAGACCCGGTCGTACTGGTCGAAGATGTCGAGGTGGCGGCGGCTGGTGGTGGTCAGGATCGAGCCGGTGCGCCGCTGCCGGTAGTGGACGCAGACCCGGTCCAGGACGGCGACGGACTCCGCGGCGAGCAGCGCCGGGTAGGTCCAGGGGGTGTCCTCGTAGAAGCCGGGCGGGAAGGCGAGGCCCTCGCGCTCAACGTACTCGCGGCGGTAGGTCTTGTTCCAGACCACCATGAGCATGCCGAGGAGGGCGGGGCGGTCGGCGAGGCGGAAGCTGGCCGGGCCCGCCTCGGACAGCCGGTGCGAGAGGCGGTTGCGCACCGGTTCGCCCGACCAGAAGGTGCGCGCGTAGTCGTAGACCAGGACGTCGGGGGAGCCGGTGTCCTTCAGCCGGTCGGTGATGGCCTGCAGGGCGCCGGGGGCCAGGGTGTCGTCGCCGTCGAGGAAGATCAGGTAGTCGCCGCTCGCCCGGGCCAGGCCCGCGTTGCGGGCCGGCCCCAGGCCCAGGTTGTGCGCCAGGTGTACGGCCGTCACCCGGGGGTCACGGGCCGCGTACTCGTCGATGATCGAACCGCAGGCGTCCGGGGAGGCGTCGTCGACCGCGATCAGCTCCAGATCCGGGTACGACTGCGTCAGGACCGAGTCCAGACTTTCCTGCAGGTAGGCCTGGACCTTGTACGCGGGCACGATGACGCTGAACCGGGGCACGGCACATCCAGGGGTCGGCGCGGGCATATTGCCCAGGAACCCCCGGCCCGGCGATCGGGTTACGCGGTGTGTGGCATTCGGGTTACGCAGCGTCAAGGGAGCACGTCACCGGCCGTGCGCGGCCCGGTTACTTGATGGCTCCGGCCATCACCCCCGAGACGAACTGCCGCTGGAAGGCGAAGAACACGACGAGCGGGATCACCATCGACAGGAACGCACCGGGTGCGAGCACGTCGATGTTGTTCCCGAACTGCCGTACCTGCTGCTGGAGCGCGACCGTGATCGGCGGGCTGGCCGAGTCCGCGAAGACCAGCGCCACCAGCATGTCGTTCCACACCCACAGGAACTGGAAGATGCCGAGCGAGGCGATGGCCGGTCCGCCGAGCGGCAGCACCACCCGGGTGAACAGCCGCAGTTCACCCGCCCCGTCGAGGCGGGCCGCCTCCAGCAGCTCGCGCGGGATCTCCGCGAAGAAGTTGCGCAGCAGGAACACGGCGAAGGGCAGTCCGAAGGCGGTGTGGAAGAGGACCACTCCCACGGTGGTCTCGAACAGCCCGATGGCGCCGAAGAGTTCGGAGACCGGGATCAGCGCCACCTGTACGGGGACGACGAGCAGCCCGACGACGAGGAGGAAGAGCCAGTCCCGGCCGGGGAACTCCAGCCAGGCGAAGGCGTATCCGGCGAACGCGCCCAGGGTCAGGACCAGGAGGGTGGCCGGCACCGCGATCGCGAACGTGTTCAGCAGGGAGCCGGTGATCGTGTCATTGGCCAGCAGCCGCTCGTAGTTGCCGGCCGTCAGCCGCGTGGGCGCGGTCAGGACCTGCCACCAGCCGCCGTCGTTCAGGTCGGTGGGGGCGAGGAAGGAGGACAGCAGCAGCCCGAGCGTGGGCAGCAGCCAGAAGAGCGCCGCCACGACCAGGAAGACGCGCAGCGCCCCGGCCGCCAGGCCGCCCGCGGCGCGCTCGGACCACGGGCGTCGGCGAGCGCCCGCCGCCGGGACCCGCGTCACCTCGGAACGGCTCATCGGGACCTCTCCTTGCGCAGCCGGCGGATGTTCACGAGCATCACCGGGACCACCAGCACCAGCAGGAGTACGGCGATGGCGCTGCCCAGCCCCGGATCGGCGTCCGTGCCGAAGGAGGTCCGGTACAGCTGCAGGGCCAGCACGTTCGCGTCGTCCTGGACCGCGCCCGGTGCGATCACGAAGACCAGGTCGAAGATCTTCATGACGTTGATGACGAGGGTGACGAGCACGACCGCCAGCACGGGTCCCAGCAGCGGGACGGTGATCCGGCGGAACACCTGCCACTCGTTCGCCCCGTCCACGCGCGCCGCCTCCAGCAGCTCCCGCGGTACGGCGGCCAGCCCGGCCCCGATCAGCACCATCGCGAACCCGGCCCACATCCACACGTACGCCCCGATGACCGCCGGGGTGACGAACGACGGGCCGAGCCACTGCACCCCGGAGTACGCCTCCCGGAAGTTGGCCGCGGGCAGCCGCAGCAGTGCCCCGTCGGCCTTCCCGGACAGGGTGAAGGTGCCGTCGGCGCGGGCCGTCGCCGTATCGACCACCCGGCCGTCCTTGACCGCCTCGATCCGCATCCCGGCGAAACCCTGCTCGGTCGGGTCGACCGCGTTCGCCGCACCGCCCCCGCCCCGGGTGAAGTCCTGCCAGACGGTGCCGGTGACCTTGCCCGGTACGGCTTCGGAGGTGCCCGCCGTACGGGTCCCCTCCGGCAGGGCCTCCGGGGCCACTCCGACCAGCGGGAGCAGCACCGGGGTACCCGCGCGGACGGGGTCACGGGTCGTGAAGGCGCCCCCGCCCGCGTCCGCGAGCGGCGAGTCCCGGCCCGGGCGGGCCTTGGGGAAGGCCGAGGACTCCGCGAAGGTGTCGTGGACCCCGACCCAGACCGCGTTGGCGACCCCGCGGTCGGGATCGTGGTCGTAGACGAGCCGGAAGATGATGCCCGCGGCCAGCATCGAGATCGCCATCGGCATGAACACCAGCAGCTTGAACGCCGTTCCCCAGCGCACCCGTTCGGTGAGCACCGCGAAGATCAGGCCGAGGGCGGTGGCGGTGGCCGGGGCGAGCACCACCCACACCGCCGTGTTCTTCAGGGCGGTGCGGATCGTGCCGTCGCTCAGTATCTCCCGGTAGTTGTCGCCGCCGACGAACGTGCCGCCGGAGCGGTCGAAGAAGCTGCGGTAGAGGGAATAGCCGATCGGGTGCACGACGAGCGCGCCGAGCAGCACGAGGGCCGGGAGGAGGAACGCCGCCGCGATCAGACGGCGGCGGCGCACCTCGGCGGAGACGCCCTTTGCGGCGGAGGCCCGCACGGGATCAGTTCCCGTAGGCCTTGGCCGCGTCCGCCTCCAGTTTCGCCTGGGTGCCCGCCACGTCCGACGGGTTCGCCAGGAAGTCCTGGAGCGCCTTCCACTCGCCCGCGCCCGGGGTCCCGCCGAAGGCCGCCGGGGCCTGGTCCGACATGTCGAAGCGGAAGTCGTCACCGGCGGCGATCAGCGCCTTGGCGATGTTCCGCTGGATGTCGTTCGGATAGGCGCCCGGGTCCACCGCCTTGTTCGGGGAGACGAAACCGCCCTCCCGGGCCTGGATCTCCGCCGCGTCCGCCGAGGCCAGGAAGGTCAGCAGCGCCTGTGCCCCCTTCGACGGCTTCAGCGCGACCGCCACGTCACCGCCCGAGACCACCGGCGCCTTCCCGCCGACCGCCGGGAAGGGGAACACGAGGGCGTCCTCGCCCACCTTCGCCTCGGTCTGCGCGATGTTCACCGCCACGAAGTCGCCCTCGAAGACCATCGCGGCCGCCGGCCGGTCGCCGCCGGTGAAGGTCTGCGTCACCGACTTCGGGAACTCCGTGGACAGCGCCCCGGCGGGCCCGCCCGCCAGGAAGTCCTTGCGGCCGAACAGCTCGCCGAGCGTGGTCAGCGCCTGCTTGACGCTGTCGTCCGTCCACTTGATCTGGTGCTTGGCCAGCTGGTCGTACTTCTCCGGGCCCGCCTGCGAGAGGTAGACGTTCTCGAACCAGTCGGTGAGGGTCCAGCCGTCCGCACCCGCCACCGAGACGGCCGGTGTGCCGGAGGCGGACAGCGTGTCGGCCGCGGTGATCAGTTCCTTCCAGGTCTTCGGGGGCTGGACGCCCGCCGCCTCGAAGGCCTTCGCGTTGTACCAGATCAGCGACTTGTTGGCGGCCTTGTAGTAGACGCCGTACTGGGTGCCCTCGACCGCGCCGAGCTTCTTCCAGCCCGCCGAGTAGTTCGCGTCGAGCTGGGCGACGGCCTCCGGGCCCACCGGCTGCGCCCACTTGTTCTGCACCGCCGAGACCAGCGCACCGACCTGCGGGAGCAGCGCCACGTCCGGGGGCGCCCCGCCCGCGATCTTCGAACCGAGGAAGGTGACGATCGGGTCCTGGGCCGGGACGAAGGTGACGGACGCTCCCGTCCGCTTCTCGAACTCCTTCAGGACCTTGGTGAAGTTCTCCTGCTCCGGGCCCGTCCAGACCGCGGCGACCTCCAGCTTCTCGCCGGGCAGTTTCGGTAACTCCACCCGCGGCGCGGCCGTGCTGCCCTCCGGTCCCTGCGGCTCCTTCGTGTCGCCGTCCCCGCACGCGCCGAGCGCGAGGGCGCCCGCCGCGGCGAGCGCCGCCCAGGTGAGTGTCGTACGGCTCGTTCCGTGCCTGCGCATGGCTGTGCCCCCGATGCCCGTGGTGTGTCCCGGACCACAAGGTCTACGCCGAGCCGTCCGACCCCGCAATACCGCGTCGCGGGGCGCGCCCGGGCGTCAGGGCGCGGGCGGGAACAGCACGGGTATCGCCGAGACCAGGTGCGAGGCCCGCTCCAGGGCGCTGGCCAGCAGTGCGAGGTCCGTCGGCCCGTTGCCCAGCTCGCGTACCGGGCGGCGGGCCGGTGGATCACCCATCCGCTCCCACTCCACCGGGACCACAGTGGGCCTCTGGGTCGCCGTCCGGGGGATCCGGCCGGTGACCCGGCCCGCCTGGAAGGGGACCGTCCGGCCGTCGCCGAACCGGAGCAGGCCGCGGCCCGGCCCCGGCTGGTCGGGAGCGTCGAGCTCCACGCGCAGGGTGGTCAGCCGGGCCAGCCCGGTGTCCGCCGTACGGTCCGGGCGGGCGCTGGTGGCCACCAGGTGCACGCCGAGCCGGGCGCCCTCGCGGGCCACCGCCTCCAGCGCCCGGACCACCGAGCCGGCGGCGGGCCGGCCCGTACTGCCCAGGCCCGGCGCGACCAGCGCGTCGAGGTCGTCCACGAGCACCACCAGGCGGGGCAGCGGACTGGGCCCGGCCGGATCCGTCCGGGTCGTCGCGGCGCGCAGCCGGAGCGTGCCGGTGCGCTGGGGGTCGAGGTCGCCGCGCTGCTCGCCCGGGGTGGGGCGGCGGGGCGAGACCATCCGGTCGGAGACCTCGCGCTGCGCGTGCCATTCGGCGAAGGACAGCTCCGCCAGCAGTTCGGAACGGCGCTTGAGCTCCGCACCCAGCGCCTGCGCGAACTCCCGCATGCGCAGCGGATCGGAGGCGACCAGGTGCGCGGCGACGTGCGGGAGTTCGGTGCAGGGCAGCAGCCCGTCGCCGCGCTCGCCGCCGGCTCCGTCGAGGAGGAGCAGGCCGAGCCGGTCGGGCCGGGCGGCCGCGGACAGCGACGCGGCCACCGAGCGCAGCAGCTCGGTCCGCCCGCTCCCGGCGGGCCCCTCGATCAGCAGGTGCGGGCCGTCGTTCACGAGCTCGGTGCCGACGGGCCCGCGCCGCCCGCTGCCCAGCACGATCTCGGCGAGGCCGCCCATGCCCTGCCCCTGGTCGGTGGCCGCGGCCCAACGGGCCATCAGGGAGGCCGGGGTGGCCCGGGCCAGCCCCAGTTCGTCCAGCAGCCGTGCGGTGGCGGGCAGGGTGGCGGCGGCCGGCCGGTAGGGCTCGGCGGAGCCGCCCTCGGCGGTGCGCAGCGGGGCCAGGGCGCGGGCGAACCGCTCGGCCCAGGCGACGGAGACGGCGTCGGCGGTGGCGGTGCCACCGGAGGGGACCGGCCGGCCGCCGCTGATCTCGAAGCTCCGTACGGCCGTGGCCACGTCGCCGCTGAGCAGGGCTACGGCGCTGCAGTCCCGGAAGGCGGGGGAGCTCGCGCACGCGGCGTCGTACGTCTCGGCGACCGGCGAGGCGGGGGTGGCGGCCGGGGCCTCGGCGAGCACGAGCACGTGGATCCCGGCGGCGGTGCCGTGCGAGGCGAGCCGCCCGGTGACGTCGCGCAGCGGGCCGGCCCCGGGATCGCCGTCGACGACCAGGAGCGTGTACGGGCCTTCGTAGACGGCGGCGGCCCGCCGGACCTGCCCGGCATCGGCGGCGGCCCAGTGCACGCCCAGCGGACCCTCGTCGAGGCGCCGGGTCAGCTCACCCGTGCGGGCGACGGCCTGGTCGCGGTCGTAGGCGAGCAGGAGCCGGCAGTCCTGGCCGTGCGCGGGCCGTACGTGGGGCAGCCAGCCGAGCCAGCCCCAGTCGCGGCGCCGGTCGGCGAGGCCGCGCGCCCGGTCGGCGCAGACGAGCACGATCTCCAGCTGCCCGGGTGCGTGCAGTCCCGCCAGCTGTGCGACCACCCAGCGGGCGACCCCGGCCAGCCGGGTCCGCGGGCCGGCGAGCCCGAGGGCGCCGAGGGCGGGCAGGGACACCCGGCTCCCGGCGCCGAGGCCGACGTCGAGCAGAGCGGCCTGCCGGGCCGTACGCCCGGACCGTCCGGGCGTACGGGACCACAGGCGCTCGGTGGGGCCCATCGCGGCCAGCAGCAGGGTGGCGGGGTCGTCGGGATGGGGAGCGGCGGCCACCGGCTCCTGCGGGGCCTCCTCGGCCGGTTCCTCGCCGCGCACCCATTTGCGGGCCCAGGCCCCGATCCCCTTGCGCCGCCCTGGCCCGCCCGTGCCGAGGGCGTCGGGGGTCTCAGGGTCCTCGGAGCGCCCGGGGGCCCCGGTGATCTCGGAGGCGTCCGGCGCCGGGTCGGGGGCGGTGAGGTCCGCCCCGGGGAGCGGGCCGGGAGCGACGGGTGGCGGCGCCGCCACCGAGAGGTGGCCCTGGAGGTCCGGGGTCACGGGCAGGGTGGGCGCGCCCGCGGGGGCCAGCCGCAGGGCGGACTCGCCGACCCGCAGCAGCGCCCCCGGAGGCAGGGCGACGGGCTGCGCGCCCACCGGGGCGCCGTCCAGGGTGGTGCCGTTGGTCGAGTCCAGGTCGGCCACCGCGACCCGGCCGTCGCGGATGACCGTCACCGCGCAGTGCAGCCGGGAGACGTCGGGGTCGTCCAGCGGGACGTCGGCGTCGGAGGAGCGGCCCACCCGGATCTGCCCGCTGTGCAGCAGGTGCACCCCGCCCGCGTCGGGTCCGGCGACGACGTGCAGCTGGGGGGCGCCGAGGCCGTCCTCCGGCAGGACGTCCGGCACCGGGCCGTGCAGCGCCAGCACCGCACCGTCCACGAGCGGCGGCTCGCCGAGCACCCGCCGCTGGAGGTCGAGGCGCTCGGAGCCGGCGTACAGCACGACGGTGCCCCCGGTGTCGGGGCCGCCGACGGTCGCCGTCAGCCCGGAGGCGACCGCGGCCAGCGCGGTACCGAGGGGGGCGGTGACGAGCACGTCACAGCTCGCGGGGGCGGTCGCGGTCTGGTGGCCGCTGCGCGACCCAAGGACGGTCAGCCGGATCTGCATCGCCGTCAGCGGTCCCTTCTGCGCGGTGCGCGGTGTGTGCGCCCGGCAGGGGAACCTCGGGACATGACTGCCCGGTCGCCCCCCACCCGGCACGGACGCGTCGTCCGGTCAGGTCTGCCCGGAAGGCGGGGCTCCCGTCCCGTGCCGTTCCGTACGTGTGCATCCTCGCACCTGTCACGGACAACACGCCCGGCACCCGGCAACAAATGATCTTGATGGATCGCGACCCGTGCCGGACCCCGGCCGGATCCGGTCGGCGGGGCGGGGAAAGACGGGGAAAAACGCCCCCGGCATACCCCGCAAACATCACCCTCCGTACATATGTGCGGCAACCAACCTCCGGCGACCGGCGTCTTCCCGGGGGACACCCCCTAGAGTGGGCCGGAAAACCCATCACCGGATTTGACCGAAGAAGACGACAGCAGGGGAGCGCGAGACGTGCGGCCAGTCGGCAGCAAGTACCTGCTCGAGGAGCCGCTCGGGCGCGGCGCCACGGGCACTGTCTGGCGTGCACGCCAGAGGGAGGCCGCCGGCGCGGAGGCGGCCGTCGCGGGGCAGCCCGGTGAGACCGTGGCCATCAAGGTCCTCAAGGAGGAGCTGGCCCAGGACCCCGACATCGTCATGCGCTTCCTCCGGGAGCGCTCGGTCCTGCTGCGCCTGACGCACCCCAACATCGTCCGCACCCGCGACCTCGTCGTCGAGGGCGATCTGCTGGCCCTGGTCATGGATCTGATCGACGGCCCGGACCTGCACCGCTACCTCCGGGAGAACGGCCCCTTCACGCCGGTCGCCGCGAGCCTGCTGACCGCCCAGATCGCGGACGCCCTCGCCGCCAGCCATGCCGACGGCGTGGTCCACCGCGACCTGAAGCCGGCCAACGTGCTCCTCGACGAGCGCGGCGGGCAGATGAAGCCGATGCTCACCGACTTCGGCATCGCCCGCCTCGCGGACTCCCCGGGCCTGACCCGCACCCACGAGTTCGTCGGCACCCCCGCCTACGTCGCCCCCGAGTCCGCGGAGGGCCGCCCCCAGACCTCCGCCGTCGACATCTACGGCGCCGGCATCCTCCTCTACGAGCTGCTCACCGGGCGCCCGCCCTTCGCCGGCGGCAGCGCGCTCGAGGTGCTCCACCGTCACCTCAGCGAGGACCCGCAGCGGCCCTCCTCCGTGCCCGAGCCGCTGTGGACGGTCATCGAGCGCTGCCTGCGCAAGGAGCCGAACGAGCGCCCCAGCGCCCAGAGCCTGGCCCGCGGGCTGCGCGTGGTGGCCTCCGGCATCGGCGTGCACTCCACGGCCGCCGAGGTGGAGGCCGCGCTCGGCGTCGGCGCGCTGCTCGCGCCCGACCCCTCGCCGGCCCCGGTCCCCGAGACCCCCGGCGCCGCGGACCCCACCCAGATGCTTCCCGGGACGGGCTCGCCGGCCGGCGCGTACGACCCGAACGGCATGACGAGCGTCCTGCCGCCGGTCGGCGCGGCCGACGCCACCTCGGTGCTGCCGAGCACCGGCGGCCCCGGGGCCGACCCGACCTCGGTGATGCCCCCGGTGCAGCGGCCCGACCAGCCGCACCCGTGGCAGTCGCAGATGCAGGCCGCCCGTGACCGCAACGAGCAGACGCAGATCCAGTACCTCGACCCGAACGAGGACCCCCTGCGCCGCCGCCCGCAGCGGCAGGCCCCTCCGCCGCCGCAACAACGGCCCCAGCAGCAGCAGCCGTACCGGCAGGGCCCGCCGCCGCAGCAGTACCAGCAGCCTCAGCAGCCGCAGTACCGCCAGCCGCAGCAGCCGCCCCAGCAGCAGTACGCGCCGCCCCCGCCGCCGCAGCACTACCAGCAGCAGCCGCAGCAGCACCAGCCCCAGCCGTACCAGCAGCAGCCGCAGCAGCCCCAGTACCGCCAGCCCCAGCAGCAGCAGCCCCCGCAGGCCCCGCCGCAGCAGCGGCCGGCCTCCCGGGAGCCGCGCGAGCCGCGCCGCCGCAGCGCCAACCCGGTGCGGATCCCCGGCCTCGGCTGCCTCAAGGGCTGCCTGGTGCTGATCCTGGTGTTCTTCGTGGCCGGCTGGCTGATCTGGGAGCTGACCCCGCTCCAGGAGTGGGTCGGCACCGGCAAGGGCTGGTGGGACCAGGTGTGGACCTGGGGCACGGGCGTCGTCGACTGGGTCAGCACGATCGGGGACTCGGCGGGCTCCTCGGGCTCCGGCAACCCCTGAAACGAGCCCGCGTAGCGCCGACTTCGTGGATTTGTCGACTTCTGGGGCGTGATTTCGCCCGCAGAAGTGAAGGTCGCCGCGAATCCGGCCCCCTGCTGGCCTCCAACGCCCACCCGGCCGCGTAGCTTTGGTGCGTACGCCAGCCGCTGAGGGAGCAGTCGTGGCACGGAAGATCGGCAGCCGGTACACCGCGCACCAGATCCTGGGGCGCGGCAGCGCGGGCACGGTGTGGCTGGGCGAGGGGCCTGACGGCCCCGTCGCCGTCAAACTGCTGCGCGAGGACCTCGCGTCCGACCAGGAACTCGTCGGACGGTTCGTCCAGGAGCGCAGCGCGCTGCTCGGCCTGGACCATCCGCACGTCGTGTCCGTCCGCGACCTCGTCGTGGACGGCAACGACCTCGCCCTCGTCATGGACCTCGTCCGCGGTACGGACCTGCGCACGCGCCTCGACCGCGAGCGGCGGCTCGCCCCCGAGGCGGCCGTCGCGATCGTCGCGGACGTCGCCGACGCGCTGGCCGCGGCGCACGCGGCGGGGGTCGTCCACCGGGACGTCAAGCCGGAGAACGTGCTGCTGGACATGCAGGGCCCGCTCGGCCCCGGCGGCTCGCACCCGGCTCTGCTGACCGACTTCGGCGTGGCCAAGCTGATCGATTCCCCGCGGCGGGCCTCCGCAGGCCGGGCCTCGGCCCCGACGACCCGGATCATCGGCACCCCGGACTACCTGGCCCCGGAGATCGTGGAGGGCCTGCCCCCGCGGGCGGCGGTGGACATATACGCCCTGGCCACCGTCCTGTACGAGCTGCTGGCCGGGTTCACCCCCTTCGGCGGGGGCCACCCGGGCGCGGTGCTGAGGCGGCACGTGACGGAGACGGTGGTCCCGCTGCCGGGGATCCCCGACGAGCTGTGGCAGCTCATCGTGCAGTGCCTGGCCAAGGCCCCGGCCTCACGGCTGAGGGCCTCGGAGCTGTCGGTCCGGCTGCGGGACCTGCTGCCGTTGCTGGCCGGGATGCCGCCGCTGGACGTGGACGAGCCGGACGACGCGGACCCGGACCCCGAGCCGTCGGAGGAACCGGCGGCCGACCCGGTGCGGCGGCGGGGCGTGGTGCCGCTGGTTCCGGGCTCGGCGACGGACTCCAACCGGGACACGCACACCTCGATGCGGGTGCCGGGGCCGGACGAACTGGCGGGCGGGGCCCTGGGCACCGCCCGCGTCCCCCGCCCGGCGGGCGGCCACCGCCCGGGCTCCGCCCGCCACCGCGCGGAGGCCGCCCGCAAACGGCGGCTGGTGCTGTCCGTGTCGGCCGTGGCGCTGGCCGCGGCGGTCGGGCTGGGTAGCTGGCTGGTCTTCTCCGGGGGCGACGAGCCCCCGCCCCAGGACAGCAAGCAGTCGGTGCCGGCCAGGCCCTAGCTGCCTGCTGCGGCGCCGTGGTCGGGGGCTCTGCCCCCGAACCCCCGCGCCTCAAACGCCGGCGAGGCTCCACGACCGGGGCTCCGCACGGAACCCCGCGCCTCACACGCCGGCGAGCTGGATTTCTCAGCCCCTCCGGCGTTTGAGGAGCGGCGGCTCGGGGCGGAGCCCCCGCAACGGCGGGGCAGGTCAGGCCGCGGCCAGTTCCGGGTGCCAGCGCCGCGCCACGGCCGGGTGGGCGCGGACCCAGCCCTTCAGCTCGTTGCGGCCGTACTCGGCGTGCAGCGGGTTCGACTCGTCGTGCGCGACCCCCGGGGCGGACCGCAGGTAGTCCCCCGGCACGGTCTCGATCACCGCGTCCAGCCGCGGGTTGTAGAAGAACGGCACCGAGTACCGCTCCACCGCCCCCGGCGGGCTGATCACCCGGTGGTCCGTCGCCGTCAGGTACCCCTCGGTCGCGATCTCCAGCAGCTCGCCCAGGTTCACCACGAACGCGCCCGGCATCGGCGGTACGTCCAGGTAGCCGCCGTCCCGGACCACCTGGAGGCCGCCCACCGAGTCCTGCAGCAGGAGCGTCAGGAACCCGTAGTCCTTGTGCGCGCCGACCCCCTGGTCGGCTCCGGAGGGGGCCGATCCCGGGTAGCGGATCAGCTTGGTGTGCAGGTGCGGGCGGTCCGCGAAGGCCGCGTCGAAGAAGTCCGCCGGGGCGCCGATCGCGACGAGGAGCTCCTGGAGCAGCCGGTGGGCGACCGCCGCGAGCCGGGACTGCCAGTCCAGGACCACCGTACGGAGCTCCGGGAGCGCGGCGGGCCACTGGTTCGGGCCCTCCAGCCACAGGTACGCCGGGTCGTGCGGCCCCACGGCCGGCGCCGGGCGCTCCGCGCCGACGTCCAGCTGGTCCCGCCAGTCGGAGGACCCGCCGGTCAGCTCGTGGCCGATCCGGGTGTAGCCGCGGAAGTGCGGCGAGTTCAGATTGCTGACGGAGAGCCGGTCGGCCTCCGGGAGTGCGAAGAAGGCCCTGGTCAGTTCGAGGATGCGGGCGCTCTCGGCGGCGGTGACGCCGTGCCCGGTCAGGTGCAGGAAACCGGTGTCCCTGGCGGCTGCGTGCAGCTTCTTCAGGAATTCGGCCCGCTGGGCCGGGTCGTCCGCCTGGGAGAGGTCCAGGACGGGGAGAGTGTGCGCGGACGGCATGACGGCTCCGTTTCGGGATGTCACGGGGTCCTGTTCCCCAGAGGTGGTGGGGGCCGCGGGGCGGGGGAGGGCGCCGGCAGGGGTGGTGCCGGGACCGCGGGAGCCGCGCGTACAGGACCAAGTCGGATCGGGGTGGATCAGGCTTGGGTTCGGTCCGGCGGCAGACAGCTCGTCGTCGTGACACGCATGTGGTCCACATGGCGGCGCTTGACGAGGAGAACGGTCATACCGTGAGCGTACGCCCGTACGACCTCTCATCAGTACGAGGGATCCGGCCTGCCCGGACGGCGTTGTCCGGGGACCGGCTACGCTGGACCCGTGGCAGTCGTCGATGTTTCCGAAGAGCTGAAGTCCCTCTCCTCGACCATGGGGTCGATCGAGGCCGTCCTGGACCTCGACAAGCTGAGGGCAGAAATCGCCGTGCTCGAGGAGCAGGCCGCCGCGCCGTCCCTGTGGGACGACCCGGAGGCCGCCCAGAAGATCACGAGCAAGCTTTCGCACCTCCAGGCGGAGGTCCGCAAGACCGAGACCCTGAGGGGGCGCATCGACGACCTCGCGGTGCTCTTCGACCTCGCCCAGGAGATGGACGACGCGGAAACCCTGGCGGAGGCCGAGACCGAGCTGGTCTCCGTCCGCAAGGCGCTGGACGAGATGGAGGTCCGGACCCTGCTCTCCGGCGAGTACGCCGAGCGCGAGGCCCTGGTCAACATCCGCGCCGAGGCCGGTGGCGTCGACGCCTCCGACTTCGCCGAGCGCCTGCAGCGCATGTACCTGCGCTGGGCGGAGCGGCACGGCTACTCGACCGAGATCTACGAGACCTCGTACGCGGAGGAGGCCGGCATCAAGTCGACCACCTTCGTGGTCAAGGCCCCCTACGCCTACGGCACCCTCTCCGTCGAGCAGGGCACCCACCGCCTCGTGCGGATCTCGCCCTTCGACAACCAGGGCCGCCGCCAGACCTCCTTCGCGGGCGTCGAGGTGCTCCCGGTCGTCGAGACCAGCGACCACGTCGAGATCGACGAGACCGAGCTGCGCGTCGACGTGTACCGCGCCTCCGGCCCCGGCGGCCAGGGCGTCAACACCACCGACTCGGCGGTGCGCATCACGCACCTGCCGACCGGCATCGTGGTCTCCTGCCAGAACGAGCGGTCGCAGATCCAGAACAAGGCCAGCGCCATGAACGTCCTCCAGGCCAAGCTGCTCGAGCGGCGCCGCCAGGAGGAGAAGGACAAGATGGACGCCCTCAAGGACGGCGGCAGCTCCTGGGGCAACCAGATGCGCTCCTACGTCCTGCACCCGTACCAGATGGTCAAGGACCTGCGGACGGAGTTCGAGGTCGGCAACCCGCAGGCGGTGCTCGACGGTGAGATCGACGGCTTCCTGGAGGCCGGAATCCGCTGGCGCAAGCAGCAGGAGCAGACCGCGTAACCCACGGCACGCGCAGAAGGGCCCGGACACCTCGTGTCCGGGCCCTTCCGGCGTGTGCGATCGGTACGCGGCGCGGTGCCCGCAGGTCTGCGCGCCCTCGCGACCGGTCGGTCGCTCCGGGCCGCTCAGACGGTTTGCTGAGCCACCAGTACCAGAGCCGCCACGAGGACCACCATGAGCACGATGAGGGTCACGGGGTTCAGGCCGGAGAAGGGGCCCTCCTGCTGGAGGCGCTCCCGGTTCGCCCGGCACACCGGGCAGCGGCCCTGGCTGACGGGTGCGGCGCAGTTCGCGCACACGAGCCGGTCATATGTCATGCGCTCCTCCTCTCGTCCCCTCGGTCTTCTTGCTGCGTATAACGGCGTGGGGAACCAGACCGTTCCCCCTACCACTGTGCCAGCTTCGACGGCATTCGGCGCGGCCCGTCCGGGCCATCACGATCGGAACCCCCCGGCACCCCGGGATAAATCGGGCAAGTCCGGATGCCGGGTCCACACCCCGCGCCCGTTCGCGTATGGTCACGCACACCTACTCCCGGCGACCGTGGTGCACCCGTGATCCGATTCGACAGCGTCTCCAAGTCCTACCCGAAGCAGAGCCGTCCCGCACTCAGAGAAGTCTCCCTCGACATCGCGAAGGGCGAGTTCGTCTTCCTCGTCGGCTCCTCCGGCTCCGGCAAGTCCACCTTCCTGCGCCTCATCCTGCGCGAGGAGCGGGCGAGCCACGGCCAGGTGCACGTCCTGGGCAAGGACCTCGCCAAGCTCTCCAACTGGAAGGTTCCGCAGATGCGGCGCCAGTTGGGGACCGTGTTCCAGGACTTCCGCCTGCTGCCCAACAAAACGGTGGCCGAGAACGTGGCCTTCGCCCAGGAGGTCATCGGCAAGCCGCGGGGCGAGATCCGCAAGGCCGTCCCGCAGGTCCTCGAACTCGTGGGCCTGGGCGGCAAGGAAGAGCGGATGCCCGGCGAGCTCTCCGGCGGTGAGCAGCAGCGCGTGGCCATCGCCCGCGCCTTCGTCAACCGCCCCGCCCTGCTGATCGCGGACGAGCCCACCGGCAACCTCGACCCGCAGACCTCGGTCGGGATCATGAAGCTGCTGGACCGGATCAACCGGACCGGCACCACAGTGATCATGGCCACACACGACCAGCAGATCGTCGACCAGATGCGCAAGCGCGTCATCGAACTCGAACAGGGCCGACTCGTGCGCGACCAGTCGCGCGGCGTCTACGGCTACCAGCACTGAAAGGTCCCTGAGACGCAATGCGCGCCCAGTTCGTCATGTCGGAGATCGGCGTCGGTCTCCGTCGCAATCTCACCATGACCTTCGCGGTCATCATCTCCGTGGCCCTCTCGCTGGCCCTGTTCGGCGGCTCCATGCTCATGAGCGAGCAGGTGGGCCGGATGAAGGGCTACTGGTACGACAAGGCCAACGTCTCGATCTACCTCTGCAACAAGCAGGACGCCCAGGAGGCCGGCGAGGCCGCCGCCAAGACGGACGGTGCGGCGGGCGGCGCCGGGGGCGTCGCCACCTGCCGCAAGGGCGCCGTCACCGAAGAGCAGAAGAAGCAGATCGAGTCCGAGCTCAAGCAGATGTCCCTGGTGAAGTCCGTCGCCTACGAGTCGGCGGACGAGGCGTACAAGCACTACCAGGAGCAGTACGGCCACACCGCTCTGGCCTCCTCCATCACCCCCGACCAGATGCAGGAGTCCTTCCGGGTCAAGCTCAAGGACCCGGAGAGGTACAAGGTGGTCACCTCCGCCTTCGCCGGCCGTGACGGTGTCCACACCGTCGACGACCAGCGCCAGGCGATCGACGACCTCTTCCGGATCCTCAACTACCTCAACGTCGCGGCCCTCGGCATCATGCTGATCATGCTGATCGTGGCGCTGCTGCTGATCGTCAACACCGTGCGCGTTTCGGCGTTCAGCCGAAGGCGGGAGACGGGGATCATGCGGCTGGTGGGTGCCTCCAGCTTCTACATCCAGGTCCCCTTCATCATGGAGGCCGCCGTCGCCGGCCTCATCGGCGCGCTCTTCGCCTGCGCCATGCTCGTCTCCGGGCAGTACTTCGTGATCGACCACGGCGTCGGCCTGCGGGACAAGATCCAGCTCATCGACTTCATGGGCTGGGGATCGGTGCTGGCCAAGCTGCCGTACGTACTCTTCATCGGCCTCCTGATGCCCTCCGTGGCCGCCTTCATCGCCCTGCGCAAGTACCTGAAGGTGTGACAAGCGCCCCGCGAGCGGTCCGGTCAACCACCCGTACCGGCGCGGGGCTTGTCCTAGACTCGGCGCCATGCCGGGTCTGCCCGCCTTCTGTCTCCGGCCCCGCGACCTGCGTCGCGGGGCCGTTTTGACGTTCGCCTTCCTCACCGCCGTCGGCGCCGGTGCGTACACCGGCTGCTGGGACCGCGAGGAGGGCGCCGCGGCCGCCGCGGCCCTGACGGGCGCCCCCGCGGCCGAGGCCCCGCGCGAGGCGGGCACCGCCGACCGCGACGCGGTGGCCCGCGCCGCCGCCGAGGCCGTCGCCGAGGGGAAGTCCGGGAAGAAGGCGGCCCAGGAGGTCGTCAGCCGCAGCGGCGACCGTTGGGGCACCGTCTACGACCAGGGCGAGTACGCCGCCTTCGCCGAGGGCCTCGACGGCCGCTGGACCGGCGTCGGGGTGTGGGCGGAGCGGGCGGCCGACGGCGCGATCAAGGTCGAGAAGGTCCAGCCCGGCAGCCCCGCGGCCCGGGCCGGGCTGCTGGCCGGGGACCGGCTGCTGAGCGTCGACGGGCACGCCGTGACCGGTCTGGCCGTCGCCGACGTGGTCGCCCTGCTGCGCGGCGAGGCGGGCACCCCCGTCGTGCTGAGCCTGAGCCGGAACGGCGCCGACCTCACCGAGACCGTGCGCCGCGAGCAGCTGCGCACCGAGCCGGTGACCGTGCGCCAGCGCCCGGACGGGGTCACGGTCATCAAGGTGGTCTCCTTCACCCGGGGTTCCGGCGATCGCGTCAGGGCCGCCGTGCGCGCCGCCCCGGCCGGCGCCGGGGTCATGCTCGACCTGCGCGGCAACCCGGGCGGGCTGGTCACCGAGGCGGTCACCGCGGCCTCCGCCTTCCTGGACGGCGGCCTCGTGGCCACGTACGACGTACGCGGCGACCAGCGGGTCCTGTACGCGGCCCCGGGCGGGGACACCACCCGTCCGCTGGTGGCCCTCGTGGACGGCGGCACGATGAGCGCGGCCGAGCTGGTGACGGGCGCCCTTCAGGACCGGGGCCGGGCGGTGGCGGTGGGCAGCCGGACCTTCGGCAAGGGCTCGGTGCAGATGCCGACCGAACTCCCGGACGGTTCGGTGGCCGAGCTGACGGTGGGTACGTACCGCACACCGGCGGGCCGGAGCCTGGACGGCGACGGCATCACCCCGGACGTGCCGGCGGGCGACCGGGTCGAGGAACGGGCCGTCACGGTATTGGGTGGCCTCGGGGTGGGTCCGTAGTGCGAAAATGACCGCACTATGGCTAAGGAAAAAGGGCGCAAGCTGATCGCCCAGAACAAGAAGGCGCGGCACGACTACACGATCATCGACACCTACGAGTGCGGTCTCGTGCTCACGGGTACCGAGGTCAAGTCCATGCGCCAGGGCCGGGCCTCGCTGGTGGACGGCTTCGTGTCGGTGGAGAGCGGGGAGGCCTGGCTCTACAACGTGCACGTGCCGGAGTACAGCCAGGGCACCTGGACCAACCACAGCGCCCGGCGCAAGCGCAAGCTCCTCATGCACCGCGAGGAGATCGACAAGCTGGAGCGCAAGGCGGACGAGTCGGGTCACACGATCGTTCCCCTCGCGCTGTACTTCAAGGACGGCCGCGCGAAGATCGAGATCGCGCTGGCGAAGGGCAAGAAGGAGTACGACAAGCGGCAGACGATGCGGGAGAAGCAGGACACCCGCGAGACGAACCGGACGATCTCGGCGATCCGTCGCAAGCAGCGCGGCACGGTTTAATCACCTGGCACGCGGCGGTCCACTTCGCGTACCATGGCGTCAGCACCGCCCCCCAGGGGTCGGCGCAGCTTGAAAAAACAACATGGGGATGATCGGTTTCGACAGCGGATGTCGATGCAGGGGAAGCGAGCCGAGGAAGCGGCAATGATCTCGCTAACCACATGTCGCAAACAATAATCGCCAACTCCAAGAGCGATAACTCCCGCTTCACCCTCGCTGCCTAATAACAGTGAGCTGAAGCCTCTGTGAGGAGCGTCAGCCCGGAAGTGGTCCCGGTCCGGATCCTGGCGTCAATTAGGGATCTAAACCTCTAGCCCCGGTCACGGGGGTTGGAGGGAAACCAAACAGTGACTGAGCCCGTCGGAGACTTGTCCGTGTGATCTCCGGGGCTGAGAAAAGCGCAGCGGACTGCGCTCGGAGAAGCCCTGCTTCTGCACCGTTGGACGCGGGTTCGATTCCCGCCATCTCCACTCATCCCATGTGGGCAAAGGCCCCGCAGCCTCTCGGCTGCGGGGCCTTCGTCATGCCGGAAGCATCCGCGCGGCGGTTCTGGCGGCGGTCCGGTGAGGAGCACGCTCCGGAGCGGAGTCCCAGCGAGGACACGTGCGTACGCCGATCCCCCACGAGGATGGGCCGCTGATCCCCATGCCCGGATCTCACGCCTGCGGCCCTTCGTGAGGCCGTCGCGAAGATCGCGCCCAGCCGGATTCCCGATCTGACGCAGCACTTCTTCGAGGCCACGACGAGCGCCCAGCAGGCGCAGTCGCTCGCCCCGCTGCGGGCCTTCATCCACTCCTGGGCCGTATTCGTCGAGATCGAACGCCATCCTCGGAGAGCTGCACGCCTCCATGCCCTGGAACGGCTGGTTCAGGAGGGGGCGGCCGATCCCACGCCCGCACTGGCTGAGATCCAGCAGATCCTCGACAAAGCAGAGGCCGAGACCGGCCTGTGAGCGACTGGTCATGGGACTGCAACACTGACGATTCCGCAGCCTCCTGGCCGTCCCCCGGCACGAGTGCGTCTACGTCTGTGGCATCACCTGGTACGAGTGACGGCCTGGACGGTGGCGAGGGCGAGGAGGGCCGCCGCCGCCGGGAGGGCGTAGGCCGGGGTCGGGCCCAGGTGGTCGACCAGGGTGCCGGCCGCCGCCGCGCCCAGGGCGATGCCCGCGAGGATGGCGGTGACGGCCAGGGTCATGCCCTCGTTGAGGCGGCCCTCCGGGGTCAGGGCGTGGACCCGGGACATCGCGGTCACCATCGCCGGAGCCGTGGCCATGCCCGCCAGGAGCAGGGCGCAGGCCAGCGGGAGGAGCGAGCCCGTGCTCGCCGCGAGCCACGGCAGGGTCATCGCGGCGGCCATGGCGACCAGGCAGGTCCGCAGACCCCGCGGGCGCAGGGTCCCGTAGAGGAGGCCCGCCGCGCAGGAGCCCGCCGCCTGGAGGGCCAGGACCGGGCCGGAGGCGGCGCCCAGGCCCAGGGCGCCGAGGTGGGCGATCGAGGCGATCTCCATCGAGCCGAACACCACGCCGGTGGCCAGGAAGAGGGGCAGCAGCGGGCTCAGCGCGCGCAGCGGGGAGCCGCGCCGGGGGCCCGCCGTCGGCGGGTGCTGGGTGGAGCGGCAGGAGGTGAAGACCAGCATGCCGGTCAGCAGCAGGACGGCCGCGGTGAGGGTCCCGGCCTCGGGGAGGACGACCGAGCAGAGGAAGGCCGCCAGGACCGGGCCGAGCATGTAGCAGAGCTCGTCGGCGGCCTGCTCGAAGGACATCGCGGTGTGGTGCGCGCCCGGGGAGTCGCGCAGCAGGTGCGTCCAGCGGGCGCGGGACATGCCGCCGATGTTGGGGGTGGTGGCGGTCGCGGCGTACGAGGCGAAGAGGGTCCAGGCGGGTGCCCCGGTACGGACGCACACGATCAGGGACAGCGAGCCGAGGACCGCGATCAGGGTGGCCGGGACGGCGATCCGGGCCTGCCCGTGACGGTCGATCAGCCGGGCGGTCCACGGGGCGACCAGCGCGGTGGCGGCCATGCCGGTCGCCGTGACCGCGCCGGCCAGGGCGTACGAGCCGCGCTGCCCGGCGATCATCATGACCGCGCTGACCCCGAGCATGCCCATGGGGAGGCGGGCGATGAGGTTCCCGGCGGTGAAGGCGCGGGCGCCGGGCAGGGCGAACAGGCGGCGGTAGGCGGCCAGCGGGCCCCGGGGGGTGCGGGGCTCCCGGCCGGCGGGGGAAGTGCGGGCGGGGGCGGGCGGGGCGGCGAGGACGAGGGTGTTGCCGGTGACGGCCATGAGGGGCATGACCCCCACCCTCGGCCGGGACCGGGCGAGGCGTCCAACACCTGTTCGCAGGCCATTCACGCCGATCCGTTGTTAGTCTCCGGGCATGATGCTCCGTGATGTGGACCCCCGGCTGCTGCGCGGGTTCGTCGCCGTGGCCGAGGAGCTGCACTTCACCCGCGCCGCCGCCCGGCTGTACGTCGCCCAGCAGGCGCTGAGCCGGGACGTACGGCGGCTTGAGGAGACCCTCGGCACCGCGCTGTTCGTCCGTACGACCCGCGCCGTCGAGCCCACCCCCGACGGGGAGCGGCTGCTGCCCCTGGCCCGGCGGGTGCTGGCCGCGCACGAAGCGCTCACCGCCGCCTTCGCCGCGCCCCGGGCGCTGCTCGTCGACCTGAACACCGACGGGCCGAGCACCGCGCGCACCGTGCTGGAGCGCGCCCGCGAACTGGCCCCGGACTGCGAGCTGATGGCCCGCTGGGAGAGCGGGCTGACGTACGCCGCCGCCGAGGTCGCCGCCGGGCGCCTCGACGTGTCCTTCGGGTACGCCGACGGGCTGGACCCGGTGTTGCGGTCCCGGATCGCGCACCGGCCCGTACGGTACGAGCCGCTCGCCGTGCTGCTGCCCGACGGGCACCCGCTGGCCGCGCTGTCGGCCGTACCGCTGGAGGCGCTGGCGGGGGAGACCGTGTACGCGGGCGCCGGGAACCCGCGGACGCCGGAGTGGACGGGCCTGGCGCGCGAGCTGTTCGCCGGACGGGGGATCCTGATGGCGCCGCCCGCCCCGGTGGCCGTGGGCAAGGACGAGTTCCGCCGGGTCATGGCCAAGACCGGCAATCCGGTGCTCGTGACCGTCGACTTCGTCGACATGCCCGGCTCTGTGAAGCGGCCGCTGGTCGACCCGGTCCCGCTGTCCCCGCTGTCGATGGTGTGGCGCAAGGGTTTCGGCCACCCGGGCCTCGAAGCGCTGCAACGGGCCGCGGCCGGGCTCAGCGCCGACCGCGGCTGGCTGGACGTACCCCCGGCGAGCTGGCGTCCGGCCGCGCTCACAGGTGTCCCCGGCGCCGGGTGAGAGCAAGGTTTCCCGGCGGTCATCCGGCGGGGACCGGGGCGGAAACGCGCCGTTCCTACGGTCGTTCCACGGACGCGACAGCTGTGGAGGCGTGTGATGACCGGTACGACCGCACCGCGCAAGGGGGGCCGCTGGATCGAGCAGTGGGATCCCGAGGACGAGACCTTCTGGAAGGAGACGGGGGAGCGGACCGCCCGCCGCAACCTCGTCTACTCCGTGTTCTCCGAGCACATCGGGTTCTCCATCTGGTCGCTCTGGTCCGTGATGGTCCTCTTCATGGGACCGGCGTACGGGATCGACCCGGCCGGGAAGTTCTTCCTCATCGCGACCGCGACCCTGGTCGGCGCGATCGTCCGGGTGCCGTACACCTTCGCCGTGGCCCGCTTCGGCGGCCGGAACTGGACCGTCTTCAGCGCGCTGCTGCTGCTCGCGCCGACGGTCGCCGCGGTCGTGGTGATGGAGCCCGGGACCTCGTACGGGACCTTCCTGCTCGTCGCCGCCCTCACCGGCGTGGGCGGCGGCAACTTCGCCTCCTCGATGACCAACATCAACGCCTTCTTCCCGCTGCGCAAGAAGGGCTGGGCGCTCGGCCTGAACGCCGGCGGCGGCAACATCGGCGTACCCGTGGTGCAGCTGGCCGGGCTGCTGGTCATCGCGACCGCCGGCGCCTCCCATCCGCGGTACCTGATGGGCGCCTACATCCCGCTGATCGTGATCGCGGCCGTCCTGGCGGCCGTACGCATGGACAACCTGGCCCCCGTGCGCAACGACACCGGCGCGGTCCGCGAGGCGGTCAAGGACGCGCACACCTGGATCATGGCGTTCCTGTACATCGGGACGTTCGGGTCCTTCATCGGGTACAGCTTCGCCTTCGGGCTGGTGCTGCAGACCCAGTTCGGCCGCACCCCGCTCCAGGCCGCCTCGCTGACCTTCATGGGACCGCTGCTCGGGTCGCTGATCAGGCCGGTGGGCGGGGCGCTGGCGGACCGGTTCGGCGGGGCGCGGATCACCCTGGGGACCTTCGTGGCGATGGCGGCGGCGACCGGAGTGGTCGTGTTCGCCTCGCAGCGGTCCTCACTGCCCGTCTTCCTCGTGGGGTTCGTGGCCCTCTTCGTCCTCAGCGGCCTCGGCAACGGATCGACGTACAAGATGATCCCGGGCATCTTCCAGGCGAAGGCGCTCGCCCGCGGCATGAGCGGCGAGGGCGCGGCCGCGTACGGGCGACGGCTCTCCGGCGCCTCGATGGGACTCATCGGAGCGGTCGGCGCGCTCGGCGGCCTGGGCATCAACCTGGTCTTCCGGGAGGCGTTCCGCACCTCCGGCTCCGGAACCGCGGCCTTCGTCACCTTCCTCGGCTTCTACGCCCTGTGCTGCGCGGTGACCTGGGCGGTATACCTTCGCCGCCCGGCCACCCCGGTGATCCACACGGTCGGGGTCGAGACGAAACCCCAGCTCACGTCGGTGTAACCGGCGCGAAATACGGGTGAACCGAGTCCGACACGACGGGTTGGCAGGCTCGGTGCACCCGTACCGCCCCCGCATGCGTCACTAGGCAGGTCACGATGGACGACACGAACACAGGCCCGCTCGCGGGCTTCACCGTCGGGGTCACGGCCGCCCGGCGGGCGGACGAGCTCATCGCGCTGCTGCGGCGGCGCGGAGCCGCGGTGCTGCACGCGCCGGCGCTGCGGATCGTGCCGCTCGCCGACGACAGCGAGCTGCTGGCCGCGACGAAGGAACTGATCGGCTGCGCTCCGGACGTGGTGGTGGCCACCACCGCCATCGGCTTCCGCGGGTGGATCGAGGCGGCCGACGGGTGGGGCGTCGGCGAGGACCTGCTGGAACGGCTGCGGGCCGCCGAACTGCTGGCG
Source organism: Streptomyces sp. NPDC048257 (assembly GCF_043201855.1). NCBI lineage: Bacteria > Bacillati > Actinomycetota > Actinomycetes > Kitasatosporales > Streptomycetaceae > Streptomyces > Streptomyces sp. NPDC048257. The sequence continues at coordinate 60,602 of NZ_JBICZI010000019.1, forward strand.
CGCGGACCGAAGGTGAAGGGCGCGATCCGGGCCGCCGGGCTCAAGGAGACCTGGTCCCCGGACTCGGAATCGCTCGCCGAGGTACTGGAACGGCTGCTGACGGCCGGCGTGGCCGGGCGGCGGATCGCACTCCAGCTGCACGGCGAGCCGCTGCCGGGCTTCGTCGAGGCGCTGCGGGAGGGCGGGGCCGAGGTGGTGGTGGTCCCCGTCTACCGGTGGATGGCGCCGGAGGACCTCGGGCCGCTGGACCGGCTGCTGGACGCGATGATCGGCGGATCGGTCGACGCCGTCAGCTTCACCTCGGCGCCGGCGGCGGCCTCGCTGCTGTCCCGGGCCGAGGAGCGGGGGCTGCGGGACGCCGTGCTGGACGCGCTGCGCGGCAGGCTGCTGTCCGCGTGCGTCGGGCCGGTGACCGCGCTGCCGCTGCAGGCGCACGGCGTGGACACGGTGCAGCCGGAGCGCTTCCGGCTGGGCCCGCTGGTGCAGTTGCTCTGCCGGGAGCTGCCCGGCCGGGCCCGGGTGCTGCCGGTGGCCGGGCACCGGGTGGAGATCCGGGGACACGCGGTCCTGGTGGACGCGCAGCTGAGGCCCGTACCGCCGGCCGGAATGGCCCTGCTGCGGGCGCTGGCGCGGCGGCCGGGATGGGTGGTGTCCCGCGCGGACCTGCTGCGGGCGCTGCCGGGCGCGGGGCGCGACGAGCACGCGGTGGAGACGGCGATGGCCCGCCTCCGGGTGGCGCTCGGAGCCCCGAACCTGATCCAGACGGTGGTCAAGCGCGGGTACCGGCTCTCGCTGGACGCGGGCGGGGAGGCCAAGTACGGGGAGCTTCCCGCCGACGCGGTGACGGCCAGGGGGGTCCTCGGCTAGCGTGCCGGGATGATCATTGACGGGGTTGAGATGAGGGGCGTCGCGCTCGGCGACGCCGCCGGGCTGGCCGAGGCGTTCACCCGGAACCGGGCGTTCATGGCGCACGTCGAGCCGGTCCGCCAGGACGCCTACTACACGGAGGCCGGCCAGCGGGAGCGGCTCGAGGGCGTGCTCGCGGAACGGGACGCGGGGCGGATCGTCCCGTACGTGTTCGTCGAGACGGCCACCGGTGCGCCCGTCGGCGCGATCAACCTCGGCTCGATCACGTACGGGCCGCTGTGCAGCGGCGGCGTCGGCTACTGGGTCGACCCCGCCTGGCACGGCAGGGGGCTGGCCACCGCGGGCGTGGCGGAGGTCTGCCGGGTCGCCCGCGAGGAGCTGGGCCTGCACCGCGTGACGGCGGGCACCCTGGTCGACAACCTGGCCTCGCAGCGGGTGCTGGCGAAGGCGGGCTTCGAGCAGTTCGGACTCGCGCCGCGCTACCTTCACATCAACGGCGCCTGGCGCGACCACCGCCTCTTCCAGCGCCTCCTCCACGACGACCCTCCGGGATCCGGCCCCGCAGGCGTTTGAGGAGCGGGGTCTGGGGCCCGCGCCTCGAACGCCGGCGGGGCCGAACGTGCCGGCGGGGCCGGATTCGGCCGGCGTCAGCCCGAAGGTGCGCGCAGCGCGGGCAGAGGTCCGTGCAACGCAAGCACGGGCCCACCGGTTCGGGGGCTTCCCCAGCAGGCGGCGGACGGGCAGTCTGGTACGGCACCCCACGACGGGAGGCTGACGGCATGCGGTTCGATTCCGGGCGGATCTGCCTGGACCTGGTGGCCACCTTCACCCCCCACGAGGGGATCCCGGACGGTGACGAGCTGCGGCTGTGGCTCGCCGGGGCCGGGCTGGTACCCGACCGGACGCCGCTCGCCCGGGTGGGACCCGACTGGGCCGCGGCCTTCCGGTCCCTGCGCGCCGACGTGGAAACCCTCGTACGGGCGGAGCTGCTCGGCACCGATCCCGACGAGAACGCCCTCGCCCGGGTCAACGCCCTGGCCGCCGGACCACCCCCGGGCCTGTGTGCCGTACGGGACCAGGAAGGCCACCTCGTACGGGAGTTGTGCGGTGGCGTGGAGTGCGGCGCGCTGCTCGCGGCCGTCGCCCGGGACGCCGTCGAGCTGCTGACCGACCCCGGCGACCGGGCCCTGCTGCGGGCCTGCGAGGGCGACGGCTGCACCCGGGTCTACCTGGACAACTCCCGCGGCCACCGGCGCCGCTGGTGCTCCAGCGAGCGCTGCGGCAACCGCGAGCGCGTCGCCCGGCACCGCCGCCGGGCCCTGGCGGCCGGGGCCGGGTAGGAAGGCGTACCACTCCGCGTACCCCCGCGTACCAACCCGCGAGACCGGTTCCGGAACGGGCGTGCGGACAGGGGGCCGATTCGCGTACCTTTGACGGTCGCCCATGCACGTCAGAAGGGGGCCTTGGTGGCCGCGCAGAATGCCGCTGTCGACAGCACGGCGGATTCCGTCCGCGATCGGGAGATCGCGGTCGAGCAGACGCATCTCGACCAGGTGTACCGACGCCTTGAGGAGAAGATCCACGAGGCCGAGTTCCTCATGAACGACGCCGCCCAGCGCGGCCAGGTGGGTACGCCCGGCGCACTCGCCGAGCGCGACGCGCAGGTCTTCCGGGCGGGCATCCACCTGAACCGGCTGAACAGCGAGTTCGAGGACTTCCTCTTCGGCCGCATCGACCTGGTGCTCGGCAAGGACGGGGAGCGCGGCGCGGACGGCGCGTACTCCTCCGTCGAGCCCGCCGACGACGCGATTCGCGAGGACCTCACCGCCGACATCGCCGAGACGCTGCACATCGGCCGCATCGGAGTCCTGGACTCCGACTACGCGCCGCTGGTCATCGACTGGCGCGCCCCGGCCGCGGCGCCGTTCTACCGCTCCACGCCCAAGGAGCCCGGCCGCGTCGTGCGCCGCCGCGTCATCCGGTCCAAGGGCCGCAAGGTGCTCGGCGTCGAGGACGACCTGATGCGTCCGGAGGTCACCGCCTTCCTGGACGGCCGGGAGCTCCCCGCCATCGGCGACGGCGCCCTCATGGCCGCTCTCGGGCGGGCCCGTACGCACTCCATGCGCGACATCGTCTCCTCGATCCAGGCCGAGCAGGACCTGGTCATCCGGGCGCCCGCCGCCTCCGTCGCCGAGGTCGCGGGCGGCCCCGGCACCGGCAAGACCGCCGTCGCCCTGCACCGCGCCGCCTACCTGCTGTACCAGGACCGGCGCCGCTACTCCGGCGGCATCCTGATCGTCTCGCCGACCCCGCTGCTCGTCGCGTACACCGAGGGCGTGCTGCCCTCGCTCGGTGAGGAGGGCCAGGTGGCCATCCGGGCCCTCGGCTCGCTCGTCGACGGCGCGGAGGCCACCACCTACGACACCCCTGCCGTGGCCCGGATCAAGGGCTCCTCCCGGATGCTCAAGGTGCTCCGCAAGGCCGTACGCGGCGCACTGGAGCTCGGCGGCGCCCCCGACCGGCTGCGCGTGGTGGCCTTCGGCCGCCGCCAGGAGCTGGAGGCCGACGAGCTGAACCGGATCCGGCAGAACGTGCTCAGCGGCACCGCCCCCGTCAACCTGCTGCGCCCGCGCGCCCGCAAGCTGCTGCTCGACGCCCTGTACGCGAAGTCCGGCGGCGCCGGCCGGCACAGCGACCCGGAGCTGGCCGCCGAGCTGCGCTCCGCCTTCGACGAGGACATCTCCACCGAGGACGCCTTCATCGGCTTCCTCAACGCCTGGTGGCCCGAGCTGACCCCGCGCACGGTGCTCGCCGCGCTCGCCGACGAGCGCCACCTCGGCCGCTGGTCGCGCCGGGACCTCAACCCGCGCGAGAGCCGCCAGCTGGCCCGCTCGCTGCGCCGGGTGGGCCCGGACGGCAAGGGCCCCCTGTCGGTGCACGACGTGGCGCTGCTGGACGAGCTCCAGCAGCTGCTCGGCGCGCCCGCGCGGCCCAAGCGCCGGCGGGAGATGGACCCCCTCGACCAGCTCAGCGGGCTGGAGGAGCTGATGCCGACCCGCGAGGAGACCCAGTGGGAGCGGGCCGAGCGGCTCGCGGCGGAGCGCACCGAGTACGCGCACGTCATCGTGGACGAGGCCCAGGACCTGACGCCGATGCAGTGGCGGATGGTGGGCCGCCGGGGCCGGCACGGCACCTGGACGGTGGTCGGCGACCCGGCGCAGTCCTCCTGGACGGACCCGCAGGAGGCGGCCGCGGCCCGCGACGAGGCCCTGGGCAGCCGCCCGCGCCGGCGGTTCACCCTGACCGTCAACTACCGCAACCCGGCGGAGGTCGCCGAGGTCGCGTCCCGGGTGCTGCGCCTGGCGATGCCCGGCATGGAGCCGCCGACCGCGGTGCGTTCCACGGGCCTGGAGCCCCGTTTCACGGCCGCCGCGGGCGATCTGGGCACCGCGGTCCGGGAGGAGACCCGGCGGCTGCTGGAGCAGGTGGACGGCACGGTCGGCGTGGTCGTGGCGATGGACCGGCGCGCGGAGGCCGCGGGCTGGCTGGCCGACCTCGGCGAGCGGGCGGTGGCGCTGGGCAGTCTGGAGGCCAAGGGCCTGGAGTACGACGCCACGGTGGTCGTCTCCCCGGCGGAGATCGCGGACGAGTCCCCGGCGGGCCTGCGGGTGCTGTACGTGGCGCTGACGCGCGCGACGCAGCAGCTGACGGTGGTCTCCGCAGACCGGGACAAGCCGGACGCCGACGGGGTGCCGGAGCTGCTGCTGCCGTAGCCGCGGCGGGGCGGGGACGGCCCGGCGGTGGCGGTTCATCGCCGGGGTCCCGGCCCGCTCAGGGCCTCGTACGGCCGGATGGTCCGCGGCCATGAGCGTGGTGCTCGGAACCGAGTGCGAGCAGGGGGATCACATTCGGCGATCCTTTGTTAGCCTGGGTACGGCACCGACTCGATCCAAGCCCCCGGGCCCAACCTTCGTCGCTTAGAGCGACCACTTGCCGCGAGGCGAGCATGGCGGGTCGGTGTCATAGACGTACGAATCACCAGGTCCGCGCCCTCCACTCAGTGGGGGGCGCGGACCTGTTTTGTATGACCCCACCATTCCGAACGCCCCTGATATCTCGTATGGTGGAAGAGTCTTTCCGAAATTTGTAGCTGGTTACCTTGTACTGGCTGGTAGGTGGGACGATCGGACAACAGGTCCTGCCGCACCTGCTGTGCAGCAGGGCTCTGTGTGTGACAGCGAACCAGGGACAGAAGAGGAACACGGCCATGGCAACGGCGCCCAGCGTCTCGTATTCGATGACGGTCCGTCTGGAAGTGCCCGCGAGCGGAACCGCGGTCTCCCAGCTCACCACCGCCGTGGAGTCCTCCGGCGGATCGGTCACCGGCCTCGACGTGACCGCATCCGGCCACGAGAAGCTCCGGATCGACGTCACGATCGCCGCGACCTCCACCGCGCACGCGGACGAGATCGTCGAGAAGCTGCGCGGCATCGAGGGCGTCAGCCTCGGCAAGGTCTCCGACCGCACCTTCCTGATGCACCTCGGCGGCAAGATCGAGATGGCGTCCAAGCACCCCATCCGCAACCGTGACGACCTCTCGATGATCTACACCCCGGGCGTGGCCCGCGTGTGCATGGCGATCGCCGAGAACCCCGAGGACGCGCGCCGCCTCACCATCAAGCGCAACTCCGTCGCAGTCGTGACGGACGGCTCCGCCGTGCTGGGCCTCGGCAACATCGGCCCGATGGCCGCGCTGCCCGTCATGGAGGGCAAGGCGGCCCTCTTCAAGCGCTTCGCCGGCATCGACGCATGGCCGATCTGCCTCGACACCCAGGACACCGACGAGATCGTCGCGATCGTCAAGGCCATCGCCCCCGGCTTCGCCGGCATCAACCTGGAGGACATCTCCGCGCCGCGCTGCTTCGAGATCGAGGCCCGGCTGCGCGAGGCCCTCGACATCCCCGTCTTCCACGACGACCAGCACGGCACCGCGATCGTCGTGCTCGCGGCCCTCACCAACGCACTGCGCGTGGTGGGCAAGGCAGTTGGCGACGTCAAGGTCGTCATGTCGGGCGCCGGCGCGGCCGGTACCGCCATCCTCAAGCTGCTCCTCGCGGCGGGCGTCAAGAACGCGGTCAGTGCCGACATCCACGGCGTCGTGCACGCGGGCCGCCCCGACCTCGTCGACGCGGCCGCCGACTCCCCGCTGCGCTGGATCGCCGACAACACCAACCCCGAGGGCTACACGGGCACCCTGAAGGAAGCCGTGGTCGGCGCCGACGTGTTCATCGGCGTCTCGGCCCCGAACGTACTGTCCGGCGAGGACGTCGCCGCCATGGCGGAAGGCGCGATCGTGTTCGCGCTCGCGAACCCGGACCCCGAGGTGGACCCGGCCGTCGCCCGCCAGACCGCCGCCGTGGTCGCCACCGGCCGCTCCGACTTCCCCAACCAGATCAACAACGTGCTGGTCTTCCCGGGTGTCTTCCGCGGTCTGCTGGACGCTCAGTCCCGCACCGTGAACACGGACATGATGCTGGCCGCCGCGAGCGCCCTGGCGGACGTCGTGGGCGAGGACGAGCTGAACGCCAACTACATCATCCCGTCGGTGTTCAACGACAAGGTGGCGGGTGCGGTCGCGGGCGCCGTCCGCAAGGCCGCCTCGGGGTCCTGAACCCTGCTGTGACGGCCCTCACGGCACTCCGCTCCCGGCGCGTCGCGAGATGCGGGCCCGACGGGCCGCCTCTAGTGTTGCGGGGATGCCCGCGAGGTCCGCGGTCCGCAGCGGCGTGTGAGCGAGGGCGTGGACGGAGCGTCACCGCGGCGTGACTGTGGCGCTTTTCGTGTGACCCCGACGGGTGCCGGATTGGCTTTCCCGCCGCTGGTGGGGGCAGGATGCGTAACCGGGCGAGAGGGTCTGACGTTCAGACCCGGGTCCGGGGACTGTCCTAGGGCCCTGGCAGCATCGGCTTCGATCTCACGCCTCTAAGGCAAGTTGAACACGGGAGTACAACATGAACCGCAGTGAGCTGGTGGCCGCTCTGTCCGAGCGCGCCGAGGTGACCCGCAAGGACGCCGACGCCGTTCTGGCCGCGCTCGCCGAGACCGTTGGCGAGATTGTCGCCAAGGGCGACGAGAAGGTCACCATCCCCGGCTTCCTGACCTTCGAGCGCACCCACCGTGCCGCTCGCACCGCGCGCAACCCGCAGACCGGCGACCCCATCCAGATCCCGGCCGGCTACAGCGTGAAGGTCTCCGCGGGCTCCAAGCTCAAGGAAGCCGCCAAGGGCAAGTAGTCCGCCCCGGCGCCGAAGGCCGCACCGGCCTTTGGAACGGCAGCAGTACGCAGAACGACGATGGGCGGTCACCCCCGGGCGGGGTGGCCGCCCTTCGGCTTGTCCGGAGCCCGGGCCGGAGCCGGAGCCGGATACGGAGCCGGATACGGGCCGGAGCCGGATACGGGCCGGACGCGGGCGGGCGGTACGCGGGCGCGGCGCGCACCGGTGGCCCCGGCGGGCCCCGGCGGCCCTGGCAGGCCCTGTGAGGGGCCGTCAGGGCCCTGTGAGGGGCCCCGGTATGCCCCTGGCATGCCCCACCGGGCCGCGGGCGGCCACGGGAAAGCCCCCCGGGCCCTGTGCGGGGCCCGGGGGGCTTCTTGCCTACGCGAGGCGCGGTACGGCGCGTACGGCTCAGACGAGCTCGCCGCCCGGCAGCTCGACCTTCGCGCCGAGTTCCACGAGCTTCTCCATGAAGTTCTCGTAGCCGCGGTTGATCAGGTCGATGCCGTGGACCCGCGAGGTGCCCTCGGCGGCCAGCGCCGCGATCAGGTACGAGAACCCGCCGCGCAGGTCCGGGATGACCAGGTCGGCGCCCTGCAGCTTGGTGGGGCCGGAGACGACCGCCGAGTGCAGGAAGTTGCGCTGGCCGAAGCGGCAGGCCGAGCCGCCCAGGCACTCGCGGTACAGCTGGATGTGAGCACCCATCTGGTTGAGCGCCGAGGTGAAGCCGAGCCGGGACTCGTAGACCGTCTCGTGGACGATCGAGAGGCCGGAGGCCTGCGTCAGCGCCACGACGAGCGGCTGCTGCCAGTCGGTCTGGAAGCCGGGGTGTACGTCGGTCTCCAGCGCGATGGCGTTGAGCGGGCCGCCCGGGTGCCAGAAGCGGATGCCGTCGTCGTCGATCTCGAACGCCCCGCCGACGCGGCGGAAGGTGTTCAGGAACGTCATCATCGAGCGCTGCTGGGCGCCGCGCACGTAGATGTTGCCGCCGGTGGCGAGGGCCGCGGAAGCCCAGGAGGCGGCTTCCAGGCGGTCCGAAAGCGCCTTGTGGTTGTAGCCGCCGAGGCGGTCGACGCCCGTGATCCGGATGGTCCGGTCGGTGTCGACGGAGATGATCGCGCCCATCTTCTGCAGTACGCAGATGAGGTCCTCGATCTCCGGCTCCACCGCGGCGTTGCTGAGCTCCGTGACGCCCTCGGCCAGGACGGCCGTCAGCAGCACCTGCTCGGTCGAGCCGACCGACGGGTAGGGGAGGCGGATCTTGCAGCCGCGCAGGCGCTGCGGGGCTTCCAGGTACTGGCCGCCCTCGCGCTTCTCGATGGTCGCGCCGAACTGGCGGAGCACGTCGAAGTGGAAGTCGATCGGCCGGCCGCCGATGTCGCAGCCGCCCAGGCCCGGGATGAAGGCGTGGCCGAGGCGGTGCAGCAGGGGGCCGCAGAACAGGATCGGGATGCGGGAGGAGCCCGCGTGGGCGTCGATGTCGGCGACGTTGGCGCTCTCGACGTGAGTGGGGTCGAGCACGAGCTCGCCCGGCTCCTCGCCGGGACGGACCGTCACCCCGTGCAGCTGGAGCAGCCCGCGGACGACGCGCACGTCACGGATGTCGGGAACGTTGCGCAGCCGGCTGGGTTCGCTGCCGAGCAGAGCGGCGACCATGGCCTTGGGCACGAGGTTCTTCGCACCGCGGACACGGATCTCGCCCTCGAGCGGGGTACCGCCGTGGACAAGCAGTACATCGTCACTGATGCCGGTCATGAATCTCGCGTTCCGGAGAGGGGTGGGCAGGGGGCCAGGGAAAAGGGTAAGGGCCACCACCCCCTTGTTCGTAAGGGTGACGTGGCCGTAGGACTGTCATGAATTCGGTACAACACCCTCCGTATCCACCGCATGGCGGAGCGTCGCGTTCCGGCTACGCCGTCCGTGCGCGCTCCTCGCTGCTGCCGTGCGCCCTGAGCTGCGGGCGATCCGATCTCCGCGCCCGCTCCCCGGAAACGGCCGATGTGCGGGATCATGGCGGCATGACCGAGGTGTCCTCCCTCACAGGGCGGCTGCTCGTGGCCACCCCCGCCCTCGCGGACCCGAATTTCGACCGCGCGGTGGTGCTCCTGCTCGACCACGACGAGCAGGGCTCCCTCGGCGTGGTCCTGAACCGGCCGACGCCCGTGGGCGTCGGCGACGTCCTGCTGCCCTGGGCGCCCCTGGCCGGCTCGCCCGGTGTGGTCTTCCAGGGCGGACCCGTGGCGCTGGACTCGGCCCTGGGGCTCGCGGTGATCCCGGGTGAGGAGGGTCCGCTCGGCTGGCGCCGGGTGTACGGGGCGATCGGACTGGTCGACCTGGAGGCGCCGCCGGAGCTGCTGGCCGCGGCCCTGGGCGGCCTGCGGATCTTCGCCGGTTACTCCGGCTGGGGTCCGGGGCAGCTGGAGACGGAGCTCGGCGAGGGCGCCTGGTACGTGGTGGAGTCGGAGCCCGGAGACGTGTCGTTCCCGGATCCGGAGCGGCTCTGGCGGGCGGTGCTGCGCCGCCAGCGGAGCGACCTGGCGATGGTCGCCACCTATCCGGACGACCCGTCGCTCAACTGACGGGCGCGGGGTTAAGTACCCTGGGATCCATGAGCACTCTTGAGCCCGAGCGCGGGACTGGCACGGGGACCCTCGTAGAGCCGACGCCGCAGGTGTCGCACGGTGACGGCGACCACGAGCGCTTCGCCCACTACGTCCAGAAGGACAAGATCATGGCGAGCGCGCTCGACGGGACCCCCGTCGTCGCGCTCTGCGGCAAGGTCTGGGTGCCGGGCCGGGACCCGAAGAAGTACCCGGTCTGCCCCATGTGCAAGGAGATCTACGAGTCCATGGGCCCCGGTGGGGACAAGGACAAGGGCGGCAAGGACAAGTAGTCCGCCCCGGCCTCCTCTCATCTTTCGCGGGACCGAGACCCCCGGCGCGCCACAGCGCGTCCGGGGGTCTTTGCCGTGCCCGCGGCGCGCGTTAGGGTCGGCGCGACGAGCGCCCTGCGGAACGAGCGTTGCGCAGGGCGCAACACGCAGTCGTGAAGGGCTGACGCATGGACTTGATCCCGGTACCCCAGGTCGCACTTCTCGACGAGGACGGGCGCCGCTACGCGTTCGGGCCCGAGCCGGTCCTCGACGCCGGGCCGGGGGCCGGTCCGGTCGCCCGCTGGCTGCGGCGGGAACTGGGAGCGGCCACCGGCTGGGAGCTGCCCGCCGCCGGGGCCGGTGTGACCGCGGAGCTGCGGCTGCGCATCGACCCGGCCGTCGGGGCGGACCGGGGGCCGGAGTCGTACCGCATCGAGATCGGCCCGGAGGGGGCGGAGCTGACGGGCGCGACCGCGGCCGGTCTGTTCTGGTCCGCCCAGACCCTGCGTCAGCTGCTGGGCCCCGACGCGTACCGCAGGGCGCCGCTGCCCGGCCGCACGTGGAGCCTGCCGTACGCCAGTGTCGCGGACGGCCCGCGGTTCGGCTGGCGCGGGATGATGCTGGACGTGGCCCGGCACTTCATGCCCAAGGACGGGGTGCTGCGCTACATCGACCTGCTCGCCGCGCACAAGCTCAACGTCCTGCACCTGCACCTGACCGACGACCAGGGCTGGCGGATCGAGATCAAGCGCTACCCGCGGCTCACCGAGGTCGGCGGGTGGCGGGCGCGCAGCCGGTGGGGCCACCGGGCCTCGCCCCTGTGGAACGAGACCCCGCACGGCGGGTACTACACCCAGGACGACATTCGCGAGATCGTCGCGTACGCGGCCGAGCGGCACGTCAGGGTGGTCCCGGAGATCGACGTACCGGGGCATTCGCAGGCCGCGATCGCCGCGTACCCGGAACTGGGCAACACCGACGTGGTCGACACCGCCGCGCTGGGCGTGTGGGACGACTGGGGCATCACCGAGAACGTGCTCGCGCCGACCGAGGCCGTGCTGCGGTTCTACGAAGGGGTCTTCGAGGAGCTGCTGGAGCTGTTCCCGGCGGAGGTCTCACCTTTCGTGCACGTGGGCGGGGACGAGTGCCCCAAGGCGCAGTGGAAGGCCTCCGCGGTCGCCCAGGAGCGGATCCGCGAGCTGGGCGTGGACGGGGAGGACGGGCTGCAGTCCTGGTTCATCGGGCACTTCGACGGCTGGCTCGCCGAGCGCGGGCGGCGGCTGATCGGCTGGGACGAGATCCTGGAGGGCGGCCTCGCGGACGGCGCCGCCGTGTCCTCGTGGCGCGGCTACGCGGGCGGGATCGCCGCCGCCGAGGCCGGGCACGACGTGGTCATGTGCCCCGAGCAGCAGGTGTACCTGGACCACCGGCAGGCGGACGGCGCGGACGAGCCGATGCCCATCGGGTACGTGCGCTCGCTGGAGGACGTGTACCGCTTTGAACCGGTGCCGCCGAAGCTGTCGGCGCAGGCCGCCTCCCGCGTGCTGGGCGCGCAGGCCAACGTCTGGACCGAGGTGATGGAGAACCAGGACCGGGTGGACTACCAGGTGTTCCCGCGGCTGGCGGCCTTCGCCGAGGTGGTGTGGTCGTGGCAGCCCGCGCCGGAGGAACGCGACTTCGCGTGGTTCGAGGGGCGGATGGCCGCGCACTACGCGCGGTTGGACGCGCAGGGGGTCGATTACCGGCCGCCCGGCGGCCCGTTGCCGCGGCAGCGGCGGCCGGGGGTGGCGGGACGTCCGATCGAGGGCGCGCCCCCGAACGTGTGACACGGGGGTGAGGCACGCAGCGGAACCGAAAGGGAACGGGAGTGGAACTCTGCCTCGATTTCCCTCTATACGGGCAAAAACGGGCAATCGGGGAGGAGGGCTGTCGAAGGCGGTGCGACGGGGCCGTACGGCCCGTACGGGGCACCACGCGCGGCAACCCGGCAGCGGGCGGACCCTCGCGCCGGGCGGCCCGGAACATGTGCCAGAGTTGCCACGTCCCGGCGGTGAGCACGTACCGTACGGCGGACAGGCGTGAGCGCCGGGACCGGGACATCGGGAAGGGGCAGCTGGGTTGACCACGCACGCACCGCACGCACTGGATTCACCTCAGGGGCCGCAGGGCCCGCAGGCGGCGCAGTCCGTGACGCTGCCGGCCTCGCTCGACGAGGCCGTGGCGGCGCTCACCGCCATGCCCGCCGCCGTGCCGGTCGCGGGCGGCACCGACCTGATGGCCGCCGTCAACGCCGGGCTGCTGCGGCCCGCCGCACTGGTGGGCCTGGGCCGGATCAACGAGATCCGCGGCTGGCAGTACCAGGACGGCCACGCGCTGCTCGGCGCGGGCCTCACGCACGCACGGATGGGGCGGCCGGATTTCGCCGCTCTGATCCCCGCGCTGGCAGCCGCGGCCCGCGCCGCCGGCCCCCCGCAGATCCGCAACGCGGGCACCCTCGGCGGGAACATCGCCACCGCCGCGCCCACGGGTGACGCACTGCCCGTGCTGGCCGCGCTGGAGGCCGTACTCGTCATCGTCGGTCCGGGCGGGCAGCGGGAGATCCCGGTGTCCTACCTGCTGGCCGGGCGGGAGATGCTGCGGCCCGGTGAGCTGATCGGATTCGTGCGGGTGCCGCTGCTGCACGCGCCTCAGGTGTTCCTGAAGGCCACGGGCCGTACCGGGCCGGGGCGTGCCGTGGCATCCGTCGGGCTCGTCCTGGATCCCGCGCGCCGGGGCGTGCGCTGTGCCATCGGTGCGGTCGCCCCGATGCCGCTGCGGCCGCTGGAGGCCGAGCAGTGGGTGGCCTCGCTGATCGACTGGGACGGCGAGCGGAGCCTGGCCCCCGAGGCGCTGGAGGCCTTCGGCGAGTACGTCGCGGCCGCCTGCGTGCCCGACCAGGGCGAACCGGTGGCTCCGGGAGTACTGCATCTGCGGCGGACGGTGGCCGTGCTGGCGCGCAGGGCCCTCGGGAGGGCGCTGACCTCATGAGCGAGAACGAGAACGAGAACGTGACCCAGGGGAACGGCACGGCGGGCTGGGGCTGGGAACCGGTCCCGCAGGGCGGCGAGTACGACTCGGACGCCACGGCCTTCGTGAAACTGCCGCAGGACATGCTGGACGCGCTCGGCACCGGGGAGCCGCTCGCGGCGCCCGGGCACGGCTACGTGCCGCCGCCGATGATCGTGCCGCTCGGGTCGGCCAGTACGGATCCGGCGGCCACGGGCACGTGGACGCTCCCGGTGCAGTGGCCGGAGGCGGGCGGCTCGGGCCAGGCCGATCCGGGGTCCGCGACGGGTGCGGGCCAGGGAGCGGGGCACGGCCACGGGGCCGGGTCCGGTTCGGTGGGCGGGCCGATTCCCGCGTCGATCCCGATCCCGGCGTCGGTCGCGGCGGCGTTCGCCGAGGCGGAGCCGGAGCAGTCCGACTCGGGCGCGACGGCCGAGTGGCGGTTCCCGGAGGCGGCGCACGAGCCCGAGGCGGCGGCCACGTCGACCGGGCAGTGGGCCGTGTCCGATTTCGCCGAATCCCCCGAACAGCAGGGTGACTTCCGGCCGGGGGCCTCGCTGGACGCCGACTGGAGCCAGGCCCCGGCGACGCTGCCGGGCGGCGCCCCGGCGCCGTGGGCGTACCTGACACAGCAGCCGGCCGGGGACCCCGGAGCGGATGCCGGTGCCGGCACGGGCGTGCTGCCCGGAACGGACGAGGCAGCGGCGGCTTCGGCCGCCGCCGCGGCGACCGCGCATGCCGCCGGGCGGCTGCTCGGCGGGCCCGGAGTGGGCGCCGCGGGGCGCGGGCCGCGGGTGCTGGGCGGACCCGGTGTGGGCACGCCGCTGCCCGAGGGCGAGCCGGTGCACCAGGCCCCGCACGACATCGAGGCCGCGCACGGCCCGGCGGGGGAGCAGGCCGAGGGCGCCAGGGCCGCCGAGCACGCGGAGCACACGGGGTACGCGGGGTACGCGGAGCAGGGCGGGTACGCGGAGCAGGGCGGGTACGCGGAGCAGGCCGGGTACGCGGAGCAGGCCGGGTACACCGAGCCGGCCGCCGTTGCCGTCACCGCTGCCGCCGAGCAGCAGCCCGTGGCCCCCGGTGACCTGGACCTCTTCGGCGGAGTGCGCGCGCAGCCGCCGGCCGCCGAGTCCGCGCAGCCCGCCGGCACCGACGGGCACGGCTTCACGGCATTCGGCCACGCGCCGGAGCCCGGCCCGGCTGCGGTGCACGAGACCGCGCACGAGGCCGCGCACGAGGGGGCGGCGGAGACGGAGCCGGTCGCTCCGGAGCCCGCCCCGGCGAGCGGCGAGCACGGCCCGGCGGTGTCCGGCCCCGGGGCCGGGGACGAGCCGGCCGCGCAGGAAACCCCGGTCGACCCCACGCCGATCGCGGACACCGCCGACAGCGAGGGTGCACTCCCGGACGAGGGATCCGGCGAAGGTTTCCCGCCCGAGGTGGCGACGTACGAAGAAGAAGCGGACGCCGGGGCCGTCGCCCATCACGAGCACCCGTCGGCTTCCTACGTCCTGCGCGTCAACGGCGCCGACCGGCCCGTCACCGGCGCCTGGATCGGCGAATCCCTCCTCTACGTGCTGCGCGAGCGCCTCGGTCTCGCGGGCGCCAAGGACGGCTGCTCGCAGGGGGAATGCGGCGCCTGCGCCGTGCAGGTCGACGGCCGCCTCGTCGCCTCCTGCCTGGTACCGGCGGCGACGGCCGCCGGCAGCGAGGTCCGTACCGTCGAGGGTCTCGCGACCGGCGGGGAACTCTCCGACGTCCAGCAGGCGTTGTGCAGGTCGGGCGCGGTGCAGTGCGGGTTCTGTGTGCCCGGCATGGCCATGACCATCCACGATCTGCTGGAAGGCAATCACGCCCCCAGCGAGCTGGAGACCCGGCAGGCCCTGTGCGGCAACCTCTGCCGCTGCTCCGGCTACGCGGGGGTCGTCGACGCCGTGCGCGAGGTCGTGGCCGGGCGCGAGGCGGCGGCAGCGGAGCCTGCGGCCCCGGGCGCGGGCTCCGGCTCGGGCGCGGGTGCGGGTGCACCGGAGCCGCGCATCCCGCATCAGGCAGCGCCCGGCGAGGGCGGCATCCACCACGGAGGCACGGCGTGAGCGGGCAGGACGCGGCGACCGCGACGACAACGGTGAACACCACGGTGACGGCCCTGGCCGCCGCCGGCTCCGAGGCCTCCGAACAGCAGGTGCCGCACGGCATCGGAGCCTCCGTCCCGGCCGCGGACGCCCGCGCCAAGACCGAGGGCACCTTCCCCTACGCCGCCGACCTGTGGGCCGAGGGCCTCCTGTGGGCCGCCGTGCTGCGCTCCCCGCACGCCCACGCCCGGATCCTGTCCATCGACACCACGGCCGCCGCCGAAATGCCCGGCGTGCGCGCCGTCGTCACCCACGCCGACGTGCCCGGCGCCACCACGCACGGCCGCCGCATCGCCGACCGGCCGGTGTTCGCGCACGACGTCGTACGCCACCACGGCGAGCCCATCGCCGCCGTCGCCGCCGACCACCCGGACACGGCGCGGCTGGCCGCGGCCGCCATCGCCGTCGAGTACGAACTCCTCGACCCGGTCACCGACCCCGAGCAGTCCTTCGGCGCCCCCGCCCTGCACCCCGACGGCAACCTGATCCGGCACATCCCGCTCCGCTACGGCGACCCGGAGATCACCGGCGAGGTCGTCGTCGAGGGCCTGTACCGGATCGGCCGCCAGGACCCCGCCCCCATCGGCGCCGAGGCCGGGCTGGCCGTGCCGCGCCCCGACGGCGGCGTGGAGCTGTACACCGCGTCCACCGACCCGCACACCGACCGCGACCTGGCCGCCGCCTGCTTCGGGCTGGATCCGGACCGCGTGCGCGTGGTCGTCACCGGCGTGCCGGGCGCCACCGCCGACCGCGAGGACGCCGCCTTCCAGCTCCCCCTCGGCCTGCTCGCCCTCCGCACGGGCTGCCCGGTGAAGCTGGTCGCCACCCGCGAGGAGTCCTTCCTCGGCCACACCCACCGCCACCCGACGCTGCTGCGCTACCGCCACCACGCGGACGCGGAGGGCCGGCTGGTCAAGGTCGAGGCGCAGATCCTGATGGACGCGGGCGCGTACGCCGACGCCTCCGCGGAATCCCTGGCGGCGGCCGTCGCCTTCGCCTGCGGCCCGTACGTCGTCCCGCACGCCTTCGTCGAAGGCTGGGCGGTACGCACCAACAACCCGCCTTCGGGCCACGTCCGCGGCGAGGGCGCCATGCAGGTGTGCGCCGCGTACGAGGGCCAGATGGACAAGCTCGCGGCCGCCCTGGGCATCGACGGGGCCGAGCTGCGCATGCGCAACGTCCTGGCTACGGGAGACCTCCTGCCCACCGGCCAGACGGTGACCTGCCCGGCCCCGGTGGCCGAACTGCTGCGTGCGGTACGCGACTTCGAACTGCCGGCGCTGCCGAAGGACGCCCCGGAGGACGAGTGGCTGCTGCCGGGCGGCCCCGAGGGCGCGGGCGAGCCGGGCGCGGTACGGCGCGGGGTCGGCTACGGCGTCGGCATGGTGCACATGCTCGGAGCCGAGGGGACCGACGAGGTCTCCACCGCCACGGTGAAGGTGGTGAACGGCGCGGCCACGGTCATCTGCGCGGCGGTCGACACCGGCCAGGGCTTCGCCACGCTGGCCCGCCAGATCGTCCAGGAGGTCCTGGGCGTCGACGAGGTCGCCATGGCTCCGGTGGACACCGACCAGCCGCCGGCCGGCCCGTCGGCGCACGGCCGCCACACGTGGGTGTCCGGGGGCGCGGTGGAGCGGGCGGCCAAGATGGTCCGCACCCAGCTGCTGCAGCCGATGGCCCACAAGCTGGGCATGTCGACGGAGCTCCTGCAGATCCAGGACGGCCGCATCACGTCGTACGACGGCGCGTTCTCGATGTCGGTCGCGGAGGCGATGGCCGGCAAGGAACTGTGGGCGACGGCCCAGTGCCGCCCCCACCCGACGGAACCCCTGGACGGGGACGGCCAGGGCGACGCCTTCGTGGGCCTCGCCTTCTGCGCGATCCGCGCGGTGGTGGACGTGGACATCGAACTGGGCTCGGTACGGGTCGTGGAACTCGCGGTCGCCCAGGACGTGGGCCGGATCCTGAACCCCCGCCAGCTGGAGGCCCGTATCGAGGCGGGCGTCACACAGGGGGTGGGCGCGGCCCTGACGGAGAACCTCCGCACGGTCTCCGGCCTGATCCGCCACCCGGACCTGACGGGCTACGCCCTGCCGACGGCGCTGGACGCCCCGGCGGTCCGCATCGTCAAACTGGTCGAAGAGCGCGACGTGGTGGCCCCGTTCGGCGCGAAGGCGGCGAGCGCGGTCCCGGTGGTGACCACCCCGGCGGCGGTGGCCTCGGCGGTACGCGCGGCCACGGGTCGGCCGGTCAACCGCCTGCCGATCAGGCCTTCCGCGGCGGTGGGTGTGCCCAACTCGTGACCGTGTGACCCACATTGCACGTGCAACCCTGGACTTGGGCCTGTCGGTACCGGTCGCTAGAGTGATCGGTACGGGTGCGCGCGTACGTGTGCACGCGGGTGCGAACGGGGATGGGGAGCGGCGCTTGCGCTGCGACCACGGGGATGACGGGGAGCCGGGGAGGCCAACGTGGCAGAGGACAACGGGTCGGTTCTGGCCGGATTGGGCGCCACCATGGGCGCCACGAGCGCGGCGGTCGCCGCCCAGGCAGCGGCACTGCGGATCCAGTACGACGACCTGAAGGACTACAAGAACCTGGTGGACGGTCTCCTGACGGAACTTCAGGAATCCCCGGCGCACCACGGGAAGCTGGCGGACGGCACGATGCCGGCGGGAGCCCTCGGCAAGGACTTCCCTGCGGCCGAAAAGCTCTACAAGTCGTACAACACCGTCCATTCGGAGCTGCAGAAGCTGTCGAAGGCGCTCGGGGTGCAGATCGAGGCCCTGGGCATCGCCGTCCAGTCCGCGGGCAAGGGCTACAGCGGGGTCGACGAAGAGACGAAGCGCCGCATGGCCCTCCTGGCCAAACAGGCCCACGACCAGTACGAACGGAAGCGTGACCCGAACGCGGACAAGAAGGCCGACGGCGGACAGCCGGCCAAGCCGAACGGGAAGGGTGGTGTCTTCGGATGAGCGAGTTTGAGGTCTACACACACGCACAGCTCTACGCGATGATCCAGGGGCTCAGCCCGGAGGTGGCCACCGAGCGGGCGAAGCAGCTCAGCGATGCCGCCAAGACGATCGAGAAGATCGGCAACAAGCTCAAGGACCACAAGGTCAAGGGCTGGGAGGGCGAAGCGGCCGAGGCCTTCCAGACCTGGGTGAACCAGGCGGGTAACGCCACGCTGGTGCTGGCCGAGTACAGCTCCACGGGCGGCGCGTCCCTGGCGCGTTCCGCCCAGGTCATGCGCGAGGTCCAGCGCAACATGCCCAAGTACGACGCATCGGCGGAGGCGACCCTCAAGGAGAACCTCGCCACCTCTCGGGAGTACCACAACGACCCGGATGCGGTGAAGCTCGGCCAGGAGGCCTGGTCGAAGCTGAGCGGAGACCACGGGCGGGCGGTGGACGGGCTGACCAAGCTGTCCGGGTCGTATGACCAGTCGGCGGGCGAGATGGACAAGGCGACAATCCCGACGTTCCCGCCGCCGCCGGATGTACTTGTGCCGCCTGGTTACTACGGCGGTTCAGAAGAATTTGCGAGGTCTAGCGGAGGGGGCGGCGGAGGCGTCGGCTCGACTGGCACCTCGTACACCGCGCCGGGGTCGTCGCACAGTACGTCCTCGGAGGATCCTGGATCGGTCACCAGCCGTTCGCAGCAGCCGGACAGCACGGTTCCGTCGGTGCCCGTGTCGTCGATTCCGGACCGCGAGGTGGGCGTGGACCTCGACAGCGTCACGACGCTTCCGGACCGGACTGTGCCTCCGGTGACGACCACGCCCGGCCCGCTGCCCACAGGTCCCGTCAGCCCCACCCCCGGACCAGCCCTCCCGCCCATGGGCTTCCCGCCGGTCGGCGGTATGAAGCTGCCCAGCACCACGGGTCCGGGTATCGGCCCGTACCCGGGACTAGGCGGCCCCGGCACTCTTCCTCCCGGCGGCAAGGCCCTCGGCACGCCGGGAATGCCCGCGCGTGACAGCGGTATCACGGGCGGTCGGCCTGTGACGTCCACTGGCCCCAGCTCGGGCATCCCGCGTGGCACCGTCATCGGCGAGGGCACTCAGGCCGGCCGTGGCATGGGCGGCGGCATGGGTCCCGGCGGCGGCCACGGAGGCGGCCAGAGCGGCTTCGCGGCAGGTCGTCGACTCGCCTCGGAGCCGGGAGGCATCGTCGGAGGGAAGCCCGGTACGGGCGCTCGCCCGATCGCGGGCGGCCAGCCGTTCACCCAGGGCGGCTCGGGCCTCGTGCGCAACGGCGCGGGTGGTGCGGGCACAGGTGCCATGGGGCACGCGGGTGCACGTGCGCAGACTCCGGGTAAGCGGCCGGACGACCAGCGGGGCGAACGTCCTGACTATCTGGCTGAGGACGAAGAGACCTGGCAGGCCAACCGTCGTGTTGTCCCGCCTGTGGTCGACTGAGTAGAACGGACGTTGCACGGGATGCGCATGCGTAAGGTGACCTCGGCCCTGGTGGGTTTCCTGCTGGCCGGGGTCGCCGCGACCCCGGCTCACGCGGCCACGATTCGATCGCAGCAATGGCATCTCGACGCCATGAAGGCGGACGAGATCTGGAAGACCAGTACAGGGAAAGGCATCACCGTCGCGGTAATCGACGATGGGGTCAGGGAAATTCCCGAACTGGAAGGCCAGCTCATCCCCGGCAAGCGGTTCACACCGCAAGGTGGCGACGGACCTACTGATCAGGGCAGTCACGGCACAGGCATGGCTGCCTTGATTGCCGGAACGGGAAAGCACCCGAGTGGCGACGGTGGCTACGGCCTTGCCCCCGGCGTCAAGATTCTCCCAATCCTCGTTTCGAATACCGAACAGGCAACGCCGACATGGGTTGCGGCAATTCGGTACGCGGCAGAGTCGGACGCCAAGATCATCAATATGTCCCTCGGGATCAACGGCACGCCGGAGAGCGACCGGGCGAGGGCTGAAGCGGTCAAGTACGCCTTGTCCAAGGGCAAACTGATTTTTGCCGCCGTCGGCAACTACGGGGATTCGACCAACGAGCTCGCGTACCCAGCCGCGACTCCGGGAGTGGTGGGCGTCGGAGCAGTGGACGCCAGCGGTGAGCCGACGAAGGAGTCGCAGCACGGTCCCCAGGTGGACTTGGCTGCACCCGGCATGGACATCATCATGGCCTGCACTGCCAAGTCGGGGCTCTGCAAGACCCACGGGACCAGTGATGCCTCCGCCCTCGCCTCCGCCTCCGCCGCCCTCCTCTGGTCCGCTCACCCCGACTGGACCAACAACCAGGTCCTGCGGGTCCTGTTGAACACCGCCGGCAAGCCCGTCGACGGGTCTGCGCGCAACGACTTCGTGGGCTACGGCATCACGCGGCCTAACGTCGCGCTGCAGACGCCGGGCGACCCCGGTCCGGCGGACGTGTACCCGCTGCCCGACCTGGCTGCGGCGGACGCGGCCAAGTCCCCCTCGGCCTCCGCGGACGGCAAGGCCCCCGACTCGGCGGCATCCAAGTCCGCTGCCAAGGCCGAGGAGAAGAAGAGCGGCAGTTCGCTGCCCTGGATCGCGCTCGGGCTCGGTGCGTGTGTGCTGATCGGCGGAGCCGTGACCGTGGTCGTCGTACGCCGTAACCGCTGACCACCAAAACCACTCGGGAGTTCACGCGATGTCGTTCGACGAAGAATGGTCGGCGGCTCGCGCCACCGCCTCCGCCAGTGTCGGCATGCGCCTCAACCAGGCACCCGCCGATCCAGGGGGCGGCAGTGGCAGTGATCTTGACCTGAATCAGGACCACATCGGGGCCGTAGGTTCCGACGCGTACAAGCTGCACACGCGCTTGCAGACCGACGGGAAGCACGCCGCCACCGCGACCGCCGAGGCGGCCGGGGCCCTCACGAAGGAGGGCTTCGCGAGTGGGGCGGCGCTGCTCGAGGTCAACAGCCTCTGGGAGAGCCAGGTGAAGACCCTGGTGGCCGCCTGCGCCAACATCTCCAACGGCTTGAACTACTCGCTCTCCTCCCACGCGAAGGACGAAGAACAGCTCCACGCGGACTTCACCGCGTCCGCGATCGACAAATACCTCAAGTAGGCGCCCGCATGCTGACGTACGAGAACGTGGTGAACGCTCCTCTGGGCAAGCTCCAGACGGCCATCACCGACTGGGCGGCGATGGCCGGCAAGCTGGACGAGCTGGCCGAGGCGGCGTGCACCGGCATGAAGGCGAAGTCCGACAAGGCCGAGTGGAGCGGCGTCACCGCAGGGGTGGCACGGCCGTTCGTCGACAAGACGGCCAAGGAGTTCGACGACGCGGCCAAGGCGGCCAAGAGCATGCAACTGGTCCTCACGGACGCGCACGCGACGTTCAAGGCCGCCCAGGACGAGCTGAAGAAGCTCGTCGCGGAGGCACCTGCGGCCGGCTTCCGGATCGATGCAGCCGGACGGGTCTCCGCGATACCCCTCGCCACGGAGGGCGAGCGCAACGCGGCCCGGCACGACCCCGACTACCAGCAGGCCGTGACCACGAACCGCAACGCCTGGCAGGCCCGGGTCAACCGGGCGGTCGAGGACGCGCAGGACGCCGACGACTCCCTGGTCCGGGTCCTGCAGGCGAACGTGACCGACGAACACGACTTCGGCGGAGCGAAGTTCGGCACCCTGGACGCCGAGCAGGCGGCCCGCGCCGCCGACCTGATGAAGAAGGTCACCGGCAAGGGCGGCACGGCGCGCAACGTCGAGGCGCTGCGCGAGCTGGAGGAACTGCTCGACGACAACCGCGAGGACCCCGAGTTCTCGACCGGCTTCTACCGGACGATCGGCGCCGAGGGCGCGCTGGAGATGTACTCGACCATGTCCCTGGACGCGACGGGCCTCGGCCCGGCGGGCAAGGACCGTGCGCTGATGGTCGCGAACATCCAGAGCGACATGGGCGCGATGCTCGGGCTCGCGACGCACAAGGACGTGCCCCATCACCTCGACGCGGCCTGGACGACCCAGCTGATGAAGGCGGGCCGCAAGGAGATGGCCGTCTACGGCGGCGTGCAGCAGATCTACGGCTACCAGGCCCTGGGCGCGCTGCTGCGCGAGGGGAAGTACGACACGGAGTTCCTCACCTCGGTCGGCCGCGACATGGTCGCCATGGACCGCAAGGACCCGAGGGCCTGGGAGTTCCACACCCCGTACGGGCTGGAGTCGGTCCTCAGCCAGGGCCAGGACGGCCGCGGTTTCTACCCGCTGACCGGGTTCATGGAGGCGCTGGGCAACAACCCGGACGCGGCGACGGCCTTCTTCAACGAGCCGGTCCGCGAGGACAGCAACAAGGACGGCATCGTCACCAAGGACGACAAGCCGGTCGGCGGCCAGCACGGCAAGGACCAGGGCATGGTCGACTACATGCTCGACAAGAAGCCGTACATGGACAGCTTCGACATCACGAGGACCGGCGAACTGCACCCGGCGCAGCAGGCGGTCGGTGACGCGTTGATGGCGGCGGTCTCCCACCGGAGCCCGGGTGACGAGGACTCCCCGCCGGTCCCGCACACGAAGGAGATGGCGGCCGTCATGGAACGGGTCGTCGAGAAGATCGGCGACAAGCCGGAGCTGGTCGACGCGGAGCCGGGCGAGCCGGAGGGGCCGCTGAACGGCCTGTCCGGGCACTTCGGTCAGATGGCGGCGGAGTACATGCCGGACATCCAGGCGTCGGCGGAGAACGGCGGCCGGATGATCAAGGCCAACGGCGAGATGGCCGAGTTCAGCAAGGCCGACATGTCGGCGTTCATCGGAGCGGTGGGCCAGGACCCGGACGCGTACGGCGCCATCACCAACGCCCAGCGGGCGTTCACGACGACCCTCATCAACGATGTGATCGCGCACCGGAGCGAGTACGAGGAGATCGACGCGGCGATCACGGTCGCCGTGCACCCCGGCGGCCAGATCGCGGGCATCCTTTCCGAGGCAAGGGCCGAGGGGGCTTTCGCGGAGAACGGCCACAAGGCGGAGGAGTACGTCAAGGGCGTCGAGGACAACGCCAAATGGGTCAACCGTGTCATCGGTGCGGCAGGCGGCAAGTACCTGGAGATGCTGCCGCTCGCCGGAGACGTCGTGGAATGGCTCCAGGAGGACATCACGGAGGGCGTCGTCGAGCGGGCGAAGAAGGACCAGGCGGACAAGGCCGGCGAGGCCGACGGCAAGGCTGTGATCGACTACACGGAAGCACAGATGGAGGCCGGCCGGTCCGCAGAGCAATCCGTGCGCAAGGCCGCGGAGGGTACGGGCATGAACCAGAGGAGCATCGATGCCCTCGCCGGCGTGGCTTCTGCTCAGACGGCGAACGCGCACGCGGTCGGCCGTGGCCAGGTCGCCACGTCGAACGGCGGCTCCTGATGCGCAGCGCCCGTATCCCTCTCGTGCTCGCCACCGCGCTGGTCGTGGCGGTGACGCTGACCGGGTGCGCCGAGGAGAAGAAGGCGGCGGCCCCGCAGTTGCCGGAGCGCACCTGCTTCGGCGTCTTCACCCGGGCCGACCTGGAGCCTCTGATGGGCTACGGCGATTCGGTGGAGGTGTCCGGACCGGTCGATGCCCGACTGACCGCGGAGCGCCGCTCGGCCACGTGCAGCGTGTACGTCGACGGCAGGGGCCGGGCCCTCGTCACCGCCACGCGCCAGCCGCTGGGGCAGAGCTTCGTCTGGCCGCCCACCGACCCCGCGCCGGATCCGCTTCCCCTCGGGGACAAGGGGATCGTGTGGCAGACGGGTGCCCGCGTCGCCCTCACCTGCAATGGGCCCAAGGACTCCTTCGAGCTCGAACTGGGGCTCAGCGGTTCCGTGGAACACATGAAGCCCGGCACCTCGCAGGCCTTGTTCACGGCGCTCATGACGAAGTTCCTGGCGTCTGCCAGGCAGCAGACCCAGTGCGGCGTCTGAGGCGGCCGGACAAGGCGAAGGCCGCTCAGGGGTGCGCCTGCCCCTGAGCGGCCCGCCGCGAAGCCGTGACCGGAATCGAACCGGCGTAACTCGCTTTGCAGGCGAGTCCCTCAACCACTCGGGCACACGGCTGTGGGGTGGTGATGTGCACGACCGTACGGGGGTCCGCGGGGCCCCGGAAGGGTTTGCGCGGCCGTGCAATGCGACTGCCATGCCGCGTTCACAGTCGGGCAGACCTAGGTCCCCGGGCCGAGGGCGGGATCCGTCGAATTGACAGGGTCGATCGCGGGCTACGCACCTTACTCTGGGGCGATGAGTGTCCTCGAACCCCGCGTGCCCCAGAGAACCGCACCCCTCCCGCCCCCGCCCGCGGGCGGGATTCTCGGGCCCGCGTACCGGACGCTCAGCGTCGGCATCATCTCCGTCGTCTTCCTCATCGCCTTCGAGGCCACCGCCGTCGGCACCGCCATGCCCGTCGCCGCCCGTGAGCTGGAGGGCATCGGGCTCTACGCCTTCGCCTTCTCCGCCTACTTCACGACCAGCCTCTTCGGCATGGTCCTGGCCGGCCAGTGGGCCGACCGGCAGGGGCCGCTGCGGCCGCTGACCGTCGGGATCGCCGCCTTCGCCGCCGGGCTCGTCGTCTCCGGGACCGCAGGCGTCATGTGGGTGTTCGTGCTCGGCCGGGCCGTGCAGGGCTTCGGCGGCGGGCTGGTCATCGTCGCCCTCTACGTCGTCGTCAGCCGGGCCTACGAGGAGCGGCTGCGGCCCGCGATCATGGCGGCCTTCGCCGCGAGCTGGGTGGTCCCCTCGATCGTCGGGCCGCTGGCCTCCGGGACGGTCACCGAGCACCTCGGATGGCGGTGGGTGTTCCTCGGGATCCCGGCGCTGGTGGTGGTTCCGCTCGTGGTGGCGCTGCCCGCGATACGGCGGACCGCGTCCGGGCCCGTCGACGCCGACGCCCCGCCCGTGGCCTTCGACCGGCGGCGGATCCGGCTGGCCTTCGGGATTTCGGTGGGGGCGGGGCTGCTCCAGTACGCCGCCCAGGACCTGCGGTGGCTGTCGCTCGCGCCGGGCATCGCCGGCGCCGCCCTGCTGGTGCCCGCCGTGCTGGGGCTGCTGCCGCGCGGGACCTACCGGGCGCGGCGCGGGCTGCCGTCCGTGGTGCTGCTGCGCGGGGTGGCCGCCGGGTCGTTCATCGCGGCGGAGACCTTCGTACCGCTGATGCTGGTCACCCAGCGGGGGCTGAGCCCGACGCTCGCCGGATTCTCGCTCGCGCTGGGCGGGGTGACCTGGGCGGGCGGTTCGTGGGTGCAGTCCAAGGGACGGATGGCGCCGTACCGGGAACGGCTGATGGTGACCGGGATGGTGCTGGTGGCGCTGGCCATCGCCGCGGCGCCCGCCGTACTGATCGAGTCGGTGCCCGTGTGGACGCTGGCACTGGCCTGGGCGGTCGGCTGCCTCGGCATGGGCCTGGTGATCGGCTCCACGAGCGTGCTGCTGCTCAAGCTGTCCGCGCCGGAGGAGGCGGGGTCCAATTCGGCCGCGCTGCAGATCTCGGACGCGCTGGCGAACGTGGTCCTGCTGGCTGCCGGCGGCGCCGCGTTCGCCGCGCTGGGCGGTGGCGCGGTGGGGGCCGCGCACGCCGCGACCGCCGACGCCTCGGCCTCGCACCCGGCCGCGTTCGCGGTGGTGTTCTTGCCGATGGCCTGCGTGGCCCTGGTGGGGGCGTGGGTGGCGACCCGGCTGGATCCCGCCGAGACGTGAGCGGCGAGACGTGAGCGCCGAGACGTGAGCGCCGGGCGCCGGGGAATTGCGCTGCGTCACGCCCGGCCGCCGCACTACCGTTGCGGCCATGAACGAGCTGATCATCCGGCTGTCCGATGCCGAGCGCGCGGAATGCGCCGACCTTGCCGACGCCACCGGCCAGTCGCCCGAGGAGCTCGCGCTGGACGCCGTACGGGCGCGGCTGCGGGCCGAGCGGAACCGGGTCGGGGCCGAGGCGCTGCGCCTCGCGCAGCGGCACGCGCCCCTGCTGAAGCGGCTCGGCGAATGAGCGCCGCCGCCGTCCCGGTGCGCCACCTCACGCTCGCCGAGGTCCTCGACCTGGCCCGGCACGCCTGCCTGGCCCAGGGCCAGCCCGTCGAACTGCGCGCCGCCGGGCTGCTGGAGTCGGCCGTGCACCGGCCGAGGGCCCGGATGCTGGGGACCTCGGCGTACGCGGACCCGTACGAGCAGGCCGCCGCGCTGCTCCACGGCATTGCGGCGAACCACCCCCTGGTCGACGGGAACAAGCGCACCGCCTGGCTCGCCGCGACGACCTTCCTGGCGGTGAACGGGACCGACCCGGGCGACGCCGACCAGGAGGCCGCGTACGCGCTGGTCATCGATGTGGCCGCCGGGCACGAGACGGATGTCGCGCGGATCGCGGCCCGGCTGCGGGCACTGATCCTCCCGCCGGTGTGACGCTCGCCGCACCCGCCGAGGTCACGGCCCTGTCCCTCCGCGCGGTGCGGGCCCGGGCCGGTAGGGTGGCCCGGTTGTCCTACGTACGACTGCCTGCCACCCGTACCAGATACGCCGAGAGCACGAACCGGAGACCGTGACTACTACCGCCTCCCACCACCTCTCACCCGCCTTCCCCGGCCGTGCCCCCTGGGGTACCGCCAACAAGCTGCGCGCCTGGCAGCAGGGGGCGCTCGACCGCTACATCCAGAACCAGCCGCGGGACTTCCTCGCGGTCGCCACGCCCGGCGCCGGCAAGACCACCTTCGCGCTCACCCTCGCCTCCTGGCTGCTGCACCACCACATCGTCCAGCAGGTGACGGTCGTCGCGCCGACCGAGCACCTGAAGAAGCAGTGGGCGGAGGCGGCGGCGCGGATAGGCATCCGGCTCGATCCCGAGTACTCCGCCGGACCGCTCAGCAAGGACTACCACGGGGTCGCCGTCACCTACGCCGGTGTCGGCGTACGGCCGATGCTGCACCGCAACCGCTGCGAGCAGCGCAAGACCCTCGTCATCCTCGACGAGATCCACCACGCCGGTGACTCGAAGTCCTGGGGAGAGGCCTGCCTGGAGGCCTTCGACCCGGCGACCCGGCGCCTGGCCCTGACCGGTACGCCCTTCCGGTCCGACACCAATCCCATTCCCTTCGTCACCTACGAGGAGGGGAACGACGGGATCCGGCGCTCCTCCGCCGACTACACCTACGGCTACGGGAACGCGCTCGGCGACGGCGTCGTCCGGCCGGTCATCTTCCTCTCCTACAGCGGCAACATGCGCTGGCGGACCAAGGCCGGCGACGAGATCGCCGCCCGGCTCGGCGAGCCGATGACCAAGGACGCCATCTCCCAGGCCTGGCGCACGGCGCTGGACCCGCGCGGCGACTGGATGCCGAACGTGCTGCGCGCCGCCGACCAGCGGCTGACCGAGGTCCGCAAGGGCATCCCGGACGCCGGCGGCCTCGTCATCGCCTCCGACCAGGAGTCGGCGCGCGCCTACGCCAAGCTGCTGAGGGAGATCACCGGCAGCAAGGCGACCGTGGTGCTCTCCGACGACACCGGCGCATCGAAGCGGATCGACGAGTTCAGCGAGGACGGCAGCCGCTGGATGGTCGCGGTCCGGATGGTGTCCGAGGGCGTCGACGTACCGCGCCTCGCGGTCGGGGTGTACGCCACCACCATTTCGACGCCGCTGTTCTTCGCGCAGGCCGTCGGTCGTTTCGTGCGTTCGCGCAGGCGCGGCGAGACCGCGTCCGTGTTCCTTCCGACCATTCCCTATCTCCTCGGCTTCGCCAACGAGATGGAGGTCGAGCGCGACCACGTCCTCGACAAGCCCAAGAAGCAGGGCGAGGAGGATCCGTACGCCGAGTCCGAGAAGGAGATGGACGAGGCGAACAAGCAGGAGGACGAGGACACCGGCGAGGACGAGCAGATGTCCTTCGAGGCGCTGGAGTCCGACGCGGTCTTCGACCGGGTGCTCTACGACGGCGCCGAGTTCGGCATGCAGGCGCACCCGGGCAGCGAGGAGGAGCAGGACTACCTCGGCATCCCCGGGCTGCTGGAGCCGGACCAGGTACAGATGCTGCTGCAGAAGCGGCAGTCGCGGCAGATCGCGCACAGCCGGCGCAAGCCCGACGCGGAGGCGGACCTGCTGGAACTGCCGGCGGACCGGCGGCCCGTGGTCTCGCACAAGGAGCTGCTGGAGCTGAGGAAGTCGCTGAACACGATGGTGGGCGCGTACGTCCACCAGAGCGGGAAGCCCCACGGGGTGATCCACACGGAGCTGCGCCGGGTGTGCGGCGGCCCGCCGAGCGCGGAGGCGACCGCGGGGCAGCTGCGCGAGCGGATCAAGAAGGTGCAGGAGTGGGCCACCCGGATGCGGTGAGTCCTACAGAGAAGGGGACGGGGTCCGTGCGGAGGTTCGCACGGACCCCGTCCCCTTCTTTTCTTTGTCCTTACGCGGTGGGGCGGCGTCGGCGGCCGGTGCCGGCGACCAGGGCCGCGCCCATGGCGAGGGCCACGCCGGCGCCGCCGAGGGCCCAGGTGGTGGCCGGGTCGGCGCCGGTGGCGGCGAGGTGGCCACCGCCGCCCGTGGTGCGGTCGACGACCGGGGTCGTGGTGCCGCCGTCGGGCTTGGGCTGGTTGCCGGTGCTGCCACCGTTGCCGTTGCCGTTGCCGTTCCCGTCACCGTCACCGTCACCGTCGCCCGCGTCACCGCTGTCGGCGGCGAGGATGGTGGTCCGGTGGGCGCCGGTCGAGGACCAGATGAACGGGCCCGACTCCTCGGCCTTGTAGCCCGAGGCGCCCATGGTGAAGCCGCCGGCCGGGGTGTCCTTCTCGAAGCGCAGGCGGAGCTTGACGACGGCCTTGTCGCCGACGGCGATGGACTGGAGGCCGATGTCGCCGCCCATGGTGTCCTCGCTGCCGCCGATCTCGATGTCGTACCAGCCCTCCTTGCCGTGCTCGTCCTCGCCGAAGGCCTGGAGCCGGATCTGGGACGGGTCCACCCACGGGCCCTCGTTGAAGCCGCGGCCCATGTGGAACGACACGAGGTAGTCCTCGATGTCGGGGAGCCCGGCGTTGTCGAGGGTCAGCTGGAGCTCACGCCAGTCCGCGCCCGCCTTGAAGCCCTCGGCCGGGATGCCGTCGAGGGTCATCTTCGGACCGTCGATCTCCACGGGGGCGCTCGCGGCCTCGACGGAGGAGCCGTAGCTCACCGTCTTCGAGACCAGGCCCCCGTGCTGCGGGTTGCCCTTGCCGGAGACGTTCAGCTTCAGGCCGCCCGCGGGGACGTCCGCCGCGAACTTGACCCGGAAGACCAGGTCCCGCTTCTCGCCGGCGGCGTACTCGCCACCGAAGCCGAAGATCCGCAGCTTGCCGTTCTCGCCGGTGACCTCGAGCGGCTCCCAGTAGGACTCGCCGTTCACGGTCGTGGCGTAGTACTCGACGCCGACCTGGTTCGCCCGCAGGGCGGTGTTCTCGGAGACGAGGTCGACGCCCAGGTAGAACTCGCCCGTGCCGGGGCGCGCCGAGTTGTCCACCTTCAGCGTGAGCTCGGTGCCGACGTCGTCCCCGGCCTTGAAGCCTTCGCGGGGCAGACCGTCCAGGCTGAGCACCGGCGCCTGGGACGTGGTCTGCTCACCGGCCCGGGTGATCTTCGACTGGTGGGAAACGGCCTTGGAGTCGACCGAGGTGTGGTTGGTCCCGGTGGCCGTGATGGTGACGGCCGTGGCGGGGGCGTCCGCCGCGACGCGTGCGCGCAGCCGGATGGTCTGGTGCTTGTCCTTGCCGACGGTCGTGCCGGGCATCAGGTCGAAGACCGGAGCGTCCAGGTTCGGCATCTGCCCGACGGTGTTCCAGCTCGACGTGGAGCGGTACTCGAGCTCGATGTGCTTGCCGGACAGCTTGACGTCGGTGCCGGCGAAGGAGAGTCCGAGGTCGAAGCCGTCCACGGCCTCGTTGCCGCGGTTGTCGACGGACAGGTTGAACTCGGTCCAGTCGCCGCCTGCGGCGAACCCGGCCGCCGGCATGCTGAAGAGCGACAGCTGCGGGCCGGCCTGCGCCTGGGCCTGGGGCCGGTCACCGGTCGAGTCGCCCTTGGGCTCCGCGTCCGGGGTGGTCACCGCAGGGCTGCGGACCTCGTCGGCCATGGCCGGCGTGGTCATCAGGACGGTCGGGCCGACGACCGCGGCGGCGGCGACGACGGCGATGCGCTTGAGCTTCACGTGTGTTGCTTTCCCCTCGGCACGGCTCCAGGTGCGCGCGTGCGCATCCCCCCGGGAGCCGGCATCAAATATCGTTTTGAACATGATCAGAGTAATGGCCTGGTAAAGATCCACTTGTGGATCGAGGTCACGAATTGACACCGAGACCGATCAGGAATCGGCACAAAGAGGTAGCAGGCGCCCGGATTCTGGACGAGCCCTTCCGCTGAGCGGACCCGCTCGCTACTGTCCCCGCATCAAACGCACCGTGGCAGCGCCGCCGCGGGAGCGCAGCCGGTGCAATGGCCGCTACCGGCGGCCTCTCCGTGCGTCGCCGCGGGACCGGCGACGTGCCGCCACGAGAGTCAACCGCCGCTCACCGAAAGAGGGAGAGGCGTCGTGACCGCGGAAACCTCCCAGACTCTCGACAGAGGGCTCAGAGTCCTCAAACTGCTCGCCGACACCGACCACGGTCTGACCGTCACCGAGCTCTCCAACCGCCTCGGTGTGAACCGCACCGTGGTCTACCGGCTCCTCGCGACCCTCGAACAGCACGCCCTGGTCCGCCGCGACCTCGGCGGCCGGGCCCGGGTCGGCCTCGGAGTGCTGCGGCTGGGCCGACAGGTCCACCCGCTCGTACGCGAGGCCGCCCTGCCCGCACTGCGCTCCCTCGCCGAGGACATAGGCGCCACCGCGCACCTGACCCTCGTCGACGGCACCGAGGCGCTCGCCGTCGCCGTCGTGGAGCCGACCTGGACGGACTACCACGTGGCCTACCGGGCCGGCTTCCGCCACCCGCTGGACCGCGGGGCCGCCGGGCGGGCCATCCTGGCCGCCCGTCAGGGCTCGCTCATCGAACCGGGGTACACGCTGACCCACGGGGAGCTGGAAGCGGGCGCCAGTGGCGCTGCGGCGCCGCTGGTGGGCATCACCGGGCTGGAGGGAAGCGTCGGCGTCGTCATGCTGGCGGATGCGGTGCCGGAGCGGGTGGGGCCGCGGGTGGTCGACGCGGCGCGCGAGGTGGCTGACGCCCTTCGCTGAGCCGCGGGCCCGGTGGGTCCTCCCGCTGCCGCCGGTCCGGGGCCGGGTGCGGCGCCGGTGCCGGGGCTCCGCCCCGGACCCCGCGCCTCACACGCCGGCGGGGCTGAAAGAGCGCCTCAAGCGAGCGCCTCAAGCGCCCGCGGGGCTGGGTTCGTGCCGTGGGGCCGGGATGGCGGTGTGACCGGTGGGGCTGGGTGGGCGGATAGATTGGGCCGGTGCTCTCACGCCTCACACGTCTGCCGCGTCCCGCCGCCCTGGCCGTCTGCGCCGTGCCCGTACTCGGGCTCTTCGTCGCCGCGGCCTTCGCGCCACTGCCCTTCGTGGTCGCCATTCCCGGGCTCACGGCCGACGTTCTGGGGTCCGACCAGGGCAAGCCGGTCATCACCGTCTCCGGTGCCCCGGTCCGGGAGACCAAGGGCGAGCTGCGGATGACCACCATCCGGGCCACCGGTCCGTCCTCGTCCATGAGGCTGCACGAGCTCGTCGGCCACTGGTTCAAGACCGATCAGGCGGTCATGCCCAGGGAGGCCGTCTACTCCACGGGCGGAAGCGACGAGGAGATCGAGAAGCACAACCTGGCGGAAATGACCAAGTCGCAGTCGGCGGCCACCGATGCCGCCCTCGGCTTTCTCCACAAGGACCCCAAGGACGTCAAGGTCGAGCTCAACCTCGCCGACGTCGGCGGCCCGAGCGCAGGGCTCCTCTTCTCCCTCGGCATCGTCGACAAGCTCGACGGTGACGGCAGCGGCGGCGACCTCACCGGCGGTCGCAGCATCGCCGGTACGGGCACCATCACCGCCGACGGTGCGGTCGGCGCGGTCGGCGGGGTGGCCCTGAAGACCCAGGCCGCGCGGCGCGACGGGGCGAGCGTGTTCCTCGTACCGAAGGCCGAGTGCGCGGACGCGCAGGCGGAGCTTCCCGAGGGGCTGCGGCTCGTCCCCGTCACTTCGCTGACGGATGCAGTGGGCTCTCTTCGCGCGCTGAACCGGGGAGAGGCCGTTCCGTCCTGCTGACGGCAGGTTCGGGGTCGAGTCCGCGCCAGGCCGGGAAGACCATCGGGGCGAGCGTCGTCAGCAGGTACGTGCCGCCGAACAGCAGCAGCGCCGTGGCGGCCCCGAACCCGTCGACCAGCAGGCCCGCCGCGAGTCCGCCCATCGGCATGGTCAGCTCGCAGCCCGCCGTGGCCACGCCCGAGACGCGGCTGCGCAGCGCCTCCGGCACCTGCTCGTACATGACCGTGGTCAGGATCGGGTTGAGCATGCCCGCGCCCAGGCCGGCCAGGGCCATCGTGACGGCGAGCGGCAGGGTGGTGTCGGTGAGAGCGGCCACCACGTACCGGGTCGCCCCGGAGAGCAGGAAGGCCGCCGTGAAGACCACGCGGCGCGGGAAGCGCTCGCCCCACATCCCGTAGAGCAGGGCGCCGAGCAGCGCGAAGCCGCCGAAGAGGGAGATCATCAGGCCGATCGCGGTGGCGCCGCCGAGGGCCTCCCGGCCGTGCACCGGCAGCAGGACCGAGGACCAGCCCTGGTCCAGCCCGTTGGTCATCATGACCATCACCGTGACGCCCAGCAGCAGCCGGGTGCGGACCATGAAGGCCCAGCCCTCGGCGAGTTCGGCGCGGTACGCCTTGACGGACACCTTCCCGGCGGTGCGCTGCGGTTCGGCGGCCGGCACCCCGCGCAGGAACGCGGTGACCAGCAGCGCCGACGCCCCGAACGTCGCCGCGTCCAGCAGTAGTACGGTCTCGGCGCCGAACGCGACGATGAGCAGACCGGCCGCCGCGGCCCCGATCATCCGGGCGCCGCGCGAGACCGCGTCGTAGAGTCCGGCGGCCCGGGTGATGGTGGTGCCGGCGTGCTCGGCGAGGTTCGGCAGGAGCACGGCGCGGGCGGTCAGGCCAGGGGTGTGCACGAGGCCGCCGACGGCCATCAGTGCGCACAGCATCCAGAATTCCAGCAGGCCGGCGTGGTGCAGCAGGGGGATCGCGACCACCGACAGCCCGCTGATGAGGTCGGAGGCGACGGAGACCCGGCGCCGTCCGATCCGGTCGATGACCGGTCCGCCGATCACGGCGGCGACGATGACGGGCAGAGTGGCGCAGAAGGCGACGAAACCGGCCCGGCCGGCGCTGCCCGTGGTCTGGAGCACGAACCACGGGACGCCGATGAGGGTGAGCGAACTCCCGGCTATGGAAA
Source organism: Streptomyces sp. NPDC048257 (assembly GCF_043201855.1). Lineage (NCBI taxonomy): Bacteria > Bacillati > Actinomycetota > Actinomycetes > Kitasatosporales > Streptomycetaceae > Streptomyces > Streptomyces sp. NPDC048257. The sequence goes on from NZ_JBICZI010000019.1 coordinate 94,121, forward strand.
TGGTGTTGGCGGCCAGTACGCCGACCAGGGGGCGCCGGCTCATACGGCGCTCCGCGCGTGGTTCCGGGCGGGCTCGCGGGTGTGGGGTAAGGCGTGCACGACGACGGGACTCCTTGGGTGCGGGGGAGGGAGGGGGCTACTCGGACGCGCCGCGCGGGAAGACGTGCGTGTGGAGACGGACGGTCTCCGTGTCGTCCGCCTCGGGCAGGCCGCGGTAGCTGTTGATCAAGTCGTGGATCCTGTGGAGCAGTTCCTCGCTCTGCGTCGCGGTCAGCCGCAGGGTGAAGTTGCTGAGGTCGGAGCCGCTGCGCCACTGCGTGGACCAGTTGTGCGCGTCGTTGAGCCAGGCGCCGAGCTCCTGCGCGTGGGTGGTGGCGATCTCCCGCAGGAAGACCTCCGCCGCGCTGCGGGTGGCCGGGTCGGCGTCCTGGATCAGCGAGTCGTCGAGGCTGGTGCCCTCGTGGGCGGCCTTCCACCAGCGCTCGCGGCCCTTGCCGTGCCCGACCGCGTCCTCGACGAAGCCGTGGGCGGCGAGCCGGCGCAGGTGGTAGCTGGTGGAGCCGCTGGACTCGCCGAAGCGTTCGGCGAGTTGGGACGCGGTCGCCGGACCGTCGTGCCGCAGGGCGGTCAGCATCCGCATCCGCAGGGGGTGGGCGAGGCCGCGCAGGGCGTGTGCGTCGAGCGCGCGGACCTTGGGTTCCGGTGCCGGTTGCGGCTGGGGCTTCTCGGGCATGACTCGACGATAGGGTTGCAAAGGAATCTATGCAAGGGTTTCTTTGCAACGCCTTCTTTGGAAGTGCTTCCGCGACCTCAGGACCGGGTGTCGTCCTCCGCCGCCTGCTCCACCAGCGGGATGATCCGCAGCGGTACGGGGTTCTCCATCACGATCGCCGTCGAAGCCCGCACGATCCCCTCGAACCCGACGACGCGGTCGATCACCCGCTGGAGGTCGGCGTTGGACCGGGCCACGAGCCGGCACAGCATGTCCCCGTGTCCGGTGGTGGTGTGCAGCTCCAGCACCTCCGGCACCCCGTTCAGGTGCGCGCGCACGTCGGCCCCCTGCCCCTGCTTGATCTCCAGCGTCGCGAACGCGGTCACCGGATACCCGAGGGCCGTCGGGTCCACCTGCGGGCCGAACCCGCGGATGACCCCGTTCGACTGGAGCCGGTCCAGGCGGGCCTGCACGGTCCCGCGGGCCACGCCGAGCCGGCGCGAGGCCTCCAGGACCCCGATCCGCGGCTCGCGGGCGAGCAGGACGATGAGCCGGCCGTCGAGTTCGTCGATGCCCATGGATGCCTCCGGTGCCCACGCGTGCTCGCGGGTGGTCATAGTGCACAGATGTTTCAGCCAGCCTGCGGCTATCCTGGGCAGTTTGTACAGCCAAAGAGGAAACTATTGCGCAGCTTGTGGATCGGCGGGACTCTGCGCTCATGACTGAGTCTCTGGCGAACCTCGAAACCACCCCGCACACCGCGCGTGAGGCAGACCCCTTCCCGGTGAAGGGCATGGACGCGGTCGTCTTCGCCGTCGGCAACGCCAAGCAGGCCGCGCACTACTACTCGACCGCCTTCGGCATGAAGCTCGTGGCCTACTCCGGACCGGAGACCGGCAGCCGCGAGACGGCCAGCTACGTCCTGACCAACGGCTCCGCGCGCTTCGTGCTGACCTCGGTCATCAAGCCGACCACCGACCACGGCCGCTTCCTCGCCGAGCACGTCGCCGAGCACGGCGACGGCGTGATCGACCTCGCCATCGAGGTCCCGGACGCCCGCGCGGCGTACGCGTACGCCGTCGAGCAGGGCGCTCGCGGTCTGGACGAGCCGTACGAGGTCAAGGACGAGAACGGCACGGTCGTGCTGGCCGCCATCGCGACCTACGGCCAGACCCGCCACACGCTGGTCGAGCGCCGCGACTACACCGGCCCGTACCTGCCCGGCTACGCGGCCGCCGACCCGGTCGTCGCGCCCCCGGCCAAGCGCACCTTCCAGGCGATCGACCACTGCGTCGGCAACGTCGAGCTCGGCCGGATGAACGAGTGGGTCGCGTTCTACAACAAGGTCATGGGCTTCACGAACATGAAGGAGTTCGTGGGCGACGACATCGCGACCGAGTACTCGGCGCTGATGTCCAAGGTGGTCGCGGACGGCACCAAGAAGGTGAAGTTCCCGATCAACGAGCCGGCGATCGCGAAGAAGAAGTCGCAGATCGACGAGTACCTGGAGTTCTACAACGGCCCCGGCGTCCAGCACATCGCGCTGGCCTCGAACGACATCGTCTCGACGGTGCGGACGATGCGCGCGGCGGGCGTGCAGTTCCTGTCCGTCCCGGACTCGTACTACGACACGCTCGGCGAGTGGGTCGGCGACACCCGGGTGCCGATCGACGAACTGCGCGAGCTGAAGATCCTGGCCGACCGTGACGAGGACGGCTACCTGCTGCAGATCTTCACCAAGCCGGTGCAGGACCGCCCGACGGTCTTCTTCGAGATCATCGAGCGGCACGGCTCGATGGGCTTCGGCAAGGGCAACTTCAAGGCGCTGTTCGAGGCGATCGAGCGCGAGCAGGACAAGCGCGGCAACCTCTAGCCTCCGGCTCGGTCCGCAGTTTCACCGGCCCGGCCCGAGGGGGGCCCTGGCGCCGCACCCGCGTACGGGTGCGGCGCCGCCGTCTTTCCGGGGGTTCCGCCCCGGACCCCCGCGCAGCGGATGTCGGCGCCGCCGCCCGACCGCCGGTCAGCGGCCCGACGGGGAGGGTTTCGGACCGGCCGCCTTCGGGAGTTCCGGTTCGACCCACGGGGCCGTCGGCTGGAGGTTCTCCGGGCCGCCCGGCGGGGGTGTGGCGATCGCCGCCAGGATCTCCTTCGCCAGCGGTCCCCGCACCGGCGAGAAGTGCGGGTTCGTCCGCACGGCCTCCTGGAGGTGGCGGCGAGCCGCCGCCACGTCGCCGAGGCCGCGCTCGATCATCGCCCGGTGGAAGGCGAAGTCGGCGCTGCGCAGCCCCGGTTCCGTGGCCTTCTTCGCGTACTCCAGCGCCGCCGCGTCCTCGCCGGCCTGGTGCAGCGCCCAGCCCAGCGCGTCCGCGACCTGCATGCTCTTGTGCCGCGACCACTCCTCCGACAGGCGCCGCACCGCCGCCGCCGGATCGCCGTGGTCCGCCTCGTACAGGCCCGTCACCACGTCGTCGTCGACCCCGTTCCGGCTGTCCCGGGCCGCCATCGTGGCCACCGCCTCGTACTGGGCGCGCGCCTCCTGCCCCCGCCCCAGCGAGTCCAGCAGCTCGCCCAGCTCCCGCGCCAGCCGGGGCACCGGGGTCCGCCCCAGCGCCATCCGGTAGTCCCGTACCGCTTCCCCGCCGCGCCCCAGCGCGGCCAGCGCGCGGGCCCGGCCGCCCAGGGCCTCCGACTGCGCCGGATCCGTCCGCAGCGCGCCCTCGTACTGCCGCAGCGCCTCCGCCGCGTCGCCCCGCTCCCAGGACAGCTCCCCGAGCCGGAACAGCGCGTACGCCTTCTCCGCCGGGGTCTTCGCCGCGCCCGCCGCGTGCTCCATCGCCACCACCGCGTCCTCGCGCCAGCCGCGGTCCCGGTAGACCTGCGAGGCCCTGACGTACGCGGCCAGGCCCGGCCGCATCTCCTGCAGCTGCTCCATCGCGTTCTGTGCGGCCTTGTAGTCGCCGAGCCCGGCGTACGCGTCCACCAGCACCGGGTACGCCGTCCACCGCTTGGGCGCCTGTGCCCGTACGAGCTCGCCCCACTTACGGCCGGTCCCGAAGTCCCGCCGGGCATTGGCAAGCGCGCCCATGCCCGTCATCGCGTCGAAGTTGCCCTTCTCGGCCGGGCGGACCTCCAGCGACCGTTTCAGGGCCCTCTCCGCCTTCGGGTACCAGCCCGAATCGGCCGTGCGCCGCGCCTGCTCGAGGTAGGCGGAGCCGAGGACGGCCCACGACGCGTCGTCGTCCGGGTGCGCCGCGAGCCACTTCTCCCGGTCGGCCACCAGCGCCGTCAGGTCCACGGCCGCCGCGGGCGCCCCCATCCCCACCGCGGAGGCGGCCCGCTCGCTCGGCTCGGGCGGACGGGCGTCGTCGTCGGTCCTGGCAGGCCGGATCAGCAGGGCCCCGGCGATCAGGACCACGGCGACCGCGGCCGCCACGAGCGTCTTGCGGCCGGTGAAGGTCACGGGCGGCGCCGGCGTCTGCGATTCCTCGTCGATACGGTCCATGGGGTCACTGTGCGTCAATATGAAGAGTTCGCCGAGGTGTCCGAAGACGGGCGCGGGCGTGTTCACACCGATGGCCCCGGCTGCCACGCTGGTCCCATGGATGACGATCTCTTCGCACGTCTGCGGGCAAGCCTGCTCGAAGGGCTCCCCGCCGAGGCCCTGCTCACCGATCCCCAGGTGACCACCTCCTACGCCACCGACATGGCCAGCTTCTGCGCCGCCGGCACCCCGGCCGCCGTCGTCCTGCCACGGACCGTGGAACAGGTCCAGCACGTCCTGCGCACCGCCACCGCCCTACGGGTCCCCGTGGTCCCGCAGGGCGCCCGGACGGGCCTGTCGGGCGCCGCCAACGCCTCCGACGGCTGCATCGTGCTCTCGCTCGTCAAGATGGACCGGATCCTGGAGATCAGCGCCGTCGACCGGATCGCCGTGGTCGAGCCGGGCGTGGTGAACGCCGTGCTCTCGCGGGCCGTCGCCCAACAGGGCCTCTACTACCCGCCCGACCCCTCCAGCTGGGAGCAGTGCACCATCGGCGGCAACATCGGCACCGCCTCGGGCGGCCTGTGCTGCGTCAAGTACGGGGTCACCGCCGAGTATGTGCTCGGCCTCGACGTCGTCCTGGCCGACGGGCGGCTGCTGCGCACGGGCCGGCGTACCGCCAAGGGCGTCGCCGGCTACGACCTCACCCGGCTCTTCGTGGGCTCCGAGGGCAGCCTCGGCGTCATCGTCCAGGCCGTCCTCGCCCTGCGGCCGGCGCCGCCCCGGCAGCTGGCGCTGGCCGCGGAGTTCCCCTCCGTCGCCGCCGCCTGCGAGGCCGTCTGCGCCGTCATGGAGGCGGGCCTGACCCCCTCCCTGCTGGAGCTGATGGACCGGACGACCGTCCGGGCCGTCAACGCGCTCGGGAAGATGGGACTGCCGGAGGCCACGGAGGCCCTGCTGCTGGCCGCCTTCGACACCCCGCACGCCCCCGAGGACCTCGCGGCCGTGGGGGAGCTGTGCACGGCTGCCGGGGCCACCGCCGTCGTGCCCGCCGAGGACGAGGCGGAGTCCGAACTGCTGCTCCAGGCCCGCCGGATGTCCTTCCCCGCGCTGGAGGCGCTGCGGCCCGCGACGATGATCGACGACGTGTGCGTACCGCGCTCGCGGCTCGGTGAGATGCTGGACGGGACGGCCGCCATCGCCCGCGCCCAGGACCTGCTCATCGGGGTCTGCGCCCACGCCGGGGACGGCAACACCCACCCGATCGTCTGCTTCGACCCCGCGGACGAGGACGAGACGCGGCGGGCCCGCGAGTCCTTCGGCGAGATCATGGCCCTCGGCCTCTCGCTGGGCGGGACCATCACCGGCGAACACGGGGTCGGCGTGCTGAAGAAGGAGTGGCTGGCCCGCGAACTCGGCCCGGTGGGGCTGGAGATGCAGCGGGCCGTCAAGCATGCCTTCGACCCCCTGGGCCTGCTCAACCCGGGCAAGCTCTTCTGACGTCCGCCGCCGAGGGCCGCCGGGCGTACGGCCGCCCGGCATCACAGGTCCCCGTCCGCCGACTCGTCCGACGGCCATGGGTCGCGCAGCCACAGATCGTCGGCCGGGGTCGGGGTGAGCAGCTCGGCCAGCGCGGCGTCCAGGCCGAGCCGGTCGGCCTCGGTGCCGGGCGGGACGACGCGCAGGGTGCGCTCCAGCCAGGCCGACACGGAGGTCGCGGGGGCTTCCAGGAGGGCGTCGCCGTCGGGGGAGGTGAGGGCCATGCAGAGCACGGCCTTGTTGTCGACCTTCGTGGGCCAGATCCGGACGTCGCCGTGGCCGCTGGGGCGGAACACGCCCTCGACGAGCAGCTCGCGGGCGAAGGTCCAGTTGACGGGGGTGTTCGAGCCGGTGTGGAAGGTGATGTGAACGGCGTACGGGTCGTCCGTGAGGTAGAGGAGCCGCGCGGGGACGGGGATGCTGCGCTCGGGGGACAGGACCAGCTTCAGTTCCAGCTCGCGCTCGATGACGGGGTGGTGCATGACGGCCTCACTTCGGTTCGGTGTGCGGGGCCGGACGGGGCCCCACACCCGGAGAGAGCGCCGGTGTGCCCGGGTATGACGCGACTTCCGGCGGCGAAGCGGAGATTGGCCGATTTCTTTCGGCTGACCGAAAACCATCGTGCAGGGTGACGTTCGCTCATTTGCTTGGATTCTCCCGTTACCGGACCTGCCGGGGGGCGGTTCTTGGCTATGGTCCTCCCTTGCACAAGCCTCAAGCCACGATCGGAGTTGGGGACATGACGGCCTCCCCTGGTGACGGCGAGCACGCGGCCCGCGAGGGCTACTACCCGGATCCGTCCATCCCGGGGTACATCCGCTACTGGAACGGCGCGGCCTGGGTTCCGGGTACGAGCCGCCCTGCCCCGGAGCCGGCACCTGCCCCGCCCGTCGCCGTCTTTGCCGCCCGCGGGGACGAGACGGGGCCCATGTTCCTGGACGAGACCTCGATGACCGAGGCGCTGCCGGAGCCCGCCGCTGCCCCCGCGCCCGTCCCCGTCCCCGCGCCCGTCCCCGTCCCTGTCGCCGCCCCTGTCGCCGAGCCCGTGATGTGGCAGGCCGACCCCGTGCACCAGGCCGGCTTCGGCGGGCCCCGCGACCACCGGGTGTCGTGGGGCAGCGCGCCCGATCCGGAACCCGAAGCGGAACCGAATCCGGAACCCGAAGCGGAAGCCGTTCCGGAACCCGCGGCCGGTCAGGCCGTCCCACGGTCGGCGGGCATCTCCCTGGCCCGTACGGCGGCTGCCGCGGCGGCCCCCGCGAGAGGGCCCGAGCAGGCCTCCGCGGGGATCCTGTCGGTACGGTCCCCGGCCGCCCAGAACCCGGCCCCGGCCCCCGCGTGGCCCGACGCCCCCGGAGCCGGCGGGTCCGGCGGGTCCGGACTGACCTCCTCCTGGCCCGAAGCGGTCACCGCCACGCCCTCGCCCTCGTCCACGCCCTCGCCCACGCCCTCGTCCACCCCCTCACCCGCTCCCGCCCGTGTCCCCGCCCCCGCGCCGACACCCGCCCCCGCGCCCGGAGCCCCGGCCGCCGACCGGCCCGAGCTGTGGGCGCCGCGCCCCGCCGGAGCCCGCCCGCGGATCGCGGCGCGGCCCGAGCCGGCCGCCCCGGCGGAGCCCCGGCCGCAGCCGCAGCCCCGGGAGCCGGGCGGCTCCGGCTCCCGCCCCGCGGGGGCCCGTACGCCCCGGGAGGTGTTCGAGCGGATGGCGGAGCGGGCCGTGCGCCCCGCGGGACCGGCGCGCCGCGCCGTGGCCCGCACCCTGGACTCCCTCGTGTACGGGGCCGTCGCGGTCGCCGCCGCCCTGCCCCTCCTCCCCGAGGCCACCGCCCACGTCGAGGCCAAGGTGGACGCCGCCCGGGCGAGCGGGCGCAGCACCACCGTCTGGCTCCTCGACGCGACCATCGCCGGCCGCCTCGGCCTGGTCCTCGGCGCGGTCCTCGTCTTCGGGATCCTCTACGAGGTGCTGCCCACGGCCCGTTGGGGCCGCACCCCGGGCAAGAAGCTGCTGGGCGTCCGGGTCCTGGCCACCGCGACCCTGCGCCCGCCCACCTTCGGCGCGGCCCTGCGCCGCTGGCTGGTGTACGCCTTCCTCGGGCTCCCGGGGAGCCTCTGGTGCCTCGTGGACCGCCCGCGCCACCAGGCCTGGCACGACAAGGCGGCCAGGACGTACGTGGCCCGCTGAGCGCGTCCGGCTGACCCGGACCCGTCCGTCCCTCCCGCCTCCCCCCGAATGGACGCGGTCCCGTTGCGGAGGTGCCGGAGCCGGGTTCGACTCGGGCCATGAGTACCGACCAGCCGCCGCCGGGCCAGCCGCCCGAGGACGACCCGTTCCTCAAGAAGCCCCAGCAGCCGACGCCCCCGTCGGGCGGTTCGCCGTACGACCCGCCGCCCCCCGGGAGCGGCGGGCCGCAGCCGCCCCCCGCAGGCCCGGGCGGCGGCGGGGGATACCCGCCCCCGCCGCCCCCGTACGGCGGCGGGGGAGACCCGTACGGCGGGAGCGGCGGCTACGGCATGCCCGATCCGCTCGCCGGAATGCCCCCGCTCGCGGACTTCGGCAAGCGGCTCCTCGCGCGCATCATCGACGTCCTGATCATCGCCATCCCGCTGGCCCTCATCCAGCTGGCATTCGGCACCAACCGCTACCGCTTCGACACGGACCAGGGCGAGGACATCAGCGAGGTCGTCACCAGGTCCTACAGCGGCAGCGGCCTGGTGATGACCCTGATCTCGATCCTCGCCTACGTCGGCTACGACTGGTGGTTCACCAAGAAGAACGGCCAGACGGTCGGCAAGAAGGCGATGGGCCTGCGCGTCGCGATGCTCAACGACGGCAGCGTGCCGAACTCCAGCGCCTCCCTGACCCGCGCCGCCGTGCTCTGGCTGCCGACGCTGATCTGCTGCGCCTGCCTGTGGCCGATCGCGCTGGTCGTCTCGATCCTGGTCGACAAGCCGTACAAGCAGGGCCTGCACGACAAGGTCGCCAAGACGGTCGTGGTCCAGGCCACCACCTAGGCGTCACGCACCGCACCGCGGGCGGCCGTCCCTCCGGGGAGGCCGCCCGCGCCGCGTTGTGCGCCGACGGCCAGCGACCAGAGGCCGGCGACGAAAGGCCAACGGCCACCGGCCAGCGCCCAACGGTCAGTGGTGTACGGGGTGTTCGGCCGAGGCGGACCGGGGGTCCGGCACCCGGGCGGCCTGTGCGGCACCCTCCCGGGCCGCGGGGGTCCCGGCGGCCGCGGAGGACCCCGTACGCGCCGCGTGGCGGCCACGGCGCCGCGGGTGGGGCACGGTGAGGGCGACGAGCAGACCCAGCGCGAGCGCGGCGGCGGCGATGACCGCGACGCCGATCCCGGTGCTCGTCTGCGAGAGCAGCAGCATGGCGATCGTCGACACGACGACCGTGGCGGACCCGTACGCGAGCTGTGCGGCAGTCGGACGCGGCATGGCGATATCCGTCCTCGGGAGGGGAGGGGGAGTCGGCTCGACCGGCTTCGCGCGTCAAGCGACTCTAGGACGGGAGATGCCCGAGCCGGACCGCCGGTAAGCGTGACCTAACACACGGTGCCGGAGCACAGGGGGCGCACGGGTTCATTTTCCGGGCGACGGCAGGGGGGAGAAAGGGGGACGGGACGGACCCTGGAGGGGGTCGGGAAGCGCCCTTCGCCCCGTATGGAAGGGGAACGTCCGCATAGCGGAACTCCCAGACCGCATAGTGCAGTTGTAAGGGTCAAGTCAAGGTCTGTCTTTTCTCGCGTCTCTCCGGTCAAATGTCGTCACTTGAGACGCGCGCCGCGCGGAACCCCCCACTCCTATGGAGAAGTTCCGACCAACGTCGCGGCCGCGGGAGGGGAACGACATCAAGTGACCAGCAACTCCGCCAGACGGCGTGCGATACGCGCTGCCGCCGTCACCGTGACCATGGCTGCTTGTGCGACAAGCGCCACCTTCTTCACCGTCACCGCGGCCCAGGCCGAGGGCAAGATCCAGGCCGCGCCCGTGTCTGACGGGCAGGACCCGACCGCGCCCGCCAAGGTCGTCGAGCACGACCTCAAGGGCCCGTTCAGCGAGCAGCAGGCCCAGCAGCGCAAGGCCGCTCTGGACCAGGTGCTCCAGGGCAAGAAGGGCGTCGAGCAGCGAGGCGCCTCCAAGGTCGTCAAGCTGGACGACAAGAAGTACGTCGAGCTCGGCCGCGAGAAGACCGACAAGATCTTCACGATCCTCGTCGAGTTCGGCGACCAGGTCGACGGCACGACCATGCACGACCCGGACGGCCCCGGCCCCAAGCCGGCCGTCCCGAAGTACGGCGGTACCCCGGGTCCGATGCACAACACGATCGCCCAGCCGGACCGCGCCAAGGACAACAGCACGGCCTGGCGCAAGGACTTCAGCCGCGAGTACTTCCAGGACCTGTACTTCGCCACGGGTCAGGGCAAGGACTCGCTGAAGACCTACTACGAGAAGACCTCCTCGGGTCGCTACTCGGTCGAGGGCGAGGTCGCCGACTGGGTCAAGGTCCCGTACAACGAGGCCCGTTACGGCTCCAACTTCTGCGGTCAGAGCAACTGCTCCAACGTGTGGGACACCGTCAAGGACGGCGTCACCGCTTGGTCCGAGGCCCAGAAGAAGGCCGGCAAGACCGACGCGCAGATCAAGGCGCAGCTGTCCCAGTACGACCAGTGGGACCGCTACGACTTCGACGCCGACGGCAACTTCAACGAGCCCGACGGCTACATCGACCACTTCCAGATCGTCCACGCGGGCGAGGACGAGTCGGCCGGTGGCGGCGTGCAGGGCCCCGACGCCCTGTGGGCGCACCGCTGGTACGCCTACGGCACCGCGGCGGGCAAGACCGGCCCGGACAACAACAAGGCCGGCGGCACCCAGATCGGCAGCACCGGCATCTGGGTCGGCGACTACACGATGCAGCCCGAGAACGGCGGTCTCGGCGTCTTCGCGCACGAGTACGGCCACGACCTGGGCCTGCCCGACCTGTACGACACCTCCGGTGGCGGCGACAACAGCGTCGGCTTCTGGTCCCTGATGTCGGCCGGTTCCTGGCTCGGCAAGGGCAAGGACTCCATCGGCGACCTCCCGGGCGACATGACCGCCTGGGACAAGCTCCAGCTGGGCTGGCTGAACTACGACACGGCCAAGGCCGCGACGAAGTCCACCCACAAGCTGGGTGTGTCGGCGTTCAACACCAAGGACAAGCAGGCGCTGGTCGTCGAGCTGCCCAAGAAGAAGGTCCAGACGGACATCGTCGCTCCCGCCGAGGGCTCCGCCCAGTGGTGGAGCAACATGGGTGACGACCTCAAGAACACCCTCACCCGCTCCGTCGACCTGACGGGCAAGAAGTCCGCCGCCCTGTCCCTCAAGGGCTGGTGGGACATCGAGGCCGACTACGACTACCTCTACACCGAGGTGTCCACGGACGGCGGCGCCACCTGGACCGCCCTCGCCGGCACCGCCGACGGCACGGCCATCCCGGCCGACGCCTCCGGCAGCCCGTCGCTCACCGGTGTCTCGGGTGCCTGGAAGAACCTGAACTTCCCGCTCGACGCCTACGCGGGCAAGAAGGTCGACCTCCGCTTCCGCTACCAGACGGACGGCGGCGCGGGCGGCAAGGGCTTCGCGGCCGACGCCGTCACCCTGACCGCGGACGGCTCCGCGCTGTTCACCGACGGCGCCGAGAACGGCGACAACGGCTGGACCGGCAAGGGCTTCTCGCGCATCGGCAGCGGCTTCACCAAGGAGTACGCGCAGTACTACCTGGCCGAGAACCGCCGTTACGTGTCGTACGACTCCACCCTCAAGGTGGGCCCGTACAACTTCGGCTTCGGCAACACCAAGCCGGACTGGGTCGAGCACTACCCGTACCAGGACGGTCTGCTCATCTGGCAGTGGGACACCAGCCAGAAGGACAACAACACCAGCGTCCACCCGGGCCAGGGTCTGATCCTCCCGATCGACGCCAACGCCAAGCCCATGAAGTGGGCGGACGGCACCCTGCTGCGGAACAAGATCCAGCCGTACGACGCCACCTTCAGCGCGTACTCCACGGATGCGTTCACGCTGCACAAGAACGGCGAGTCGCTGTTCCTGAAGCCGAAGCCCGCGAACCTCGTCTTCGACGACCACAAGGGCGAGTACTACTACGACGAGAACCCGACCGGATCGGTGAAGGTCACTGACACCAACACCAAGATCAAGATCCTGAAGGAGACCTACGACGGTGAAGTCATGACCGTCGAGGTCGGCCCCTCCTCGAAGTAATTCGGTAAAACCGCAGGTCAAAGCATGATCGGCCGTCGCCCTCTAGCGGGCGGCGGCCGTTCGCGTTTAGATGCCCGGTACGAGTTTCTTATTGACGGGGGAGATGACATCCATGCCAGGTGGAGGTTTCGTGAGATTGCCGGGCGGCAGCGTGGTGGTTGCGCTCACGCTGCCGAGGCCGTCCGGTGAGGGCGGAAATGTCCGCGTGCTGGTGCACGCCGCGAACCGGGCCCGCGCCCTGACCAGGCTGCGGAACCTCGGGATGCGGGCGGTGTACCTGCGGGGCAACGCGCACCCGCCGACGCCGGACGAGGTCACGGCCGTCCTGCACCACCCGGACGGGCTGCTGTGGCGCGGCGCACCGGACCGCGCGCAGGAGCTCTGGCACCCGATCCGGGCCCTGCTGGGCGCCTGACCGGGCCCGGGCCCTCTCTTTCGGTTCCTGTCGGACCACACGGGCCCGCCCCGATCCGGAAGAGGGACGGCTAGGGCCCGTCCTGATCGGCAGGACGGGCCCTAGCCGCCGACGAGGGTCACCCCGGCCGCACGGAGCTCTTCCAGGGCCCGTGCGGCCGTGTGCGGGGCCACGGAGGCCGTCAGGTCCAGCAGGACGCGGGTGCCGAAGCCGGCGCGGGCGGCGTCGAGGGCGGTGGCCTTCACGCAGTGGTCGGTGGCGATCCCGACCACGTCCACCTCGGTGACGTGCCGGTCCCGCAGCCACTGGCCGAGCGTCGCCCCGTTCTCGTCGGCGCCCTCGAAACCGCTGTACGCGGCCTCGTACGCGCCCTTGTCGAAGACGGCGGCAACGGCTCCCGAGGCCACGGCGGGGGCGAAGTTCGGGTGGAAGCCCACGCCCTCGGTCCCGGCGACGCAGTGGACCGGCCAGGACGTCTCGTAGTCCGGCTCGGCCGGCGGGTGCGCGAAGTGCGACCCGGGGTCGACGTGGTGGTCGCGGGTGGCGACGACGTGCCGGTACGCGGGCGTGGCCTGGCCGATGTACTCGGTGACGGCGGCGGCGACGTCGGCTCCGCCGGTGACCGCGAGGCTGCCGCCCTCGCAGAAGTCGTTCTGTACGTCGACGACGATCAGTGCGCGGTGCATGACGTTGTCCTTCGGCTCGATGTCTGTGTGCGGCGGCGGGGCCCTGCGGTGGCTCTTCCCCCGCCCCGCCCCTACCCGAAACGGGGGCGGGGCCCCGGCAGCCGGCCCATGGGGTTACACGTACTCCGTGGGGAGCACCGCCTCGCCGCGGGAGAGCTGCGTCGCCGACAGGGGCAGCGCGGCGCGCACCGCGCGGTGGCGGTCCCGGACGGCCTCCAGCGGCTCGCGGGCGATCACCTCGCCGCCCTTGACCAGCTGGGTCAGGAGCTGGTGGTCGGCCAGGGCCGCCGGAACGGGCCCCACGCCGATCACCTCCGCCTCCGCGACCCCGTCCGCGTCCGGGCGCCGGGCCGCCCACTTGCGGCCGCCGATCGAGGTCTTGCCGCCCGAGGACTTCTTCGCCACCGGTGCCAGCGGCGCCTTGGGGTCCGCCGAGACGGCCCGCGCCACCAGCTTGTAGACCATCGAGCACGTCGGGTGCCCGCTGCCCGTCACCAGCTGGGTGCCCACGCCGTACGCGTCCACCGGGGCGGCCGCCAGCGAGGCGATGGCGTACTCGTCGAGGTCCGAGGTGACCACGATCTTCGTCGAGGTCGCGCCCAGCTCGTCCAGCTGCTGCCGTACCCGGTGGGCCACCAGCAGCAGGTCGCCGGAGTCGATCCGGACCGCGCCCAGGTCGGTGCCGGCCACCTCGACGGCCGTGCGGACCGCCTCGGCCACGTCGTACGTGTCCACCAGCAGGGTGGTGCCGCGGCCCAGCGAGGCCACCTGCGCGGTGAAGGCGTCCCGCTCGCTGTCGTGGACGAGGGTGAAGGCGTGGGCGCTCGTGCCGACCGTCGGGATCCCGTACCGGAATCCGGCCGCCAGGTCCGAGGTCGAGGTGAAGCCGCCCACGTACGCGGCCCGCGAGGCGGCGACGGCCGCCAGCTCGTGCGTGCGCCGCGCGCCCATCTCGATCAGCGGGCGTTCGCCGGCCGCCGAGGACATCCGGGAGGCGGCCGCGGCGATCGCCGAGTCGTGGTTCAGGATGGACAGGATCACGGTCTCCAGCAGCACGCACTCGGCGAAGCTGCCCTCCACCCGCAGGACGGGGGAGCCGGGGAAGTAGACCTCCCCCTCCGGGTAGCCCCAGATGTCGCCGGAGAAGCGGTACGAGGCCAGCCAGTCCAGGGTCCGCATGTCGACGACGGCCCGCTCGCGCAGGAACTCCAGCACGGCGCCGTCGAAGCGGAAGTTCTCCACCGCGTCCAGCACGCGCCCGGTTCCGGCGACCACCCCGTAGCGGCGCCCCTCGGGCAGCCGCCGGGTGAACACCTCGAAGACCGAGCGCCGGTCGGCGGTGCCGTTGGCCAGTGCGGCCTGCAACATCGTGAGCTCGTAATGGTCCGTGAAGAGCGCTGTCGACGGCACGTCCACCGGCAGGCCCAGGTCCGCAGGGTTCATGGCTGGGATGCTAGCGCACATTTCGTCAAAGTGACGAGATGTGGGTGCGGATGGTGAGACGGAGCGGTCACGGGGCGCAAGAGCCCTCGGCGGAGGGGCTCGTGCGGCCCCTGTTTGGGCGGCGGCGCAGTCGAGGTGGCAGCATGGGACGAGTGAGTGTTGCTCCTGTTGAGATCGAACGCACCGAATCCGCCGAAGAGACCTTCGCGGTCCCCGAACCCGACGTCCCCTGGGTGACCCTGGTGCACAACGACCCGGTCAACCTCATGAGCTACGTGGCGTACGTGTTCCAGGCGTACTTCGGCTATTCCAAGGACGTGGCACACAAGTTGATGATGGACGTCCATCACAAGGGGCGGGCGGTCGTGTCCAGCGGCACCCGCGAGGAAATGGAGCGCGACGTGCAGGCCATGCACGGCTACGGCCTGTGGGCGACCCTCACCCAGGACCGCAACTGATGGGCGGCACCTTCGAGTCCCTGGGGGGCGGCGGCGCCGCCATCGCGCTCGACGAGATCGAGATCTCGATCCTTCGCTCCCTGGCCGTCCAGCTGCTGGAGCTGATCGGCCCCGGCGAGCCGGAGCCCGCCGAGGACGCCGACCCGCTCGCCGCGCTGTTCGCCGAGGGCCCCTCCGAGCCCCCGTCCGACCCGGCACTGGCCCGGCTCTTCCCCGACGCGTACGGGGCTCCCGACGGGACCGGCGACCAGGGCGTGGACCCGGTCGAGCTCGAGGCCCGCTCGGCGGAGTTCCGCCGCTTCACCGAGAACGACCTGCGCGCCCGCAAGCGCGAGGACGCGCTGGCGGTCGTACGCAGCCTGGACGGGCTCACCCCGGCCGGCGACGGGGCGGCGGTGCTGGAGCTGTCCGGCGAGCTGCCGCTGCGCTGGCTTGGCGCGCTCAACGACCTGCGGCTGACCATCGCGGCGCGCCTGGACATCACCGAGGACGACGAGAGCGCGGTGCTGTTCCGGCTGCCGGACGAGGACCCGCGCAAGCCGATGGTGATGGCGTACCTCTGGCTCGGCGGTCTCCAGGAAACCTTGATCGAAACCCTCTGAGGATCCTCAAGAGGGAACACTGTTCGCTCAGCGGACGCTCAAATCCGGATAACGATCAGATCACCGCCCCGCGGTGATCTGATCCATTTCGGTGTCTTTGGCCTGAATTTTTGATGCCCTGCGCCACATTTCTCCCCCTCGGGCAGTCGTAAGCACGTGATAAATCTTCACGACTGCCGAAGGGACGCCACCCATGTCCCCCGGCTGGCTTGGACCGGCTGATCGCCGGCGTGCAACTCCATCCGTATCCGGGGGGATCGAGGACCCGATCCGCAGCCAACGAAGGCGCGGGTCGGCGTGGAGAAAGGCGCACCAGACATGACCTCTGTGCAGGTCGAGCAGCACGACAAGACGCCCGGCGAGGGCGGCCCGGGCGAGGGCGGCGAGGGTTACCACCGCACGCTCGGCGCCCGCCAGATCCAGATGATCGCCATCGGCGGGGCCATCGGCACCGGCCTGTTCCTGGGAGCGGGCAAGGCCATCTCCAAGGCCGGACCCAGCCTGATCCTGGCGTACGCCATCGCGGGCCTGGTCATCTTCTTCATCATGCGGGCCCTGGGCGAGCTGCTCATGTACCGCCCCGTCTCCGGTTCCTTCTCGGACTACGCCCGCGAGTTCCTGGGCCCGTTCTGGGGATACGTCACCGGTTGGACGTACTGGCTGTTCTGGGTGGTCACCGGCATCACCGAGGTCACCGCGGCCGCGCAGTACATGTCGTACTGGACCCATGACAGCTTCCCGCAATGGGCCTACGCGCTGATCTTCACGGTCATCCTCTACGCCGCCAACCTGATCTCCGTGAAGCTCTTCGGTGAGCTGGAGTTCTGGTTCTCCATGGTCAAGGTCACCGCCATCGTCGGCATGATCCTGATCTGCGCCGGCATCCTCACCATCGGCTTCTCCGACGCCGCCGACACCGCCACCGTCTCCAACCTGTGGAACGACGGCGGCTTCTTCCCCAAGGGCATCGGCGGCACGCTGATGACCCTGCAGATCGTGATGTTCGCCTTCCTCGCGGTCGAGCTGGTCGGCGTCACCGCCGGCGAGTCCAAGGACCCCGAGAAGACCCTGCCCAAGGCCATCAACACCGTGCCGTGGCGCATCGCCGTCTTCTACGTCGGCGCGCTGATCATGATCCTGTCGGTCGTCCCGTGGACGCACTTCCAGCCCGGCGTCTCGCCCTTCGTCGCCGCCTTCGAGCGCATGGGCCTCGGCATCGGCGCCGCGATCGTCAACTTCGTGGTGCTGACCGCCGCCCTGTCCTCCTGCAACTCGGGCATGTACTCCACCGGCCGCATGCTGCGCGACCTCGCCCTCAACGGCCAGGGCCCGCAGTTCTTCGCCAGGCTCACCAAGAGCGGCACCCCGCTGGTGGGCACCACCTTCTCCGCCGCACTGATGCTGGTGGGCGTCTGGATCAACTACGTCGCCCCGGGCAAGGCCTTCGACTACGTCGTCTCCTTCGCCACCATCTCCGGCATGTGGGCCTGGATCATGATCCTGGTCTGCCAGATCCGCTACCGGGCCAGGGCCGACCGCGGTGAGCTGCCGCAGTCCACGTTCCGCGCCCCCGGCGCCCCGTACACGAGCTGGTTCGCACTGCTCTTCATCGGCATGGTCATCGTGATGATGGGCGCCGACAAGGACTCGCGCGTCTCGCTGTACTGCGCGCCGCTCTGGGGCCTGATCCTGGGCGTCTCGTACCTGGTCATGAAGTCCCGCGACCCGCGCGGCGCGGCCTTCAGCAAGGCCTCGTAGACCGGCCGGGAGGCACCCTCCCACGGACCTCGTGTCCATCATGCGGGCCCTTCCGTACCACTCCTCGGTACGGAAGGGCCCGTCTGCTTATCCTGTCGCTCATGCTGACCCTCACCCAGGCCCTGTACGACCAGATCGTCGAGCACGCCCGCCAGGACCACCCCGACGAGGCGTGCGGTGTCGTGGCCGGCCCGGCGGGCACCGGCCGGCCCGAGCGGTTCGTCCCGATGCTGAACGCGGCCCGCTCGCCCACGTTCTACGAGTTCGACTCGAAGGATCTGCTGAAGCTCTACCGCGATCTGGACGACCGCGACGAGGAGCCGGTGATCGTCTACCACTCGCACACCGCGACCGAGGCCTACCCCTCACGCACGGACGTCACGTACGCGAACGAGCCCGGCGCGCACTACGTGCTCGTCTCGACGGCGGACAAGGACGGCCTCGGGGAGTTCCAGTTCCGCTCGTACCGGATCGTCGACGGAGCGATCACCGAGGAAGAAGTGCAGGTCGTCGACGCCTACTGACCATCATGTGAGCGGTGGGCGTCCACGATGCGGGATCACACTCCAAACCGGTGACCGGGAATCGTTAACATGACCGCATGGTTTCCCACGACGTGAGCATCGAGACGCCCGGCAGGCTGCTGCTGGTGGCGCGGCTGCACGTCGACCTGTGCCGCCTCGCCAGCGCCATCTGTCCTGCGCTCTGAGCACGAGAGCCCTTCCGCGCGGGGGGCCGAACCGCGCGCCGCACCTTCTCTCACGCACTTCCCGACGACTGGAGACAGCCATGGCCATCGAGGTCCGCATCCCCACCATCCTCCGCACCTACACCGAAGGCGAGAAGGCCGTCTCCGGTGAGGGCGCGACCCTCGCCGACCTCCTGGCCGACCTGGAGACCCGCCACAAGGGCATCGAGGAGCGCATCGTCGACGGCGGCCAGCTGCGCCGCTTCGTCAACGTCTACCTCAACGACGAGGACGTCCGCTTCCTCGACGGCATCTCCACCGCGCTCAAGGACGGCGACAGCGTCACCATCCTCCCGGCCGTGGCCGGCGGATCGAAGTAATGCGCTACGACTCCCCACTGGCCGCGGTCGGCAATACGCCGCTGGTCCGCCTCCCCCGGCTGTCGCCCTCCGAAGACGTCCGCATCTGGGCGAAGCTGGAGGACCGCAACCCGACCGGCTCGATCAAGGACCGCCCCGCGCTCCACATGGTCGAGCAGGCCGAGAAGGCCGGCCGGCTGTACCCCGGCTGCACCATCCTGGAGCCCACCTCGGGCAACACCGGCATCTCGCTGGCGATGGCGGCCAAGCTCAAGGGCTACCGCATCGTGTGCGTCATGCCGGAGAACACCAGCCAGGAGCGGCGCGACCTGCTGGCCATGTGGGGAGCCGAGATCATCTCGTCGCCGGCCGCCGGCGGCTCGAACACCGCGGTCCGGGTGGCCAAGGAACTGGCCGTGGAGCACCCCGACTGGGTGATGCTCTACCAGTACGGCAACCCGGACAACGCGGGCGCGCACTACGCCACCACGGGCCCGGAGATCCTCGCGGACCTGCCCTCCATCACGCACTTCGTGGCGGGCCTGGGCACGACCGGCACCCTCATGGGCGTCGGCCGCTACCTGCGCGAGCACGTGGAAGGCATCAAGATCGTCGCGGCCGAGCCGCGCTACGACGATCTGGTCTACGGGCTGCGCAACCTGGACGAGGGTTTCGTCCCGGAGCTGTACGACGCCTCCGTGCTCACCACCCGCTTCTCGGTGGGCTCGGCGGACGCGGTGACCCGCACGCGGGAGCTCCTCCAGCAGGAGGGGATCTTCGCGGGCGTCTCCACGGGAGCCGCCCTGCACGCGGCGATCGGCGTCGGCCGCAAGGCGGTGGCCGCGGGCGAGCCGGCGGACATCGTCTTCGTCGTGGCCGACGGCGGCTGGAAGTACCTGTCGACGGGCGTCTACACGGCCGCCACCACGGAGGAAGCCATCGAGGTCCTCCAGGGCCAGCTCTGGGCGTGACCCCGCGCCCCAAACGCCGGCGGGGCTGTATTTCAGCCCGTCCGGCGTTTGAGGACCGGGTCCGGGCAGAGCCCGGGAAACGGAGAGAAAGGGCGGGGCGGGGACCAGCTCCGCGCAGCGGCACCGCACCGCTAGCCGGAGAGCCACTCCGCCAGGATCGCCGCGTGGCTGGAGGCCGGGTCCTTGACCGCGGTCAGCAACGTGATCGGACCCGCCGCCGCCAGGCCCCGCAGGCGGGCCAGTTCCGCCACCGCCACCGGCTCCGCCAGCTCGGCCTCGTACCGCCGCCGGAACTCCTCCGCCGAGCCCCCGTCGTGGAACCACTTCCGCAACTCCGACGACGGCGTCACCGCCTTCGGCCACTCGTCCACCCCGGCCACCGCCTTCGCCAGGCCCCGCGGCCAGAGCCGGTCCACCAGGACCCGTACCCCGTCCGCCGCCGGCTCCGGCGGGTCGTACACCCGCCGCAGGCGGACCACCGGCTCCCGCGTCACCGTGCGCCCCCCAGCCCCTTGATCTCGTCCCACACCGCAGGGTCCAGCATCCCCATCCGGGTCCGGAACTCCCACAGCGACACCTCCGCCGGCCGGTCCGCCTCCAGGAAGCTCACCCGGCCCTGGGTCCCCACCGTCCCCGGGGGCAGCGGGATCACCCCGGCCCGCCGGTCGTCGTACTTCCCGGTGATCCACGCGACCCGCGCCCGGTGGCCCCGTACCGACCCCACCGCGAGGACCAGGCACGACCGGCCGTCAGCCAGGCTCCACAGCTCGCCCGCCCGCGGCTGCGCCGGCGGACCGGCCCCGTGCGCCGGCGGGGCCCGGCGGGGGAGCCCCGACCGGCCCCCGGCGACCAGCACCAGCAGCGCCACGGCCACCACCGCGGCCACCGCGGGCCACCAGGACGTGTCCATGCTTCGACCGTAGCCGCGCGGGAACGCCCCGGCACGGCAACGCCCGTACCCATCGTCGCTCCCCCGGGTGACAGCGCAGGTGATTCCCCCCACAACGGCCTGCCGCGGAGGAGCGACCGGACGTTTCGCGCCTTACGCTCGACGCACGCACGGCCCGCATTCCGTCCACGGACCGTCCTCGGAGGTTCACGCTCCATGAAGCTCACCGTCGTCGGCTGTTCGGGGTCGTTCCCGTCCGCGGATTCGGCCTGTTCGAGCTACCTCGTCGAGGCCGACGGCTTCCGGCTGCTCCTCGACATGGGCAACGGCGCCCTGGGGGACCTCCAGCGCCACTGCGGCCTCTACGACCTCGACGCGATCTTCCTGAGCCACCTGCACGCCGACCACTGCATCGACATGTGCGCGTACTTCGTCGCCCGGTACTACCGGCACGAGGGCGGCCGCTGCGGCACCATCCCCGTCTACGGGCCCGAGGGCACCGAGCGCCGTCTGACCACCGCCTACGACGACGTCCCCGACGAGCGCTCGATGAGCGAGGTCTTCGATTTCCGCACGCTGAAGTCGGG
Organism: Streptomyces sp. NPDC048257; assembly: GCF_043201855.1. Lineage (NCBI taxonomy): Bacteria > Bacillati > Actinomycetota > Actinomycetes > Kitasatosporales > Streptomycetaceae > Streptomyces > Streptomyces sp. NPDC048257. The sequence continues at coordinate 114,982 of NZ_JBICZI010000019.1, forward strand.
GACCTTCGAGATCGGCCCCTTCCAGGTCCGCACCGAGCGGGTCTCCCACCCGGTGGAGTCGTACGGCATCCGCATCGAGCACGGCGGCCGCTCGCTCACGTACTCCGGGGACACCGGCACCTGCACCGAGCTGGGCCTGCTCGCCCAGGGCGCCGACCTCTTCCTCTGCGAGTCCTCCTTCACGCACGGCAAGGAGGACATCCCGGGACTGCACCTGAACGGCCGCCAGGCGGGCGAGTACGCGCGCGACGCGGGCGTGAGCCGGCTCGTCCTCACCCACATCCCGCCGTGGACCGACCCGGAGCAGAACCTCGCCGACGCCCGCGGGGTCTACGACGGCCGGGTCGACCTGGCGTTCTCGGGCGCGGTCTACGAGATCTGAGCCCCCGGCCCCGACAACGAGAAGCCCCCGCCCTCCCTTCCGGGAGAGCGGGGGCTTCTTCGGTCGTGCGGGCCTTGCGGGGCTGCCTACTTGGCCTCGGCCTTCTGCAGCTCGGCAAGCTCCTCGTCGGACTCGCGGCCCGGGGTGGGGAGGTTGAACTTGATGATCGCGAAGCGGAAGACGACGTAGTAGACCACTGCGAAGCAGAGGCCGACGCCCGCCAGCATCCACGGCTTCTCCGCGATGCCCAGGTTCAGTACGAAGTCGACGAGGCCGGCCGAGAAGCCGAAGCCGTCGCGCATGCCCAGGGCCCAGGTGAGGGCCATGGAGATACCGGTCAGCACCGCGTGGATCGCGTACAGCACCGGGGCGATGAACATGAAGGTGAACTCGATCGGCTCGGTCACACCGGTGACGAAGGAGGTGAGCGCGAGGGAGAACATCATGCCGCCGACGACCTTGCGACGCTCGGGGCGGGCGCAGTGGACGATCGCGAGGCAGGCCGCCGGGAGGGCGAACATCATGATCGGGAAGAAGCCGGTCATGAACTGTCCGGCGTTCGGGTCACCGGCGAGGAAGCGGCCGATGTCGCCGTGGACGGCGCCGGTCGGGGTGTCGAAGGAGCCGGCCTGGAACCACGGGAAGGAGTTCAGCAGGTGGTGCATGCCGATCGGGATGAGCGCACGGTTGGCGACACCGAAGATGCCCGCGCCGACGGCGCCGGAACCGGTCAGCCACTCACCGAAGTTGTGCAGGCCCGTGCCGAGGACCGGCCAGATGAGACCGAAGACGATGCCGGTGACCAGACCCGCCAGGGCGGAGAGGATCGGGACGAGGCGGCGGCCGCCGAAGAAGCCCGCCCAGTCCGGCAGCTTGGTCCGGTAGAACTTCTGGTAGAGCAGGGCCGTGATGATGCCCATCACGACACCGCCGAGGACACCGGCGTTGACCGTGGCGTCGACGAGGGCGACCTTGTGGTCGACGACCTTCTCGACCTTCGGCAGGTTGCTGTCGGTGAAGGTGGCGAGCACCTTCTGGAAGACCAGGTAACCGGTGACGGCGGCGAGGGCGGTGGAGCCGTCCGACTTCTTGGCGAAGCCGATCGCGATGCCGACGGCGAACAGCAGCGCCATGTTGTCGAGGATCGCGCCGCCGCCGGCGGCCATGTAACCGGCGATCTTCAGGACGAAGGTGGGGAAGACGTCCTTGTCGCCGAGCATGTCACCCGCGCCCAGGCGGAGCAGGAGTGCGCCGGCAGGCAGCACGGCAACGGGGAGCATGAGGCTCCGGCCGATGCGCTGCATGACGGCCATCACGCCAGCGCCCTTCTTCTTTTCCGCCGAGGGGGCGGTAGCCGTGGACACAACTTCCTCCAGTGGGCAAGGCGGCGCCAGAGGGAAACGGGGGACGGCGACGTCTCGGATTTGGGGGTACGCGGGCTCAGACAGGCCCGCGTGGTCTACACCAATCGTGGTGTAGACCAGTTGTAACACGGTGAGGGTTAGATAAGGAACCTTCGATTTCCTGTGGTCTGGATCACATGCCCCGAGGTATGCCGAAGGGCCCCCGGATCGTGATCCGGAGGCCCTTGACGGACCGTGCGGTAACCCTGCCGGGCCCCGGCTCAGGCCTTGGTCGTCTCCGACTCCATCGCCGCGATCTCCTCGTCCGACTCCCGACCCGGCGTCGCCAGGTCGAACTTCGTGATCGCGAAACGGAACACCACGTAATAGACGAGTGCGAAGCACAGGCCGATGGGAACGATCAGCCAGGGTTTCGTCGCCAGCTTCCAGTTGATGACGTAGTCGATCAGGCCCGCCGAGAAGCTGAAACCGTCGTGGACACCCAGCCCCCACGTCACCGCCATGGACACACCCGTCAGCACCGCGTGCACCGCGTACAACAGGGGCGCGACGAAGAGGAAGGAGTACTCCAACGGCTCCGTGATCCCGGTGACGAACGAGGTCAGGGCCACCGACAGCATCAGGCCGCCGACCTCCTTGCGCCGCTGCGGCTTCGCGCAATGCGTGATCGCCAGCGCCGCCGCGGGCAGCGCGAACATCATGATCGGGAAGAAGCCCGACAGGAACAGGCCCGCGTTGGGATCGCCGTGCAGGAACATGTTGATGTCGCCGTGGTACGTCTTCCCGTCCGCCGCCGTGTACGACCCGAACTGGAACCACATCGGCACGTTCAGGAACTGGTGCAGGCCGATCACCAACAGCCCGCGGTTCGCGACACCGAAGATTCCACCACCCCAGGCACCGAGCCCGCGCAGCCAGTCGGAGAAGCTCTCCAGCGCGTCCCCGACCGGCGGCCAGATCCACAGGCAGAGCGCGGCGAAGGCGATCGCGACGAAGGACATGATGATCGGGACCAGCCGCCGGCCGTTGAAGAAGCCGAGCCAGTCCACCAGCTTCACCCGGTGGTACCGCTGCCAGAAATAGGCCGCCAGCAGCCCCATGATGATGCCGCCGAAGACACCCGGGTTCTGGTACGTGTAGGCCGAGAAGGTGTCGTTCGGGCCCAGGCAGCCGCCCCCGATGTCCTTGGTCCCAGCCGGGCACGCCTTCTGGAACGCGTGCAGCACCCCCCGGTAGACGAGGAACCCCGCCGTGGCCGCGAGGGCGGTCGAACCGTCCGCCTTCTTCGCCATGCCGATGGCGACCCCGATGCAGAAGAGGAGCGGCAGGCCGAGATCCGGGTCGAGCAACGCCCCGCCCGCACCCGCCATCACCTTGGCGACGTCCGTCCACCGCAGGCCGTCCGCCCCGAAGACGTCCGGCTGCCCGAGCCGCAGCAGGATGCCTGCCGCGGGCAGCACGGCGATCGGGAGCTGCAGGCTGCGCCCCATCTTCTGCAGCCCCTGGAACAGGTTGTTCCGCCAATTCGGCTGTGGCGCTGCTTTGGAGATGCTCACGCTCATCGGCGTCCTCCCTGACCGGCCCGTTTTGGCTGCCGCAACACTTACGGCACACTGGTGTAGACCAGTTGTGGGCGGGTTGCTGCTGATCGTCATCATTCGGCAGAGGCCCGTCATGCGCCTGCGTAGATGCGCCAACCGTGCGTTACCGTGACGAAGCGGACCGTGCAGGTGGGTAGCCATGTACCGGCCGCCGAGACTCGTTCTTCGAAACACTCAGGGAGAAACACATGGCCACCAAGGCTGAGAAGATCGTCGCCGGGCTCGGCGGCATCGAGAACATCGAAGAGGTCGAGGGCTGCATCACCCGCCTGCGCACCGAGGTCATCGACCCCAGCAAGGTCGACGAAGCCGCACTCAAGGCCGCCGGCGCCCACGGCGTCGTCAAGATGGGCACCGCGATCCAGGTCGTCATCGGCACCGACGCCGACCCGATCGCCGCCGACATCGAAGACATGATGTGATCCGGACCCACTGACCAGGTCCCAGCGGACCCCGTCCCGGAAGCCCCGGACGGGGTCTTCGCGTTCCCGGGCACCGACTAGGCTCGGAGCCATGTCTCGCATCGACGGCCGTACGCCCGAACAGCTCCGCCCGGTCACCATCGAACGCGGATGGAGCAAGCACGCCGAGGGCTCCGTCCTCATCTCCTTCGGAGACACCAAAGTCTTCTGCACCGCCTCCTTCACCGAAGGCGTCCCGCGCTGGCGCAAGGGCAGCGGCGAAGGCTGGGTCACCTCCGAGTACTCGATGCTGCCCCGCTCCACCAACACCCGCGGCGACCGCGAATCCGTCCGCGGCAAGATCGGCGGCCGCACGCACGAGATCTCCCGCCTGATCGGCCGCTCGCTGCGCGCCGTCATCGACTACAAGGCCCTCGGCGAGAACACCATCGTCCTGGACTGCGACGTGCTCCAGGCCGACGGCGGCACCCGCACCGCCGCCATCACCGGCGCCTACGTCGCCCTCGCCGACGCCGTCGCCTGGGGCCAGAAGAAGAAGCTGATCAAGGCCGGCCGCAAGCCGCTCACCGGCACCGTCGCCGCCGTCAGCGTCGGCATCGTCGACGGCGTCCCGCTCCTCGACCTCTGCTACGAGGAGGACGTGCGCGCCGAGACCGACATGAACGTGGTCTGCACCGGCGACGGCCGCTTCGTCGAGGTCCAGGGCACCGCCGAGGGCGAGCCCTTCGACCGCAAGGAACTGAACGCCCTCCTCGACCTCGCGGCCGGCGGCTGCGCGGACCTGGAAGCCATCCAGCTGGGCGCGCTCGAACTGTAGGGGGCAACCGCCGGGCCCGGCCCGGCGTCCAGGAAGATACGGGCGCACGGTCGCGCAACCGTGCGCCCGTCCTCGTAGCGTCCAAGCCCTCAGGGGGAGAACCGCATGAAGCTCCGCATAGCGGCCGTAGCCGTGGCCGCCGTCCTCACCATCCCGGCCCTGTCCGCGTGCGACGCGATCTCCACGGCGATGGACTGCGCGAACACGGCCGTGGCCATCACGGACGGCGCGAACGACCTCCAGCAGGCGGTCTCCCAGGCGGGCAACAGCCCCCAGGACGCCCAGAACGCGCTCGACCAGATCGAGTCGAACCTCAAGAAGATCGGCGACCAGACGGACAACGCCGACCTGGGCAAGGCCATCGACTCGATGAACACGGCCGTCAAGAACGTCCGCGCCTCCATCGAGAGCGGCAACACCGCCCCGGACATCAAGCCGGTCGCGGATGCGGCCAGCGAGCTCTCCAAGGTCTGCACCCCGGGATAATGGGGGCATGACCTCGACGCCCAGCCGCCTCATCCTGGCCACCCGCAACGCGGGCAAAGTCTCCGAACTCCGCGCGATCCTGTCCGACGCCGGCCTGCCGCACCAGCTGGTCGGCGCGGACGCGTACCCGGAGATTCCGGACGTCAAGGAAACCGGCATCACCTTCGCCGAGAACGCCCTCCTCAAGGCCCACGCCCTCGCGCAGGCCACCGGCCTGCCGGCGGTCGCCGACGACTCCGGCCTCTGCGTGGACGTCCTGCACGGCGCCCCCGGCATCTTCTCGGCCCGCTGGGCCGGCACGCACGGCGACGACAAGGCCAACCTGGACCTGCTGCTGGCCCAGCTCGGGGACATCGCCGACGAGAACCGCGGTGCCCACTTCGCGTGCGCGGCGGCCCTGGCCCTGCCGGACGGCACCGAACGCGTCGTCGAGGGCCGCCTCCTCGGCACCCTCCGCCACGGCCCCTCCGGCACGGGCGGCTTCGGCTACGACCCGATCCTCCAGCCGCTGGGCGACACCCGCACCTGCGCGGAACTGACCCCGGCGGAGAAGAACGCCATCTCCCACCGCGGCCAGGCCTTCCGCGCCCTGGTCCCCTTCGTCCGCGCCCTCCTGGGCTGACGAAACAAGGCCTGGCCTCCCGAGACTCGGGAGGCCAGGCCTTGTTTCACTGAGTACGCCCGGTCGGATTCGAACCGACATACATGGCCACCTAAAGGCCACCGCTCAGCCGTTGGCGTACGGGCGCGCGCCAGAGACACTCTACTGCGCGTCGCGCCGTGCACGGGAGTGGATTCAGTGGCTGCGGAGGCCTCCCCGACACCAGGTGTGGGTGATCGCGTGGCAGTTGGGGCACAGCAGTCGTAGGTTCTCCCGGCGGTCGTCGCTCCAGTCGCCGTTCACATGGTCGATCTCCAAGGTCATGGGTCGCCCGCACCACTCGGGGGACGTGCCGCACATGTCGCAGAGTTCCGGAACCCCGACCTGGCGCAGCGCCCGCCGCAGCAGGTGCGTGCGTGTTCGCCGCTTGCCGTCATGCTTGATCAGGATTTCCGACGCGGGCTTCATCGGCACTGTTCCCGGCTTGCCGCGCTGATGTGCTTGCCCGAGGAAGTGCGAAGTGGAGAGGCCCTCCTCGGCGATCCACTGCTTCAGCGCCTTGTGATGGGTCCCGGACAGGGAGCGGTCCAAGCGCCGGAGGACCTCCGCCAGCGAGTGCGAGGAAGAGACCGCCTCGCACAGTGCCTCCCGGTCCGGCTTGACTCGCCGCCTGTGCTCCCGGGGTTCGCGCGCCCGTCGTTCTTCGGTGCTCATCGCCGGCGCCCCTTCGCGCGGCCGCGGTATGTGTCGGTGGTCGAGTGGCAGTTGGGGCAGAGCAGCCGCAGGTTCGCGGGCAGGTTGTTCCGCCAATCGCCGTCCACGTGGTCCACTTCCAGCGGTAGCGGGTGGCCCCGCCAGGTCGGCGGCGTGCCGCACATCCGGCACACCTCAGGCACCCCCAGCGCCGCCAGTGCCCGCTTCAGGTGCTCGCTCTGTACGCGCCGGGTGTGGGGGCCGTGCTGCTTGACCAGAAGGCTCTCCGGGCTGCGCCGGGTCTTCGGGCGACCGGCAGGAGAGGGCAGCTCGAAATGGGAGGTGTCTATGCCGAACGCCTTGACCCGCCTGCTGATGTGCGTGTGGTGGCCACCCACGACCTCGAGACCGAGGCGCCGCAGAACCTGGCACATGTTCGTCGAACCGGAGACTGCGGCCGTCAGGATCTCCTTCGTCCACTTGACGGCTTCCGGCCGCTCGAAGTGCGACGTGTCCACGCCCAGCTTCCGCATGCGGTCGTGCAGATAGCGCCGCGAGCCGCTCTTCGGGTCGACCCCCAGTCGTTCCAGCGCTTCCGTCAGCGTGCGCGACGTACGCGCCGCCTCCGCGAGGCGCTCCTTCGTGTACGGGCTGATCGGCACCCCGGACCCCTCCGTTCCGACCACGCGTTCGTGGCCTCGTACGGATTAACGGACCGGCATGCGGGTAGTTACGTCCGATAAGCGGAGCGGCCCGCACTGGTTGGCGCGGGCCGCTTCTGTGGGGCTGCAGGGGTCAGAGGCCCAGGTCTTTGATGATCTTGGCTACGTGGCCCGTGGCCTTCACGTTGTAGAAGGCGTGCTCGACCTTGCCCTGCTCGTCGACGATCACCGTGGAGCGGATGACTCCGGTGACCGTCTTGCCGTACAGCTTCTTCTCGCCGAACGCGCCGTACGCCGTCAGCGTCTCCTTCTCCGGGTCGCTGACCAGGGTGACCTTCAGGTGCTCCTGCTCGCGGAACTTCGCCAGCTTCTCCGGCTTGTCCGGAGACACGCCGATCACGTCGTAGCCGTGTCCCGTCAGGAAGGACAGGTTGTCCGTGAAGTCGCAGGCCTGCTTCGTGCAGCCCGGCGTCAGCGCGGACGGGTAGAAGTAGACGATCACCTTGCGGCCCTTGTGCTCGGCGAGCGAGACCTCGTTGCCGTCCGCGTCGGGCAGGGTGAAGGCGGGGGCGGTGTCGCCCGGCTGGAGTCGCTCGCTCATCTGGCACTCTCCTCGGGAGGGGATCGGTATGCCATGAGACTAAGCTGACAGACTGTTCATGGCGGACTACGCCCCACAGGACCACGACGACGGAGGCAGCGCGGTGTCGGAAGCCAGGACCCGGGAAGCCAGGACCCCTGCACAGATCGAGGCGGACATCGTCCGCCGCCGCGAGCAGCTCGCCGAGACGCTCGACGAGATCGGCGTGCGCGTGCACCCGAAGACGGTCATCGGGGACGCGAAGGCCCGGGTCGCCTCGACCGTCGACCAGACCGCCGGGCGGGCCCTCGCCACGGTGAACCGGGTCGTGACGGATCTGCGGGACGGCCTGCGCCACGACGACGGGACGCCGCGCATCGACCGGATCGTGCCCGTCGCCCTGGTCGCGGTGAGCGTGGTCGGGCTGCTCGTGGTGTCGGCGCGCCGCAGGCGCGGATGACCCTGAGCGGTACGGCGCGGGCGCGGACCGGTAGGTTCGGGGCGTGAGCGAGAACACCACCCACGACAAGCTGCCCATCCGCATGCTGCACGACCGCGTGCTCGTGAAGTCCGATCTGCCGGAGGGCGAGCGCCGCTCGGGCGGCGGCATCCTGATTCCGGCGACGGCCGCGGTGGGCAAGCGGCTCGCCTGGGCCGAGGTGGTCGCGGTCGGGCAGAACGTCCGGACGATCGAGCCCGGTGACCGGGTGCTGTACGACCCCGAGGACCGCGCCGAGGTCGAGGTGCGCGGTGCGACGTACGTGCTGATGCGCGAGCGGGACCTGCACGCCGTGGCCGCGGAGCGGCTGGAGGGGTCGGAGGACTCCACCGGGCTGTACCTGTAGCCCGGCGGGGGCTGCCCGTAGGGAAGAAGGGCTGGTGGCCCAGGTCACCGGCCCTTTTCGCTGCCTTTGCTACGGTGGGGGAGAACCCCGACGAGACGCGCCGTACCGGGTACGACAAGACGACGCACCCCGTATCGCTCGTTGTCCCGGAGGTGCCGTCATGGCATGGGTTCTTCTTCTCGTCGCCGGTCTGCTCGAGGTCGGCTGGTCGATCGGCATGAAGTTCACCGAAGGTTTCACCCGGCTGTGGCCCAGTGTGTTCACGGGCGCCGGGATCGTCGCGAGCATGGTGTTGCTGTCCTACGCCGCGAAGACCCTGCCCATCGGTACGGCGTACGGAGTGTGGGTGGGGATCGGCGCCGCCGGTGCGGCCGTGCTCGGTATGGCGGTGCTGGGTGAGCCCGTCACCGCCGCCCGGATCTTCTTCATCTGTCTGCTGCTGGTCGCCGTGGTGGGGCTGAAGGCGACCTCCGGTCACTGACCGGCCGGCCGCCCGGCTCCGGCTATTCGAGGAACGCCGACGGTGGGCGCAGGCCTTCCGCGGGGCCGCCGTCGCTGCCCTGGGCACTTCCCTGTGCGCCGCCCTGGGTGCCCTGGGTGCCTTGGGTGGTGCCGCCCTGGTCGCGGCCCTGGGTGGTGCCGCCGTTGTCCTGACCTCCGTTGTCCTGACCTCCGTTGTCCTGGCCGCCGTTGTCCTGGCCCTCGTTCGTGCGGCCGCCGTTGTCCTGGCCGCCGTTGTTCTGCCCGCCCTGGTTGCGGCCGCCCGTCGGGTTCGACGGCGTGGGCCGGGTCGGGCGTTCCGGGGTGCTGGGCGAGGGTTCGTCGGGCGTCTCCTGCGGCGGTTCGGATTCCGGGCTGGTCGGCGGCGGGGGCTGCGCGGCGCCGGGCTGGAGTTCCAGGTCGAAGTCGACGGGGTCGGTGCCCTCCAGGGCGGTCTTCGTGTAGGCGGCCCAGATGCGGGCGGGGTAGCCGCCGCCGCCGATGCGGGTCTCGCCGAGGGCGCCGTAGAGGGACTGCAGGGTTCCGGTGTCCGGGTCCTGGCCCATCATCGAGACCACGGTGACCAGGTCGGGGGTGTAGGCCGCGAACCAGGCCGAGCGGTCGAGTTCGCCGGTGCCGGTCTTGCCCGCGGCCGGGTGGCCGGCGGCGAGGGCTGCCGTACCGGTGCCGTTGTCCACGACGCTGACCAGCATGGAGGTGGTGGTGTCGGCGGACTCGCGGCTGATGGCCTGGGTGGGGGTGCGCTCGGGCAGGCCGATGGTGTCGCCGCCCTTGGTGATCTTCTCCACCAGGGTGTAGGGGGTGCGGCGGCCGTGGTCGGCGAGGGTGGCGTACGCCTGGGCCATGTCCAGGACGCTGGCCTGGAGGGTGCCGAGTGCCATGGCCGGGCCCGCCACGAAGTTGGGGGTGTCCTCGGGGATGCCGAGGTCGATGGCGGTCTTCTTGACCCTGGTGGTGCCGACGTCGACCGCCATCTGTGCGTAGACGGCGTTGACGGAGAGGTCGGTGGCGGTGTTGACGGTGATGTTCCCGTACGAGACCTGGCCCTCGTTCTCGGGGGCGAAGCGGATGCGGCCGCCGGCGACCGGGCGCTTGTTGTCGCCGTTGTAGATCGTGTTCGGGGTGATCCGGCGGCCGTCCTGGGTGCGGGAGTCGTTCTCGGCGGCGGCCGCGAAGACGAACGGCTTGAAGGTGGAGGCGACCTGGTAGTCGTGCCGGGTCGCGTTGTTCACGTACTGCTTGGTGTAGTCGATGCCCCCGTACATGGCGACGACCTTGCCGGTGGCCGGGTCGATGGAGACGCCGCCGGCCCGGACCAGCCGGTCCGCCTTGCGCGTCTCGGGTTCGAGTTTGCCGGCCATCTGTTCCTCGACGGCGTCGACGAAGGCGCTCTGGCGGCGTTTGTCGATGGTGGAGGTGATCCGGTAGCCGCCCTCGGCGAGGGTCTTGTCGTCGAGGATCTTGTTCTCGACGATGTAGTCCTTGATCGCTTCGACCAGGTAGCCGCGCTGGCCGGACAGGCCGGCGGCGGCGCGGACCTTGCCCGGTTCGGGGAACTGCGTCGTCGCGCGTTCGGCGGCGGGCAGCCACTGCTTCTTGACCATGCCGTCGAGCACGTAGTTCCAGCGGGCGAGGGCGCGGGGGCGGCTCTGGGGGTGGGCGACGACGTCGAAGGCGCTGGGGGAGTTGAGGAGGGTGGCGAGGTAGGCGCCCTCGGCGGTGGTGAGCTTGCCGACGTCCTTGCCGTAGTAGGCCTGGGCGGCGGCCTGGATGCCGTAGGCGTTGCGACCGAAGTAGCTGGTGTTCAGGTAGCCCTCGAGGATGTAGTTCTTCGACTTCTCGCGACCGAGTTTGATCGCGATGAAGAACTCCTTGACCTTGCGTTTGATCGTCTGTTCCTGGCCCAAGTAGTAGTTCTTGACGTACTGCTGGGTGATGGTCGAACCGGACTGGGTGCCCTTGCCGGTCGCCGTGTTCCAGGCGGCGCGCAGCATCGCCTTGGGGTCGACCGCCCGTTCGGAGTAGAAGTCCCGGTCCTCGGCGGCCAGTACGGCTTCCTGGACGGTCCGAGGGATCTGCGAGAGCGGCACGTTGACGCGGTTGACCTCGCCGTCGCGGGCGATCTGCGAGCCGTCGGAGTAGAGGTACACGTTCGACTGGGCGGTGGCGGCGGCGTTGGCCGGCGGGATGTCGACCAGCAGGTAGCCGGCCACGAGGGCGCCGCCGATCAGCAGGGCGAGGAGCAGGATGCCGCCCAGGACCATGCGCCAGGTGGGGAGGAGGCGGCGCCAGCCGGTTCTCTTGCGCCGGGGCTTCTTCCCCGGTCCGGGGGTGTGGGGCCGCTGTTCGCCCTGCTGCTGTTCCGAGTGCCCTGGTGGCTGTGGCTGTGGCTGCGGCTTCGACTGCGGTGCGTCGGGCGGGGTGTCGGGGTCGCGAGGGGTCCAGCCCGGGGGTGGTGACTGGTCGCTCATCTCCAGGACTCCTCGACGCCGTTCGAAATATCCACTTCTGTACCTCATGGTGTCTACCCGATGGCCGCTGTTTCCGCTCCGGACGGGCATAAATCGGTCGCGTGGCTCGCCCCTCCGCACTAAGCTCGCGCGCTTTGGCCGACGTAGGAACGACGTGGGAAACGGAGGGATACGGTGCGCCGGAGAGTGCGTCTCTACCTGGCGGTCGCGGCAGGCGGATTCAGGCGTTACGCCACCTACGGGACGGCAACCGCGGCGGGGGTCTTCACCAATACCGTGTTCGGGTTCATCGTCGCGTACACGTACATCGCGCTGTGGGACGAGCGCCCCGGGCTCGGCGGCTACGACCAGTCCCAGGCGCTCACCTTCGTCTGGGTGAGCCAATCGCTGCTGGCCGCCGGTGCGCTGATCGGCGGCGGGTTCCAGGAGGAGCTCCAGGAGCGGATCCGGACGGGGGACATCGCCGTCGACCTGTACCGGCCCGCGGACCTCCAGATGTGGTGGCTCGCGGCCGATCTGGGCCGGGCGGGCTTCCAGTTGCTGGGCCGCGGGGTGGTGCCGCTGGTGGCGGGGGCGCTGGCGTTCCCGCTGGCGCTGCCCCTCGATCCGCTGCGCTGGCTGCTGTTCCTGGTGTCGGTCCTGCTGGCACTGGTGGTGAGCTTCGCGCTGCGCTACATGGTGGGGCTGGTGGCGTTCTGGCTGATGGACGGGTCGGGGATCAACATCATGGCCACGGTCACCTCGATCTTCTTCTCCGGGATGCTGCTGCCGCTGACCGTCTTTCCGGGCGGCTTCGGCGAGTCCGTCCGGGTCCTGCCGTGGGCGGCGATGCTCCAGGTGCCGACGGACGTGCTGCTGGGCAAGCACGCGGGGGCCGGGGGTGCGGCCGAGGCGCTGGGCTTCCAGGCCGGGTGGGCGCTCGTACTGCTGGGCGCCGGGCGGCTGTTGCAGTCGGCGGCGACACGGAAGGTGGTGGTCCAGGGTGGCTGAGGTGGAGGCGGTACCGGCGGCGCCGGCGCCTGTCCGGGCGGGAGGGTCCGCCGGGGCGCAGGCGCGGGCGCGGGCCCAGGCCCAGCCGCCGCGGCGCGGTCGCGTCCGCGAGGGGCTGCGCGGCTACGGGCTGATCGTGGCGATGTGGATCCGCTCCACGATGACCTACCGGACGTCCTTCGTCCTGACGACCGTCGGGCACGCGGCGATCACCCTCCTGGACTTCGTCGCGATCTACATCATGTTCTCCCACGTGGACGCCCTCGGCGGGTTCACGCTGCCCGAGATCGCCCTGCTCTACGGCTCCTGCTCGGCCTCCCTGGGCCTGGCGGACATGCTGCTGGGCAACACCGACCGGATCGGCGCCCGGATCCGCGACGGCTCGCTCGACACGATGCTGGTGCGGCCGGTCCCGGTGCTCGCGCAGGTCGCGGCGGACCGCTTCGCGCTGCGCCGGCTGGGCCGGATCGGCCAGGGGCTCGGGGTGATGGGCTGGGCGGTCTGGACGCTGGAGGTGGACTGGACGGCCGGAAAGGTGGTGCTGGTCCCCGTGATGGTCCTCGCCGGGGCGGCGATCTTCGCGGCGGTGATGGTGACCGGCGCGGCCTTCCAGTTCCTGTCCGGGGACGCGGCGGAGGTGCAGAACTCCTTCACCTACGGCGGCTGCACGATGCTCCAGTACCCGCCGACGGTCTTCGCGAAGGACCTGCTGCGCGCGGTGACCTTCATCGTCCCGCTGGCCTTCGTCAACTGGCTGCCCGCGCTGCACGTGCTGGGGCGGCCCGATCCGCTGGGGCTGCCCGGGTGGGTCGCTTACCTGAGCCCGCTGGTGGCCTTCGTGGTGTTCCTGCCCGCGTCGCTGGCGTGGCGCGCGGGAGTCCGTTCGTACCGAAGCACGGGGAGCTAGAGCTGTGGCGGATGCGTTGATCTCGTTGGACGGGGTCGAGAAGGTCTTCGACGTACGGCGCCGGGTGAGCCTGATGCGCCGGGAGAAACGCCAGGTCCGGGCGGTGGACGGGATCAGCTTCGAGGTCGCCCGGGGCGAGATGGTCGGCTACATCGGGCCCAACGGCGCCGGGAAGTCGACCACGATCAAGATGCTGACCGGCATCCTGACGCCGAGCGGCGGCCGGCTGCGGGTCGCGGGCATCGACCCGGCGCGGGAGCGGATGCGGCTCGCGCACCGGATCGGGGTGGTGTTCGGGCAGCGCACCACGCTGTGGTGGGACCTGCCGCTGAAGGACTCGTACGGGCTGATGCGGCGGCTGTACCGGGTGCCGCGGGCACGTTTCGAGGAGAACCTGGAGCGCTGCGTGGACCGCCTCGACCTGGCCGAGCTGCTGGACGTACCGGTACGGCAGCTGTCGCTCGGGCAGCGGATGCGCGGGGACATCGCGGCGGCGCTGCTGCACGATCCGGAGGTGCTGTACCTGGACGAGCCGACGATCGGGCTCGACGTGGTGAGCAAGGCGAAGGTACGGGGCTTCCTGCGGCAGCTGAACGAGGAACTCGGCACGACGGTGCTGCTGACCACGCACGACCTCCAGGACATCGAGCAGCTGTGCGAGCGGGTGATGGTGATCGACCACGGGCGGCTGATGTACGACGGGACGCTGGGCGGCCTGCACGCGGCGGGGGCGGTGGGGGAGAGCGAGCGGACGCTGGTGGTGGACCTGGAGCGGGAGCTCGCGCCGATCAGTGTGGCGGGGGCGCGGGTGGTGAAGGTGGAGGGGCCGCGGCAGTGGCTGGCGTTCCCGGCGGGGGCGTCGGCGGCCCCGCTGGTGGCGGCGGTGGCGGCGGACTATCCGCTGGTGGACCTGTCGGTGCGGGAGCCGGACATCGAGGACGTGATCGCGCGGATGTACGCGGGCCGGGGGTGATCTCGGGGAAAGGTGGGGGCGATCTCAGGGGCCGAGTCATACAACTCCCCGCGAGACGTGCATAGTCTGGTGCGCATGAGTGACGAGCGGCCGGAGAAGCCGTTGCCGGAGCTGAGGGCGTCCGATGCCGACCGGGACCGGGTGGCGGAGCGTCTGCGGGACGCCGTCGCCGAGGGCCGGCTCGACATGGAGGAATTCGAGGAGCGGCTGGAGGCGGCGTACACGTCCCGGACGTACGCGGAACTGGAACCGCTGACGCGGGACCTGCCGGCGCCGTCGTCACCGTCGCCACTGGCGGGCGGGCCGGTGCTCCGGCCGTCGGGGGACGCCGAGCCCTGGTCGGGGCGGATCGGTGGTGCGGGCACCTCGACGGCGGCCGTCGCGGTCATGTCGGGGTTCCAGCGCAAGGGCCGGTGGACGGTGCCGGCGCGGTTCGACGCGGTGGCGTTCTGGGGCGGCGGGGAGCTCGACCTGCGCGAGGCGGACTTCGCGCAGCGCGAGGTGGTGATCAACTGTGTCGCGATCATGGGCGGTATCGAGATCACGGTGCCGCCGGGGGTGGAGCTCGACGTCCGGGGCTTCGGCTTCATGGGCGCCTTCGACCAGCGCGACAGCCCGGGCCCGTCCCGGCCGGGCGCTCCGCGGGTGGTGGTGACGGGCTTCGCCTTCTGGGGCGGCGTGGAGATCAAGATCAAGAATCCCAAACGCCCCTCGGGCGGCCCGTCCCTCCGCAAGGAGCTGTAGCCGCCTCGGCTCCCGGGGGTGGCGGTGTGGGGCGGCGCCTGGTGCCCTGCGGGCGGCTCTGCGGTGTACGGCTGGCCGGGGTGGGGGTGGGCCGGTGCCTGGTGCCCTGCGGGCGGCTCGGCGGTGTACGGCCCGGCGCGGTGGCCCCGCGCGGGTTGCCCTGCGGGCGGCTGAAGGGTGGGTCGGTGCCCCGCACGAGGGTCTCCTCGGCTCGGCGCGCGCGGGCTGGTCCCGGCCGGGCGGCCGCGGTCGCGCCTCGTCCTGCGGGGACCCTCCTGCGTGTCCCCGCCCCACGGCAGGGCTGCGACGGTGCCACCTGGACCCCCGGACCGCCGGCCCGCGCGGGGGGAGTGGGGGCGGGCAGGGGTGTCCCCGCAGGACGAGCGCGCAACCACCGCGCACGGCCGAGACGTGCCCGCGCGCGCCGAGCCGGGGAGACACCCCTGCCCGGCCCCGCGGACCATTCCGTACCGAGCCCGGATCCCGGCCGCAGGCCCCGGTGGCGTACCCCGCGGGAGCGGAAGGGCGTGGCGGGAACTCCTCGGCCCTCCCGGGAGTCGGATGCTATGCAGACAAAACCGGCGCCCCCGGGGGAAGGCAGGAGCACGTGGAGAACCGCAGCACAGCCGGAGGCAAGGGCACCGCCCCGCCTCCCGCGCCACCCGCATCGCACCCCGCCCGCGCAGCGGTGGGCGCGTTCGTGTTCAACGCCGCCGACGAGGAGCGCCGCCGCGGCGTGCGCCGGATGAAGGCCACCGCCACCGGTCTGCTGGCCCTGGTGGCCCTGGTCTACGTACTCGCCAAGTACGCACAGCACGCCTGGGGCGCGGGCGGCTGGGCCGCGTACGTCGCCGCCGCGGCCGAGGCCGGCATGGTCGGTGCGCTCGCGGACTGGTTCGCCGTCACCGCCCTCTTCAAGCGGCCCCTCGGCCTGCCCATCCCGCACACCGCGATCATCCCGACCAAGAAGGACCAGCTCGGCGTCACCCTGGGCGAGTTCGTCGGGGAGAACTTCCTCTCCTCCGACGTGGTGCGGGCCCGCCTGCACGCCCTCGGCATCGGCGGCCGCCTCGGCTCCTGGCTGGCCGAGCCCGAACACGCCGATCGCGTCACCGCCGAGCTGGCCGCCGCCCTGCGCGGCGCCCTGACCGTCCTGCGCGACTCCGACGTGCAGGCCGTCGTCGGCGAGGCGATCACCCGGCGCGCCGAGACCGCCGAGATCGCCCCCGGCATCGGCAAGACCCTGGAGCGGGTCGTCGCGGACGGCGGCCACCGCCGCGCCGTCGACCTGATCTGCGCCAAGGCCCACGACTGGCTGGTGACCCACGGTGCCTCGATCAGCGACGCGGTCCAGGGCGGCGCCCCCGGCTGGACCCCCCGGTTCGTGGACCGCAAGGTGGGCGAGCGCGTCTACAAGGAGCTGCTCCGCTTCGTCACGGAGATGCGGGACATGCCCGAGCATCCGGCCCGCGGCGCGGTGGACCGCTTCCTGACCGACTTCGCGGCCGACCTCCAGACGGACACGGCGACCCGCGCGAAGGTCGAGCGGCTCAAGTCCGAGATCCTGGCGCGCGACGAGGTCCAGGACGTCATCGCCTCCGCCTGGTCGGCGATCCGCTCGATGATCATCTCGGCGGCGGAGGACGAGCAGAGCGAGCTGCGCCTGCGCGTCCGCGCCTCGTTGCTCTCCCTCGGCACGCGGCTGGCCACCGACGGCCGTCTGCAGGCGAAGGTGGAGGGCTGGATCGAGGGCGCGGCCGTCTACGTCGTCACCACCTACCGGACCGAGATCACCTCGCTGATCACCGACACGGTGGCCGGCTGGGACGCCGAGCACACCTCCCGCAAGATCGAGGCCCACATCGGCCGTGACCTGCAGTTCATCCGTATCAACGGCACGGTGGTCGGCGCCCTCGCGGGCCTGCTGATCTTCACGGTGTCGCGCGCCTTCGGTGCCTAGGGGGTGTCCAGGGGCAGTTCCAGCTGGGCGTGTCCGCGGGCGGTGACCTCCGGGGGCGCGGGGCGCGCCGCGCCCAGGGCGAGGAGGGCGCGCAGGGCGCCGATCACGTCCGCCGGTCTGTCGCGGAGGATCCCGGGCGTCGTACTGGCCACCAGGACCCCCCGGGACTCCAGGCGCAGCCGCCGGTGCACGGTGGCCTGCCAGGCGTCGCGCGTGTAGTGGTATTCGGCGGAGTCGATCTCCAGCGCCACGCCCTCCTCGGGCCAGTACGCGTCCGGGCTGGCGAGGAACGCCCCGTCCGGGCCGTGGAGGCGGGCGTTCCAGAGCGGGGCCGGAAGGTCCGTGGCCGCGAGGGTGTCGCGTGCGCGGCCCTCGGCGATCGAACGGACCCCGGCGACCAGTTCCGCGGCCGCCACCCGTACGGCGGGGCGGTGGCGGACCCGGCCGGCGCGCAGTTCGGCGTGCAGGTCGTGCGGGTGGCACCAGCCGCCCTGGACGACGTTGGCCAGTACCGAGCGCACCAGATCGGCATCGTCCGTACGGGCCGCGAAGTCCGCGGCGGCCCGGATGGGGCGGGTACCGGGGACGCCGGAGATGTGGATGGTGGCGGGCCAGCGCGAGGTCGAGCCGGGCCGGACCCGGCCTGTGGCGGCCGGCGAGCGCGGAGCGCGGACCAGGACGTCCAGCGGCTCGGGCGGGGCGCCACGGATGCCGAGGAGCGCGAGGGCGGCGCCGCCCGTGAGCGCGGCGGTGGATCCGGAGAGCGGATCGGCCGCGGGGTGGGCGGCGTACAGGACGGCGGACAGCGCTTGCTGCCTGGTGTCCGGCGGGCCGCTCTGCAGGAGGTACACCCGTGGCAGGAGCCGCTGCCAGGGCCCTCCGCGGCGGCTGCGGCCGCTGATGGTGCCGGACGGGATCCCGGCCCGCGTGAGCTGGTGGTAGGTGGCCATGTTCAGCTGGCGCTGGGCGATTCGAGCGATATGAGCCGTCATGGCTCGGGTATGCCCGGTGGGGTGCGCGCGATGCTCAGGCCGAGGGGTGGTTCGGGGCGAGGAAGACGACGACGCCGTTCTGCGTCCCGGGCAGCGGGGTGACCTCGTGCCAGCCGAGCCGGCGGTAGGTGGCCACGGTGTCGGTGGCCACCCGGGCGGTCAGCAGCCAGGCACGGTCGTCGGGGGCGTCGGCGGTGATCTCGGCGAGCAGCGTGCGGCCGGTGCCGTGGCCGCGCGCGTGCGGGCGCACGGCGAGCTCGTCGATCTCCAGGGCGCCGATGAGGAGTTCCCGTACGCGCTGGCGGCCGAGCTGCGCGGCGACCTGCCCGTACGCGCGGTCCCGCGGGAACGCCTTGGGGGTCAGCCAGCCGGTGGCGAAGCCGTCGATGCCGACGGCCGACTGCGCGAAGGCGGTACGGAAACCGGCGCGGCGGCTGTCCGCCTGGAGCCGCAGGGAGAACTGGCGAATGGTTTCTTCGTCTTCGTTCCACGGTGGAGCGGAGAAGACCTCGCTGTAGGCGTCGGCCAGTTCGTCCGACAGGTCCAGCACGGCCGGTCCATAACAGATCACGTTTGCAGCTCCTTGGGCCGGCTTGGGCGGCTTCGGTCGTATCGCCCGTGTAGGAGAGTGAATCTACGCCGGGGAGGTTCCCCGGAGGGCAGGTGGGCGGATCCGGAGGGTGTGCGACAAATCCGACCTCGGTACGGCGCCGGCGAGCGCCCGTATCGCCGGACCCCGCCCGGGCGTTGGGGCTGTGTGCGCACCTCTCTCCTGCACCGGGCCCTGGTCGGCGTCGCCGCGTGCGCGGTGGCGTTCTTCATCATCCTGGGCGTCATGGCCGTGCTCCCCCGCGCGATCCAGGACACGGTCCCACCCGGCGTCCTCGGCGGAGCGGTGGTGGTCCTGGGCGTGACCACCGCCCGCCGCTTCACGCGCCGCGCGCGTTGAGGGGGTGCGCGGCGGATCCCCTAACCTCGTGCGGTCACGTTCGAACGTCCGGAGGTCCCACGATGGCGCAGATCCCCACCTCGGCAATAGCGGCGGCCGGCCTGGTCGGCGGCTACGCCACGGCCCGCTGGACCGGCGTGCGCCCGCTCGGCGGCGTGGTCCTCGCGGCCGCCGGAACCCTCGCGGGCCGCGAATGGCACCGCCGCACGTCCCCGACGACCACGGCCCTCCTGGGCACGGCCTACGTCGCCGCCTTCGCGGGATCGCACCCCCTGGCCAAGAAGATCGGCGCCTGGCCGGCGGTCTTCACGGCGGCGGCCGCGATGGCCGCCGCCTCGTACGCGGCGGCGGACAGAGCCTAGCCCCGCAGGACATGCCCGGCCCGGCCCCTCGGGTCTCGGACTCAGGCGGTGCTGTGGCACTCCGAGTACGGCTTGCCCGAGGTGCACCAGCACGGGGAGGTGGGGGTGGGGGGCCAGGGGGTGGCCTTGCCGCGGGCGGCCAGGGTCGTGGCGTACTCGGCCAGGAGGGACGGGGAGGCCGGGGAGGTCTTCTCCGAGGCCGCGAAGGCCTCGTAGGAGGGGACGCTCGCCGTGACGATGCCGAGGTTCGTCGTGCCCGAGGAGGCCAGGGCGCGGAGGGAGGCTTCGATGTCCCGCAGGTGGGCCTCGTGCGAGGGGTACTCCGAGGCGAGGGTCGGGTAGCCGGTCAGGAGCTCCGACAGTTCGCGCTGCGGCCAGTGCAGGATCGCCACCGGGAACGGGCGGGAGAGGGCCGCGCGGCGGTCGCCCAGTTCGGCGCGCAGGCGGGCGATCTCGGCGCGCAGTTCGGTGGGGTCGTCGGAGCCCAGGGCCCAGATGCGCTTCGGGTCGTGGAGCTCGTCGAGGGGGATCGGGCCGATGTGGCGGGTGTCCGCGACCATGTCCCAGTCGTCGTGCGGGCGCCCGAGGAGGCGGCGTACGCGGTGCCGGCCCGTGAGGAGGGCGGTGGTGGCCGGGGTCAGCGGGTCGTCCTCCGCGATGAGGAGGGTGGCCGCCTCGGTGAAGCAGTCGTGCGAGGCCTCCAACTCGTCATGGGCCTCGAGGGCTTCCGCGATGACCTCCCACGGCGCCGGGTCCTTGGGCGAGGCGGCGCGGATGCCCGAGATGAGGGCGCGGGCCTCGGCCTCGTGGCCGTACTCCCAGAGGTTCGCCGCCTGCAGGGCCTTGATCAGGTGGGGGTCGGACGGGGAGGCGGAGAGGAGTTGGTCGTACAGGGCACTCGCCCGGTCGCGTGCGTCCCCCAGTTCGAGGTGGGCCGCGGCCTGGAGGAGCAAGGGCTCCTGGTCCTCGGGGTAGCGGGTCGCCGTGCGGATGAGGCGCTCGGCTTCGGCGATGTGCTCGGCAGGCGTGTCGGGGCGCATGGTTCACACCGTACTGCCGCTGGTTAGTTGACGGGGGAGGACTTAGGGTGCCGCCCGTGCGAGATCGCGTACCTGTGGTGGTGCAGGGGAGCGGCCGGCGGGAGCGCCGGGCCGGTCCTGCGGGCGTGTTGTGGGCGTCCGCAGAGCTGATCGTCACCCTGGGTGTGGTGGTGCTGTTGCTGGTGGTGCACCAGGTGTGGTGGACGAACCGGCAGGCCGCGGCGGCCGCGCAGGAGCAGGTCCAGGCTCTGGAGCGGGCCTGGGGTGACGTCGCCTCCCCCGGCTCCCCTGCCGCCGGTCCCGACGTCGCCGAGGAGTCCCGTTCCGGGGCCGATGACGTCCCGGTGGGGGAGCCGGTCACGGGCGGCCCGGCGGATTCCGGCGCGGCGCCGCGGGCGACGCGGCCCGCCGCGAGGCCCGTGGAGCGGGATCAGGCGTACGCCGTCCTGCGCATTCCGCGCCTCGGCCTCGTCGTCCCCGTCGCGCAGGGGGTCGACAAGCGGGCCGTCCTCGACAAGGGCTACGCCGGGCAGTACCCCGGGACCGCCGGGCCCGGGGCGCAGGGGAACTTCGCGCTGGCCGGGCACCGGAACACGCACGGCGAGCCCTTCCGGTACGTCAACCGGCTGCGGGCGGGCGACGAGCTGATCGTCGACGTGCGGGGGCGCCGGTACACGTACGTGGTCGGGAAGATCCTGAGCCAGACGACCGAGCGGGACACCGGGGTGATCGCACCCGTGCCACGGAGCGTGGTGAAGCCGGACCAGGGGTACGGCGAGCCCGGCGCGTACATCACGCTCACCACCTGCACGCCCGAGTACAGCTCGAAGTACCGGCTGGTGGTCTGGGGGACCCTACTCAAGTCTTCCTGACGTCGATACTTCCGGCCGATGGATCTGTCGGCGGGCCCGGTTACCATCGATCTCGTACGGGAGTTCGTGCGCGGGAGTGGAGAGGGGGAGGTCCGTATGGCTCGGCAACGACGCGACGGCCGCCTGCTGTCCTTCGCCCCGTTCACCTCCTTCGCCCCGTTCACCTCCTTCACCCCGTTCGCCCGGACCTCGCGGGCCGGGGCCGTGCTGCTCCCGCTCGTGCTGCTCGGGGGACTCCTCGGGCTGTTCGCCGGGGAGGGCGGGCTGGGCGCCGTGGTGGTCGCCTTCGCGGCCACCGTCGCCGTCGGCACCGCGGCCCTGGCCGCCGCCGCCCGGCTGGTGCGGCCCGTGCCGCCGCACCGAATACGCACCGCGATCCGTGATCGCGAGCAGCGCACGGCGTTCCTGCCGCAGCGCGATCCCGATGCCTCGGGCCGGTCGCGGCCCAGGGCGCCCGGCCGTCTCGTCCCGACGGCCGCGTAGGGGCGCGCAGTACCTCTCGCCTTCTGCTGACTGATCACTGTTGTCGCCCCTCGCGGGTCGTCACGCCGAAATGCATCTCTTTCGACGTTCGACGAGACCCCTCGGAGGGCCCACGTGTCCGTTTTCACCCACCTTGTTGCTGAGCTGGGCCGGCTTCTCGAGCCGGTGCTGGCGCAGTCCGCGACCGCTGCCGCGATCGTGCTGTTCACCGTGGTCGTACGGCTCGCCCTGCACCCGCTGAGCCGTGCCGCCTTCCGCGGGGCGACCCCGGCGGCGGGGTGTCTGCCGGCGCTGCTGCAGCTGCCGGTCTTCTTCGTGATGTACCAGGCGTTCTCCTCCGCCGAGGTGGGCGGGAAGGCCAACGAACTGCTCGGGCACCGGCTCTTCGCCGCGCCGCTGGGCGCCCGGTGGACCGATGCGCTGGGCGAGGGCGGCCTGTTCGGCGCGCAGGGGCTGGTGTTCCTCGGCCTGTTCGCGGCGATCGCGGTGGTGGCGGCGTGGAGCGCGGTGCGGGGGCGGCGGACGGCCGCCGTGGTCGCGGCTGCCGCTGCCTCCACCCTTGCCACCGCCCCGAAGAAGGCCGGGGCGCGGGCCGGATCCGGGGCACGTCCCGGGGCCGGGGCCGGGGTCATGGCCGAGGTGAGTGCCGAGCAGCAGGAGGTCATGCGCAAGCTGGGCGGCGTACTGCCCCTGCTCTCGTTCGGGACGCTGATCACGGCCGGGGTGGTGCCGCTGGCCGCCGGGCTCTACCTGCTGACCACCACCGCGTGGTCGGTGGCGGAGCGCACCTGGCTCCAGTACCGCAAGGAGCGGGCGGAGCAGCCGGCATCCGGCTGAGGGATGGAGGCGGGCGTTCCAGTCTGTGAACAGGGTCTTGCGGATTGGTTGGACATCTTGGAGGATCGACCAATCCTCCGATGGCCGCAACCCATCGGCCGGCCCTGGGCACGCCCATGGGCCGACCACCCACGACCACGGGAGAATGCCCATGAAGCTGCTGCGTGTCGGACCCGTAGGGTCGGAGCGCCCCGCGCTTCTCGACCGGGACGGGACCCTGCGTGACCTGTCCGGCCTGATCACGGATGTGGACGGCGGCCTGCTCGCCGACGACGCCGTGCTGACCCGGGTGCGGGACGCGGCCGGATCCGGCGAGCTTCCGGTCCTGGGCGCCGAAGGGCTGCGGATCGGTGCGCCGGTCGGCCGCATCGGCAAGGTCGTGGGCATCGGCCTGAACTACTTCGGGCACGCGGCCGAGATCGGCGCGGAGCCGCCGGCCGAGCCGATCCTGTTCCTGAAGGCCGCGGACACCGTGGTCGGCCCGGACGACACCGTGCTGATCCCGCGCGGCAGCGTGAAGACCGACTGGGAGGCCGAGCTCGGCGTCGTCATCGGCAGCACCGCGCGCTACCTGGACTCCGCGGAGCAGGGGCTCGCGCACGTCGGCGGCTACGTGCTGGTCAACGACGTCTCGGAGCGCGAGTTCCAGATCGAGCGCGGCGGCACCTGGGACAAGGGCAAGAACTGCGAGACGTTCACCCCGCTCGGTCCCTGGCTGGTCACGGCCGACGAGGTCCCGGACCCGCAGGTCCTGGATGTGAAGCTGTGGGTCAACGGCGAGCTCAAGCAGGACGGCAGCACCTCGGACCAGATCTTCCCGGTCGGCGAGGTCGTCAGGTACCTGAGCCACTTCATGACGCTGTACCCGGGCGACGTCATCGTCACCGGTACGCCCGCCGGCGTGGCCATGGGCCAGCCGGAGCCGAAGCCGTACCTGCGGGCCGGTGACGTGGTGGAGGTGGAGATCGAGGGTCTCGGCCGTCAGCGCCAGGAGTTCAAGGGCGCGTAGCGGCCGCGGCCACGGATGCATGAGGGGCGGGGGGGGGGGGGGGGGGGGGCCCCCCCCCGCCGGGGGGGGGGGCGGCGGGGGGGGGGGGGGGGCGGGGCGGGGGGCGGCGGGGGGGGGGGCGGGGGGGCGGGGGGCGGGGGGGGGGGGGGGGGGCGG
>NZ_JBICZI010000020.1:0-132601 GCF_043201855.1 Streptomyces sp. NPDC048257
AACGACTCCCCGCTGCCCGCACCCGGCGGCGACGACCCGCCCGCACCCCGGAACCCGGCCCCCCCCCCCGCCCCCGCCCCCCCCCCCCGCCCCCCCCCCCCCCCCGCGCCCGCCCCCCCCCCCCCCCCCCCCCCCCCGCCCCTCATGCGTGGACTCGCCCGTCGGGCCCGTCGGGCCCGGTCGGCCTCATTCCGTGGCCGGGATCTCCACCACCACGCCCTCCTGGGACGACCGGCGGGCCGCCTCCAGGACGTCGAGGCAGTGCGCGGCCTCGTGCGCCGTCACGGGGGCGGGCCCGCCCGTGCGCAGGGCCGCCGCCACCGCCGCGTAGTACGCCGGGTAGTCGCCCTGCTCCGTCGGCACGGGGATCCCGCCGCCGGTCAGCGGGGACTCGCCGGAGCCGAGCCGTCCCCACAGGTGCGGGGGCTCCTCGCCCCAGGGCAGGTCCCCGTCCGGCCGGAGCCCGTCCCGCAGGGCACCCTCCTGCGGGTCGAGGCCGTACTTCACGTACCCGGCCCGGGAACCCAGGACGCGCATCCGCGGGCCCAGCTGGGCGGTCGTCGCGCTGACGTAGAGGTGCGAGCGGATCCCGTTCGCGTGCGTGACGGCAATGAAGGTGTCGTCATCGGTCTCGGCGCCCGGGCGGCGTACGTCGGCCTCCGCGTAGACCCGTACGGCCGGGCCGAACAGCACCAGCGCCTGGTCCACGACGTGACTGCCGAGGTCGTACAGCAGGCCGCCGATCTCCTCCGGGGCGCCCGACTCGCGCCAGCCGCCCTTCAGCTGCGGCCGCCACCGCTCGAAACGGGACTCGAAGCGCTGGACCTCGCCGAGTTCGCCGGAGGCGAGGAGGCGGCGCAGGGTGAGGAAGTCGTTGTCCCAGCGGCGGTTCTGGAAGACGGAGAGGAAGGTTCCGCTGCGGTCCGCGAGGGCAGCCAGCGCGCGGGCCTCGGCGGCGGTGGCGGCGAGCGGCTTGTCCACGACCACCGGGGTACCGGCTTCGAGGGCGGTGGTGGCGAGCGGGACGTGCGTGCGGTTCGGGGAGGCGATCACGACCAGGTCGAGGTCCCGGTCCCACAGCTCGGCGGCGGTGGCGGCGATGTGCACGTCGGGGAACTCCGCGCGGACCTGGGCCTGCCGGGCCGGGTCGGAGGTGACGACGGTGTCGAGGGCGAGCCCGTCCGTGGCGGCCACGAGGGGGGCGTGGAAGACGGAACCGGCGAGTCCGTACCCGATGAGGCCGACGCGGAGGGGCTCGGGGGAGGAGGGGGAGGCGGGGTTGCTCATGGAACCACTTTGACAACAGTGTTGCCGAAGTGCAAGGAAGGTGGACAATGGACTGGTGAACAGGGGTAGCGGGGACGGACGCGGCGGGGTGAACCTGCCGGTGCTGCGCGGGCACAACGAGGCGCTGATGCTGGATCTGCTGCGCGGCGCGGGCCCGGCGGGCCTGGGCCGCGCCGAACTCGCGGCCCGTACGGGGCTCACCCCGCAGGCCGTCAGCAAGATCACGGCGCGGCTCGGAGCCGACGGTCTGGTCGCGGAGGCCGGCCGCGCCGCGTCCACCGGCGGCAAGCCGCGCACCCTGCTCCGTCTGGTGCCGGACGTGCACCACGCCGTCGGAGTGCACCTGGACCGCGACGAGCTCCGGGCGGTACGGGTGGACCTGGCCGGCCGCGTCGTCGCCGAGAGCCGTGGCCCGCTGGACTTCGGGGCCGGCCCGGAGGCGGTGGTGGAGGCCGTCGTACGGGCGGTCGCGAGGGTCGGGGATCCGGCCGGGCTGCCGCTCCTGGGCGTCGGGGTGGCCGCACCGGGGCCGCTCGACCACCGGGCCGGGACGATGGGGCGGGTGACGGGGTTCCCGAGTTGGAAGGGCTTTCCGCTGCGGGGGGTGCTACAGGGGCGGCTGGGCCTGCCGGTACTGCTGGACAAGGACACGAACGCCGGTGCGGCCGCGGCTGCCGGGGCGTGGCTCCGGGTCGCCTGGCCGGACGCGGATTCCGGGCGCGGCACGGATGCCGCCCCGGACGGGTATGCGTACCCGCTTGCCGGCGGAGGGCCACGGACCTGCGTGTACCTGCACGTCGGGACCGGGCTCGGCGCGGGGTTGTGGCTGGGCGGCGCGGTCTACCGCGGTGAGCGCTCGGCTGCGGGGGAGTTCGGGCACCAGGTGCTCCTGCTGGACGGCCCGCCCTGCCGGTGCGGGGCGCGCGGCTGCGTGGAGGCGCTGTGCCTGGGGGCGGTGGCCCGAGGTGACATTCCCGAGGCGGCACGGATCCTGGGCGAGGCCGCGGCCAATTTGGTCGCGCTGCTGGATGTGGACCGTGTGCTGCTCGGAGGACGTGTGGTGGCGGCGGCGCCGGACGTCTTCGTGGCCGGGGTCGGGGCCGTTCTCGCGGCCCGCGCGCTGGATCCGGGCCGGCCGGTGGTCGCCCTGGCGGGGGCGGGGGTGGCGGAGGGGGCGGCGGAGCTGGCGCTCGGGCCGGTGTTCGGGCGGGTGGGGTGACGTTCCGGGTGCGGGTGCGGGTGCGGGTGCGGGGTGCCGGTGCCGGGTGCGGCGCCGTTGCGGGGGGGGGGGGGGGGGGGGCCGGGCCGGGGGGGGGGGGGGGGGGGGGGGGGGGGGGGCCGGGGCGGGGGGCGGCGCGGTTGCGGGGGGCGCTGCCCCCGGACCCCCGCGCCTCAAACGCCGGCGGGGCTGAAGGGCGCCTCAAGCGTCGGCGGGGCTGAAAGAGCACCTCAAGCGTCGGCGGGGCTGAAAGGGCGCCTCAAGCGTCGGCGGGGTTGAGTGGGGTGACCGGGCCGGATTGGGCCGGTCAGGTTGAAGGGGCTTGACCCCTGCGGCATTCGGGCGTAAACCGGAACAACTCAGGCGTGGCGCCCGGAGGGGGTTCGCGCGGGGGTGGCAGGGTGCGGGCAGGGCCGGGGTGATTGTCACCTGGTCTGATCATCGTCCCGTCCGGCGAGCAGCGAAGGTCTTCCATGCGACTGCGCAAAGCCCTTGCCCTCACCGCCGTTCTCTCCGCCGCCCTGGCCGCCGCCACCGCGCCCACCGCCGGGGCCGACATCGGCGCGGGCGGTGGCCGCCCCGCGCCCGCGCTGCCCTCCCGCGCGCAGGCCACCTGCGGCGACGGGAAGAGCACCGCCTTCCCGATCGGCGCGCGCATCCGCGGCGGCCCCGCCGTGTACCGCGCCGGGGCCGCGCCGCAGACCTGGTTCCTGGACCTGACCAACACCACGAACTCCGAGTGCACGGCCATCCACCCGATCGTCGTCTTCACCGACAAGGCCCGCACCCTGCGCCCCGCGCACCTGCGCATGGAGTTCGACGCCCCCGGCGGCACCTTCCCCGTCAGCCTGGAGCGGAGCGACCGCGACGAGATCATCGCCGTCTTCGACGGCGGCGACGCCTTCCCCGGTTTCGCCGTCGGCCCCGGCGGGTCCATGACCGTCAAGGTGGGCCTCTCCTTCGCCCCGGACGCCCCCCTCGGCGAGGTCGTCGCCGACGCCGCCCTCGTCCAGCGCAAGGGTGACGACGGCGACTGGATCGGCGAGGCGGGCGGCTACCAGTTCTCGGTCGAGAGCCCCGCGGACCCCGTCGAGGCGGGCTCCCTCGCCCACACCGGACCGCGCGACTGGGCGTACGGCGCCGGGGCCGTGGCCGCGCTCGCCACCGGTGGCGGACTGCTGCTCGGCGCCCGGCGGCTGCGCCGTTCCGTGAGCTGAACGCAGGCCGCAGAACGCGGCGGCCGCCCCTGCGCCCCCTCACCGTGCGGCGCCGGCCGCCCGCATAGAGTCCGAACGTGGAAGAACAGACCCAGCGCCACCGCCCCGGCTCACCCGTGCGTTCCGGCATCCCCGAGCACGGCCGCATCCCCAAGTACTACGCCGTCAAGGCGCGGATCGCCGAACTCCTCGGCGAGCTCGGCGAGGGCGGCACGCTGCCCACCGAGCGTGATCTCGCCGAGCGGTACGAGGTGTCCCGCGAGACCGTCCGCCAGGCCCTGCGCGAGCTGCTGCTGGAGGGCCGGCTGCGCCGCTCCGGCCGCGGGACCGTCGTCGCCGGCCCCAAGCTGGAGCAGCCGCTCTCGCTCGCCAGCTACACCGAGGGCGTACGCCGCCAGGGCCGCCGCCCCGGCCGGCACCTCATCGGCCTGGAGCAGTTCCCCTGCCCGCCCGACCTCGCTCCCGGCATCGGTGCCGAGCCCGGTGAGCCCGTCTGGCACCTGGAGCGGGTCCTGCTGGCCGACGACGAGCGCGTCGGCCTGGAGAGCACGTACATCCGGGTGGGCCGGGTCCCTCGCCTGGACAGCGATTTCCGGCCGGACTCCTCCTTCTACGGATACCTCCGCGACAGCCTCGGCATCTCCTTCGGCGAGGCCGACGAGAAGCTGGAGACGGTCCTGGCGACCCCACGCGAAGCCCTGCTGATCGGTACCCCGCCCGCTCTCCCCATGCTGCTCATCCACCGCTTCTCGCGGGATCAGGAGGGCCGGCCGCTGGAGCGGGTGCGTTCGCTCTACCGTGGTGACCGGTTCAGCTTCACGACCCGTCTGCGGGCCGAATAGCCCAGGAGGGACCGGGCAGTAACGGACGTAAAGGGATGTATTCACATCACAGAAAGGTAACGGGTCTAGTCCAAGTGTCGAGCTCTGTTCACCGGCGCTTTGCCGGACCGATCCCCCCGGGTCACGGGACCCACCCACGGTGGACGACGTGAGAGTCATAGTCGTCGGAGGCGGCGTGGTCGGCACCATGCACGCCTGGCAAGCAGTCGAACGCGGCCACGAGGCCGTCCAGATCGAGCGAGAAGCGGAGGCCCGCGGCGCGTCATTGCGTAATTTCGGCCAGATCTGGGTCAGCGGACGGGCCGGGGGCGAGGAGCTCGACACCGCCCTGCGGGCCCGCGAGCTCTGGGAGCGCATCGGCAGGCAGGTGCCCGGCCTGGGCTTCCGGGCCAACGGCTCCCTCACCCCCGTCCGCACCCCCCGCGAACTCGCGGTCGCCGAGGCGGCCCTGGACCGCCCGGACGCCGCCGCCCGCGGCTACAAACTGGTCACCGCGGCCGAGGCGCGGGAGATCAACCCGGCACTGAGCGGCGCGTTCGAAGCCGCCCTGTGGTGCGAGCGGGACGCGGCCGTGGAGCCGCGCACCGCGCAGCTCCACCTCCGCGAGGCCCTGCGCGCCACCGGCCGCTACACCTTCCTCGCCGGCCGCGAGGTACGCGAGGTGGTCGGCCCCGGCGCCGTCCGCGACGACCACGGCGATGTCCACCGCGCAGACGCGGTGGTCCTGGCCACCGGAGCCTGGCTGTCCGGCCTGGTCCGCGAACTGGTCCCCGGCCTGCCCGTGCGCCGTGTCCGCCTCCAGATGATGCAGACCGACCCGCTCGGCGAGCGGCTGACCACCTCGGTCGCGGATGCCGACAGCTTCCGCTACTACCCGGCCTACCGATCCCCCGCGCTCGACGACCTCAACGCCGCGCAGGAGCAGGCGCCGATCGCCGCCGAGCACAAGATGCAACTGCTGATGGTGCAGCGCCTGGACGGCGGACTGACCATCGGTGACACCCACGAGTACGAGCACCCCTTCGCCTTCGACACCCTCGAAGACCCCTACGAGCACGTCGCCGCCGTGGCCGAGTCGTTCCTGGGCCGCCCGCTGCCGAGGATCCGCCACCGCTGGGCGGGCGTGTACGCGCAGTGCACCGACACCACCCGCGTCGTCCACCGCCAGCAGGTGGCCGACGGCGTCTGGCTGGTGACCGGACCCGGCGGGCGCGGCATGACCTGCTCGCCCGCCATAGCCGAAACCACCGCGAACGAACTGGGCTGGTAAGTCAGATGACCACCGCGAACACTGCCGATACGGCCGACACCGCGAACACCGCCGACACCGCGACCACCGCCACCGCCACGAGCACCGCGCACAAGCTGATCGTCCTCGACATGGCCGGCACCACCGTCGCCGACGGCGGCCTCGTCGAGCGCGCCTTCGGGCAGGCCGCCGAGCGCCTCGGCGTCGTACCCGGCACCCCCGACCACGCCGCGAAGCTCCAGTACGTCCTCGACACCATGGGCGAGTCCAAGATCTCGGTCTTCCGCCACCTCTTCGGTACGGAGGAACTCGCCCGGCGCGCCAACTCCGCCTTCGAGGAGGCCTACGCCGATCTCGTCGACGGCGGTCTCGTCACCCCGCTCCCCGGCGCCCGCGCCGCGATCGACAAGCTCCGCGCCGACGGCCGCACCGTCGTCCTGACCACGGGCTTCGCCCGCGTCACCCAGGACGCCATCCTCGACGCCCTCGGCTGGCAGGACCTCGCCGACCTCACCCTCTGCCCCGCCGACGCGGGCGGCCGCGGCCGCCCCTACCCGGACATGGTGCTCACCGCGTTCCTGCACACCGGCGCCGTGGCCGACGTACGCGACGTCGTCGTCGCGGGCGACACCGCCTACGACATGCTCAGCGGCCGTCGCGCCGGAGCCGGGATCGTGGCGGGCGTCCTCACCGGCGCCCACGACCGCGCGGCGCTCACGGACCACGGCGCGACCCACGTCCTCGGCTCCGTCGCCGAACTCCCCGCCCTCCTCGCCACCCTCGCGCCCCGCGAGGAGCGGGCGTGAGCGGTATCCGGTTCGACGGGGTCAGCGTCGCCTACGGCGGCAACACCGTCCTGGACTCCCTCGACCTCACCGTCGAACCGGGCGAGGTGATGGCCCTGCTCGGCCCCTCCGGTTCGGGCAAGACCACGGCCCTGCGCGCCGTCGCCGGTTTCGTACGGCCCTGCGCGGGCCGGGTGCTGATCGGCGGTCGCGACGTCACCGCGCTCCCACCGCACAAGCGCGGCATCGGCATGGTCGTCCAGCAGTACGCGCTCTTCCCGCACATGCGGGTCGAGGACAACGTCGCCTTCGGTCTCAAGGCGCAGAAGGCCGCCAAGGCCGAGATCCCGGGGCGCGTCGCCGAGGCGCTGGAGATGACCGGGATGGCGGCCTACGCCAAGCGCTACCCCCGCGAGCTCTCCGGCGGCCAGCAGCAGCGCGTGGCCATCGCCCGCGCCCTCGCGATACGGCCCGGGGTGCTCCTGCTCGACGAACCGCTCTCCGCGCTCGACGCGCAGCTGCGCTCCGGGATGCTCACCGAACTGGCCCGCCTGCACCGCGAACTGCCCGACGTGTCGATCCTGTACGTCACCCACGACCAGGTGGAGGCGCTCACCCTGGCCGACCGGATCGCCGTCATGGACCGGGCCCGGCTGCAGGACTGCGGGACCCCGCAGGAGCTCTACCGGGCCCCGCGCACCGAGTTCACCGCCTCGTTCGTCGGCAACGCGAACCTGCTGCCCGTGACGGTGGCGGAGCGCGGCGCCGTCTTCGAGGGCCGGGCGCTGACCCTCGACCGCGGCCGCGCGGAGCCGGGCTCCACGGCCACCCTGTGCGTACGGCCGCACCTGCTCGGCCTCGGCGCCGGCCCCAACGCGCTGAGCGGCACCATCGCCGAGGTCCAGTGGCGCGGCTCGACGCACCGGCTGTACGTGGACGTCGGCGGGCACCGGGTGAAGGCGGACCTCCCCGAGCTGCGGGAGACGCCCGCGCTGGGGGACCGGGTCACGCTGCACTTCGAGCCGCGGGACGCGGTGCTGCTGGCCGCGGGGGTGTCGGATGGCTGAGCGCACACGGCGCGCCGCGGCCGTCCCGGCTCAGGAACGGGGCTCCGCCCCGGACCCCGCGCCTCAAGCGCCGGCGGGGCTGAAAGACCGGGGCCCCGCCCCGGACCCCGCGCCGCGCACGCCGGCGGGGCCGAAAGGCCGGGGCCCGGCCCCGGGCCCCGCGCCCCGCACACCGGCGAGGCTGGATCCAGTCTGGGCGCTGCCGCCCGTGGTCGTGCTCGGGCTGGTGTTCCTGTACCCGCTCGCGCTGGTCGTCCAGCAGTCGTTCAGCCCCGAGAACGGCGGCGGCGCCTTCGACTCGTACGCCTCCGTCTTCGCCTCGCAGAGCTTCCGCGAAGCCCTCGGCACGACCGTCTGGCTGGCCGTCGGCGCCACCGTCGGCTGTCTCGTCCTCGGCTTCACGCTCGCGCTGGTCATCGCCTTCGTGCCCTTCCCCGGGGCCCGGGCCGTCGCCAAGTTCATCGACGTCTTCCTCTCCTTCCCCTCCTTCCTCATCACCCTCGCCCTCCTCTTCGTCTACGGAACCGTCGGCATGGCCAACGGCCTCGTCACCGACCTCACCGGCGCCGCCGAGGGGCCCTTCCACTTCCTCACCACCCCCTGGGGCGTCCTGCTCGCGGAGATCACGTACTTCACACCCTTCGTGATGCGCCCGCTGCTCGCGGCCTTCTCCCAGCTGGACACCGCCCAGCTGGAGGTCGCCGCCGGCCTCGGCGCCCGCCCGGCCCGGATCGTCCGGCAGGTGATCCTGCCGGAGGCCCGGCCCGCGCTCGCCGCCGGCGGCAGCCTCGTCCTGGTCATGTGCCTCAACGAGTTCGGGATCGTGCTGTTCACCGGCGCCAAGGACGTCACGACCCTCCCGATGCTGATCTACGGCAAGGCCATCCTCGAATCGGACTACTCGGCCGCCTGTGTGGTCGCCGTCGTCAACATCGCGATCTCCGTGGGCCTGTTCGGCCTCTACCGGGTGGTGGGCCAGCGTGCTGGTGCATAGCAAGAGCGGCCGCTGGGCCGCCTGGGGCCTGTTCGGCCTCCTCTTCCTGCCGCTGTTCGCGCTGCCCCTGCTCGTCGTGGTCGCGGCCTCCTTCTCGACCCACTGGTCCGGGGCCTTCCCCTCCGGCCCGACGACCGGGAACTACGCCGCCGCCGTGCGCGGCGAATCTCTCCAGGCCCTGACCACCAGCCTGGTCACCGCCGTCGCGGCAAGCCTCCTCGCGCTCGCCGTCGGCACCTGGGCGGCGCTGGCCGCGGCCGCGCTCGGGAAGCGCGGGAAGCGCGGGAAGCGGATCCTGGACACGCTGTTCATGCTGCCGGTCGCCGTTCCGTCCGTGGTGGTCGGGCTCGCCGTGCTCGTCGCCTTCAGCCGGCCGCCGGTCCTGCTCAACGGCACCAGCTCGATCGTCATCCTGGCGCACACGATCCTTGTCACGGCGTTCGCCCACCAGTCGGTTTCGGCGGCGATCGTACGGCTCGACCCCGCGTACGAGCAGGCGGCGGCCTCTCTGGGCGCCCGTCCCGCGTACGTGCTGTGGCGGGTCAGGCTCCCCCTCCTGCTGCCGTCCCTCTCGGCCGCGGCCGGACTCTGCTTCGCCCTGTCCATGGGCGAGCTGAGCGCCACGATGATGCTCTACCCGCCGGACTGGATGCCCCTGCCGGTGCGGATCTTCACCGCCACCGACCGCGGTTCGCTCTTCGGCGGCTCCGCCGTCGCCGTGGTCCTGATGGCCATGACCCTGCTGGTCCTCCTGGCCGTCTCCCGCGTCCGTACCAGGGCCTCGTACCGCTGAACCGTGCACGGCCCCGTCACCCTGCTGACTCCCTTTCCCCGTAAGGAAGTTCCATGACCGGCAAGAGACTTCTCCGCGCCACCGCCGCCGTCACCGGCAGCCTCGCCCTCGCCGCCCCCCTCACCGCCTGCGGCGGCTCCTCCTCCGCCGACTCCGCGGGCGGCGAGCAGGTCGTCACCGTCTACAGCGCCGACGGCCTCAAGAGCGAGAAGGGCGACGGCTGGTACGACAAGGTCTTCGCCGACTTCACCAAGAAGACCGGCATCGAGGTCAAGTACGTCGAGGGCGGCTCGGGCGAGATGGTGCAGCGCGCCGTCCGCGAGAAGACCAACACCCAAGCCGACGTACTGATCACCCTGCCGCCCTTCATCCAGCAGGCCGACGGCAAGGGCCTCCTCCAGTCCTACAAGCCGCAGGGCTCCGACAAGGTCAACGGCGCGGACAAGGCCGCCGACGGGAAGTGGACCTCGGTCGTCAACAACTACTTCGGCTTCGTCTACAACAAGAAGGAGCTGGCCGAGGCCCCCAGGACCTGGGAGGAGCTGCTGGACGCCAAG
Source organism: Streptomyces sp. NPDC048257 (assembly GCF_043201855.1). Lineage (NCBI taxonomy): Bacteria > Bacillati > Actinomycetota > Actinomycetes > Kitasatosporales > Streptomycetaceae > Streptomyces > Streptomyces sp. NPDC048257. The sequence goes on from NZ_JBICZI010000020.1 coordinate 10,011, forward strand.
TACAAGGGCAAGCTGCAGTACTCCACCCCGGGCGTCGCGGGCGACGGCACCGCCGTCCTCATCAAGTCGATGCACGACTTCGGCGGCAAGGAGCCGGCGATGGAGTACCTGAAGAAGCTCCAGGCCAACAACGTCGGCCCGTCCTCCTCCACCAGCAAGCTCGCGCCGAAGACCGACAAGGGCGAGCTGCTCGTGGCCAACGGCGACGTCCAGATGAACTTCGCGCAGTCCAAGTCCATGCCCAACCTGGGCATCTGGTTCCCGGCGAAGGAGGGCGGCAAGCCCACCAGCTTCGCCCTCCCGTACGCGGCCGGCCTGGTCGACAAGGCCCCGCACACCGAGAACGGCAAGAAGCTCCTCGACCACCTCCTCAGCGAGGAGGCCCAGAAGCTGGTCAGCGGGGTCGGCGGCGGCTTCCCGGCGCGCACCGACGTCAAGCCCACCGACGCCAACGCCGTCGAACTCACCAAGATCATGTCCGGTGTCGAGATCTTCGAGCCGAACTGGGCGGACATCGACAAGAACCTCACCGGCTACGTCGACGCGTGGAAGTCGGCAACCGGAAGCTGACCGGCTACTTCCTGGCCACCCAGCACCGGCAGAGTGACGCTTGCATAACTGGTCTGGACCGAGGACCGCACCCTCGGTCCGGACCCGGCGTATGCGGAATGTCCCCGCTCTTTTCGCCGCTCACTTGCTCCCAGGAGGAGTACGTGTCCCCTGCCCTGCCCGGACGTCGTGCCGTCAGCGCGAGCGCCGTCACCGCCGTCACCTCCGCCCTGATCGCCGCCGCCGTCGCGGCCACCCCCGCCGCCGTCGCGGCCACCCCCGCCGCCGCCGCGGCCAACACCGACAAGGTTCTCGTCATCGGCATCGACGGCGCGGTCCTGGACCGCGTCAAGGTCGCCAACGCGCCGCACCTGAACGGCCTGATGGCCCAGGGCCTGACCGCCCGCAGCACCCTCTACGCGGGCCCCATGGCCGCCACCTCCTCGGGCCCCGGCTGGTCCACCATCGCCACCGGAGTCTGGCCCGACAAGCACGGCGTGAGGGACAACTCCTTCACCGGCAAGAACTACACCGCCTACCCGGACTTCCTGACCCGCATCGAGAACGCCAAGCCGGCGCTCAACACCTACGCGGCCGCCGACTGGGAGCCCATCACCTCCACCGACCAGAACGGCCCGGTCTTCTCCTCCAAGGTCGACAAGCGCCTCTCCCTCAAGGGCGACCGCGACGGCTACCGCAGCGAGGACCCGAAGATCGCCGCGGCCGCCGCCACCGAACTGCGCGACCAGAACCCGGACGCCGCCTTCGTCTACCTCGGCGAGATCGACGCGGCCGGCCACTCCTACGGCGCGGACAGCCAGCAGTACCTCGACACCGTCGCCCGCGTCGACACCCTGGTCGGCCGGCTCCTCACCGCCGTCCGCAACCGCCCGACGTACGCCCAGGAGAACTGGAAGATCCTGGTCACCACCGACCACGGCCACACCAACTCCGGTGGCCACGGCGGCTCGACCGTCCAGGAGCGCGGCACCTTCGTCATCGCCAAGGGCGCGGGCATCCCGGCCGGCTCGGTACGCGACGACGTCCGGCTGGCCGACGTCGCCGCCACCGCGCTCGCCCAGGTCGGCGTCAGCGGCACCGGCCTCGACGGCGTCCCGCTGAACGCCCCGGACAACGACCCCTTCGACACCCTGCGCCCGAACCTCCAGGCCCGGGTGGACGAGACGGGCATCCCGGCCGGGGTGAAGGGCTTCACCCACACCCCGCCCGCCGGCTGGTCCGTCGACAACTCCGGGATGGGCACGGGCGGTGTCACCGAGTGGGCCGGCTGGGCTTTCGCGACGGACGAGTTCTGGAGCCAGTCGCAGCGCGACCAGTGGCGCGAGCTGAACGTCCGCGGCCGTGACGTCTTCGCCGTCGCCGACTCCGACGAATGGGACGACAAGAGCCACACCGGCACCTTCGACTCCACCCTCGTCACCCCCAAGTGGAAGGTCGGCGGCGGCAGCACGCGCCATCTGACCTTCCAGACGCACTACCGTCACGAGGCCGGCCAGACCGCCCAGGTCCTGGTCTCCTACAACGGCGCCGCCCCGGCCGTGCTGAAGACCTACGCCGCCGACGCCCTCGCCACGTCCGAGTCCCTCGCGCTCCAGGTCCCGGCCGGTGCCACCGACGTCCAGGTCCGCTTCCGCTACAGCGGCAACAACAACTGGTTCTGGACCGTCGACCACGTCCGCCTGGGCTGATCCCCACCTCGCGGTCCGGGCTGTGGACGGCCAGGACGTCCACGGCCCGGCCCCGATAAGGTGGTACAGACCAGAGGTCGCAGGTCACCGAGAGCGGAGAACAGTCCAGTGGCAGAGCGCAAGCCGATCGAATCCTGGCTCACCGACATGGACGGGGTGCTCATCCACGAGGGCACCCCGATCCCGGGCGCCGATGCCTTCATCAAGCGGCTGCGCGAGTCCGGCAAGCCCTTCCTGGTGCTGACCAACAACTCGATCTACACCCCCCGCGACCTCCAGGCCCGCCTGAGCCGCATGGGCCTCCAGGTCCCCGTCGAGAACATCTGGACCTCGGCGCTGGCCACCGCGAAGTTCCTCGACGACCAGCGTCCGGGCGGCACCGCGTACGTCATCGGCGAGGCCGGCCTGACCACCGCGCTGCACGACATCGGCTACATCCTGACCGACCACGAGCCCGACTACGTGGTCCTGGGCGAGACCCGGACGTACAGCTTCGAGGCCATGACCAAGGCCGTCCGCCTGATCAACGCGGGCGCGCGCTTCATCTGCACCAACCCCGACGAGACCGGCCCCTCCACCGAGGGCCCGCTCCCGGCCACCGGCGCCGTCGCCGCGCTGATCACCAAGGCGACCGGCAAGAAGCCGTACTTCGCCGGCAAGCCGAACCCGCTGATGATGCGTACCGGCCTGAACGCCATCGGCGCGCACTCGGAGACCAGCGCGATGATCGGCGACCGGATGGACACCGACGTGCTGGCCGGTCTGGAGGCGGGCATGCAGACCTTCCTCGTCCTCACCGGACTGACCACCGAGCAGGACACCGAGAAGTTCCCGTTCCGCCCGACCAAGACGGTCGCCTCGATCGCCGACCTGGTCGACCTGGTCTGACACGGAGCGCCGATTCCGGATTTCGGATTCCCGATCGCCGATCGCGCCGCATCGCGGATCGCGTACGGCCGAACGGGCGTGCCGCGTTTGGGCCCAAGGCTGACCCGTACGGCGCCGCTCCGGATGCGCGGCGCCGCGCCGCGCGTGAATCTCCTTGTCGAGGAGGTTCATCATGCGCAGTGTTCCGATCGCTGTCCGCGCCACCGCGATGGCCGTCGTCCTGGCGGCATTCTCGGCGGTGACCGCGCCGATCGCCCTCGCGGGCGAAGAGGACCGCGGTGACCGCGGCGACCGCGGCAGCGTCACGGTCGACCCGAATCCGGCTCACCCCGGAGCGCAGGTCAAGCTGCGCGTCCAGGGCTGTGACGGCACCCGCGGAGCGGCCAAGTCCGCCGCCTTCGTGTCGGACGTCGACCTCTACGGCCGGGACGGCGGCCGCAGCCCGCTCTACGGCGACGCCCTGATCAGCTCGCACATCTCGCCCGGGTGGCACTCCGTCCGGGTGATGTGCGACGGCCACGAGAAGATCAGCGGGTCCGTCCAGATCTCCCAGTACCGCCCGTCCCACCACGCCACTCCCGTCTGGCCGGTCCACGCGGGCGGCGGCGGCATGTCCGCCGAGCTCGCGGCGGAGTCGGCCAAGAAGGACCACAGCGCCGACGGCCCGGGGCTTCCGCACACGGTGATCGGCGCCGTCCTCGCCGCCGTGGCCACCCTGGCCGTGGCGGGCCGGGCGCTCACCCTGCGCCGCCGCCGCAGCGGTGAGTGAGGCCGGTGAGCAAGGACAAGGCCTCCGCCGGCGGCCGGCTGCTGACCTTCGCCGCCTGGGCGGTGCTGGTGCTCGGCCTGTGGCTGTGGGGCCGCCAGCTCACCGTGCCGCCGGCTCCGCCCGCCGGTCAGGCGGGCGGGACGGTCGGTCCGGGGCTGCCGGCCGCGCACGCCCCGCTCGCCGCGGCCCCGCCCCAGCGCGTCGACGTGCCCTCCATAGGCATCCAGGCCCCGGTGATCCCCCGGGGCCTGGACAAGGACGGTGCGATCGAGCCGCCCCCGTACGACCAGCCGGGCACCGTGGGCTGGTGGGACCGGGGCACCCAGCCGGGGACGGCCGGGACGGCGCTGATGGTGGGGCACGTGGACACCCGGTCCAAGCCGGCGGTGTTCTACGGCCTGAGCTCGGCGCAGCCGGGGGACAAGGTGCGGGTGGTGCGGGCGGACGGTTCGGTCGCCGAGTTCACCGTCGAGGACGTACGGGTCTACGAGCGCGCGGCCTTCGACGCGGACAAGGCGTACGGCCAGCGGGTGCGGGGCCGCGCGGAGCTGAGGCTGGTGACCTGTGGTGGCACGTACGACAAGGTGGCCAAGGAGTACACGGCGAACGTGGTGGTCTCCGCCTACCTGACGGGTGCGGCACCCCGCCCGGCCACGCCGGCCACGCCGGTCCCGGCCACGCCGGGCACGTCGCTCTGAGCAGCGGGAAACGAAGAAGCCCCTCACAGCTTTCGCCGTGAGGGGCTTCCTCCGTCTGTGCGCCGCCAGGGACTCGAACCCCGGACCCGCTGATTAAGAGTCAGCTGCTCTAACCAACTGAGCTAGCGGCGCTTGCTGACAGGGAAAACTCTACCCCACGTCCGGGGGTGTCCGTGACCAGCCACGCCCGCCTTGTCCGATTAACCCATGTTTGAGGGGTTCATCGTGCACGATATGTCTGCGCGTGCCGGATCTGATGCTTTATCAGGTCCGGCTCCCGCCGACCAGTGGACGAGCAGGGGAGTGGACGGAACCGCATGACGATGCAGCCTCCGACGCATGTGCAGATGCCGATGCCCGGTTTCGAGGAGTACGAGCCCGCGGGCGACTGTGTGTGCCGGGGATGCGCCCAGCGCCGCCGCGCCCTCGCCCGCGCACGGGCCATACCGCTCCGGGACGGGGGGCACCCGGCCGTACGTGGCGCCCGCAGGGCGCTGGTGCTGGCCACCGCCGCGGGAGTGGTGCTGGGCGGCGGCGGCGCGACCGCGATGGCCGCCGCCGCTCCGGCCGCCGGGCCGGGACCGGTGGCCCTGGACGACCCCGGCTCCCCGCAGGGCGCCCGGACCCCGCTGCACGGCCCGAAGGGCGGTCCGGTGGGCAAGCCCGGCGCTCCGGCCAAGCCGGGCGCCGTGCGGCGGATCGACCGCGCGACGATCATCAACCGGGCGAAGCTGTGGCTGGACGCCAAGGTCCCGTACAGCATGTCCGAGTACTGGACGGACGGTTACCGGCAGGACTGCTCGGGCTACGTCTCCATGGTCTGGAACCTCGGTTCGAACGAGTGGACCGGCAGCCTCGACAAATTCGCCACCAAGATCACCAAGGATGAGCTGCTGCCGGGGGACATGCTGCTCTTCCACAACCCGGCGGACCCCAACAACGGCTCCCACGTGGTCATCTTCGGCGGCTGGGTCGACGAGACGCACACGCACTACGTCGCCTACGAGCAGACGCGCCCGACCACGCGGAAGCTGGCCACGCCCTTCGGGTACTGGAGCAACGCGACCAAGTACCTCCCGTACCGGTTCAACGGGGTGCCGGGCGGGATCCTGCCGGAAGCCCCGGCGGGCCCCAAGCCGGGCGACGCGAAGGCCTTCCCGGGCGCGGGCAAGTTCGGCCCCGGCGTCACGAACGACTACGTGGCCCAGCTCGGCCGGATGCTGATCGACCGCGGCGCGTACCGCTTCTACCCCAAGGGGCAGCCGAGCCGTACGTGGCGGGACGCCGACCGGCTGGCCACCCAGGCCTTCCAGCGCGCACAGGGCTGGTCGGGCGCGGAGGCGGACGGCATCCCGGGCGCGCACACCTGGCGGCTGCTGGTCGAGAAGCAGGGCAAGGACATCCCGCCGACGGTGGCGGGCGCGCCGGGACCGGGCGGGGTACGGGCCTACCCGGGCGCCGCGGTGTTCCGCCCGGGCCAGTCGGCCGAGGCCATCAGGGCCCTCGGCCGTCAGCTGGTGAAGAAGGGCTTCGGCAAGTACTACACATCCGGTCCGGGGCTGCGCTGGAGCGAGGCCGACCGCCGCAACGTCGAGGCCTTCCAGCGCGCGCAGGGCTGGACCGGCGCCTCGGCCAACGGCTACCCGGGCCCGGAAACCTGGCGCCGGCTGTTCGCATGACGGAGGTAACGATGTTCCCCACGCGCACCACCTCGACCACGGGCACCCTCCGAGTGCCGCCGCTGGCCGCCCCGGTGGCGGTCCGCGCTCCGGAGCCCACTCCGGCGCCCGCGCCCGCGCCCGCTCCCGCACCTGCGGCCGCATCCGTTGCTGCGCCCGCGCCCGTGCTCGTGCCCGCAGCCCACCCGGTGTGGGCCGCGGAGCCGATGCCGATGCCGATGCCGACGCCGACGCCGACGCCGACGCCGGAGTACGTGGCCGTGGCCACGGCCGAGGCGGCACCCGCCCCTGCCGCCGCCCCCGCCCCCGTCGCCGTTGCCGTCGCCGTGCCGCGCGAGGCGGCCGCGCCGGACCACGCGGTCGCCGAGACCTCGTTCGGCTGGGCCGCGGCACAGGCCGCGCGCCCGACGCCCGAGCTGCCGCACGGCTGGGAGGTGCCGGCGGCCCGGGCCCACCCGTACGACGAGGGGGACCAGGGCGCCGAGCCGCCGGCCGCCGCCGGTCTGGACATTCCGCACCCGCAGGACGAGGAGGCCCACGCCGGGGTGGCCACCCTGCGCCTGCGGACCGCCGAAGCCGAAGCCGCGCCCGAAGCCGCGCCCGAAGCCGCGCCCGAAGCCGCGCCCGAAGCCGCGCCCGAAGCGGAGGTCGTGGCGGAAGTCGCCGCCGAGGCCGAGGCCGCGCCCGGACCGGCGGCAGCCGGCCACGCAGCCGGCCCCGCTCCCGAACCGCCGGATGCGGCGACGCCGCACTCCGGCATCCCCGGGCCCGGACCGGTCGAGATCGTCGCCCAGGCGGTGGCGCGCGGTCTCGCCGAGGACGGCGTGCCGGACCTTCCGCGCCCCGGCGCCCCCCACGGCACCTCGGTGATCGAGGTGCCGGTGCACCTCCCGTTCCGCGGTACGCAGCAGCCCCCGGCCCCGGTGGCGCCCGTAGCTCCCGCCCGGGCCACCGCACCCACCGGCCGCGCCGACCGCGCCGACGGCGCCCCCCGCCCCGCCCCCGGCCGCCGCGTCCCCCGCGGCGACGACCGGCTCCGGGAGCACCGCGGCCCGGTGCTGCCCGGCTGGGTCGGCGTCGCCGTCGGCGGTCTCGCCCTCGCCGGCTGCGTGGCCGTGCTCTGGCGGGCCGGGGTCGTCCCCGCCGCCTTCGTGGCCGCGTTCGGCGCGGCCCCCCGCGCCTACCACGGCCTGCGCGCCACCCACTGGCCCCCGCTCGCCTTCCTCGGCATCGTCGCCCTCGTGGCGCTCGGCGGACTGGGCCGGGCCCGCACCGGCCACGCCTGGGTGCTCACCCTCTTCGGCCGCTACCGCGGCACGGTCCGCCGTACCGGCCTGACCTGGGTGAGTCCCCTCCTGCTGCGCCGCCGGGTCGACGTACGCCTGCGGCACTGGCGCAGCGACCCCATGCCCGCCGTGGACTCCGGGGGCCTCGCCCTCCAGGTCGTCGTCCAGGTCGTCTGGCAGGTCAGGGACACCGCACGGGCCACCCTCGCCGTCGAGGACCACACGGAGTACCTCGCCGAGCAGGTCGAATCGGCCATGGCGCGCGTGCTGTCGCAGCTGCCCGCCGACGCCTTCCACGAGGACGCCCCGACCCTGCGCGACGCCGAGGCCGTCGGTGACGCGCTGACCCGGATGCTGGCGGCAGAGACCGAGGCCGTCGGGATCGAGGTGTTCTCCGCCCAGCCGACCCGGATCGAGTACGCGGCCGAGGTGGCCGAGGCCATGCGCCGCCGCCGGGTCGCGGCGATCGACGCCAAGCACCGGGACACGGTGCTGACGTCGGTGGTGGACGCCGTGGACGACACCGTCCACCGGCTGACCTCGCGCGGGCTGGTCGAGCTCGACGACTACGAGCGCAAGGCGCTGGTGAAGGACCTCACGGTCGCCTTCTACACGGGCCGCTCCGAGTAGGGAGCGGCAGGGGGAGTTCGGCGGTACGGGAACGGGTGGCCGGAAGGTAACGGACCACCCGTTTTCCCATTGGTATGGACATGGCCAACTCTCGTCAATAATCTGGGACTTGGTCTAGACCTAATCCCCACACGCGCGCGCTCTCATCGAACTCCCCCCACGTTCAAGGAGCATCATGCGTCCCATCCGCATGCCCAAACGGGCCGGCGTCGCCGCGCTCGGCCTCGGCCTCGTCGCCGGAATCACCCTCGTCAGCGCCCCCGCCGCCAGCAGCCACGGCTACACCGACACCCCGATCAGCCGCCAGAAACTCTGCGCCAACAAGACCGTCTCCGACTGCGGCGCGATCCAGTGGGAGCCGCAGAGCGTCGAGAGCTTCAAGGGGTTCCCGGCCGCCGGCCCCGCCGACGGAAAGATATGTTCCGGCGGCCTCTCCCAGTTCTCCGAGCTCGACAACCCACGGGGCGGCGCCTGGCCCGCCACCAAGGTGACCAGCGGGCAGAGCTACGGCTTCCGGTGGCAGTTCACCGCCAACCACTCCACCACCGACTTCAAGTACTACGTCACCAAGAACGGCTGGACCGGCACCAAAGCCCTCACCCGCGCCGACCTCGAACCCCAGCCCTTCCTCGCGGTCGCCTACAACGGCGCCCGCCCCGCCATGAGCACCGTCCACCAGGGAGCGATGCCGAGCGGCAAGACGGGCCGGCACCTGATCCTGGCCGTCTGGACCGTCAACGACACCCCGATGGCCTTCTACGCCTGCTCCGACGTTCAGTTCTGACGCTACGTCAGCTACCCTCCGGCGGCATGCGGACGACGACTGCGCCCGAAACCGTCGCGGAGCTCATAGCGCGCCAATGGGGCGACCACCGGCCCGGGCTGAAACACGAGGACGGCATCCTCACCCACCACCGGACCGCCCAGGAGGCCGCCGCGCGCGCCGCGCTGCTCGTCGACCTCATGCCTCCGGGGGCCGAGCCACACCTCGGGATCCTGCTCGACAACACCCCCGAGTTCCCCTTCTGGCTCGGCGCGGCGGCCCTCGCCGGGGCCGCCGTCGCCGGGATCAATCCCACCCGGCGCGGCCCCGAGCTGGCCCGCGACATCCTGCACACCGACTGCCGGATCCTGATCACCGAGCGCGCCCACCTGCCGCTGCTGCGCGGCCTCGACCTGCCCGGCGTACGCGTCCTGGTCACGGGCACCGAGGAGTACGGGGCCCTGCTCGCCCCGTACGCGGCCGCCAAGCCCGGCGAAGCGGCCCTGCGCGCCCCCGCCCCCGACTCCCGCCTCCTCCTCTACTTCACCTCCGGTTCCACCGGCGCTCCCAAGGCCGCCATCTGCACCCAGGGCCGGCTCGCGGCCGCCGGATCCGCCCTGGCCCGCCAGTTCTCCGTCACCCCGGACGACGTCCACTACATCTGCATGCCGCTCTTCCACGGCAACGCCGTCATCGCCGACTGGCTCCCGGCGCTCGCCGGCGGGGCCCCGGTGGCGCTGCGGCGCCGTTTCTCGGCCTCCGCGTTCCTGGACGACGTGCGGGCGTACGGGGCGACGTACTTCACCTACGTCGGGCGGGCGGTCCAGTACCTCCTGGCCACCGAGCCCCGCCCCGACGACCGCGAGCACACCCTGCGGCTCGGCTTCGGCACCGAGGCCGGGGCGGTGGACGCGGCCCGCTTCGCCGAGCGGTTCGGGGTCCGGCTGGTGGAGGGCTACGGAGCCACCGAGGGCGGCGCCTCCGTCCAGCGCACCCCGGACACCCCGCCGGGCGCCCTGGGCCGGGCGGGTGCGGGGGACGACCTGGCGGTGATCGACCCGGCCACGGGCGCGGAATGCCCGCCCGCGGCCCTCGCCCCGGACGGCCGTCTGCTCAACGGCTCGGAGGCGATCGGCGAACTGGTCAACCGGGGCCGCAGCCTCTTCGAGGGCTACTGGCGCAACCCGGCCGCGGAGGCCGACCGCACCCGGGACGGCTGGTACTGGACGGGAGACCTCTTCTTCCGCGACGCGGACGGGTTCCTCTACTTCGCGGGGCGCACGGACGACCGGCTCCGGGTCGACAGCGAGAACCTGGCCGCGGCGATGATCGAGAACATCCTGGCCCGCTGGACGGACGCGGCGGCGGTCGCCGTCTACGCCGTCCCGGACGAGGTGGCGGGGGACCAGGTGATGGCGGCGCTCGCCCTCCGGGAGGGCGCGGAGTTCTCCCCGGAGGCCTTCCGGGCCTTCCTCTCGCGCCAGCCGGACCTGGGCACGAAGATGGCCCCGCGCTACGTCCGCATCGTCGAGGCCATGCCCACCACGGCGACGAACAAGGTCCACCGCGTCTCGCTGCGCGGCACGGGCTTCCGCTGCTCCGACCCGGTCTGGCACCGATCACCGGCCGGGACCTACACCCCCCTCGACCCCCCGACCCTGACCACCCTCCTCGCCGCGTACAAAGCCCAGGGCCGCAGCCACCTCCTGCCCCGCTGACCGATGGGCGTCCACGCCGGGCCATCTCAGCCTCGCCGGCGTGTGAGGCGCGGGGTATGGGGCGGAGCCCCAGGTTCTTCGGGCCGCGCGGGCCCCGCGACGTGGCGCCCGCCACCTCCCCGGGTAATGGTTTTGAGCACTCCTGAGGACCGGGTAGTATTTTCTCTGTCAGCAGGCGCCGCTAGCTCAGTTGGTTAGAGCAGCTGACTCTTAATCAGCGGGTCCGGGGTTCGAGTCCCTGGCGGCGCACCTGTCCTTCGGGCGGTTTCCGGTCACCGGGAACCGCCCGAAGTGTTTTCCGGGCCTGTCCGCCCACCCGCCCACCCGCCCGCCCACCGCCGCTAGAGCGTGAGCGACAGCAGCAGCGGTGCGGCCTTCCGGTTCAGGGTGTCGGCAGCGGCCCGCAGCCGGTGCGCGTGCTCGACCGGCATCGACAGGGCCAGGCAGCCCACCGAGGCCCCGGCCGTGATCGGAACGGCCGCGCAGACCGTGCCCACCGCGTATTCCTGCAGGTCCAGCATCGGCACGGTGGCCGGCTGGGCGTCCAGCTTGGAGAACAGGATCCGCTCGTTCACGATCGTCTTGGACGTGAGACGGGCGATCTTGTGCCGGGACAGGTGGTCGCGCCGCCCGTTCAGGTCGAGCTGCGTCAGCAGGCACTTCCCGACCGCGCTGGCGTGCGCGGCGGAGCGGAAGTCGACCCACTCGTGGACCTTCGGGGTACGGGGACTGTCCGCGAACTGCGTGATCCGGACCTCGCCGTCCACGTACCGGCTGATGTACACGGCCGCGCCGACCGAGTCGCGCAGCCGGTCCAGGGTCTCCTGGAGCTTGTCCGTGAGTGCCTGCTGCCGGTCGATCCCGGAGCCGAGCAGGACGAGGGAATCCCCCATGGCGTAGGCACCGTCGGACACCTGCAGGACATATCCCTCCCGGCGCAGCATGAGCAGCATCGGAGCGAGATGGACTGCGGGCAGGCCGGTCTCACGCGCGATCTGCACGTCCGTCACACCACCGGTGTGACGCGCGATCGTTTCGAGTACGCGTAGTGCGTACTGCACCGAGTGGAACGGCGCGGTCGGCTCGGGCTTCAGCGCCACGGTTTCCCCCTAGCAGGTTGTTACCGCTTGCCCTACCACGATAGCCATCAAGAGGCCCATGTGGAGCGCCTGTTGAGGAGATTGATGGCTCAATCATGTCTGTCTGCCTCGATCTACTCCATTGGCATATGCCAAGGTCATGCGCGCCACGCCGCCGCACCGGGAATGCCTGGCGGCCGCTCACGGTTCGAGTTCTTCGTACGGTGTCGCACTGATGTCGTGCGCACGGTAGAGCGAAACAGGAGCGACGATGAGTGACACAGGGGACGACACCCGGGACAGCGCGAGCGCCGGCGCGGGCGCAGGCGGGGACGGGAACCGGAACGGGAGCGCGGGCCGGAACGGGATCCGCGGCACCGCGCACGGCCGGGCGACCGTGCCCCTCTCCGTTCTGGACCTCGTCACCGTCGGCGCGGGCAGCACCGCCCACGCCTCCCTCCGCACGAGCGTGGACATCGCCCGCCTCGCCGAGTCCCGCGGCTACCACCGCCACTGGGTGGCCGAGCACCACTCCATGCCCGGCGTCGCCAGCTCCTCGCCCGCCGTGATCCTGGCCCACCTCGCCGCGCACACCTCCCGCATCCGGCTCGGTTCCGGCGGGGTCATGCTGCCCAACCACGCCCCGCTCGCCGTCGCCGAGCAGTTCGGCACCCTTGAGGCGCTCGCGCCCGGCCGCATCGACCTCGGACTCGGCCGCGCCCCGGGCACCGACGGCCGCACGGCCGCCGCACTGCGCGGGCCCGGGCGCCTCGACGAGGCCGCGGACGAGTTCCCCCGGCGCCTCGCGGAGCTCACCCGCTTCCTCGACGACGACTTCCCGGACGGGCACCCGTACGCCCGCGTGCACGCCGTACCGGGGCCGGTCCAGGGCCCCGCCGGACGGCCGCCGCTGTGGCTGCTCGGCTCCTCCGGCTTCAGCGCCCGCCTCGCCGGCGAGCTCGGCCTGCCCTTCGCCTACGCCCACCACTTCTCCGCGGCCGGCACCCTGCCCGCACTCGACCTCTACCGGCAGAGCTTCCGCCCCTCGGCCGTCCTCGACGCCCCCTACGCCGTCATCGGAGTCTCGGCGCTCGCCGCCGACACCGACGCGCAGGCCCGCGCCCAGGTGCTCACGGGTGCGCTGTCGATGCTGCGCCTGCGCACCGGACGGCCCGGCCTGATCCCGACGCCCGAGGAGGCGGCGGCGTACGACTTCTCCCCGCCGGAGCGGGAGTTCGTGGACGGCTGGCTGGCGAACGTCGTCCACGGCACCCCGGACGAGGTCCGCACCGGACTGGACGACCTGGTGAAGCGGACGGGCGCGGACGAGCTGATGCTGACCGCCAACGCCCATAGCGGGGCGGCCCGGTTGCGTTCGTACGACCTCGTCGCAGATGCGTACGGCATGCCCGCGCAGGCGCCCGCCGCTGATTGACGGCATGCGAACGGCGTTTGGCTGGTTTGTTGCCGAAACCTTGCGAGGGGCCGCCTGAAGGCAGCCTTAAACCGCTCGTCACCCGGGGTGGCGAGCGGTTTCTGATGTGCGCTCAGGTCTCTGACTTGGGGAAATATCGCGGGAGTGGTCTAGTCCTTCTTTGGTCCGAACCATTGACGCGGGGCTGAGGTGATCGCTATCACTTCTCTCACCCGAACCGCTTGATCTCCCCTCCCACCCCCACGGAGACAGTTCATGCACATCCGTAAACCCCTCATCGCTGCCGCCGCCACGGCCGCGCTGGCAGCCGGAGCGCTGGCCTCCTTCGCGGGACTCGGCACGGCCCAGGCCGCCGGCGCCGGCACCACCGCCGCGGCGGGTGGTGTCCGCATCGCCTACTACGACCAGTGGAGCGTGTACGGGAACGCCTTCTACCCCAAGCACCTCGACACCCGTGGCATCGCGGGCAAGCTGGACGTCATCAACTACTCGTTCGGCAACATCCACCCCACCAACCTCACCTGTTTCGAGGCGAACAAGGCGGCGGGCGACGACAACAACCCCAACGCCGGTGACGGCGCGGGTGACTCGTACGCCGACTACCAGAAGTCCTTCAGCGCCGCGGACAGCGTCAGCGGGGTCGCCGACAAGTGGGACCAGCCGATCGTCGGCGTGTTCAACCAGTTCAAGCAGCTGAAGGCCAAGTACCCCCACCTGAAGATCAACATCTCGCTGGGCGGCTGGACCTACTCCAAGTACTTCAGCGACGCGGCGAAGACCGACGCCTCCCGCAAGAAGCTCGTGTCCTCCTGCATCGACCAGTACATCAAGGGCAACCTGCCGGTCGAGGGCGGCTACGGCGGCCAGGGCGTCGCGGCCGGCATCTTCGACGGCATCGACATCGACTGGGAGTACCCCGGCTCGTCCGGCGGCCACCTCGGCAACCACTACGCCCCCGAGGACAAGCAGAACTTCACGCTCCTGCTCAAGGAGTTCCGCGAGCAGCTCGACGCCCACGGCGCGGCCAACGGCGGCAAGAAGTACCTGCTGACCTCGGCGCTCCCGGCCGGCCAGGACAAGATCAAGTACATCGAGACGGACAAGATCGGCGCGTACCTCGACTACGCGAACATCATGACGTACGACATGCACGGCGCCTGGGACAGCGACGGCCCGACGTACCACCAGTCCCCGCTCTACTCCCCGGCGGGCGACCCGACCGACCCGATCGCGCCGGGCACCCAGAAGTACAGCATCGACAACGCGATCGACTCCTGGATCGACGGCAACGCGGCCTACGGGATCACCGGCGGCTTCCCCGCCGGCAAGCTGACCCTGGGCTACGAGTTCTACTACCGCGGCTGGAAGGGCGTCCCCGTCGGGGCGAACAACGGCCTCGCCCAGTCCGCGACCGGCGCCTCGGGCGCCCGGCCCACCAGCCAGCAGGCCGGCATCGCCAACTACAAGGAGCTCGGCGGCCTCGTCGACAACCCGGCGACCACCTTCTGGGACGACCAGGCCAAGGCCTCGTACTTCTACAAGGACGGCGAGTTCTTCACCGGCCTGAACCAGAAGTCCATCCAGGCCCGGGTCGACTACGGCAAGCAGCGCGGCCTGGCCGGCGCGATGATGTACTCCCTGCTCGGCCTGGACAACAACACCACGCTGCTGAACCAGATCTCGGACGCGCTCGGCTCCGCCACGGTCCCGCCGACCACGCCGCCGACCACCCCGCCCACGACGCCGCCGACCACGCCTCCGACGACCCCGCCGACCACCGGCTGCGGCTCGACCCCGGCGTACGTCGCGGGCACGGTCTACACCGGCGGCACGGAGGTCTCCCACAACGGCCGCAAGTACAAGGCCCAGTGGTGGACACAGAACGAGACCCCGGGCACCACGGGTGAGTGGGGTGTCTGGAAGGACCTCGGCGCCTGCTGATCTCCCCCCACCCCGCGCCGAGCGACGCCTCCGCCCTGCCCCCTCTCCGGGGGTGGGGCGGAGGTGTGTGACATGGTTGCGGGATTCCCGACACCGGTGCGTGTCGACGTCGCTACGCTCGGCCACAAGCTCGTTCTCCGCTTGGAGGTGCCGTTCCCATGGCTGTCGTCCGTGACATCGATCCCAGCGCCTCGCCGCTGGACTACTACAGCTACGAGCTGCGCCGGCTGAGAGAAGAGGCGGGCCTCAAGCAGGCGCAGCTGGGCGCGATCATCTTCTGCACCGGTTCCCTGATCGGCATGATCGAGAACGGCAAGCGGGTCCCGACGCGGGACTTCTCCGAACGGGTGGACGCTGCGCTGGGCACGGGTGGTGTGTTCTCCCGCCTGGTGGGGTTGGTCCTGCGGAGTCAGCTGCCAGCCTGGTTTCAGGCCTATGCGGAGATGGAGGCCAGGGCGACGCACATCTCCTCGTTCCAGCCTCAGCTGGTCTACGGACTCCTGCAGACCGAGGCGTACGCACGAGCGGTCCTCCAGGCGGGGTGGGGAGAGAAACTCGACGAGGCGGTCGCCGCGAGGATGGAGCGCCAGCGCATCCTGACCCGGGAACGTCCGCCACTTGTCTGGGTGGTGCTGGATGAAGCGGTGCTGCACCGGCCATTCGGCGGCCGCGAAATAATGCGGGACCAGCTGAGCCACCTGCTGAAGTTCCGGGATTCTCGCGAGATGCGGATCCAGATCCTTCCCTTCAGTGCCGGCCATCACCCTGCCACTGTTGGGGCGTTCAACGTTCTCCGGTTCGAAGGAGACCCGGATATCGTCTATGCCGAGAGCTACGGTTCGGCTCATGTGACAGCGAATCCCGAGACGGCCAGTGACTGTGCACATCGCTACGACCATTTGCAGGCCGCAGCGCTCTCTCTGGAGGAATCGGCGGCTCTGATCGCCCGTGTACGGGAGGAACGTTATGGGGACCACGCAGGACCTGACGGGCGTGCTGTGGCGTAAGTCCAGCTACAGCGGCGGGACCGGCGGCGATTGCGTCGAGTGCGCCCCGGTCGGTGCCGCCGCCTGGCGCAAGGCCTCGTACAGCGGAACCACCGGAGGAGACGGCCGGGTGGCTGTCCGGGACTCCAAGAACCCCGACGGGCCGGTCTTCACGGTCACGGCAGCCGCGTTCGACAGCTTCGTCCGGAGTCTCTGACCGTCAGAGCCAGCCCTGCTGCGCCGCCTTGAGGCCCGCTTCGAAGCGGCTCGTCGCGTGGAGGCGTTCCATCAGGGCGGACATCTGACGGCGGACGGTCCGCAGGGACACCCCGAGGCGCTTGCCGGCGGCCTCGTCCGTCATGCCCGAGGCCAGGAGCTTCAGCAGTTCGAGCTCCGTCGCGGTGGGGCGGCTGTCGCTGGGGCGGGGGCGGTCCGCTCCCAGCGGTACGGCGGAGTTCCACGTCTGCTCGAACAGGGTGGCCAGGGACGCCACGATCCCGGGCGCGCTGGTGCACAGGGCGCCCAGCCGGGAGTGGTCGGGGTCGATCGGGACCACCGCCACGGTCCGGTCGAATATCAGGAGGCGGGGCGGCAGGAGCGGGCTGGTCCGCACCTGGCCGCCCTGCTCGGTCAGCCACCGGGCGTAGGCCAGTGTCGTGGGATCGTTGCGCGCGCTGTCCTGGTAGACCGAACGCATCTCGATGCCGCGGGCCAGCGCACGCCGGTCCAGCGGCCGGGAGGACTCCAGGCTCGCCTCGGACAGCGCCCCGCCCGGCAGGATCGCCAGGCATTCCCGCGTCAGCCCGTGGGCCAGCTGCTCCAGTCGGCTCTGGATGGCGTCCATGCCCACGAGCCGTTCCGCGCCGTCGACCTCGGTGTTCGGGCTGAGCTCCGCGAACTCGGAGACCACCTGCGCTGCCGCCGCCTTGCTGCGGGCCAGCTCCTGCTGCTGCCGGGCCAGTTCTTCCTCCTGGCGGCGCAGCAGCAGCTCCAGGCCCAGTTCGGGTCTCACCGCCCGCAGCGCGCCCGGGCAGTCGCGTGACGGTCTGAGCAGGTCGAGGTCGACGAGCCGGTCCAGGCCCTCGCGGACCTGGGTCTCGGTGAGGCCGAGGCGGGCGCTCAGCTCGGCCACGCCTCCCGAAGGGTCGGCCAGCATGCCCCGGTACACGGATTCCACGTCGGCCCCGAGGCCCAGTGTTTGCAGCAAGTTCCAGCCCCCCAGCAGTAGTTGGGCGGGCCCGGCGAGCGCCGCCCCGGTGATCGTAGGCGAAGTCTGTCACCAAGGTGCCAGGCCTGTTGGTGACAGTCGGAACCTCTTCTTCGCGGGTCCTGACGGCAGCAACATGGTGTTCACCGGGACGGCGGGGACGAAAGTCACCGACTCAGGCCAGAGCCGCAAGGACGATCCGGATCAGCGCGCAGCACACCGCACCGAACGAATCGCTTCCCGGCTCCTGACCTTGGGGGAAACCATGTCCCGCACCGCCCGCTTCGCCGCCGTCGCCGCCGTCTTCACCGCCCTCTGTGCCGGCGCGGTCACCACCACCTCGGTGACCGTCTCCGCCGAGAGCCGCCACATCAGTGCCTCCGCCGACGGCAGCATCAACTGGGACACGGCGCCCACGTCCGTCGAGGACAGCATCAACTGGGACTAGCCGGCATGCGCGTCGTGCGAGCCTCCCTCTCAGGGCCTTGTCATGATCCGGTCAGCACCCGTGTGCTCGCCCTCGTCTCCGATCTGATCTGGGCCCACACCCCCGCCGCGCACGGACTCGAGCACTTGCGGACCAAAGCCGCCGACGACGGCGTGCACGTCTACCTCTTCCTGCGGGCCGCCTCCGAAGCCGCGGCCCTCACCCAGGCCCACGCCATCCTCGACGGCGCCCGCGCCCCGCTGCGGGCGCACGGCTACCGCACCACCGAGCCGCACCGCTGACGGCACCCCCGGCCCTCCCCGCGCACGTTCCCCAGGAGAACGCAGTGACCACCACCCTCCGTCAGGCTGCCCGCAAGAGCGCGGTAGCCGCCCTCTCCACCGCCCTCGGTGCCGGACTGCTCACCGCCGCGGCCGTCGCCGCCGCCCCGGCCGCACAGGCCGCGACCACCTGCGGCGGGACCGCCTCGATCTACGGCGTCCTGCCCGACGGCCGCCTCACCTTCAGCACCATCACCCCGGCCACCGGCCAGTTGAAGAAGGTGCGGGTCGGAGCGGCCCTGGGGTTCGAGCCCAAGGCGATGGCCACCCTCAACTTCAACACGATTCTGGTGACCTCGACGTCCGGTGCGCTCTACCGCCTCGACGTCCTCACCAACAACGAGTCCCTCGTCCTGGAGCGCCCGCCCGTCAAGATCTTCGACAGCGGCTGGACCCACGACAAGCTCACCTACGACGGACACGGGCACCTGTACGGCACGGCGGGCGGGGTCCTCCTCCAATATCTGGTCTCGCAGCCCAAGCCGACCGGCTCGGCGCACATCGGCCAGCGCAGGGAGATCGGCACCGGCTTCGTCCTGAAGACCCTCACGGCCGCCGGCGACGACCGGCTGCTCGCCACCACGTCGGCCGGCGCGCTCCACTCCTACAAGATCGGCAGCGACGGCAGCTGGGACCGCGACGACCTCAAGACCACCGGCTGGTCCGGCTTCGACCAGGTCGTGTCTCCCGGCGGGGGCCTCTACTACGGCCGGATCGAAACCACGGGCGCCATGTACTGGTACAAGGACGCCAACCCGGCCGACGGCAGCGGCACCGACATCGCCTACCACAACGACACCCCCGTCAACACGGGTGGCTGGACGCAGGCGCTGCTCTCCGCCCAGCCGGCGTCCTTCAGCTGCACCACCACCGTGGACCCGCTCGACGGCAAGGACATACCCGCCGTGAAGGCGGCCGGCCGCGACCTGATGAACAAGCACGACGGCGGCGCCTGGAACAGCACCGCCCAGTGGAACTGCCTGGAGCAGCTGTGGGACAAGGAGAGCGGCTGGCGCTACTGGGCCGACAACCCGAACTCCACGGCGTACGGCATCCCCCAGGCCCTGCCCGGTTCCAAGATGGACGCCTTCGGCGATGACTGGCGCACCAACCCGGTCACCCAGATCAAGTGGGGCCTGTCCTACATCGACGGCCAGTACGGCACGCCCTGCGGCGCCTGGACCCACTTCCTGAACAACAACTGGTACTGAGCGGCCCCCGAGTCCCGCCCGCTCTCCCGCTCTCTCCCCCCTCACCTCCCCGGCCCGACGCGCGTACGTCAGGGCTGCCCAGAATCCGGAGACACCCATGTTCTCGTCGTCCCTCAAGCGCCGCCTCGCCGCCACCCTGGCCGTCTCTGCCACCACCCTCGGCATGGTCACCCTCACCTCGGCGCCGGCCCAGGCCGCCGCGATCTGCGGCGGCGACGTGTCGGTCTACGGCACCCTCGCCGACGGCCGCCTCACCTACACGGCGATATCCCCCAACACCGGCGACCGGGTGAAGACCCTGATCGGCTCGAACCTCGGCTTCACGCCCAAGGCGATGGCCACCCTCAACTTCAACACCGTTCTCGTGACCTCGACGGCCGGCGACCTCTACCGCGTCGACATCCAGACCAACGACAACGCGCTGGCCCTGGCCGGAGTCACCAAGATCTGGGACGGCGGCTGGACCTTCGACAAGATGACCTACGACGGCGCCGGCCACCTCTACGGCACGGTCGCCGGCGAGCTCCACCGCTACAACGTCTCCCAGGCCAAGCCCAGCGGGCCGGCGCACATCGCCAAGCACGCGGTGATCGACACGGGCTTCGTCCTCAAGACGCTGGCCGCCGCGGGCGACGACGTCCTCATCGCCAGCACCGCCGACGGCCGGCTGCTCTCCTACCAGATCAACGGCGTCGGTGACTGGGAGAGTTCGGAGCTCAAGGGCTCCGGCTGGTCGGCGGTCGACAGCCTGGTCTCACCCGGCGGCGGGCTCTACTACGGCCGTACGAACGGCGGCATGTACTGGTACCACGACGCCGACCCCACCGACGGCAAGGGCGATGACATCGCCTACCACCCCGCCGACCCGGTCGACGCGAGCGGCTGGACCCAGACCCTGCTCTCCGCCTTCGCGGGCGACTGCACCTACCGGCCGCCGGCGCCCCCGACCCCCACCCCCTCCACCAAGGGCGGGCAGATCGCCCGCAGCGAGATCATGAGCCGCGCCGCGAACTGGCTGAGCCGGGACGTCCCCTACAACCAGGGCGCGTACGCCTCCGACCCGGACGGCGACCACACCTACCGCACCGACTGCTCCGGCTTCGTCTCCATGGTCTGGCACGCCAGTACCAGCTACACGACGCAGAGCCTGCCGGGCGTCACCGCCACCATCTCCAAGTCGGACCTCCAGCCCGGTGACGCGCTGAACACCCTGGACGGGCACGTGGTGCTCTTCGAGAAGTGGGTCGACAAGGCCGCCGGCAAGTTCTCGTACATCCACGAGGCCAACACCAACGACGACATGATGCGCGGCCAGGACTACCTCAACGGGGGCAGCGACGGCCGCATCGCCGGCCACGCCGCCTCGGGCTACGTCGCCCTGCGCTACGACAAGGTCGTGAACGGCTAGCCCAGCCGGACCGCCCGACGGGCGGTCCGGCCTCCTCGTGTCAGAACTGGTACTGGCCGACGGTGATGAAGTACCGGAGCTCCTCCGGAGTGCCGCCGTCCAGGAGCCGCTGGATCTCCGCATACAGCGCGTCGCTGATGCCCGGGCGGGCGAGGATGGTGGCGACGGCGACGCGGTCGTCCTCCGCCTGGGCGAGCCGCAGGCCGGTGGCGAGGAAGGCGACGCGGTCGGCCGCGGTGCCGTCGAGGGCCTTGTTGATCTCGCGGGTCACGCCCTTGCCGGGCTTGCCGGCCAGGATTCGGAGGATGGCGACCGTGTTGTCCTCGTCCTGTGCCTTGGCGAGGCCGGTGGCGAGGAAGGCGACGCGGTCGGCCGGGGTGCCGTCGAGGGCCTTGTTGGCCTCGCGGGTCACGCCCTTGCCGGGCTTGCCGGCCAGGATTCGGAGGATGGCGACCGTGTTGTCCTCGTCCTGTGCCTTCGCGAGGCCCGTGGTCAGGAACGCCACGCGGTCCTCGGGGGTGCCGCTGAGGGCCGCGTTCGCCGCGCGGATCACGGACTTGCCGCTCGCCGGGTCCGCCAGGATCTTGGCGATGGCGGCGGCGTTCTCCGTGTCGGAGCCCAGCGCCGCGCCGGCCGGCGCCGTGACCGACGCCTTGACCGGCGCGGCGGAGGCGAGGGCCGGGGTGGCGAGCAGCAGGGCCGGGGCGATGGCGACGGCGGTCAGGGCGAGTGCGGTACGGGTGAGCTTCATGGCGGTTTCCCCCACAGATCAAGGAACTTGGTCAAGAACCTTTGGCCTGAAGATCGTTACAGGGGGATTCGGGGCTGTCCAATGAGGAAAGACCCCCTGGAAGCCCGCGAAACAGCCAAGCGGAACGGCTAGCAGGGCTATTGCGCACCCGGCTTGGTGCCGATCATCTCGGCGATCCGCTCGGGCGCCACCGCCCGCGAGTAGAGCCAGCCCTGGCCCGTGTCGCAGCCGACGCGCTTCAGTCGTGCGGCCTGTCCCGCGGTCTCCACGCACTCCGCGGTCACCGTCAGGCCGAGCCGGTGCGCGAGCTGGACCAGGGCCTCGACGATCGTTTCGTCGGCCGGGTTCGGGTGCGTGCCCTCGTCGTAGCGGAATCCGCGCACGAACGAACCGTCCAGTTTCAGAACTGATACAGGAAGCCTGCTGAGGTAGGCGAGGTTCGAGTAGCCGGTGCCGAAGTCGTCGATCGCGATCCGCACGCCCATGTCGCTGAGCGCCTGAAGGGCCTGGAGGGGACGGCCGGCCGAGCCCATCACCGCCGACTCGGTCAGTTCCAGTTGCAGCAGCTGCGGGGCCAGGCCCGTCTCGGCCAGGATCTCCGCGACATCGCCCACGAGGTCCGAGTCCCAGACCTGCCGGACGGCGACGTTGACGGACACGAAGACGGGGGAGTCGCTGGGCTGTTCGATCTGCCAGCGCCGGGCCTGGCGGCAGGCGGTCCGCAGGACCCACTGTCCCAACTGGACGATGGATCCGTCCTCTTCGGCGATGCCGATGAACCGATTCGGCGTCAGCGTGCCGAATTGCGGGTGGTTCCAGCGCACCAGGGCCTCGACCCCGCGCACCGCGCCGCTCTCCAGGTCCACCAGCGGCTGGTACTCCAGCTCGAACTCGTTTCTCTCCACCGCCGGCCGGAGCGTGGAGGAGAGCGCCTGGCGGGTCATGCGGTGCGCGTTGCGCTCCGGGTCGAAGAGCGTCCAGCGGGCCTTGCCGTCCGCCTTGGCCCAGTAGAGGGTCGTGTCGGCGGCCTGCATCAGACCGGTCGCCGAGGTGCCGTCCGTTGCCCGCTCCACGACTCCGATCGACGCGGAGACCGACAGCCGCTGCCCGGCCAGGTCGAAGGGTTCCTGTACGGCCGCGAGGACGCTCCGCGCCAGGTCCGTGAGCTGTTCGGTGCCGGTGGAGTCCTCGACCAGCAGGGCGAATTCGTCGCCACCGAGGCGGGCGACCAGATGCCCGCCGGTGCGCCCGTACCCGGACTGGTCGGCGCACTGGGTCAGCCGGGCGGCGACGGCGGTCAGCAGCCGGTCCCCGACGCGGTGGCCCAGGGTGTCGTTGACGGCCTTGAACCCGTCGAGGTCCAGGTAGACCAGGCCGATCCGGCCGGTGCCGCCGCCGTGTTCGTACGAGGAGGCCTCCAGGGCGGCGGAGAGCCGCTCGAAGAACAGCGCACGGTTCGGCAGCCGCGTGACCGGGTCGTGCATCTGGAGGTGCCGCAGGCGGGCCTGGAGGTCGCGGCGGTCGCTGATGTCGGCCACCGACAACAGGACGTCCCCGGTGCCGGGGACGGGCCCGAGGGTGACCTCGGTCCACAGCGAGTGCCCGTCGGGGTGCTTGAGCCGGCGGGTGCAGCGCAGCCGGGCCTGCCGGCCGCGGAGCACCTCCTGGTACGCGGCCCAGGTGCGGGCCTCCGCGGCCAGGTCCACCAGGTCGGCGGCGCACCGGTGGACGAGTGCGTGCGGCTCGCTGCCCAGCATCCCGGCGAAGGCCTGGTTAGCGGCGACCACGTAGCCCTCGCGGTCCACGACCGCCATGGCGAGGTGGGCCGCGTTGAAGGCGGCCCGGTAGTCGCGCAGCTCGGACTCGGCGCGGTGCGGGGACGGCGAGGCCGCCCGGGCGGCCTGGGTGGCCGATGTCGACGGCACTGCCGGCACTGCCGGGTAACGCTCCGTAATGGCCGATCGGATGCTGTCGGCCGCCGAACCGGTTCCTTCTGAGGTTCCGCTCACCGTTGGCTCCCGCAGTGTTCGTGAGTGTCCGCGCAGGAAAGTGTGCCGATCATAGAGGCTGCCGGGAGGCCCCATCCAGCGGCGCCGCCGGTTGAGACGGGGGAGTTCGGTGTGATGACGGATCGACGGCCGAAGAGCGCGCGATCGTTTCTGCGCGGCTCTGAGCGAGCGAGGGCTCCTGCTGATCTCGGGTGATCGGTCGTGACGTTCTGTAGGCAGGCGCGTGAAGTCCGGGGGTCACCGGCTTGCCGTATTACTCACTCGTGTGGTGCAGCGGAACAGGGCATTAGTAAGACAATCGCCTCAAGGTGGATGAACAGGTACGAATCCACCACCGGAGGTCGATGTGGCGCGACAGCAGACACCCGGGGGAGTGGACTGTTCCCGCATCCGAAGTACCGCCGCGGCGCTCACCTCCCTGACGGCGCTCGCCGCCATGTCGCTCGTCGCGGGGCCCGCGGTGGCCGATTCCGGGGCCGGACCCTGCGCGCTGACCCGCACCGCGGCGCACCACTCCCTCGGCCTGGACAGCTGGAACGGCGCCTATCCCAAACCCGAGCGCACACTCGACGCGGTCATGGTCTTCCTTTCCTTCCCCGACCACCCCAGCGCCCTCAAGACCGAGGAGATCGTCGGCGACTACTTCCCCGCCACCAGCGACTTCTTCGAGCAGGCCTCGTACGGGCGGTTCAAGCTGGCCCCGCATCCGCAGAAGGAGTGGCTGCGGATGCCCAAGCCGTCCACCGCGTACGGGATAAAGCGCGACTGGGCCGCCGGGGACCGGGCGGCCTACCTGCGGGACGCGGTCTCCACCGCCGACGCCCAGGTGGACTTCCGCAAGTACGACGTCGTCTACTTCGTCGCCGACCCGGACGCGCCCGGGGTGGACTCCGATGCCACGAAGGTCGTCAACTTCGAGCACCCGATCGTCGCGGACGGCACCGAACTGCGGCGGAT
This sequence comes from Streptomyces sp. NPDC048257, assembly GCF_043201855.1. Lineage (NCBI taxonomy): Bacteria > Bacillati > Actinomycetota > Actinomycetes > Kitasatosporales > Streptomycetaceae > Streptomyces > Streptomyces sp. NPDC048257. The sequence continues at coordinate 34,452 of NZ_JBICZI010000020.1, forward strand.
CGTCACCGTCTTCGAACGCCACCCGCCCGACCGCAACGTCCTGGCCCACGAGACCGGGCACGTCTTCGACCTGCCCGACCTCTACCACCGGCCCACGGACGGCAAGGGCGACTGGGACACCTACGTCGGGGACTGGGACGTCATGGGCAGCCAGTTCGGCATGGCCCCGGACCTCTTCGCCTGGCACAAGTGGAAGCTGGGCTGGCTGGACGAGTCCCAGGTGGACTGCGTGCAGTCGGGCTCCTCGCTGCACACCCTCCAGCCGCTGGCCGAGGCTCCGCCGAGCGGCGGGACGGGCGGCACCCGGCTCGCGGTCATCCGTACGGGCCCCGGCAGCGCGATCGCCGTCGAGGCGCGGGGCTCCGCCGGCAACGACGGGGACACCTGCACGGAGGGCGTCCTGGTCTACCGGGTGCGCAACGAGGCCTCGTCGGGCGGCGGTCCCATCGAGGTGCTGGACGCGCACCCGTCGACGGAGGCCTGCTGGGACCGCTCGGTGTACCCGCCGCTGGCGGACGCGCCGCTGGAGGTGGGCGAGACGTACACCGTGCCGGGGGAGCGGATCACCATCGAGGTGGCGGACCGCACCAGGTCCGGCGCGTACACGGTGAAGATCACGACATGACGAAGAAGGCCCCCACTCGCGTGGGGGCCTTCTTCCGTCTGTGCGCCGCCAGGGACTCGAACCCCGGACCCGCTGATTAAGAGTCAGCTGCTCTAACCAACTGAGCTAGCGGCGCTTGCTGACGAGGAAGACATTAGCAGGAGGATCCGCGGAACGAAAAATCGATATCCCCAGGTCCGGTCGGTGCGGGGGTGCGGGCCGCCCGTACGAAGGCCCAGAGCAGGGCCTCGGGCCCGGGAAGCCACGGCTCCCGCGCGTCGGGCGCCACGAGCCACCGGGAGGCGCCGGACGTGGCGGCGAGCGGCGGCACGGTGACGGCGTCGCCGCGGCCGTGGCAGAGCGGCGCCGGAGCGGTGCGGGAACCTCCCCACTCCTCCCACGCCAGCAGGGCGGGCAGCCGGTGCGCGGTGCCGGGAGCGGCGAACAGCAGGATCCGGCCGCGGTGCACGGCGACCGGACCGGAGCCGGGGCCTTCGGCCCAGAGCAGGTCCAGGATGCGGCGCCCGAGGACGAGCGGGACGTTGACGACGTCGAAGGGATCCCCGCAGGGCAGCGTGGCGGGCAGCCCGGGTCGCGCCTCCCACAGCGCGAGGGTGCGCCGGGGGTGGGCGGATGCGGAGCTGAGCCAGGCGGCGCCCTGCGGGGTGACGTGGGTGGCGGGAGCCGTGCGCGTGCGCTCGCCGCGCGCTTGGAGGGCGGTGCATCCGTGGGCCGTCGTCAGCGTCGTCATATGCCAAGGTCTACCCGCCGTAGCGGGTCGAACCCCGGGAGTTACCGAAATTCGGGACAGGGCCCCTGCGGAAGGAGTATGTTGCGCCCCGCATATGCCGGACCGCTGCCGTACTCACCGGCACCCGCGGTGGTGCGCCCCCTAGGTGAGGTCCGGGCCCGCGCCGCGTTGGAGGGTTTCGCCGAATTCGATCATCTTGCGTGCATAGTCCTCGGTCCACTCCGCCTGCTCGGCGATCAGCGCCGGCGACAGCCGGTCGAACCGTCGCGGATCGGCCAGCTGGGCCGCCGCCAGGGCCTGGAACTCGACCGCCCGCTCCTGCGCGGCCCGGAAGGCCAGCGTCAGCTCGGTCGCACGGGTCAACAGCTCCCGCGGGTCCTCGATCGACTCCAGGTCGAAGAAGTGCTCCGGGTCCGCCACGGACTCCGAGGGCTCGAAGAGCAGCGGCGCCGGCCGTAGCCGTCGCTCGGTCCGCTCGGGCTCTGCCATGCGTGTCCTCCTGCTGCGCGTGCGAAGTGATTCCGGGCCACCGTCCATTGTCCAACGCCACGCAAGACCCCTGCGCGACGGACTGGAACACCTGTACGGCTGATGGGGTGCCCGAGCAGACGGACAGGTTCGGTGGCGGGAGAGTCGTACAGGTGGTCGGCCGGCGCCGGTCAGGCGCCGGCCGCGGCCTTCGGAATGCACGTCACCCCGCACCCCAAGTACCCGCCGTCGGCACGCTCCTGCGCCGACGGCGACGCGCCGGTCACACCGTGACGGCCTCCGCGGCGCGCTGCGCCGCCAGTTCGGCCACGTCGTCCAGGACTGCGGCGAGCTCGCCCGCGAGTGCCTCGGGGGCCTGGAAGCCGTCGGGTCCGATCAGCTTGGGGATGCCCGGGACGGCGACGGAGTGCTCGGCGGGCAGCATGCCCAGCCGGGTGAGGACCGGGAGCAGCATCGCGGCGGCCGGGGCGCCGCCGGTGGGGCCGGCGCTGTAGCTGACGATGCCGACCGGCTTGCCCTTCCACTCGTTGTAGAGGAAGTCGATGGCGTTCTTGAAGGGGGCGGTGAAGCCGCCGTTGTACATCGGCAGGACGAAGAGGAAGGCGTCGGCCGAGTCGACCAGGGCGCTCCAGTCGCGGGTGTGCTGATGGGCGTAGTTGCCGGTGGAGGCGTACTCGGGTTCGTCGAGGAAGGGCAGGGCGATCTCGGCGAGGTCGACGGACGTGACGTCGAAGCCGTCACGCTCGCGGGCCTGCTCGGTGACCCAGGCGGCGAGGGGGCGGCCGGAGGAGGTCGGGCGGGTCGCGGCGGAGATGACGTGCAGACGGGTCATGGTGGGTGCTTCCGGTCGGTGCGGTTGTTGATGTGTCATCTGATGAAACCCAGGATCTGAATGACATGTCAACTAGATAAGTGATGTGTCACCGACCTGGCTAGAGTGGCAGGCATGACCCCCGCACCCGGGCCCCGCTGGCTCACCGCGTCCGAACAGGACGCCTGGTACGCGTGGCGGCGCATGTTCCCGCTGGTCAACGCGGAGATCGCGCGCGACCTCAACCAGGACAGCGGACTCAGCGAGGCCGACTACGACGTCCTGTCGGTGCTCGGCTCCACCGACGGCCACCGGATGCGCATCAGCGCCCTGGCCGAGCTGATGCGCTGGTCACGCAGCCGGCTGTCCCACCAGCTCACCCGCATGGAACAGCGCGGCGCCGTCCGCCGCGAGGAGGTGGCCACCGACGGCCGCGGCGCGGAAGTGGTCCTCACCGACGCCGGCGTCACCATGATCACGGAGGCCGCCCCGCTCCACGTGGAGTCCGTACGCCGCCACCTGATCGACGCCCTGACGCCGGAGCAGCTGCGCACCTTCGCCGAGGTGGGCGAGGTCCTGCGCGAACGCCTCGGCGCCCGCCGCAAGGCCTGACCCGGCGCGACCCGGTTCCGCCCCCGGGCTCATGGAACCCCGCCCCTACGGGCGCCAGGACACCCGGTGCTCCGCCAGATGGGCCAGGACCGAGTGGTTCGCCTCCCAGCCGTCCGGGAACTTCACCGTCACGCCCAGCTGGACCGGTTCCGTCGAGGGGTGGTCGTCCAGCAGCTCCGCTATCCCCGCCCGCGCCACCACCACGCACGCGTGCCGGTGCCGGGAGGCCAGCACGCACAGGCGGCCCGTCTCCAGGTGGAAGGCCGTCGCGTCCGGGCGGCCCGACAGGGGGTGCAGGACCACCGTGAGGTCGTACTCGCGGCCCTGCAGCCGGTTCGCGGTGTCCACCGTGACCCCGGTGACCCCGAGCGCGGCCAGCGCCGCGCGGACCGCGGACGCCTGGTCGCGGTGGGCCGTGCCGACCGCGATCCGGTCCGCCGTCAGCGGGGCCGGGTCCGGGGACTGCTCGTCCGAGGTCACCGCCCCGCGGTCCAGCGCCCGGCGGACCACCGCGGCCACCGCCCGGACCGCCTCCGGGTCGGTGCGCGGGGTGTGCCGGGCGGGCAGCTCCAGCAGGCCCCAGCCCGCCTCGGCCGCCTCGTCCAGGACCCGGTCCGGGCCCGACCCGTCCGAGGGGACCCCGTACGACAGCCGCCGCTCGCCCGGGCCCGTACCGCTGCGGAACTGCGTGTACGGGTAGAAGGCGCGGGAGACCAGCGGGGCCGCCGACGCCGGGAGCCGCCAGGACACCGGCAGCCGGTGCTGCGGCAGCTGCGGGTTGTGCGCGAGCAGGGTGCTCACCGCCGAGGCGGAGGGGTCGTAGGACAGGCCCGCCCACTGCTCCGCGCCGACCACGCTGAACGGGTCCAGCTGCCCCGGGTCGCCCACGAACAGCGCCCGCTCGAACAGCCCGGCCACGGCCAGCAGCGCGTCCGAGCGCATCTGGTACGCCTCGTCGACGATGGCGTGCTGCCAGGGCTCGACGTCCTTGACGAAGGCCCACTTCGCCGCCGTGGAGATGGTGATCGGCAGCTCCGCCAGGTCCCCCGGCTTGGCCGAGAGGGTCACCGAGGGCAGCTCGCGCAGCGCCGGGTCGTACGCGTCCCCCTCGCTGCTGTGCAGCCGGCCGACCTTCAGCTCCGGATCCTTGTCGGCGAGCCGCAGCACCAGGTCGTCGACCTGCGCGTTGGTCTGCGCCACCACCATCAGCCGGCGCCCGGCGGCGGCCAGCTCCCGCGCCGCGCGCACCACCAGCGTGGACTTGCCGGCCCCGGGCGGGGAGTCGACGACCACGCCCCGCTCGGTCCCGTGCAGGGTGTCGGCCAGGATCGCGGCGGTCGCCCGGGCGGCCGCCGCGCCCGGGTCGAAGGGAGCGGTCGTGGTCACAGGAGGTCCTCGTCGGTCACGGAGTCGGGCAGGGGGAGGGCGCCCGCCGACCCGGGCGGGCCGCCGTGGGTCCACGGGGTCTGCTCGGGCTCCGGGAGCTTCGGGCCGCCGCGCGCGTCGTGCTCGAAGAGCGTCCAGCAGACCCGGTCGCCCTTCTCCGGGACCGACCCCGGCTCCGGGTCCCTGCCGCGGCCCATCTTGTCGAGGAGCCGCAGCACCAGCTGCCCGTCCTCCTCCCAGCGTACGAACCGCGCGCTCTGCGGGCGCCCGTCCAGCGAGCGGAACACCTTCCCGCCGCCCCCGTCCGCGAGCTGCGGCCGGTCCTCCGTGGCCACCGTCACCAGCGGGCGCGGGCTCGGCCGCTTGGACTCCGTCCACTCCATCACCACCTCGGTGACCTCACCGGCGAAAGCCTCGCCCGCGAACCGCCGGCCCGCCATCACCAGGGGGTCGTCGAGCGCCTCCTGGGCGTCGAGCCGCACCTGTTCCGTCTCCCGCGTGGCCAGCTTCTGGGCCGCCGTCACCGCGTCGTCGCGGCGCGGCTGCGGCGGCTCGCCCGCCCGCACCCGGTCCCGGTGGCCGGTGTACGACCAGCGGTCGCGCGTCCAGCGCTCCTCCGCGCGCTCGCCCGGAGGCAGGGTGCGCAGCAGGTCGATCGCCTCCCAGGTCTTCCACCACGTGCCCGACATCTGCGACACGACAAGGCGGCGCACCTCGTCCTCGGCCGACCGTACGTGGCGGTCGTCGTCCCCGGGACCGGCCGCCAGGGCTGCGCGCGCCGCGTCGTAGCGGACGATCGCCGGAGCCAGCAGCCTGTTGTCGAAGGCCGGGTCGGTGGCCGGACCGGCCGGCGGGCACAGCAGCTGTCCGTCCCGGTCGCGGCCCAGCTCGGCCCGGTGGGCCTCTTCGGCGCCCGACCGGCCCTCGGGCGGGTCGATCCAGCCCAGGAGCGCGCCCAGGTGCTGGTCCTCCAGATTGCTCTGACCGGTGGCCCAGTGCCGGGACAGCAGGTCGGTGGCCGACAGCAGCATCGAGGAGCCGGGCACCCGAGAGCGCTCGGCGAGGTGGGTGAACCAACGCCCGAGCATCGGCACCTGCGAGGGCGCCGGATACGGATTGTCCGGGTCCTCCTCGGCGGTGCGCCGGAACCGCATCGAGCGCCCGAGCAGCCGTACGTACTCGATGCCCGCCCGGCTCGGCACGATCAGCTGGGGCGCGTCCACGCACAGCTCGGTCTCGACCTTGACCCGCTTGCCCGTCTCCGGGTCGGTCTCGCTGCGCTCGGCCGGCTCCACGGCGTCCGCGTACGCGTCGATGTGGGTCAGGACCTGCACCGCGAGGTCCGCGAGGAAGGCCCAGCGCCGGTCGCGGTCGCGCGGCTGGGGTATCACGAACACCTGCGGCGCGTGCCGGTCGGTGCCGACCATGGCGCCCAGCGGGGCGCCCGCCTCACCGGCCGTGGTCAGCGGCACGAGGACCAGCGGGGTCTCGCTCAGGTGGCGGTGCCGTACGGTCGCGAGCGGCTGGGCGCGGCCCGCCCGTACGGCCTGCAGCCGGGCCAGGGTGCTCAGCAGGGGCATGCGGGGGTCTCCGGGACGTGGTGCGGCGGACGGGCGGCGGCCGGCTCCAGGGCCTCGGCGCGCAGCCGGGCGGCGCGGAGCAGGGCGGCGGCGGTCGGATCCTCGGAGCAACCGGTCCCCGAGGCCGCCGCGAGGGCGGCCCCGACGGTGGTCAGCGCGCCCAGCTCACCCCGTACGGACCGGCCCAGCGCGGTGACGCTGTCGTCGGCGCGGGCCCGGTCGCGGCAGTGGAAGGCCAGCTCGCAGGCGGCCAGGCACTCGGGGGCGTAGGCGGCGTCCACCGCGGACACCGCCTCGACGAGCTCCTCGGCGGTTCTGGTCGCCGGGTCGAAGCTGAGGCCCTCGGGCAGAGCCGCGGCCAGCTCCTCGACGCGGGTCAGCCGGTCCAGCTGGCGGCGGGTCACGGAGCGCTCGCGGCGGATGTCGACGGGGGACGCGGTGGGCAGGTTGGAGAAGTCCTTGGGGCAGACCAGCAGCACGGTGTGCCCGACCTCGGCGCCGGGCAGTTTCGCGGCGGTCTTCTCCAGGGCCAGGACGTAGACGGCGGCCTGGCGGGCGGCGGCGCCCACCTTCGCGGCGTCGGCGGCGCCGTCGATCATCGGGAACGACTTGATCTCCACGACGGTCCAGCGGCCGTCGGGGTGCACGACGACGGCGTCGGGCTCCAGGTAGGCGGGGGAGCCGGCCACCTCAAGGGCGAGCATCGGGTGGTCCAGCAGCGTCCACGCCCCGGTCTCCAGGCCGGCGGCGGTCGCCTCGCGCAGGGCGAGCGCCGTCCGGGCGGCGCGGCCCTCGGGCCCGGCGGCGGTGAGGTCGGGGACGCGGGCGCCGGGGCCGGGGGGCTCGGTGGCGGCCGCGAGGTGCGCGTGGACCAGCCGCAGCAGTTCGGCCCCGCCGTCGCCCTTGACCTTGGCCTCGAAGGAGTTCCCGCGGACGATGGCGAACTGCGACTGCCCGAAGGAGGCGGGGGAGCCGAGTGCCGTGGCGAGGGCGGTCTTGTCGACGCCGGCGCCGTCGAGGAGGGCGCGTCTGCCGCAGCCGGGATTGGCGGCGAGGGCTGCGAGCGCCCGGGCGTCGAGCGGGCGGGGCGGCACGGCGGGGCCGCGCAGACCGGCGAGCCGCTGCCGCAATGTCGTCGGCGGCGCGATGTTGCTGGGCGGGTAGGAGCTCACCCGCGGAAGTGTCCCATCCGCCACTGACAATCGTGGACTTAGTGCGGAAACCGGCCGTGGGGGCGGGGTGGGGCGGGTGATGGATGATGTACGGACGAGGAACCACCGTATAACCGTACGAACTCTGAGGAACCAGGAGAATTCACATGGCCCCCCGCATCCTGCTGGCCCGCCACGGCCAGACGGCGTGGTCACAGCTCGGCAAGCACACCGGACGCACGGACGTGCCGATGCTGGAGGAGGGCAAGCGGGGTGCCAAGCTGCTCGGCGAGCGGCTGGCCCGTGACCCGTGGCGGGGCCTGCGGGGTGTGGAGGTCCGCACCAGCCCGCTGGTGCGCGCGAGCGAGAGCTGCGACCTGGCCGGCTTCGGGGCGCAGGCCGAGCCGTGGGACGCGCTGATGGAGTGGGACTACGGCGACTACGAGGGCATGACCCCGGCCGAGATCCAGGCGGTCCGGCCCGGGTGGCTCATCTGGCGCGACGGCGTCCCGGGCGGCGAGTCCGTCGCGGATGTCGCGGCGCGGGCGGACGAGGTGGTCGCCTGGGCGCGGTCGGCGGAGCGCGACGTCCTGGTCTTCGCGCACGGGCACATCCTGCGGACGCTGGCCGCGCGCTGGCTGGGCTTCGAGGCGTCCTTCGGCGCGCGGATCCGGCTGGAGCCGACGTCGCTCTCGGTTCTGGGCTGGGCCTATGGCGCGCCGGCGCTGGAACGGTGGAACGACACGGGCCACCTCGACGCGTAGCGCTGGCTTCGGCGCTCTGTCCCGGGCTCTGCCCGGACCTCGCGCCTCAATCGCCGGCGGGGCTGGGGTGGTGCGGGCCCGTTGGTGGGGGCGGTGCGTGGGGGCGGGGGGCGGGGTGTCTCCTCGGGCGGTTGCCCTGCGGGCGGCTCGGCGGTGTGCGGGCCTGGTGGGTGGGGTCGGTGCGTGGGGGGGGGGGGGGGGGGGGGGGGGGGGGGGGGGGGGGGGGGGGGGGGGGGGCGGGGGGGGGGGGGGGGGGGGGGGGCGCGGGGGGGCGCCCCCGGGGTGTCTCCTCGGCTCGGCGCGTGCGGGCTCTTCTCGGCTGTACGGGGTGGTTGCGCGCTCGTCCTGCGGGGACACCCCGCCCCGTCCCCACTCCCCTCACGCCGTCGAAGCCCGGCCCCACCCTTCGAGCCCCGCCGGCGATTGAGGCGCCCGCCCTGGGAAGGCGAGGCCGGGCCGCGCATCTTCAGCCCCGCCGGCGTTTGAGGCGGCCCGCCTGGGAAGGCGAGGCCGTGCCGGGCGTCGGCACACCAACTGAGCCTCGACGGCGATTGAGGCGCCCGCCCGGGGAGGGGGAGGCCGGGCCGGACACCGCCGGGCCGGACACCGCCGGGCCGCCGGTCAGGCTGAGGCGTGGCGGGTGAGGAAGGCGCCCACGCGGGGGGAGCGCTGGTGGGGGACGAGGGCTGCGGCCGTGGTCGACAGCATCGAGCGGATCCGCGTGGACTGGACCTCGGCCAGGAGGTCCAGGACCCGGCCGCACGCCCACGCGGCCTCGTCGGGGGCGCCCGCCCGGGCCAGGTCGCCGGCCAGCTCGGCGGTGTAGAGGGCCACGTTCCGGGCGAAGTGCGGGTCCTGGAGGTCGGCGGCGCGGCGGGCGTGCCGGGCCGCGCGGGCGTGCTCGCCCAGCGCCGACCAGCAGCGCGCCTCCAGGGACTCCAGCTCCGCCTGCCCGAAGAAGGACATCCACTCGGGGTCGTTGCCCGACTCGCCCCGCGAGAACTCCGTGTGCGCCCGGGTCAGCGCCTCCTCGCAGGCCTTGCGGTCGGCCAGCCCCGCCCAGCCCCCGGCCTCCCGCAGCGCGAGCAGTGCCAGCAGCCGCGGGGAACCGAGGGAGCGGGCGGCGCGCAGGCCCGCCTGTGCGGCCCGTACCGCCTCGCGGGAGCGGCCGCAGTCCCGGGCCAGGAAGGCCATGTTGCTGAAGGCGTGCGCCTCCAGGCCCGCGTCCCGCGCGACCCGGGCCGTCGCCAGGGCCTCCGCGTAGTGCGAGCGCGCGTCGTCGAAGCGGCCGGAGTCGTGGGCCAGCCAGCCGACCGACACGGCCAGTTCACCGGCGCCCGCGTGCAGCCGGTCCTCGGTGGACTGCCGGGTGGCCCCCGCGTCGAGCAGCGCGTAGGCGGTGCGCAGCGGTTCGGCGGCCCTGCGGTACAGCGAGTCGGCGCCGTGCCGGTCGTCCAGCAGGCGGATCTGGCGTACCGCGTCCTCGACGGCGGCGGCCTCGGACTCGCCGGCGCGGGAGGGGAGCCGGCGGGTGTCACCGAGCAGGGTGAGGCTGAGCGTCGCGGCCGCCACGGTCGCGGAGCCGCCCGCCATGAACGCGCGACGCAGCACGTCGCTCTCCTTGGAACTGGAAGGGGAACGGTGGTTGGGTGTGGAGAAGGGACGGGTGGCGCGCTGTGCCGAGCGGCCGCGGACGCTCTCGCGGGGGGAGAAGCCCAGATCGGCCAGGGTTCGGCCGGGGAACATGTGGAGGAAGACCCGCTCGTACGCGTAGTTGGGGCAGCGGATCTCGCCGGACTCGACCCGGCCGATGTAGCGCGCGTCGCAGGAAACCGTTTCTCCGATTTCCTTCGCCGCCCGGCGCACCAGGGCCGCGAACTCGGCCGGGGAGTGCTGCGCGCGCAGCCGCCGGAACGTGGAGTTGGGTGAGTGGGGGGACGCCGCCATGGACGTGGCCTCTCTGGCAAGGAGCGCAGCACCGGTGCTGTGACATGGGGCCCGGCGCGCATGAACGTACCGCCAGTGACAGGGTGTTCATGCGATGTTTGGCTACAAAACGGATATCTCACCCGCGATCCGCCATGAACTGCCATCCTTTGCGGCGTCTTGCCACCGCACCCGTTGACGTTCCCGTGCGTTGAACCCATGCGGATACGGATCGAGGAGGGGTTCCCTTGGTGGAGGGCGGCATGGAGAGCACTGGAACGAATACCGCGTCCGAGCCCGGCGCGGCCCTGGACCTGGACCTGGTGACCGTTCCCACGCGCCAGGGGCTGGAGGCGGTGGACATCATCCGCCGCGCCGCCAGCCAGGCCGGCGGAGTCGGGCCCGTCCTGCACGACGGATCAGGCGACACCCTCGGCTTTCTCGTACCGTCCGGCACCGCCGACGCCTGGGACCTGCCCGGCAGTGCGTGTACGCAGACCAACGGGCGCGGAATGCGTTTCGGCGACGCCGCCTCGCCCACCGCGGACGCCACCGGCTGGCTGCTTCCGCCGGACGCCGTCGGGCCGGTCACCGATCCGGACGTGCTGCGCGCCGCGCTCGGCGAGGCGGCCCGGCTGATCGAGGCCGCGGACAACTGCCGCTGAGACGTCCGGCCCGGTCGTCCGCCGCCGCCCGTCACAATGGGGTGGTGGCAGGCAAGGACAGGAACAAGGGCAAGCAGCGCGGACGCGGCAGCGCCGAGGCGGTCGTCGGGCAGGTGGACGGCGGCCGGGCGGAGCTGGAGCCGGACCGGGAGCGGGCCGGCGCCTGGACCCTGCTGATCGACGGCGCCCCGCAGTCGCACGTGGACCTGGGCGATCCCGGGTACCTGGACTTCGCCTACCAGCGGCGGATCGGTCACCTGATCGACCTCGTCGCGCCCGCCCGCCAGCCCCTGAACGTCGTGCACCTGGGCGGCGGCGCCTTCACCCTCGCCCGCTACACCGCCGCCTCCCGCCCCCGCTCCACCCAGCAGATCGTGGAGATCGACGCCGCGCTGGTGGCCTTCGTACGGGAACACCTGCCACTGGATCCGCAGGCGCGGGTCCGGGTCCGCGCGGTGGACGCGCGGGCGGGCCTGGCCAAGGTCCCGGACGGCTGGGCGGACCTGGTGATCGCGGACGTGTTCAGCGGCGCGCGCACCCCGGCGCACCTGACGAGCACCGAGTTCCTGGACGACGTACGCCGTGCCCTCGCGCCCACCGGGTGGTACGTGGCCAATCTGGCGGACGGTCCGCCGCTGGCCCACCTGCGGAGCCAGATCGCGACGGCCGCGTCCCGGTTCACGGAGCTCGCGCTGGCCGCCGACCCGGTGGTGTGGCGGGGGAAACGCTTCGGCAACGCCGTCCTGGTGGCGGCCGGCCGTGAGCTGCCCGTGGCCGAATTCACCCGCCGGGTCGCGAGCGACCCGCACCCGGGCCGGGTCGAGCACGGCCGGGCGCTGGCTGACTTCGCAGGTGGCGCGGCCCCGGTCGCGGACGCCTCGGCGGTGGCCTCCCCGCAGCCGCCGCCCTCGGTGTTCCGGTAGCCGCGCCGGGGGTGCGGCCCGGCTCCGGACGCGGACCGTGCCGTCGCGGACAAAGATCTGCGGAGTACTCCCGGTGAGCGCCCGGGCTGCGTAGCCTGTGAACCCCTAGGAGGTCGGTTCGCCCCTTCTACGACGCGTTCAGGAGACGGCAAAAGCAATGTCTGATTTCCCCGCAACCTCCGGTGCACCGGCCTCGGAAACCCCGAGCGCCCAGAGCACTCCCAGCACCGCCACGTCCGACTACACCAAGCGGCTCGCGCGGCTGGAGCAGTCCGGGATCAAGCGGTTCGTGCCCACGCAGGCGCCGTACCGGTGGAACCTGCAGCGGCTGCAGCTGGGCCGGGTGCTCGACGTCGGCTGCGGACTGGGGCGGAACCTGCTGAACTGCGGACCCGACAGCGTCGGGGTCGACCACAACCCGCACTCGGTGCAGACCTGCCGTGAGCGCGGACTGAACGCCTACACCCCGGACGAGCTGGCCGCCGCCCCGGACTGCGGGCCCGGATCCTTCGACAGCCTGCTGATCGCGCACGTGCTGGAGCACATCGACGAGCAGACCGCGGCCTCGCTGCTGGAGCAGTACCTCCCGCTGGTCAGGCCCGGCGGCTCGGTCGTCATGATCACACCGCAGGAGCTCGGCTACCGCACCGACGCCACCCACGTGCGCTGGGTCGGCTTCGAGGAGCTGCGCAGCCACGCCGGCAAGGCCGGGATCGCGGTCCGGCGGACCTACTCCTTCCCCTTCCCCCGCCCGATGGGCAAGGTCTTCCCGTACAACGAGTTCGTGCTGGTCGGCACCGTTCCCGCGTAGGGGTTCGGGCTCACGGGTCGACGATCTCCACCACGGGCGGGTGGTCGTGCCAGGTGCAGAACACCGACACCTCACGGCCGTCCCGGGTGAAGGTGACCCGGATCCAGAAGTCCTGCTTCCACACCTGCATCCGCCACCCGGCCGCCGGAGTGGCCGAGACCAGCTCGGCGGTGGACGCGCCCAGCGAGAAGACGACCCGGCCCCCGGACACGGGATAGGCCTGCACCTCGCCCCCGTCCTGCCCCTCCGGCGGCTGGTACGCGCGCGGGGTGGCCGACGGCTTGGGGGAGGGCTTCCCGGCGCCGGTCCCGGCCCCGGCGGTCGGCGACGTCTCGGGGCCGGGCGAGCCGGAGGGCGAGGGGGATGCGGACTCCGACGGGGACGGGGACGGGGACGTCTTCGCGTCGTGCGTGGACGAGGACAGCGGATGGGTGGTCAGGGGGACCGCGAGCGGCGGATCGTAGGCCGTGCCCGACATGACGGCGTGCACGCCCCACCACGACAGCGTCACCGCCGCACCGGTCGCCAGCGTCCAAGCCATGGCATGAAGTAGTCCTCGTCGCATCAGGGCACATACTGCACCACCCGCCCCAAGAGTGGCCCGACACCCCGGTGGGTCCCTCGGATGGACTACGGTGCGGGCCATGGCAAGTGTGCTCGTGGTCGAGGACGACCAGTTCGTACGTTCCGCCCTCATCCGGCACCTGACCGAGGCCTCGCACACCGTGCGGAGCGTCGGCACGGCCCTGGAGGCCCTGCGCGAGGTCGCGCACCACCGCTTCGACGTCGTCATCCTCGACCTCGGACTGCCCGACCTGGACGGGGCCGAGGCACTCAAGATGCTGCGCGGCATCACCGACGTGCCCGTGATCATCGCCACGGCGCGCGACGACGAGGCGGAGATCGTCCGGCTGCTCAACGACGGCGCCGACGACTACCTGACCAAACCCTTCTCCGTGGAACACCTCTCCGCCCGGATGGCCGCCGTACTGCGCCGCGCCCGGGCCGCCGCCGGGGCCGAACCGCCCTCGCGCGTCCTGCGCGTCGGCGGGCTCGCCATCGACCCGCTGCGCCGCCAGGCCGAGCTCGACGGGGCCGTACTGGACCTCACCCGCCGGGAGTTCGACCTGCTGGCCTTCCTCGCCGGGCGGCCCGGCGTGGTCGTGGCCCGGCGCGAACTGCTCGCCGAGGTTTGGCAGCAGTCGTACGGGGACGACCAGACCATCGACGTCCACCTGTCCTGGCTGCGCCGCAAGCTCGGCGAGACCGCCGCCCGGCCGCGCTACCTGCACACGCTGCGGGGGGTCGGGGTCAAGCTGGAGCCGCCCCGGTGAGCGCGCGATGAGATGGGCCCTGGTCAAGGTGTGCCTCGCGGTCACGGCCATGGTGGTCGTGGCCTTCGCCGTACCGCTCGGACTCGTCGTCCAGGAGATGGCCAGCGACCGGGCGTTCTCCAACGCCGAGCGGCAGGCCGCCACCATCGGGCCGACCCTGTCGATCACCACCGACCCCGTGCAGCTGCGCAAGGCGGTGGAGTCCACCCAGATGGGCGCCGCCCGGCGGATGGCCGTCCACGTGCCGGCGATCGGCGACAGCCCGGCGGTGGACATCGGCGAGGGCCGGGCCGGGGAGCGCGCCGTGGCGGAGACCCGGCGGATGGGACGGGCCACGACGGCCTCGGTGGCGGGCGGGGGTTCGGCGCTGCTCCAGCCGACCGCGCTCGGATCCGGGGACATCGCCGTGGTGGAGATCTTCGTACCGGAAAGCGAGGTCAGCAACGGCGTCGCGACCGCCTGGCTGGTGCTCGCGGGCGTCGGGCTGGCCCTGATCGTGGGCTCGGTCGGGGTCGCCGACCGGCTCGGCGCCCGGCTGGTCCGGCCGGCCGAACGGCTCGCGGACGCGGCGCACCAGCTGGGTGAGGGCAGGCTCGGCGCCCGGGTGCCCGAGGACGGGCCGAAGGAACTCCGGTCGGCGGCCGTCGCGTTCAACGCGATGGCGGACCAGGTGGTCGAACTCCTCGCCAACGAGCGGGAACTGGCCGCCGACCTGTCGCACCGGCTGCGCACCCCGCTGACGGTGCTGCGGCTCAACACGGCCTCGCTCGGCGACGACCCGGCCGCCGAGCAGACCAGGGCGGCCGTCGAGCAGCTGGAGCGCGAGGTCGACACGATCATCCGCACCGCCCGGGAGCAGCGCCCGGCCACCGGCCTGGGGGCCGGGGCGGGCGCGGGCTGTGACGCCTCCGAGGTGATCCGCGACCGGATGGCCTTCTGGTCGGCGCTCGCGGAGGACGAGGGCCGCGAGGTGCGGCTCGCGGGGGTGGACCGTACGGTACGGATCCCCGTGGCCCGGCCGGAACTCGCGGCCGCCCTCGACGCCATGCTCGGCAACGTCTTCCGGCACACCCCCGAGGGCACCCCCTTCGCGGTGGACGTGCACGACGCGTCGGACGCGGTCATCGTGCTCGTCTCGGACGCGGGCCCCGGCATCGCCGATCCGGACGCGGCCCTGCGCCGCGGCAACGACGGCGGCCGGGACGGGTCGACGGGCCTCGGCCTGGACATCGTGCGGCGGGTCGCGGAGTCGACCGGCGGCGACGTACGGCTGGGGCGCTCGGTGCTCGGCGGGACCGAGGTCCGGGTCTGGATCGGGCTGGACGGCCGGAGCCGGGGCGGGGCGGGCGCGGAGCGGGTCCGGCGCGGGGTCCGGCGCGGCAACCGACGTAACCGGGGGCGCGCCTAGCAGGTGTGATGTCGCCGTCTCGGTACGGTCCGCGGCATGGACACCCTGATCTTCGGCGGGCTCCTCGCCACGCTGATCGCCCTGTACCGGGACGCGTCCCGGATGGTCGTGCTCGGCGCGTGGTGGGTCGTGCTGATCGCCGTCACCCTGCTGACGGCGCACCACGTCACCAGCGGCCTCGCGCTGACGCTGAGCTACTGACCGTGGCCGCCACGATGCACAGCCTCCTGCGGGACGCCCCGCCCGAGGGCGGCCTGCTGGGCCGGGCCCAGTACTGGTTCGCCTGCTTCTTCGCCCTCGGCTGGACGGGTGTCGTCTGCGGCGGCCTCTTCTACCAGTTCGGGCGGGGCGAGTACCCGTGCCCGCTGTGCATCGTGCAGCGGATGTTCATGCTGCTGGCGGCGCTGGGCGCGGCGTACATCGTCCGCACGGCGCTGATCAACGGCTCGGTGACGGGCCGCGACTACATGACGGGCTGGGGTCTGTCCCTGGTCGCGGTGATCGCGGGCTCCTTCGCGTCCTGGCGCCAGACGATGCTGCACGTCCTGCCGGGGGACAAGGGGTACGGGAGCGAGGTGTTCGGTCTGCACCTGTACGTGTGGGCGTGGATCCTCTTCCAGGTCTCGGTGGTCGCCGTCGGCATCGCCTTGGCCTTCGCCCACGCGACGGCGGACCGCGCCGTCCCGGCAGCCGGGCCGGGGCCGCTGCGCACGGCGGGCATGTGTGCGCTGTGGTTCCTGGGCCTGGTCATCGCGGTGAACCTGGTGGCGGTCTTCCTGGAGGAGGGCTTCCACTGGTTCCTCCCCGACGATCCGGACCGGTACCGGTTCTTCCACGACATCGGAATCCCCGGCTGACCGGGCTTTCCGCGAGAAGGGACTTCCGCAATGCGCTACGCAGTCCTCGGCACCGGCACGGTGGGCCGTACGGTCGCCGAACGGCTCGTCTCCCTGGGCCACGACGTCGTCCTCGGCACCCGTGACCCCGCCGCCACCCTGACCCGGACCGGGGCGGCCGGTACGGGAGCACCGGCCGTGCCGTACGCGGTGTGGCAGGCCGGGCATCCGCGGGTGGGGCTCGCGACCTTCGCGGAGGCCGCCCGCACCGGTGAGGTCCTGGTCAACGCCACCGGCGGCCGGGTCAGCGTCGAGGTGCTGACCGCGGCGGGCGCCGAGCACCTGGAGGGCAAGGTGCTCGTCGACCTCGCCAACCCGCTGGACTTCTCGGGAGGCTGGCCGCCCGTGCTCGACCCGGCCAACAGCGACAGCCTGGGCGAGCTGATCCAGCGGACCTTCCCGGGGGCGCGGGTGGTCAAGACGCTGAACACCATGAACTGCGCGGTGATGGTCGACCCGGCCCGGGTGGCGGGGGAGCACCACGTCTTCCTGTCCGGCGACGACGAGGAGGCCAAGGGAAGCGTGCGGGAGCTGCTGCACTCCTTCGGCTGGCCGCCGGCGAGCATCCTCGACCTCGGCGGGATCCAGACCGCACGCGGGGCCGAGATGCTGCTGCCGATCTGGCTGACGCTGATGGGCCGGCTCGGGCACGCCGACTTCAACTTCCACGTCCAGGGCGCCTGACGGCGCGCCCGGCAGCGGGCCCGGCCCGGCCCGGACGGGGGCGCAAATGTTGCCGCACCCCCGGCCCGCGCCGAGGGTGGGCGTGACGGAAGGAGCCACGCATGAGAGTCATGCTCAGGGCGCACATGGACACGGCCGCCACCAACGAGAGCATCAGGACCGGCGCCCTGCCCCAGGCGATCACGCAGCTGATGGACCAGGTGAAGCCGGAGGCGGCGTACTTCGGCCTGCACGAGGGCGTGCGTTCCTGCTGGATCGTCTTCGACCTCCAGGACAGCTCGCACATGCCGGCGCTGATGGAGGACCTGTTCCTGCAGTTCAACGCCGAGGTCGAGGTGGCTCCCGTGATGAACGCGGAAGACCTGGCGAAGGGCCTCGCGGCAATGAAGTCCTGACCCCGCGTTCCCCGTTGACCTGGGACGTCCGTACGGGGGCACGCGCTCCGGACGCCCTCAGGCGAGGGAGTCGATCCAGCGTTCCAGGCGGCGGGCCTCGGTGGTCATCAGTTCCGGGTCGCGGAAGGTGTTGGTGAGCAGCGAGATGCCCTGGTAGGCGGCGATCAGGGCGACGGCGAGCTCGCGGGCGTCATCGGCCCGGCCCATCTGGCGGAACTGCGCTTCCGCCCAGTCCAGCAGGACCCGCATGACCGCGGCGATCGACCGGTCGAGGCCGTCGGCGCGCTTGTCGAGTTCCGAGGCGAGGGTGCCGGTGGGGCAGCCGTACCGCGCAGTGACCTCGCGCTGATCGACCCATCCGTTCAGCAGCGCCTTCAACCGGTCCTCGGGGGTGGGGAGTTCGTCGAGGGCGGTGATCAGTCCCGCCAGCGTCCGGCCGTGCGCGTCGATCGCGGCCTCGACGAGCTGGTCCTTGGTCTTGAAGTAGTAGTAGACGTTGCCCACCGGCACCTCGGCCGCCTCGGCGATGTCCGCGAGCGTGGTCTGGGCGATGCCCTGTGCGTGGAGGACCTGGGCCGCGGCGGCCGCCAGCCGCTCCCGCTTGCCGGAGGTCCGCCGGACCTTCTTTGAGTCAGTCACCTGACTGACTGTAGACGAGCCGCCGGAGAGGGGCTATGGTCATAACTAAGTCAGCCGACTAACTCACAAGGGGGATCATCATGATCGTAGTGACGGGTGCGACCGGGAACGTGGGACAGGAACTCGTACGGATCCTCGCCGCCGGCGGCGAGCCGGTGACCGCCGTCTCCCGGCGGCCGGCGCCCCTGCCCGAAGGGGTCCGCCACCACGCGGCCGACCTCGCCGAGCCGCAGGGTCTAGCCCCCGCGCTGGAAGGGGCCGGGGCGCTGTTCCTGCTCGTCGCCGGCGAGGACCCGCAGGGCGTCCTGGAGCGGGCCGCGGCCGCCGGGATCCGCCGGGTCGTCCTGCTCTCGTCCCAGGGCGTCGGCACCCGACCGGAGGTCTACGCCCACCCCGCGCGGTTCGAGGAAGCCGTCCGCCGCAGCGGCCTGGAGTGGACGATCCTGCGCTCCGGCGGCCTCAACTCCAACGCCTACGCCTGGGCCGACAGCATCCGTACGCAGCGCACGGCCGCCGCGCCCTTCGGCGACGTCGGGCTCCCGACCATCGACCCGGCGGACATCGCCGAGGTCGCGGCCGCGGTCCTGCGGGAGCCGGGCCCGGGCCACGCGGGCCGGACCTACGAGCTCAACGGGCCCGCCCCGGTCAGCCCGAGGGAACGGGCCGAGGCCATCGGCGCGGCCCTCGGCGAGCCCGTCCGGTTCGTCGAGCAGACCCGGGAGGAGGCCCGCGCCCAGATGCTGACCTTCATGCCCGAGCCGGTCGTGGAGGGCACCCTGGGGATCCTCG
The DNA here is from genome assembly GCF_043201855.1 of Streptomyces sp. NPDC048257. Classification (NCBI taxonomy): domain Bacteria; kingdom Bacillati; phylum Actinomycetota; class Actinomycetes; order Kitasatosporales; family Streptomycetaceae; genus Streptomyces; species Streptomyces sp. NPDC048257. The sequence goes on from NZ_JBICZI010000020.1 coordinate 53,070, forward strand.
GGGAACCCCTGCCCGCCGAACTGGAGCCGAGCCCGGCCGTGCGGGAGATCCTCGGCCGGGCGCCGCGCCCCTTCGCCGACTGGGCGGCCCGCTCGGCCCCGGCCTTCCGCTGAGCCCTCCGGCTAGAGCACCTCGTCCTCGTAGGTGAGGAAGCCTCCCTTCCGGGCCAGGCGGGCGTACCAGTGGGCGCTGGAGCGCGGGGTGCGGGCCTGGGTCTCGTAGTCGACGTGCACGATGCCGAACCGCTTGCTGTACCCGTAGGACCACTCGAAGTTGTCCATCAGCGACCAGAGGAAGTAGCCCTCCACCGGGGCGCCGTCCGCCAGGGCGCGGTGCAGGGCGGCCAGATGGGCCTCCAGGTAGCCGATGCGCTGCGGGTCGTGCAGGTCGGGGGCGTAGGCCGCGCCGTTCTCGGTGACCAGCAGCGGCAGCCCGGGTGCCTCGCGGGTGAAGCGCATCAGCAGGTCGTACAGGCCGGTCGGGTCGACCGACCAGCCCATGTCGGTCCGCTCGCCCGGAGGCTGGTGGAAGGCGACGGTGTCCGCCGCGGGCCAGGGGGAGTGCGCCGCGGCCCCGTGCCCGTCGGCGCGCGGGCCGTTCCCGTCGGGGGCGGCCGAGACCACCGCCGGGGTGTAGTAGTTCACCCCGAGGAAGTCCAGCGGCTGGTGGATCAGCGCCTCGTCGCCGTGGCGGACGAACGACCAGTCCGTCACCGCGGCGGTGTCCGCGAGCAGGTCCTGCGGATAGGCCCCGTGCAGCAGCGGTCCGGTGAAGACCCGGTTGGCCAGGGCGTCGATCCGGCGGGCCGCGTCCAGGTCGGCCGCCGAACCGGTCAGCGGCCGTACCGCGCTCGGGTTGAGGGCGATCCCGGCCTTGGCCCGGGCGGGCAGGGCCGAGGCGGCCAGCCCGTGCGCCAGGTTGAGGTGGTGGGCGGCGCGCAGGGAGTCGGCGGGGGAGGTGCGGCCGGGGGCGTGGACCCCCGAGGCGTAGCCGAGGAAGGCGCTGCACCAGGGCTCGTTGAGGGTGGTCCAGAGCTCCACCCGGTCGGCCAGCACCCCCGCGACCTGCTCGGCGTACCGGGCGAAGGCGTACGCCGTCTCGCGCTCGGGCCAGCCGCCCGCGCTCTCCAGCTCCTGCGGCAGGTCCCAGTGGTACAGGGTCACGCAGGGCCGGATCCCGTACGAGAGCAGCTCGTCGACCAGAGCGTCGTAGAAGCCGAGCCCGCCGGCGAGCACCCTGGGCCAGGACACCGAGAAGCGGTAGGCGCCCAGCCCGAGCGAGGACATCAGCCGGACGTCCTCCCGCCACAGCCGGTGGTGGTCCGCGGCCACGTCGCCCGTGTCACCGCCGTGCACCTTGCCCGGCGTCCGGCAGAAGGTGTCCCAGATGGACGGCCCGCGCAGTGCGGCCGCGCCCTCGATCTGGAAGGCCGCCGTGGCCGTCCCCCACAGGAACCCGTCGGGGAACCGCAGTTCCCGCGCCCCGGTCTCCGTGTCGGCGTCCGTGTCCGTGTCCGTGTTCGTGTTGGTCGGGATTCGAGTCACCCCTTCACCGCTCCTTGCATGATGCCGCCGACGATCTGGCGGCCGAAGACGAGGAACACCAGCAGGAGCGGGAGCGTGCCCAGCAACGCGCCCGCCATGATCACCGACTGGTCCGGGATGTAGCCCCGGCCCAGCCCGGTCAGGGCCACCTGCACCGTCGGGCTGCCGTTCTGGGTCAGCGCGACGATCGGCCAGAAGAAGTCGTTCCAGGCCATGACGAAGGTCAGCATCCCCAGCACCGCCATCGCTGGCCGGGCCGCCGGGAACACCACGTGCCACAGGACCCGCAGCGAACTGGCCCCGTCCGTACGCGCCGCCTCCACGAGCTCCATCGGCAGCGCGTGCACCAGGTACTGGCGCATGAAGAACACCCCGAAGGCGCCCACCAGGGTCGGCAGGATCACCGCCTGGAGCCGGTCGGTCCACGACAGCTTCGCGATCAGCATGTAGAGCGGCACCACGCTCAGCTGCGGTGGGATCAGCATCGTCCCGATCACCAGCGCCAGCAGCGCCCGGCTGCCGCGGAAGCGGAGTTTGGCGAAGGCGAATCCGGCGAGCGTGGAGAAGAACACGGTGCCCGCGGCGACCGTGCCCGCCACGATCACCGTGTTCAGCAGGGCCGTGCCCATGTTGGCGTCGGTCCACGCGACCTGGAGGTTGCGCCCCAGGTTCCCGCCGAACCAGAACGGCGGCGGCGTCTGGGCCAGGCGCGTGTTGCTCCGGGAGGCCGCGATCGCCGTCCACACGAGCGGGAACAGCGAGCCGGCCGTGAACAGGGCGAGCACCACGTACGTGAGCCTGCCCGCGCGCAGTGATCTCATCGGGAGCCGTCCTTCCGTCCGCGCAGCAGCCGCGCCGCCCCGGCGATCAGCAGCAAGATCAGGAACATCGCCCACGCGATCGCCGAGGCCCGCCCCAGGTGCAGGTTCACCCAGCCCTGCTCGTACAGGTACAGCCCGAGCGTCTGGAACTGGTGGTCCGAGCCGCCCGTCGCACCCGCCCCGCCGTTGAACAGCAGCGGCTCCCCGAACAGCTGGGTCGCCCCGATCGTCGACACCACGCAGGTGAAGAAGATCGTCGGCCGCAGCGAGGGCACCGTGACGTGGAGGAACTGCTGGAAGCGCGAGGCCCCGTCCAGTGCGGCGGACTCGTACAGCTCGCCCGGTACGGCCTGCATGGCCGCCAGGTAGATCAGCGCGTTGTAGCCGGTCCACCGCCAGATCACGATGCTGGAGACCGCGAGCTGGGAGGCGAAGGTGCCGTTCTGCCAGTCGACCGCCTCGAAACCCACCGCCGACAGCGCCCAGTTGACCATTCCGTAGTCGCGGCCGAAGAGCAGCACGAAGACGAGCGTGGCCGCGGCCACCGAGGTCGCGTACGGAGTGAGCACCGCGACCCGGAAGAAGGCGGAGCCCCGCAGCCGGTAGTTGAGCAGATGGGCGAGGCCCAGCGCGATCGCCAGCTGCGGCACCGTGGACAGCAGCCCGATGGTCACCGTGTTGCGCAGCGCGTTCCAGAAGAACTCGTCGTCCCACAGCCGGGTGAAGTTCCGCAGACCCACCCACGTCATGCTGTCGGGATCGGTCAGCTCCACCTGGTGCAGCGCCGCCCAGCCCGTGTAGAGCAGCGGGAACAGCCCGAAGGCGGCGAAGAAGAGGAAGAAGGGCGCCACGAAGGCGTACGGGCTCCAGCGCAGGTCCCAGCGGTAGCGGCGCGAGCGCCACACCTGGCCCGGCCGGCCCCGGCCGCCCCCCTCCGCCGCCGGCCGCTGCGGGCCGACGGCGGAGGGGGACAGAACAGCCGTCTCGTCCGTCACTGGCGCCTCACTGATCCAGGGCGTTGTCGATCGCCTTCACCGCGGCCTCCCAGCCTTCCTGCGGGCTGCGGCCCTTCTGGTCGACCTGGAGCATCCCGATGTCCGCGAGGTTCTGCGCGATCACCAGGTCCTTCGGGCCGACCACCGTCACCGGCACGCCCTCGGCCGCCTTCGCGAAGATCTCGCCGATCGGGGCACCGCCGAAGTACGCGTGCTGCGCACCCGACACCGACGGCAGCTTGTACGCGGCGCTCGCGCTCGGGAAACTGCCCCGCTTCTCGAAGAGCTTCGCCTGCTGCGCCGGAGCCGTCAGCCAGGCCGCGAGCTTCGCCGCCTCCTCGGCGTGCTTGCCCGCCTTCGGCACCACCAGGAAGGAGCCGCCCCAGTTGCTGGGCTTCGGTGCCTGCGCCACGTCCCACTTGTCCTTGCCCGCCGGACCCGCCTTGTCCTGGATGTAGCCGAGCATCCAGGCCGGGCAGGAGACCGTGGCGAAGGAGCCGTTGGAGAAGCCCTGGTCCCAGGCCGGGGTGAACTGCTGGAGCTTGGCGCTCAGCCCGCCGGTGGCGAAGGAGGCCGCCAGGTCGAAGGCCCCGCGCACCGCCGGGTTGGTCTTGTAGACGACCTTGCCCTGGTCGTCGTAGAACCGCTGGGCGCTGCTTCCGGTCACCGCCGCCATCACTCCCGACGCCGAGTCCACGAAGGCCTTCCCGTCGCCGGCCTTGGCCTTGTACGCCTTGCCCGCCTCCAGGTACTTGTTCCAGTCGCCCGCCCACAGCGCGCCGACCGCCGCCCGGTCGGTGGGCAGTCCGGCCGCCTCGAAGAGGTCCTTGCGGTAGCAGATGCCCTGCGGGCCGATGTCGGTGCCGAGGCCGACCGTGGCCCCGCCCTTGGCGGCGCTCGCCGTGCCCTGCGCCCACTTCCAGGGCAGGTACGCGGCCTTGTCCACGCCGGGGGCCTTGGCCAGGTCCACCAGCTTGTCGGACTGGGTGGCGGTGATCTCGGCGATGTTGTTGACCTCGACGGCCTGGATGTCGGCGAGCCCGCTGCCCGTGCCCAGGTGGGTGAGGAGCTGGGGGTAGTAGTTCTCGTTGCGCTCGATGGAGGTCTGCTCGATGCGGATCCCGGGATTCTGCGCCATGTACGCGTCGTAGAGCCCGGCCTCCTGGAGTCCGAAGGCCCCGAAGACCCCGACGGTGAGGGTGGTCTGTGCGGTGCCGCCGGATGTGCCGGTGGCCGGAGCGCCCTGGTCGGGGCTCTCCTCGGGGTCCTGCGCACACCCCGCGAGCAGCAGGGCCGCAGCTCCTACCGCGGCTACGGTCGTGACAAGGGTTCTTCGGGCTCGGGCTCGGACGCGCATGTGCTTCCTCCCTGGAGGACGAAACGTGCCAGGTGTCGTGTGACACAGTGTGGGAGCGCTCCCACAGTCGTCAAGAGGTAGATTCACAACCGGGAGGAAGCCATGAACGGGCACGGGCGCAGTGGGGGACGGCCGACCCTGGAGGAGGTCGCGGCGCGCGCCGGAGTCGGGCGCGGCACGGTCTCCCGGGTGATCAACGGATCCTCCAAGGTCAGCGAGCACACCAGGGTCGCCGTCGAGGCGGCCGTGGCCGAGCTGGGGTACGTACCGAACCGCGCCGCGCGCGCCCTCGCGGCCAACCGCACCGACGCGATCGCCCTCGTGATCCCCGAGCCCGAGGCCCGCTTCTTCGCCGAGCCCTACTTCTCCGAAGTGGTCCGCGGGGTGGGCGCCGCCCTCGCCGAGACCGAGGTCCAGCTCGTCCTCACCCTGGCGGGCAGCGACCGCGAACGCCGCCGCCTCGCCCAGTACCTGTCCGGGCACCGCGTCGACGGGGTGCTCCTCGTCTCCGTCCACGCCGGGGACCCGCTGCCGGAGCTGCTGGCCGAGCTGGGCATCCCCATGGTGGTCAGCGGCCGCCGCTCCGCCGCCGAGACCCTGCCCAGCGTGGACTCCGACAACCTGGCGGGCGCGGCCGAGGCCGTACGCCACCTCCTCGGCCGGGGCCGTCGCACGATCGCCACGATCACCGGCCCGCTGGACGTGTACGGGGCCCAGTGCCGCCTCGACGGCTACCGGCAGGCCCTGGAGGGCGCCGGCCACCCCGTCGACGAGCCGCTGATCGCGGTCGGCGACTTCACCGAGGAGGGCGGCCGGCGGGCCATGCGCGAACTGCTGGAGCGCCGCCCCGCGCTGGACGCGGTGTTCGCCGCCTCGGACGTGATGGCGGCGGGCGCCCGGCAGGAGCTGCGCGCGGCCGGCCGCCGGATCCCGCAGGACGTGGCGCTGGTCGGCTTCGACGACTCGGTGGTGGCCCGGCACATGGACCCGCCGCTGACCAGCGTCCGGCAGCCGATCGAGGAGATGGGGCGGGCGATGACGCGGATGCTGCTGGGCAGGATCGCCGGGGAGACGGGCGGGGCGGCCGTGGTCCTGCCGAACCGGCTGGTGGTCCGGGAGTCCTCCTGACCGGCCCGGCCCCGGGGCAGGCCCGTTCAAGCAGAAGGCCCCGGTCATGCAGAAGGCCCCGGTCCGCTTTCGCGAACCGGGGCCTTCCCGCAGGGTGAGTGACGGGACTTGAACCCGCGGCCACCTGGACCACAACCAGGTGCTCTACCAACTGAGCTACACCCACCATGTCCGGTCGGAAAACCGACCGGCCGAAGAAAAGGGTACAGGGTCCGGGAGGGTGCTCGCTCCCTCCTTTCCCGGCGCCCCGTCTCCGCAGGGCCTGGCCAGGAGCCGGGAGGCGGCTACGCGCCCGGCACGACGTGCTTGGCGGCGATGCCCCGGGCCGTGTCCGAGTCGGGCCCGGGCTGCGGCACGAAGACCGCCTCACGGTAGTAGCGCAGCTCGGTGATGGAGTCCTTGATGTCCGCCAGCGCCCGGTGGTTGCCGTTCTTCGGCGGGCTGTTGAAGTACGCCCGCGGGTACCAGCGGCGCGCCAGCTCCTTGACCGAGGACACGTCCACGATCCGGTAGTGCAGGTAGCTCTCCAGCGCGGCCATGTCGCGCAGCAGGAAGCCGCGGTCGGTGCCGACCGAGTTCCCGCACAGCGGCGCCTTGCGGGGTTCCTTCACGTGCTCGCGGACGTAGGCCAGGACCTGCGCCTCCGCATCCGCGAGGGTGGTCCCGCCGGCCAGCTCGTCGAGCAGGCCGGAGGAGGTGTGCATCTCGCGCACCACGTCGGGCATGGTCTCCAGGGCGGCGTCCGGCGGGCGGATCACGATGTCCACGCCTTCGCCGAGCACGTTGAGCTCCGAGTCGGTGACCAGTGCGGCCACCTCGATAAGTGCGTCGTCCGTCAACGAGAGCCCGGTCATCTCGCAGTCGATCCACACCATGCGATCGTTCATGTGTCCCACCTTATGCGGTCGCCCGCGGCGCGGACCGCATATGCGGAAGGTCCCCCATCGGCGATGACCGATGGAGGACCCTCGTGCGTCGTACCCGGCGAGCGGTTACGCGTGTTCCCGTAGCGCCCGGCCCGGGGCGTAGAGCTCCGTCACCGTGGGACCCGCCGCGGCCAGGGCCGCCGCCGCCCGGTGGGGCTGCGGAGTGCGCTGGTGCGGAACCGGACCCGAGTTGATCTCGGCCACCTGTGCCACGTCGGCCTGCGGCCGGCGCGCCCGGTAGGCGGAGCGGTAGGCGGCCGGGGAGGACCCCAGCTGCCGCCGGAAGTGACCCCGCAGGGCGACCGGCGAGCGGAACCCGCAGCGTCCGGCGACCTCGTCGACCGAGTAGTCGGAGGTCTCCAGCAGCCGCTGTGCCTGGAGCACCCGCTGGGTGATCAGCCACTGGAGCGGAGCGCTGCCGGTGAGCGAGCGGAACCGCCGGTCGAAGGTGCGCCTGCTCATGTAGGCGCGGGCGGCCAGCGTCTCCACGTCGAACTGCTCGTGGAGGTGTTCCAGGGCCCAGGCGACGACCTCGGCCAGCGGGTCGGCACCGATCTCCTCCGGCAGCGACCGGTCGAGATAGCGTTCCTGGCCGCCCGTCCGGCGCGGCGGCACGACGAGCCTGCGGGCCAGGGCCCCGGCCGCCTCGCTGCCGTGGTCCGTGCGCACGATGTGCAGGCACAGGTCGATTCCGGCCGCCGTACCGGCGGACGTGAGCACGTCGCCGTCGTCGACGAACAGTTCGCGCGGATCGACATGGACGGACGGGTACCGCTTGGCCAGCGTCGGCGCGTACATCCAGTGCGTCGTCGCGGGCCGGCCGTCCAGCAGACCGGCGGCGGCGAGCACGAAGGCTCCCGTGCACAGTCCGACGATCCGGGCCCCCTCCTCGTGCGCCAGACGCAGTGCGTCGAGCGCCTCCGGCGGCGGTGGTGAAGTGATGGAGCGCCAGGCGGGAACGACGACCGTTCCTGCCCGGGCGATCGCCTCCAACCCGTACGGCGCGGTCAGTTCGAGTCCGCCGGTGGTCCTGAGCGGACCGTCCTCACCGGCGCACACGAGCAATCGATAGCGTGGAACTCCCGCGTCCTGCCGGTCAATGCCGAACACGGAAAGTGGAATGGAGCTCTCGAAGATCGGTCCGCCGCTGAAGAGCAGCACCGCGACGATCTCCCTGCGGCGACGCCCCGCGAGCTTCCGGCCGGCGTCTGTGACGACGGCGGTGGAATCCTGGCTCATGGCGCTAAGCCCCCCTTGGGTGTCGCGACTCCTTGGTCTGGTCGCACCTGCACGTTTCCCCTCGGCCTTGCACGTGGATCCCCCGCCGTAAATACATGATCGAATCTACTGCGTCCCGTGGTGTCGGCGTGACAAGTTCAGCACGCAGCGCTATGTCGACTTCTCAACTTGGCGAAAAGCATTCGATCAGTAAGCGTTCCACTCCGCTACCCGAACGGGAAGCGTGCCGCCCGGCCATGGCCAGTACCTGTAGGGCCAGCACGCCCCTCGGGGTCTGTCGTCGCTGGTGGTGAGGGGGGCGGGGGGACATTCCGGCAAGGAGGGCACCCTGCCGGGAAGTTGGCCGAAAACATGCGTGTGTGGGTGTGCGAATAAGTCAGTCGTGCGGGGAGACCGGCCCGGAGGCCCGGCATCCGCGGCGGCTCCCGGCCCCGCCGCGCGAGTGCCGGCGGCGGTGGGCGGACGGCAGTGGCTCCTCCGCCCGGACCCGGGCCGCGGCCCGCGCGGCCTTCTCCGAGTGGCGCAGCAGGATCCGGCACGCGGCCGTGACGGCGAGCAGGCCGAGGGTCGCGACGGCGGCCCCGCCGAAGGAGGTTCCGTAGACGACGAGGACCACGGGGACGAGCAGGCAGCTGAAGGCGGCCCAGCGCACGACGTCACCCGCGGGGTCGTCATGGGGGTGTCCGGTGGGACGCACGGACGAGTGAAGGGGCGAGCGGGGGGAAGGCGCGAACTGCGCGAGCGGGTCGGCGTTCTGGAGGGACCGGACGGACTGCGTCGGCTGAGCTGGCTGGACGGGGTGAACCGGATGACCGGGCACGGCGTGCTCCCTGCGGGCTCTTACCTGAAGGTCGGACGCATGTCCCAACGCCCGCCGGCGGGGCTCGGTCACTGCGCGCACGGGTGGCGATCCCCTGTCTCGTCACTGCCTGTAGGGGACAGCGGACATTGCCAAGGCGCGCTCGCTCCGGCATGCTCCCTGGGACGCTCTCCAAGGGCGGCATGCCCTGTGCAGGACAGGAGTGTCGCCGTACCCTGGTGGGTAAGGGCTTGGGAAGATGCTTCCCGGACAGAGCTCCGTCACACTGCGTCGCCGATTTCGCCCCTGTTGCTTCCTCCGAGGACCTCTTCGCCGAGACACCCATGGCCGGTCACGAATTCTCCGAACCCGCGGACCGCAAGCGCAAACGCGTCGTCGACCCCGCGTCGGCCGCCGATCTGCGCGCGGTGGAACAGACACGCGTGCACTGCGATCCGGCCTTCCGGCACGGGGTCGTTGTGGGATTCGACGGATCCACCTCAAGCGAGCGCGCGCTCGCCTATGCGATCGGCATGGCCCGTCGCTCCGGATCGGGTCTGATCATCGTCCATGTCGCCAACCGGCTGCCCACCACCGTCTGGGCCGGCTGCGAGCCGCCCGTCTTCGTGGACGTGCCGGACCACCGCACCGAGGTGCTCGGGCTGGAACTCGCCTGTGCGGACTATCTGTCCGAAGTGCCGTGGATCCTGGTCGAGCGCGGTGGTGACATCTGCCATGAGCTGGAGGAGGTCGGCCGGGAGTACTCGGCCGACGCCATCGTGGTCGGTTCCACCCACGGGATCGTGGGCCGGATCTTCGGCTCGGTCGCCGGCCGGCTGGCCAAGCGCGCACAGCGACCGGTCGTTGTCATTCCGTGACCGTCTGTTAAGGGGCTTGTGCGGTTGTGCCCTCGTGTAAAGGGTAGATAAATGCTGCTGGGACGCAGCAAACAACTGCAGATCGAAGGGAGCCCGCCGTGGACAATGGTGTCTCTGCGGGAAGCACGGCCTCGACTTCGACCCTCGGGAACATCGCCCTGGGTCTCACCCTTCTCGCGTTCGGTATCGGCCACACCGGTGTCATCGACGGCGTGTCCGCTGCCAACTCCGTGTCGCTCGCGATGTACGTCGGCGGCGCGGCCCTCTTCCTCCTCGGACTCCTTGAGTACCGCGGCGGCAACGGGTTCAACGGCACCGCGTTCGCGGGCCTCGGCGTCTTCTGGTTCACGTGGGCCAAGGGGGCGGGCGGTTCGGTCTCCGACGAAGCAGCCGGAACGTTTCTTGTCCTGTTCGCGATGCTCGCGCTGACCCTCACGCTCGCCGCCGCGAGCGGGGTGTTCGGCCAGGGCGTCTACGGCCTGCTGACCCTGTCGCTGGTCCTGCTGGCGATAGGCGCCTTCGTCGACAACGGCGGGATCGCCAAGGCGGGCGGCTGGGTCGCCGCGGTGGCCGGACTGCTGGCCTGGTACGGGGCGACCGCGGCGCTGGCGCACTGGCCGATGGCCGTCGGGAGGTCCCGGCGCGGCGCGGTCGCCGCGAGCTGAGCGGCCGGGCACGGAACGGCACCACAGCGGAGAACCCCCGTGCGCACCGCGCACGGGGGTTCTCAGCTGTGTCGGGGGCGGCGACTACTCGACGGTGACCGACTTCGCCAGGTTGCGCGGCTTGTCGATGTCCCGGCCCATGGCCAGGGCCGTGTGGTACGCCAGCAGCTGGAGCGGGATGCCCATCAGGATCGGGTCCAGCTCGTCCTCGTTCTTCGGCACCACGATGGTGTGGTCCGCCTTCTCCTGCTCGCGGTGGGCGACCGCCAGGATCCGGCCACTGCGGGCCTTGATCTCCTCGAGCGCCGCGCGGTTCTTCTCCAGCAGGTCGTCGTCCGGGACGATCGCGACCGTCGGCAGCGAGGGCTCGATCAGGGCGAGGGGACCGTGCTTGAGCTCGGAGGCCGGGTAGGCCTCGGCGTGGATGTAGGAGATCTCCTTCAGCTTGAGGGAGGCCTCCAGCGCCACCGGGTAGCCGCGGACCCGGCCGATGAACATCATCGACTTGGCCTCGGCGAACTCGGCCGCCAGCTTCTTGATGTCCTCTTCGCCGTCGAGGATCTCCTGGATCTGCGCGGGCAGCTTGCGCAGGCCCTCGATGATCCGCTTGCCGTCGGTGACCGAGAGGTCCCGGATGCGGCCCAGGTGCACGGCGAGCAGCGCGAAGGCCACGACCGTGTTGGTGAAGCACTTGGTGGAGACGACGCAGACCTCGGGGCCGGCGTGCACGTACACGCCGCCGTCGGCCTCGCGGGCGATCGCGGAGCCGACCACGTTGACCACGCCGAGGACGCGGGCGCCCTTGCGCTTGAGCTCCTGCACCGCCGCGAGCACGTCGTAGGTCTCACCGGACTGGGAGACCGCGATGTAGAGGGTGTCGGGGTCCACGACCGGGTTGCGGTACCGGAACTCGGAGGCCGGCTCGGCGTCCGCGGGGATCCGGGCCATGCCCTCGATGAGGCCGGCGCCGATCAGACCCGCGTGGTACGAGGTGCCGCAGCCCAGGATCTTGACCCGGCGGATGCCGCGCGCCTCGCGCGGGTCCAGGTTCAGGCCGCCCAGGTGCACGGTGTTGAAGCGGTCGTCGATCCGGCCGCGCAGCACGCGGTCGACCGCGTCGGGCTGCTCGGAGATCTCCTTGTGCATGTAGGTGTCGTGACCGCCCATGTCGTACGAGGCGGCCTCCCACTCCACGGTCTCCGGGGTGGCGGTCGTGGTGGCACCGCTGGTGGTGTAGGTGCGGAAGTCGTCGGCCTTGAGGGTGGCCATCTCGCCGTCGTCGAGGGTGACGACCTGGCGGGTGTGGGCGACGAGCGCGGCGACGTCCGAGGCGACGAACATCTCCTTCTCGCCGATGCCGAGGACGACCGGGGAGCCGTTGCGGGCGACGACGATGCGGTCGGCGAAGTCGGCGTGCATGACGGCGATGCCGTAGGTGCCCTCGATCGCCTTGACGGCCTCGCGGACCTTGTCCTCCAGGGAGTCGGCCTCGGAGCGGGCGATCAGGTGGACGATGACCTCGGTGTCGGTCTCCGAGACGAAGACGACGCCCTCGGCCTCGAGCTTGGCGCGCAGCTCGGAGGCGTTGTCGACGATGCCGTTGTGGACGACGGCGACCTTGTTCTCGGCGTCCAGGTGCGGGTGCGAGTTGATGTCGCTCGGGGCGCCGTGCGTGGCCCAGCGGGTGTGGGCGATGCCGGTGGTGCCGGCGAAGCGCTTGGGGACGCGGGACTCCAGCTCGCGGACCCGGCCCTTGGCCTTGACGACCTTGAGGGTGGAGGCCTTCGGGCTGTTCACGACGATGCCCGCGGAGTCGTACCCGCGGTACTCGAGGCGCTGCAGTCCTTCGAGCAGCAGCGGTGCCACGTCACGCTTGCCGATGTAACCGACGATTCCGCACATACGGTTGAGCCCCTCCTGAAGTTCGGTTCGTGTACTCGCCCGCAGCCGCACCGGCGGCTGCCGGCTCAGCCGTAGACGATGCGGCGCAACTGCCGGAGCGACAGCTCCGGCGGCGCCACGGCGCGGTGCGGCAGTTCGGCCGCGATCCGCTCGAAGATCTCCGCGTTGACCGCTCCGCCGGACTGCAGTTCCCGGTGGCGGCGGCGGACGAACTCCTCGGTCGTCTCGTCGAAGTAGGCGAGCACGTCCAGTACCACCCGGGCGGCCTCGCCGCGCTGCAGCGCGGTGCTGCGCACCAGGTGGTCGACGAGGTCGTCATGCGACGGGCGGCGATCGAGCACGCGTAGATACTGGCGGCTAACGACGCCGAACGCAAAGATCCTGCCCGATTTCGGGCAGGATCTCTCTGGTCTGGACCAGCTAGGGGCTCGGTGTGACCTCCTTCGGATGATTTCCGCCCGTCCCTGATTCCCGTACCGGACGGGACGGCCCGCTTGGCCTATACCTGTGCGCATGAGAGTCCTGCGACGCGCGCTCGGCGCCCTCCTCGCCCTCGGCGCGGCCCCGGCCCTGGTCACGGCCTGCGGCTCGGCCCAGGGGGACGACGCCAGACCCGGGGACGACCCGCCCGCGGCCCTCGCCCCCTTCGAACGGCTGCTGCCGGCGCCCGTCTCCGCGCGCGCCGAGGGGCCCGGGTACTCCTTCGGGGCGGGCACGGTCATCCGCACCGGCCGCGGCGGCGACGAGGAGGTCCGCCGGGTGGGCGAGCTCCTGGCCGAGCAGCTGCGCGGCCCGAGCGGGCTGCCGCTGCCGGTGGTCGACGGGGCCCAGGGGGACGGGATCCGGCTCAGGATCGACGAGGGGGACGGGGCGGGTGGCGGGCTGGGCGACGAGGGGTACCGGCTGGAGTCCGGCCCGAGCGGGGTCACCCTCACCGCGCGGACCCCGGCCGGGCTGTTCCACGCGGGACAGACGCTGCGCCAGCTGGTGCCGGTGGCCGGTCCCGGGACGGTGCCGGGCGGGACGGTCACCGACCGGCCGCGCTTCGCGTACCGGGGGGCCATGGTCGACATCGCACGCCACTACTTCACGGTGGAGCAGGTCAAGAGGTACGTGGACCAGCTCGCCCAGTACAAGGTCAACACCCTGCACCTGCACCTGACCGACGACCAGGGATGGCGCCTCGCGATCGATTCCTGGCCGCGGCTGGCGGAGTACGGGGGCGGCAGCGAGGTCGGTGGCGGGCCCGGCGGCCACTGGACGAAGGACGAGTACCGGGAGCTGGTGGCCTACGCGGGACAGCGGTACGTGGACGTGGTCCCCGAGATCGACATGCCGGGGCACGTGAACGCGGCGCTGGCCTCCTACGCCGAGCTGAACTGCGACGGGAAGGCCCCGGACCGGTACACCGGCGTCAAGGTGGGCTTCAGCTCGCTGTGCGTGGCCAAGGAGCGGACGTACGAGTTCATCGACGAGGTGCTCGGCGAGCTGGCGGAGCTGACGCCGGGCCGCTACCTGCACATCGGCGGCGACGAGGCGCACGCGACACCGGCGGCGGACTACGCGGCCTTCATGGACCGGGCGCAGGCGGTGGTCGGGCGGTACGGCAAGACGGTGGTGGCCTGGCACCAGCTGGCGACGGCCCGCCCGGTGCGGGGGGCGGTGCTCCAGTACTGGGGCCATGACAAGACCCCGGCCGCGGACAAGGCGGCCGTGGCCGCGGCGGCGAAGGCGGGGCACCCGCTGATCCTGTCGCCGGCGGACCGGCTGTACCTGGACATGAAGTACGAGCCGGCGACGAAGCCGGGCCTGGCCTGGGCGGGGTACGTCCCGGTGCGGCGCGCCTACGACTGGAACCCGGGGGCGTACCTGGCGGGGGTCCCGGAGTCCGCCGTGCTGGGGGTGGAGGCCCCGCTGTGGACCGAGAACGTCGCGACGCGGGGGGAGTGGGAGCAGATGGCCTTTCCGCGGGTCCTGGGCCTGGCGGAACTGGGCTGGTCCCCGGCGGCCTCGCTCGGCTGGGAGGCGTACGGCCGCCGCCTGGCCGCGCAGGCGCCCCGGCTGGACGCGCAGGGCATCGGCTTCTTCCGGGCACCGGAGGTGCCCTGGCCGTAGCGGGGGGAGCGGTGGCTCCGCGGACACGGGGTGCCGCTGAGCCCCACCGCTCAGAACTTCTGCTGTTCGGCGTCGGGCGGCAGCAGGCAGGGGGTGTCGACGGACAGGCTCCACTGGTCCTCGGCCACGTCACCCGCGGAGACGTACTGCTTGTCCTTCGGATGGCCGGCCTGCACCCCGTAGGCGCCGAGCTCCCGGCCGGGGCCTTCCTGATATCCGACGATCTTGAATCCCTGGGCTTCGAGCTCGCTCTTCAACGCCCTCACGGCCTCGGCGTACCGGTCCCGGGGCAGCGTGGCGCGCGCGTTGAACATCAGGGTGAACCGGCCGTCGCCGGCCGCCTCACCGTTCTTGCCGGTGCAGTGGGTGAAGTTCGCCCGGGCCGTGCCGGGGACGATCTCGGACTTGGTCGTACGGGCCATGGACTCGACCCAGTGCTGAGCCCAGGTCTGCGCCTTCTCCCTGCTCATGCGGGGAAGGGCGTCGTTGACGCCGTTGTCGGACATACAGCCTCCGAGCAGCAGGGCGAGGGCGAGGACGAGGGAGGCCCTCCGCGTTGTGGGCATGGTTCGCAGTCTCCTTCGGGTCAGCCGGACGGCCCGGGGCGGGGCTTCAGCCCGGCGATGACCCGGCCCTGGTTGTCGAGGCTCTGACTGCCGTCGTCCCAATAACCGCTGTGCCCCGAGGTGTCCACGTACATCCTCTGGGCTCCGAAGGCAGGATCCTTCGGGTCCGTCGCGAGGGAGAGTCGGGAAGTCCAGTTGGAGACGAAATCATCCCCGGAGGCTCCCACCCACAGGTGGCGCGGGTTCACGTGCAGCTGGTCGGCGCGGTCCACGGTGAGACCGGGGCTGCCGACGACCACGATGTCGTCCGCGTCCAGCCCCGACCCGCCGGCGTCGGCGGCCCCGGTCATGGAGGACCCGTAACTGTGGCCGATCACGGTCAGGTGCCCGCGCTCGCCCTCGTGTGCGGACCGGAGCCCATGGGTGAAGTCCCGCAGGTCTTCCGCACCCGCCTGCGCCCGACCCTGGCTGGCGACGCTTCCGTCGATCTCGGGGGCGTCGTAGTCCATCCAGCTGATCACGGCGACGTCCTCGCCGGGCGCAGTCGAGTTCGCCGCCGCGTTCTGCAGCTTGTCGATGCGGTCGAGCTGTCCGCCGTAGTTGTCCAGCTGGTTGTCGGTGCCCGGCACCAGGACCGCGGTGTGCCGGGCGGTGTCCGGATTGCCCAGGGCGACGACGGCGCGGCCGTCCTTCTCGGTTCCGTAGCCGAGCAGGTACATCTGCTTGTTCGCCGGTCCGCTGTCCGTCTTCTCCAGACGGTCCTTGAGGGTGGTCAGGTTCCGGTAGTTGTACCGGTCGTGGTAGCCGAGGCTGCCTTCCCGCAGGGCGTAGTCGTTCAGACGCAGTTCCAGAGCCGAGCGGTTGGCCTCGTCGCGGACGGGTGTCGGCAGGCCGTCCAGGGAGCCGATCCGCTCCGGGTAGGCGGCGAGGTAGAACTGCCGCTTCTCCTCGTTCAGCCCAGCCCACCAGTCCTTGGACTGCCCGGGGTCCTTGCCGTCGGGGATGGCTTTCGGATCGATGCCGGCGAACGCGGCGACCCGCGCCGCGTCCTCCTGGGCGTGTGCGCCGCCGTAGCGCTGGTCGAGGTCGAACGGGTCAAGCTGGTACAGCGCGTCGGCGGCAGTCTGACTGGCGGTCCTGGCCTCCTCCACGGCCGCGTCTATGCGGGCCCGGAAGCCGCCCAGACCGGTCGGGCGAAGGCCGCGACGGGGTTCTTGAGGTTGCCGATCAGCTGGAGGGCCGCCGCCGGGTCGGCGAGGTCGACCATCTGCTTGTTGTTGCGCAGCTGGAGGCGGTTCAGGCAGGACAGCTGGAACTCCTCCGCGAAGAGGTCGTACCGCTCGAAGCGCTCCGCGAGCTGCGGCATCGACTCCTGGTAGGCGTGGCCGCAGTCCGCGACCGCCTGCCAGAAGGTGTCCTCGTCGCAGATGCCCTCGTCCGCGAGGATCGCGCCGAGGAAGCGGAAGAAGCAGTCGAAGACGTCCGTGAAGATCGACAGGAGCTTCATGTCCTCGGGGATGTCCGCCCGGACCCGCTCGACCGCGGGCGGCAGCACCGCGTCCGCGTCCATGATGACGATCTCCTCGGCGATGTCCTTGAAGATCGCCCGCTTCACCAGGCCGCCCTCGATGACGAGGATGGTGTTCTCGCCGTGCGGCATGTACGCGAGGTCGTACTGGTAGAAGCAGTGCAGCAGCGGCACCAGGTAGGCACGCAGGTAGTGGCGCAGCCACTCGGCCGGGGTCAGCCCCGACTCCGCGATCAGCGCGCCGACGAAGGACTTGCCCTCGGCGTCCACGTGCAGGAGCGAGGCCATCGTGGCGAGGCGCTCGTCGCCCTGGACCGAGTTCACCGGGGACTCGCGCCACAGCGCGGCCAGCATCTTGCGGTACGGGGAGTACCGGTCGGTGGCGCGCTCGTACTGGCGGTGGTGGTAGCCGATCGCCGCACGCTCTCGGATGATCGAGAAGTCCACCGACCTGAGGACCTCGTCGCCCTCGATCAGCTGGTGCAGCCAGTCGTTGATGGCCGGGGTGGCCTCCATGTACGCGGCCGACAGACCTCGCATGAAGCCCATGTTCAGGACCGAGATGGCGGTCTTGACGTAGTGCTTGCGCGGCGCGCTCCGGTTGAAGAACGTGCGGATCGACTGCTGCGCGAGGTACTCGTCCGGGCCCTCGCCCAGCAGGACCAGGCGGTGGTTCGCGATCTCGGCGGCGAAGGTGACCGTCGTCTTGTTCCACCACTGCCAGGGGTGCACGGGGAAGAGGTGGAAATCGGCCAGGTCCAGGCCCAGCGCGGTCATCCGCTCCGCGAAGACGCCGATGGTCTCGTCGCCGAGCTCCTCGCGCATGAAGGAGTCGTGGTCCAGTCCCGCGCCCGCCGTGAAGGTGGAGACGTCCTTGCGGGCGGCCACCCACACCAGGTGGACGGGGCTGGCGGTCTCCGGGGCGTACGAGAGGTACTCGTGCACGCCGAAGCCGAGCCGGCCGTTGTTCGCGACGAAGCAGGGGTGGCCCTCGGTCATGCCCGTCTCGATGTCCTGGAAGGAGGACTTCGCGAGGACGTCGGAGGAGACCTGCGGCTTCGTGTACTTGTAGCCGGTGCCGGCCAGGGTGGAGGAGATCTCCTCCAGGTAGACGGGCAGCACCTCCGGGCTCAGGCCCAGGGTCTCGCGCAGCTCGATGTGGAAGTCGAGGGCGTCCAGCGGGAGCTCGGCACCGCCCTGGTGGCGGGTGATGGAGGCCTCGTCCACCGACCAGTGGTCGAGGGCGTGCAGCACGGCCTCGAAGCGGTACTCCACGGTGGAGTCGTCGCTGAGGACCGAGTACCGGCCGGAGCCCAGCGGCTTCGGGGTCAGCAGGCGCTCGTGGGAGAACTCCGCGAGGCCCTTGCGGACCAGGGCGCGGTTGGCGCGGGCCCACAGCTCCGGGGAGAGGTGGGAGACGGCGTCGGCGAGGCTCATATCGAGACCCCCTGGGCGGCCGTGGCGGCCTCGAACTGCGCGCGGGTGCAGAAGCTCAGCAGGGCATCCTTCTCCGGCTTGGTGACCTGGCGCTCCGGTACGAAGCCGACGGCCTCGTTCAGGGCGTGCACGGCGGTGTTGGCGACGTCCGGCTCGACCACGACGCGCTCGGTGGCCGGGTCGGCGAAGACCGCGGCCATGACCGTGGTGATGACGGCGCGGGTGAAGCCGTGCAGCGGGGTGTCGCTCGGGGCGACGAGGAAGTGCATGCCGACGTCGCCGGGCTGGGCGTCGTAGAGGCCGACCAGCTCCAGCTCGGAGGGGTCGTAGGTCTCCATCAGGAAGGCGGGACGGCCCTCGTGCAGGCCGATGAAGGCCTGGTGGTGCTCGTGGGCGGCGATCCTCATGTACTCGCGCTCGACGTCCGGAAGGGACGCGTCCTGCATCATCCAGAACGACGCCTTGGGGTGGGTGACCCAGCCGTGGAGCAGCTCCGCGTCGGCGAAGGGGTCCAGGGGGCGCACGGAGAAGGAGCCGAGTTCCTTGTCGGTGCGGGAGAAGAGGAGTTCGGTGGTGCTCATCAGAGGGTGCCTTCCGGGGCGGCGAACTGCTGGAACGCGATGGACTTCTCGACCTTGTAGTGCTCGCGGCCGAGGAGCTCACCGACGATGTACGCGTTCCGGTACGCCGCCATGCCCAGGTCGGGCGAGGTGAGGGAGTGGTTGTGGGTGGTGCCGTTCTGCAGGTAGACCCCGCGGCCCGTGGTGTCGATGCTGTAGTTGCGGGCGGCGTCGAGACGGCCGTGCCCGTCGAAGTTCAGCCGGTCCCGTACCGGGTTCAGGAACTCCGGGAAGGTGTACTTGTAGCCGGTGGCCAGGACCAGGCCCTCGGAGCTGAGGGAGAAGTCCCGCTCCTGCTCCTCCTGGCGCAGCCCCAGCGTGTACGTGCCCGTGGTGGTGTCGTACGCGGTGCTGTTCAGGGAGGTGTTGGTCAGCAGGGTGGTCGGGACCTCGCCCGGCATGCTGATCTTCTTCTGGTAGAGCAGGTCGAAGATGGCGTTGATCAGGTCGCCGTCGATGCCCTTGAAGAGGTTCTTCTGCTGGGTCTCCAGCCGGTACCGGGTGTCCTCGGGGAGGGCGTGGAAGTAGTCCACGTACTCGGGGGAGGTCATCTCCAGGGTCAGCTTCGTGTACTCCAGCGGGAAGAACCGCGGCGAGCGGGTCACCCAGTTGAGCTGGTAGCCGTGGACGTCGATCTCGGCGAGGAGGTCGTAGTAGATCTCGGCCGCGCTCTGGCCGGAGCCTATGAGGGTGATCGACTTCTTCTTCTGCAGCTCCGCCTTGTTCTGCATGTAGGCGGAGTTGTGCAGGAAGTCGCCGCCCAGGCCCTCGCAGGACTGCGGGACGTGCGGCGGGGTACCGGTGCCCAGGACCAGGCGGCGGGCCCGGTGGGTCTCGCCCTTGTCCGTGTGGACCTCGTACAGGCCGGCCTGCCCGTCGTAGGTGACCTCGGTGACCGAGGTGGACCACTGGACGTTGTCGAGGCGGTCGGCGGCCCAGCGGCAGTAGTCGTTGTACTCGGCCCGCAGCGGGTAGAAGTTCTCCCGGATGTAGAAGGAGTACAGCCGGTCCTTGTCCTTCAGGTAGTTCAGGAAGGAGAAGGGCGAGGTCGGGTCGGCGAGCGTGACCAGGTCCGACATGAACGGCGTCTGCAGGTGCGCGCCGTCCAGGAACATTCCGGCGTGCCACTCGAAGTGCGGCTTCGACTCGATGAAGAGGCCGTCGATCTCGTCGAGCGGGGCGGTCAGGCAGGCGAGTCCCAGATTGAACGGACCGACGCCGATGCCGATGAAGTCGTGGGTCTTAGCGGTGGAGGGCAAGGGATTCTCCCAGGAACTGCTCGGCATGTGCGGCGAGAAGGTCGAGAACGGCCGCGATGTCGGCCGTGGTGGTCTGCGGGTTGAGGAGGGTGAACTTCAGGTACTGCTTCCCGTCCACCTTGGTGCCGGCGACGACGGCCTCACCGGAGGCGAACAGGGCCTTGCGGGCGTGCAGGTTGGCCTCGTCGACCAGGTCGGCACGGACTTCGCCGCCCAGCGGGACGTAGCGGAAGACCAGGGTGGAGATCTGCGGCTTGACGACGACCTCGAAGCGCGGGTCGGCGTCGATGACGTCCCAGCCGGCCGCGGCCAGGTCGATGACCTCGTCGAAGAGCGAGCCGACACCGTCGGCGCCCATGACGCGCAGGGTCACCCAGAGCTTGAGCGCGTCGAACCGGCGCGTGGTCTGGATGGACTTGTCGACCTGGTTGGGGATGCGCTCCTCGGCCATGCGGCGCGGGTTGAGGTAGTCCGCGTGGTACGTGGCGTGCTTGAGGGTGTCGCGGTCGCGCACCAGCATGGCGCTGGAACTGACCGGCTGGAAGAAGGACTTGTGGTAGTCGACCGTGACCGAGTCGGCGCGCTCGATGCCGTCGAGGAGGTGGCGGCGGGTCGGGGAGGCCAGCAGCCCGCAGCCGTAGGCGGCGTCCACGTGCATCCACGCGGAGTGCTCGTCGGCCAGGCGGGCGATCTCGGGGAGCGGGTCGATGGACCCGAAGTCGGTGGTGCCGGCGGTGGCGACGACCGCCATCGGGAAGAGGCCCTCGGTGGCGCACTCCTCCAGCTCCAGGGCGAGCACCGCGGTGTCCATCCGGCGGTTGCGGTCGACCGGGACGGAGATGACGGCCTCGTAGCCGAGGCCGAGCATGGCGGCCGACTTCTGGACGCTGAAGTGGCTGGCCTCGGAGGTGAAGATGCGCAGCTTCGGCAGCAGTTCGGCCTTGGTGAGCTCGCGGCCCTGGTCGAGCGCCTTCTTCATGACGAGGCGGCAGGCCTCGTCACGGGCGAGGAGCAGCGCGTGGAAGTTGGACTGGCTGCCACCGGAGGTGAAGACGCCGTCCGCGCCGGGGCCGAGGCCGATGCGCTCGGTGGTCCAGTCGATGAGGCGGCGCTCGATGAGCGTGCCGCCGATGGACTGGTCCCAGGTGTCGAGCGAGGAGTTGACGGCCGAGAGGATCGCCTCGCCGAGCACGGCGGGGATGACGACCGGGCAGTTGAGGTGGCCCAGGTAGCGCGGGTGGTGGAAGTACACCGCGTCGCGCAGGTACACGTCCTCGAGCTCGTCCAGGACGGCGGCCGCGTCTGCGAGCGGTTTGTCCAGGTCGATCCCGTTGATCACCGGGGCGAGTTCGTCGACGGATATACCGGTGTGGGGTCGCTGCGTCGTCGCGAGTTTGGCGGCGACGCGTTCGACGCCCTCGGTGACGGAGCGCCGGTAGAGGTCCGCGGTCGTCTCGTTCAGCAGATGCGAGCGCATCAACTTTCCTCCGGGCAGGGGGGAGAGGGAGTGGGGTCTGGCGTGCGTCGATTAGGTTAGCCTAACCTTACTATTTCGCCAAATATAGACGGGCCCCGGCTGAAAAAGCCGGGGCCCGTCGCAACTGCTCTAGGAGGTAAGGGGGCTGACTACAGCTCGGACGTCGGGTCCTCGCTCGGAGCCTTGCCCGCGTACGCCTCGGCGAGGAGCTCCTCCTCGCTCGCGCCGAGCCGCCAGTAGCCGGTGAAACGCACGGCACGGCGATCGACGAATCGTTCCTGCACGAAGTGGCGGCGCACCGAGCGGATCGTGCCGGCCTCGCCCGCCAGCCAGGCGTACGGGGCTACGGCTGCGGCGGGTTCGGCCGCGCGCAGCGCGCTCAGCACCTGCTCCGTCCGCTCCCGGCCGTGGCCTTCGCGCACGATCCAGGTGATGTCCGCGTCGGCGAGCGTCGCGAGGTCGAGCCGGTCGTCCTCGTGCGGGACCTCGAACCAGGCCCTGACCCGGGTCCCGGAGGGCAGCCGGTCCAGGATCGCGGCCGCGGCCGGCAGTGCGGTCTCGTCCGCGTACATCCAGATCGCGTCCGTGCCGGCCGGCGGCCGGAAGCGCACGGACTTGTTCTCCGCGACGGCCGGTCCGATCGCCATGATCCGGCGGCCGGCCACCGCTTGCCCCGCCCAGCGTGACGCCGGGCCGAAATCCCCGTGCAGGACGAAGTCGACATCGACCTCGTCCGCCCCCTCGGGCGTACGGCGCTGCTCGCGCACCGTGTAGGAGCGCATCACCGGCCGCTCCTCGTCCGGCATCCCGCGCCAGGCGCCGAACCAGGTGTCCTCGTCCGTGGACGGGAGCACCGTGTGCTCCTGGCCGGAGACGGGCAGGAAGAGCGACAGGCTCTGGTCGAAGCCGCCCGAGCGGAAATCCGCGAGGGACTCCCCGCCGAACGTGACCCGCAGGAACGAGTGGCCGACACGGCACGTGCGGACGACTTCGAGCTCGAAGAAGCGGAAGTGTGCGACGGCCGGGGCGCCGGATGCGGTGGCGGTCATGCGGAGAGGTCCCCCTGGGAGTCAGCCGGAGTGAAAGGTGGTCAGCTGACCTTCTTGGCGCCCTGGATGGCCTTGGCGAGGTCCTCCAGGATCTGGGCGCACTTGTCGTAGGAGTAGATCGGCTCGGACACGCGCGGGACGACCTGGCCGGCCTTGACCGCGGGCAGCTCGCCCCAGGTCGGCTTGGCCTTCAGCTGCTCGGGCTGCAGGGTGCCGGTGCGGTTGTCGAGCAGGATGACGTCGGCCTTGTACTTGCCGGCGTTCTCCCAGCTGAGGCTCTCGAAGAAGCCGGCCTCGTCCAGCTTCTCCGGGATGACGAACTCGACGCCGAGCTCCTCGAAGTACTTCAGGTCGGCCGCGGTCTTCGGGGTGGAGGCGTAGAACAGGGCGTCCGCGCCGGAGCCGGCGAGCACCTTGACACCCGGGTTCGCCTTGGTGGCCTCGCGGACCTTGGTGGTGGCGGCTTCGAAGCGCGCCTTGGAGTCGACGACGTTCTTGGCACCCAGGTCGGCGCCCAGGGACTTGGCCAGGTCGGCGGTGCGCTCCAGGGCCTTGGGCAGCGAGGTGTCGCCGCCCACGGAGATGGCGGCGGCCGGGGCGATCTTCAGGATCTTGTCCTTGGAGGCCTCGGGGACGTACCAGTACGAGCCGTCCCAGGTGTTGGTGACGAGGAGGTCGGGCTGGAGGGAGGCGTACTTCTCGACGTTGAACTGGTCGTAGACGTTGCCGAGGATCTCGACCTTGGTGACGTCCAGCGAACCGGCCTGGACGTCGGGCTTGCCGTCGGCGGTCGTGGTCGGGCCGAACACGCCCTTGACCGGGATGCCGTAGTCGTACAGCGCGGCGGCGGTGCCGGTGAAGGCGACGATGTTCTTCGGCTTGGCCTTGGTGGTGACGTCCTTGCCGAGGTCGTCCTTGAAGGTCCAGGAGCCGGAGGCCGCGGCGCCGTTGTCCTTGCCGCCGTCACCCTTCGCCGAGTCGGAGCCACCGCACGCGGCGAGGACCGCGACGAGGCCGAGGGCGCCACCGGCCGCGACGAAGCCGCGACGGGTGAAGGAGGAGGTTCGGGACTTGGGCATGTCGATGTCCGCTTTCATGCGTGCCGGGCGACCACTGGGCCGTTCGAGAGGAAGGGTAGCCTAACCTCATCAGTGATCCAGCCCCGGGCGGGTGAGGTGTCTCACTCGGCGCGAACTTGTGCGGCTCGTTCTCGCTCTTTAATGTCTCTTTATGTGGCGCCGGGGGGTGCCTTGAAGTGGCGAGACCTGACCGAATCCCCTTCATTTTGTGCGTTTCGTAGGGGGAGTTTCGTGCGTTTTCGCGTGCGGCGGATGTCCGTCGGCGTCTTTTCTTTGATCGTTCTGGGCGCGGCTTCGGCATGCGCCGGTGGTGAATCCACTGGGGGCCAGGGGGATGACCGCCCGATCGGCGCCAGGGATTCCTGGACGCTGCCGGTGCAGGCGTATCTCCCGGACGAGAAGCAGAAGCAGCTGGTCTTCGATGCCAGGGAAGCCCTCCTGGTCAAGTGCATGGCCCGGTACGGCTTTTCGTACAAGCCCGCTCCGCCGATGCCGAAGTTCGGGCCGAAGTCGATGACCGACCTGCGTTACGGGATCCACGACGAGGCGACCGCCTCGCGGTACGGCTACAAGCCGCCGGTCGACCTCGCCGCCATCCGTGAGCAGGAGCGTGCGGCGGTCGACGGCACGGTCCTCTCCGCGGACGAGGAAGCGGTGATGACCGGTCAGGGCGCGGCTGCGTCCGCTGCGGCCGACCTTCCGCCCGGGGGCTGCGCCGGCGAGGTGGCCCGCGCGATCACCGGCTCCGACGCGGGGCAGTCCATGCTCGCGACGGAACTCGGCAACGAGGCGTACATCAAGGCCCAGCAGGATCCCAAGGTCAAGCAGGCCTTCGCCGACTGGGCGGCGTGCATGACGGAGAAGGGCTTCCACTACGAGAAGCCCATGGACGCGGTGGACGACCAGCGGTTCGCCTCCGAGAAGGCCACGGATGCCGAGATCTCGACCGCCACGGCGGATCTCGGGTGCCGTGCGAAGTCGCAGGTGGCCGAGGTCTGGTACGCAGCCGAGGTCGGCATTCAGAAGTCCCTGATCGAGAAGAACTCCGAGCGTCTCGACAAGGTGAAGTCGGACATCGCCCTCTCCGTGAAGAACGCCTCCAAGGTGCTCGGCGAAAAGAGCTGAAGCCCTCACCCCCCGGAGTCGCCCGACTCCCGATTTTTCTCAGTGCCGTCACGGCCGCCCTCTTTCCCAGTGCTGCCGTGAGGGCTGTTCATCCTGCCCGAAAGAAGGAAGAAAACCATGGTGAAGAAGTCCATGACCGCAGGCGCGGTGGCCGCGGCCGCCCTCGTCGCAGTCGTCACCGCTCCGGGGACCGCCAGCGCCGTCGACGTGAGCGAGAACAAGAACTACCTGTCTCAGTCGGCCTGTTCGGGGACCGAGTTCAAGTTCACGTTCCGCTTCAACTCGAACCAGGGGGGCGCTTACCGCAAGCTCGGTTACGCGCACGGTAACCTCGCCGCCTCGCAGGTCTTCGCGTTCGAGGACCCCACCAACTACCCGCTGACGTTCTGCGACGGCACGGGCAAGGGTTCGGGCGAGGGCATCAAGAACAACGCCGCCTCCATCACGAACAGCCACACCTCCTTCGGTGGTGTCGTCTACTACAACAGCTGGTGGCAGGGCGCCTACGACAGCCTGCAGCCGGGCGTTCCCACCCCGGTCAGCCGCAACCTGTCCAACACCTACAACCAGAACGCTTCCTTCAAGTGGAGCTGACGCACGTTCTGTTGTCGTGTTGAGAGAGAGGCGTAGGTAGTGGCGGACAGCTGTCGGGACAGGGGACTGACGAATCGTCGGCGTTGGGTCGCGGGCATCGTCTTCGGCGCGATCCTGCTTTCAGGAGTAGGAACGGCGGCGGCTCAGCTGGTCAAGTCCCCCGCCCAGGCAGCGGCAGACTCGGCGGCCCCGCCGCCGAGTCTGCTCACCGCTCCGGTCGAACGCCGGGTGCTCAAGGACTCGGTGACCCTCCGGGGCACGGTCACGGCCGAGCAGTCGGTGGACGTGAAGGCCTCGGGCAAGGGAGCCTCGGCCGGAGTGTCCGTCGTCACCAGGACGCCGCTCGCGGCCGGGGACGCCGTCAAGCACGGCGCCGTGCTCCTTGAGGTGTCCGGGCGCCCGGTGTTCGCCCTCAAGGGCGCGCTCCCGGCCTATCGGGACATCAAGCCGGGTATGAACGGCCAGGACGTCGCCCAACTGCAGAGCGCGCTGTCCGAGTTGGGGCATGCGACGGGCGGCGACCGGTCCGGCAGCTTCGGAGCCGGCACGAAGGCCGCCCTGTCGGCCTACTACGAAAGCATCGGGTACGAACCGACCGAGGCACAGCAGGACGCTGCGTCGGCCGTGCGGGACGCGACGAAGGCCGTCACCGAGGCCGAGCGCCGCCTCCAGGATGTCCGCGACGGCGGGCAGGCCCGCCCGGCGCCCGGCGGTGCGCAGCCCTCCGGGGCCCCGGGGACGGATGCCAAGGACCTGGGCAAGGACCTGGGCAAGGACCTGGGCAAGGACCTGGGCAAGGAGATCAAGCGGGCCCAGACCGATCTCGACGACGCGCGCAAGGCCCTGACCGACCTCCAGGCCGTGGCGGGCCCCATGGTGCCCGTCTCGGAAGTCGTCTTCCTCGGCGGCTTCCCCGCCCGGGTGGACGCGCTCCTCGCGCGCGTGGGAGCGGAGCCGTCCGGAAAGGCCATGACGGTGTCCGCCGGTGCCCTCGTGGTCAACGGCTACCTGCAGCCCCATCAGAAGGGGCTGGTCCGCAAGGGGCAGCCGGTGCAGATCCTTTCCGAGAGTTCCGGGGTGAAGGGGCAGGCCCAGGTGGCGTCCGTGGCGGACGCCATCGCCCGCCCGGCCGCGGCCGGAGAGGGAACCACCGCGGACCGCGGGCCGGCAGAGGGCCAGGGCCAGGCGCAGGGCTACCTCATGGTGGTCAAGCCCGAGGCCGGGCTCGACCCCTCGCTCGCCGGCCAGAGCGTCCGGCTCACCGTCGAAGCGGGCTCGACCGGAGGACCGGTCCTGGTGGTCCCGGTTTCGGCGGTCTCTGCGGGAACCGACGGCGGTACTTACGTTCAGGTGCTGGGGAAGGACGGTGCGCGCCGCAGGGCCGAGGTGACCACCGGGGTCACCGGCGACGGTTACGTCGAGGTGCGTCCCCTCGACGGCGCATCGCTCGCCGAAGGGGACAAGGTCGTCACCGGCCTGTCCTCCGCGCGGCGGCCGGGGGCGTCGCGGTGACGACGCAGCAGCCGGTCGTCGAGCTGCGGGGAGCCGCACTCACCTATCCCGGCCCCCCGCCGGTGCAGGCGCTCGGCCACGTCGACCTGGTCGTGCACAAGGGTGAGTTCCTGACGGTCGTCGGTCCTTCGGGATCGGGGAAGTCGACCTTCCTGAACGTGGTCGGACTCCTGGACTCGCCGACGGCCGGCACCTACCTCCTCGACGGACTGGACACGGGAGCGCTCCACGACACCGACCGCACGGCCCTGCGGGGCCGGCGCATCGGCTTCGTCTTCCAGGCCTTCCACCTCCTGCCGCACCGCAGCGCCTGGGAGAACGTGGCCATGGCCCTGCTCTACCAGGGTGTGCCCGCCGCAGCCCGGAAGGAGCGCGCCGAAGAGGCGTTGCGCCGGGTCGGGCTGGAGCACCGGATGGACGCGATGCCGACCACGCTCTCGGGTGGGGAACGCCAGCGCGTCGCCGTGGCGCGCGCCCTCGTGGGCCGCCCCTCCCTGCTGCTGTGCGACGAGCCGACGGGCAATCTCGACACCGCGAACGCCGATGCGATCCTCGCCCTCCTGGAGGAACTCAACCGCTCGGGGATGACCGTCATCGTGATCACCCACGACCCGGCCGTCGCGGCGCGCGGCGGCCGCGCGGTGGCGATCCGCGACGGCGTCCTGACGGAAGGCGGGGCGGCATGAAGCGGATCCGAGCCCTGTCCCGTGTGAAGGTCCGCCGGGCGAAGCGCCATGTCGTGCCCTCCCGCATGCGCCGCAGGGACCTGCTCTCCGAAGCCCTGGCCGGAACGCTGCAGCGCCCCGTCCGTTCTGCCCTGACCTCCGTCGGCACCGTCCTCGGTGTCGGCACCTTCGTGGCCATCCTCGGACTGACCGCGACCGCCTCCTCGCAGATCGACGACCGCTTCAACGCGCTCAGCGCCACGGAGGTGACGGTCGAGGACGTCGCGCGGCAGAAGAACGAGTTCGTGGACCTCGCCTTTCCCGAGGACGCCGACGCCCGCGTCGGCAGCCTCAACGGTGTGGAGAACGGCGGCGTGTACTGGCCCGTACGGCTGGCCGAGAAGGACATGGTGCGGTCCTCACCCGTCGGCACCACGCCGGGAGGACGCCGGATCCAAGTGGTCGCGGCCTCCTCCGGGGTACTGCGCGCGGCCGGGCCCGAGCTGGCGGAAGGCCGCCTCTACGACTCCTGGCACGACACCACCGACCAGCGGGTGGCGGTGGTCGGCGCGGGCGTCGCGGCGGACCTGGGCATCACCACCCTCGAGACGCAGCCCGTCGTCTTCATCGGCGACGAACCGTTCACCGTCGTCGGCATCGCCTCGGACGTGGAGCGCAAGGCGGACCTCCTGCTGTCGGTCGTCGTTCCGCGCAGCACGGCCCAGCAGGTATGGGGTCCGCCGCAAGGCGGCGCGATGATGCTCATCGAGACGCAGGTCGGGGCAGCCGCCCAGGTGGCCGGTGAGGTGGCGACGGCCCTCGACCCCGCGCACGCCGATTACTTCAAGGCCGTCCCGCCGATCGACCCGAAGGCCTTGAGGACCAAGGTCACGGGTGATCTGGACCAGCTGTTCCTGTTGCTCGCCTCCATCTGTCTGCTGATCGGGACGGTCGGCATCGCCAACACGACGCTGGTGGCCGTGATGGAACGCACGGGTGAGATCGGCCTGCGCCGGGCCCTGGGCGCCCGCGGCCGCCACATCACCGCCCAGTTCCTCGCGGAGTCGGGTGCGCTGGGCGCGCTCGGCGGCCTCGTCGGGACCTCGCTGGGAACCCTGACCGTCGTCGCTGTCGCCGTGGCCCGGGACTGGACCCCCGTCATCCACCCCGCCACCGCAGCCCTCGCACCCGTCATCGGTCTGGTCACCGGCCTGGTCGCGGGCGTGTACCCGGCCTGGCGGGCCAGCCGTATCCAACCGGTCGAAGCCCTGCGCCGCTAGCCCCTACCGGGTGGCCCGCCCGCGCGCACCGCAGGACCCTCCCGTTTTTGTCCGTACACCTTCGAATGTCAGGAGACAGCTCATGGCCGACGAGATGGTTCGTCTCGCCCAACGATTCGTGAACACGACCTACGGGAACGGTGCGACGCTCGGCATATCCAAGCTGGACGAGAACGGCGTCACCAGCTGGACCACGATGTACGCGCTGACCCGGGCGCTCCAGTACGAGATGGGCGTCAGCTCCCTCTCGGACTCCTTCGGGCCGACGACGCTCTCCACGATCGCGTCGAAGTACGGCAAGCTGGACGAGACGACCGTCCCCTCGGCGAACTTCTGCCGCGTCATCCAGTCCGCCCTGTACTGCAAGGGCTACGACGGTGGTGAGATCGACGGCAAGTACAACTCCCGCGTCCAGGCCGCCGTCGCGAAGCTGATCCAGAACATGGGCCTGAGCACTGCGTACCCGGGCAGCTCCCTGTGGCCGAAGGTCGCCAAGGGCCTGTTCAACATGGACGCCTACGTCACCGTCAACGGTGGCTCGGACGTCGTCCGCACCATCCAGCAGTGGCTGAACGGCCGGTACATCCTGCGCAAGGACTTCTACGCCATCCCCTGCGACGGCCACCACTCCCGTGACGTCGCCAAGTCGATGCTGTTCGCCGTCCAGTACGAGATCGGCATGGCCGACGGCACCGCGAACGGCGCCTTCGGACCGGGCACCCAGGCCGGCCTGAAGTCCCACACGGTCTCGGTCGGGACCACCGGCACGTGGGCGCAGCTGTTCACCGCGGCGATGATCCTCAACAAGCGGTCCGTTCCCTTCGGGGACTTCACCGGCACGGTCAAGGCCGGCGTGGAGAGCTTCCAGTCGTTCATGAAGCTGCCGGTCACCGGGTCCGGCGACTTCCAGACGTGGGCCTCGCTGCTCGTCTCCTACGGCGACCAGTCCCGCAAGGGCACCGCGTGCGACGGTGTCACGATGGTCACGCAGGCCCGCGCCGAGGCGCTGAAGGCCGCCGGCTACAAGTACGTCGGCCGGTACCTCTACAACCCGTCCACCACGTCCCTGCCGGAGAAGGCGATCCAGCCCGGCGAGCTCGCCACGATCAAGGCGAACGGGCTGCGCTGCTTCCCGATCTTCCAGACGTGGAGCCGGTCCGCCGACTACTTCAGCTACAACCAGGGCACGGGCGACGCCTTCCGGGCCATCGAATGGGCCCAGTACCACGGCTTCAAGCCCGGCACGATCATCTACTTCGCGGTCGACTACGACGCGATGGACGGCGAGATCAGCGAATACATCATTCCGCACTTCCGCGGGGTGATGCGGACCATCGGCGAGAACTCCGGCTACGGCGTGGGCGTCTACGGCCCGCGCAACGTGTGCCAGCGCGTCGCGGACGCCGGCTTCGCGGCCACCAGCTTCGTCTCCGACATGTCGAGCGGATTCTCCGGGAACCTCGGCTACCCGATGCCGACCAACTGGGCCTTCGACCAGATCGCCACGATCACCGTGGGCTCGGGCGCCGGCGCGATCAACATCGACAACAACATCGCCTCGGGCCGTGACCTCGGTCAGGCCGACTTCAACGCCGGAGCCTCCTCGGACGGCCTGGACGTCGACCTGGACAAGACCGCCTACCGCGATTCGATGCTCACCGATGTCAAGCAGTACCTGACGATGATCGGCGTGCCGGAGACGGGCGGTGACGGCTGGGACAAGGACTGGGCCACGACCGGCGGCATCTCCACCACGAAGGCCTTCGACCTCATGCTGAGCGCGGACTGGCTCTTCACCTCCCTGGCCCGGCAGCTCCGGCTGCGCAAGGCTCTGATCCAGGCCCCGGTCATGTGGGAGCTGCGCAAGCTGAACCCCCTGGACGTGGTGTCCGACACGGCGGTCCGCAACGGTCTGAAGGATGACTCCAGCACGGGCTGGGGGCAGATCTTCGCGTGGGTGGCCATCGAGGCGCGCAACTACTGCATGCAGCAGGGCATCATCAACGGAACGCCGCTGACGAAGAGCGACATGAAGTCGGTCTGGACCAGCCTGAACACGGACACGACGTACAACATCCGTTCTGCCGCCTACCTGACGGTCTACAACGCGCACCAGCTCGGCATCGCCCGCCCGAGCCTGACCACCAGCGCCGCGCACACCCAGGACCTGCTCGGCCGGTACAACGGTCCCATCACCGACCCGAACGCGCGTGAATACGGTAAGCAGCTGATGGGCCTGTACAACGTGCTCGAGAACTACAACCGGCTTTCCCGCACCAAGTGACCCCGATCATGAGCGTGAATACTGGGCGCATGCGAAGGCAATGGTGGATAGCCGCAGGAGTGAACCTGCTGATGGGAGTGCCCGGTGTGGTGCCGGTCTGGCTCCTTTGGTACATCGCCGTCAACGGGCCGCTCGCCGACCTCGGCTGGACCCTCCGGGATCCCACGGAGAACGACGGCATGCTGCTCTGGCTGGTGATCGCGGCGCCGATCGTGACCCTGTTCGTGCTGCTGTGGTGGCTCGCCAACCACTTCGTACGGCGAGGGAACACGGCGGCGGCTCGGGTCTACTGGCCGGTGTGCGCCCTGGTGACCCTGGTCCCCTCGTTCGCGCTCATGATCCTTCTGTGAGAACGAGGAAGAGATGAACAGCATGCAGAACGCGATGAGCCGCCGGTCCGTGGTCAAGAGCGCCGCGGTGATCGGTGCCGTTGCCGCGATGGGCTCCCTGCTTCCGGGCACGGCCTTTGCCGCGCCGAAGAACGGGGAGGAGCAGCCGAAGAAGCTCCCGACGTCCGCGAACGGGTGGACGATCGAGAAGGAGGCGAACAACGTCTCGACCGTGTGGACCCGTCCGGTCGCCGGCACCGGGCTCAAGGTCGACGTCCGGATCGGTGACGTGGAGGCCCTGCTCCTCCACGTGGTCCGCCGCTTCCACTACGAGGTCGAGCAGCTCAGCGCGGTCGACCTGGCCGGCTGGCGTGCGATCGAGGGGCTCCGCAAGGACGGCCCCGAATCCAACCTCGCGTCCGGCACCGCGGTGCGCGTACGCCCGGGCGCCGCCGCCAAGGGAGGGCTCTTCGCCTACCAGGAGCTGGTGCTGCGGGACATCCTCGCCGACTGCGAGGGAGTCGTGCGCTGGGGTGGCGACGACAAGCACGTCGACGAATCGCTGTTCTACATCGACGGCGGACCGGACGACGAGCGGATCAAGAAGGTCGCGGTCAAGCTCCGGGCCTGGGACGAGACGCCCGGCGCCGGTGCCGGAGTCACCGTGGACGTCCTGGCCCCGACCCGGCGCAGCAGCGCGGACCGGCTGGCGAGCACCCAGCGCTCCGGTGGCGTGACCGCTCGCTGACAAGCGGATGTCCGGCACGGGCCCAGGGCCCGCGCCGGACACCGTCACGCGGTGTCTCAGCCCGCGAAGCCCAGTTCACGCGCGATCAGCATGCGCTGGACCTCGCTCGTGCCCTCGCCGATCTCCAGGATCTTGGAGTCCCGCCACATACGGGCCACCGGGTACTCGTTCATGAACCCGTAGCCGCCGTGGATCTGGGTCGCCTCGCGCGCGTTGTCGACGGCCACCGTCGAGGAGTACAGCTTCGCGATCGCCGCCTCCTTCTTGAACGGCTCACCGGCCACCAGCCGGGAGGCCGCGTCGCGCCAGCCGATGCGGGCCATGTGCGCGCGCATTTCCATGTCGGCCAGCTTGAACTGGATGGCCTGGTTGTCGCCGATCGCCTTGCCGAAGGCGTGCCGCTCCCTGGCGTACTTCACCGACTCGTCCACACAGCCCTGCGCGAGCCCGGTCGCGAGCGCGGAGATGGCGATCCGGCCCTCGTCGAGGATCCGCAGGAACTGCGCGTAGCCGCGGCCCTCCTGGCCCACCAGGTTGGCCAGCGGGACCCGTACGCCGTCGAAGGACAGCTCACGGGTGTCCGAGGAGTTCCAGCCCACCTTGGAGTACGGGGCGGCCACCGTGAAGCCCGGGGTGCCGGACGGGACGATGATCGAGGAGATCTCCGGGCGGCCGTCCGCCTTGCGGCCCGTCACGGCGGTGACCGTGACCAGGCCGGTGATGTCCGTACCCGAGTTGGTGATGAAGCACTTCGAGCCGTTGATGACCCACTCGTCGCCCTCACGGACGGCGGTGGTGCGGGTGCCGCCCGCGTCGGAGCCCGCACCCGGCTCGGTCAGGCCGAAGGCGCCCAGGATCTCGCCGGAGCACATTCTCGGCAGCCACTCGCGCTTCTGCTCCTCGGTGCCGAAGAGGTGGATCGGCATGGCGCCGAGGGAGACCCCGGCCTCCAGGGTGATGGCGACCGAGGAGTCGACCCGGGCCAGCTCCTCCAGGGCGATGCCGAGGGCGAGGTAGTCCCCGCCCATGCCGCCGTACTCCTCCGGGAAGGGCAGGCCGAACAGGCCCATGCGGCCCATCTCGGCGACGATCTCGTACGGGAACTCGTGCCGCTCGTACAGGTCGCCGATCTTCGGGGCGACGACGTCGTGCGCGAACGCCTCCACGGTGCGGCGGAGTTCCTCGTGCTCAGGGGTGAGCCGGTGGTCGAGGGACATGGTGTGACTACTCCTTGTGGGAGAGGGCGCGGACGGTACGGGAGGGGCTGGGGCGTCCCAGCTGTTCGGCCATCCACACGCTCGTGGCGGTGAGGGCGGCCAGATCGACCCCGGTTTCGATGCCGAGGCCGTCGAGCATCCACACCAGGTCCTCGGTCGCGAGGTTGCCGGTGGCGCTCTTCGCGTACGGGCACCCGCCGAGGCCGCCTGCGGAGGCGTCGACGGTGGTCACGCCGTGCTGGAGTGCGGCGAGGGTGTTGGACAGGGCCTGGCCGTAGGTGTCGTGGAAGTGCACGCCGATCCGGTCGGTCGTGACACCGGCCTCGTTCAGCGCGGCGAGCAGGGCCTGCACATGACCGGGGGTGGCCACGCCGATCGTGTCGCCGAGGCTCAGCTCGTCACAGCCGAGGTCCAGCAGGGCCTTGGCGACGGAGACCACCTGGTGGACCGGGACCGGGCCCTCCCAGGGGTCGCCGAAGCACATGGAGAGATAGCCGCGGACGTGCGCCCCGCCCTCCTTGGCGCGGGCCACGACGGGCTCGAACATGGCGAGGGACTCGGCGACGGTCCGGTTGAGGTTGCGGGCGGCGAAGGTCTCTGTGGCCGAGCCGAAGACCGCGATGCGCCGGGCCCCGAGGGCGAGCGCGCGGTCGAGTCCGCGCTCGTTGGGCACGAGGACGGGCAGATCCGCCGCGACGTCGGAAAGCTGCGGGAACAGCTCCTCGGCATCCGCCAGTTGGGGCACCCACTTGGGGTGTACGAAGCTGGTGGCCTCGATGGTGGTCAGTCCGGCGGCGGCGAGGCGGTGGATGAACTCCGCCTTGACGGCGGTGGGGACCGCGCCCTTCTCGTTCTGCAGGCCGTCGCGGGCGCCGACCTCGTGGATGCGGACCCGGGCCGGGAGGCCGGGGGCCGGGACGTTCATGGGCAGCCTGTTCACGCGGCCCCCTCCTCGTCCTCGTCGGGGGTGACGACGGCCAGGATCTGGTCCATGGCGACCGTGGTGCCGGGGGTCACGTCCAGCTCGGTGACGGTGCCGGCGTGCGGGGCGGAGATGACGTGCTCCATCTTCATGGCCTCGACCACGAGGAGGCTCTGCCCGGCCGTGACCCTGTCGCCGACGGCCACCTTGACCACGGTGACGGTGCCGGGCATGGGGGCGGCGAGGGTGTCCGCGCCTCCGCGTCCGGCCCCGCTGAGGTTCGCCACGACGGGGTCGTACGTCTGGACGTGCCAGCTGTCGCCGTCGCGGCCGAGCCAGGTCCCCTCCGGGGAGGTGGCGTGGCTGAACCGGTGCGTGACGCCGTCGAGTTCGACCGTGACGGTGTCGGGGGTGCGGGTGAGGATCCGGCCGCGGGCCGGTGCGCCGGGGGCGCTGCCCCCGGACCCCCGCGCCTCAAACGCCGGCGGGGCTGGATTTGGCCCGGACGAGTCCGAGATGAGGAGCTCGGAGTCCGTTCCCAGGGGGCGAGTACGAACCTGCACCGGATCCTGGCCGGGAAGGCGGAAGTGGTGGACCGTCCAGGCGGGCGTGCCGCCCAGACGCCAGCCGTTGGCGGCGTCGAAGGGGTCGGCCCACCAACCCAGCCCCTCCGGCGTTTGAGGAGCGGGTCCGGGCAGAGCCCGGGGACCCTGCGCCAGCAGGGCTGCAGTGGCGTACACCTCGTCCGGGACCCCCTCCGGCAGGAGCTCGGCGAGGTCCCGTTCCACCAGGCCCGTGTCCAGGTCGCCGGAGACCACGTCCGGGTGGGCCAGGAGCCTGCGCAGGAAACCCGCGTTCGTCTGGACACCCAGGATCACGGTGTCCGCCAGAGCCCCCCGCAGCAAGCGCAGCGCACTGGCGCGGTCGGGCCCGTACGCGATGACCTTGGACAGCATCGGGTCGTACGTCGAGCCCACCGGCACGCCCGCCGTCAGCCCGGAGTCCGTACGCACCGCACCGCCCGACGGCTCGGACAGGGCCCGGACGGTGCCGCCGGACGGCAGGAACCCGCGCGCCGGGTCCTCCGCGCAGACGCGGGCCTCGATGGCGTGCCCGGTCAGCGTCACCTCGGACTGGCCGAAGTCGAGGGGAGCGCCCGCCGCCACGCGCAGCTGCTGCTCCACCAGGTCCAGCCCGGTGATCAGCTCCGTCACCGGGTGCTCGACCTGGAGGCGGGTGTTCATCTCCATGAAGTAGTAGGCGGAGGGGTCGCCGCCCGGCACGATGAACTCCACCGTGCCCGCGCCGACGTACCCGCAGGAGCGGGCCGCGTCGACCGCCGCCGCGCCCATCGCCGCACGGGTCTTCTCGTCGAGCAGGACCGACGGCGCCTCCTCGATGACCTTCTGGTGGCGGCGCTGCAGCGAGCACTCGCGCTCGCCGAGGTGCACCACGTTCCCGTGGGCGTCCGCGAGGACCTGGATCTCGATGTGCCGCGGCCGGTCCACCCACCGCTCGACCAGCAGCGTGTCGTCGCCGAAGGAG
This sequence comes from Streptomyces sp. NPDC048257, assembly GCF_043201855.1. Lineage (NCBI taxonomy): Bacteria > Bacillati > Actinomycetota > Actinomycetes > Kitasatosporales > Streptomycetaceae > Streptomyces > Streptomyces sp. NPDC048257. Next base: position 88,675 of record NZ_JBICZI010000020.1, read on the forward strand.
GACCGCGCCTCGCGGCGGGCCGCCGCGATCTCCTCGGCCAGCACCGCCTCGTCGCGCACCAGCCGCATGCCCTTGCCGCCGCCGCCCGCCGAGGGCTTGAGCAGCACCGGCATGCCGATCTGGGCCGCGGCGGCGACCAGTTCGGCGTCGGTCAGGCCGCTGCCGGAGGAGCCCGGCACCACGGGCACGCCCGCGGCCTTCACGGTCTCCTTGGCGCGGATCTTGTCGCCCATCAGGGAGATGGCGGAGGCCGGGGGCCCGATGAAGGCGAGTCCGGCGTCGGCGCAGGCCTGCGCGAAGGCCGCGTTCTCGGCGAGGAAGCCGTAGCCGGGGTGGACGGCCTCGGCGCCGGTGCGCCGGGCGGCATCCAGCAGCCGCTCCACCGACAGGTAGCTCTCGGCGGCCGCGGCCGGGCCGATCCGGACGGCCGTGTCGGCCTCCCGGACATGGCGGGCGTCCGCGTCGGCGTCGCTGAAGACGGCCACGGAGCGGATGCCGAGCTGCCGCAGGGTGCGGATGACCCGGACCGCGATCTCGCCCCGGTTCGCCACCAGAACAGTGCTGAACATCAGTGAGGTCCTCACGTCACATACGGAAGATGCCGAAGCCCGAGTCGCCCAGGGGGGCGTTCGCGCACGCGGTCAGGGCCAGTCCCAGCACCTGCCGGGTTTCCATCGGGTCGATGACGCCGTCGTCCCACAGCCGCGCGGTGGCGTAGTAGGCGTTGCCCTGCTCCTCGTACTGCGCGCGGACCGGGGCCTTGAAGGCCTCCTCGTCCTCGGCGGGCCACTCCTGGCCCGCGCCCTCGATCTGGTCGCGCTTGACCGTGGCGAGCACCGAGGCCGCCTGCTCCCCGCCCATCACGGAGATCTTGGCGTTGGGCCACATCCACAGGAACCGGGGCGAGTACGCCCGGCCGCACATCGAGTAGTTGCCGGCGCCGTACGAGCCGCCGACCACCACCGTCAGCTTCGGCACCCGGGTGCAGGCCACCGCCGTCACCATCTTGGCGCCGTGCTTGGCGATGCCGCCCGCCTCGTAGTCCTTGCCGACCATGAAGCCCGAGATGTTCTGGAGGAAGAGCAGCGGGATGCCGCGCTGGTCGCACAGCTCGATGAAGTGCGCGCCCTTCTGGGCGGACTCGGCGAACAGGATGCCGTTGTTGGCGATGATCCCGACCGGGTGACCGTGGATCCGGGCGAAGCCGGTGACCAGCGTCTGGCCGAACTCGGACTTGAACTCCTGGAAGCGGGAGCCGTCCACGATCCGGGCGATGATCTCGCGGGCGTCGTACGGGGTGCGCGAGTCGACGGGGACCGCGCCGTACAGCCCGTACGGGTCCACCTTGGGCTCTTCCGGCGCCTCGACCGACCAGGGCAGGGCCCCGCGCTCGGGCAGGGTCGCCACGATGTTCCGTACGATCCGCAGCGCGTGCGCGTCGTCCTCCGCGAGGTGGTCGGTCACGCCGGAGACCCGGGAGTGGACCTCGCCGCCGCCGAGCTCCTCGGCCGTGACCACCTCGCCGGTGGCGGCCTTCACCAGCGGCGGGCCGCCGAGGAAGATCGTGCCCTGGTTGCGGACGATGACGGCCTCGTCGCTCATGGCCGGTACGTACGCCCCGCCCGCCGTGCAGGAGCCGAGGACGGCGGCGATCTGCGGGATGCCGGCCCCCGACATGCGGGCCTGGTTGTAGAAGATGCGGCCGAAGTGCTCCCGGTCGGGGAAGACCTCGTCCTGCATGGGGAGGAAGGCGCCGCCCGAGTCGACCAGGTAGAGGCAGGGGAGACGGTTCTCCAGGGCCACCTCCTGGGCGCGGAGGTGCTTCTTGACGGTCATCGGGTAGTACGTGCCGCCCTTGACGGTGGCGTCGTTCGCGACGATCACGCACTCGCGGCCGCTGACCCGGCCGATGCCCGCGATGACCCCGGCGGCGGGCGCCGCACCCCCGTACATGCCCTCGGCGGCCAGCGGGGCCAGCTCCAGGAAGGGCGATCCGGGGTCGAGGAGGGTGTCCACGCGGTCGCGGGGGAGGAGCTTCCCGCGGGCGGTGTGGCGGGCGCGGGCCTTCTCGCCGCCACCGAGCCGGGCCGCGTCGAGCCGGGCGCGCAGGCCCTCGGTCAGCTCGCGGTGGGCGGCCTCGTTGGTCCGCCAGGCCTCGGACGCCGGGTCCGCGGCGCTCGTCAGCACTGGTGCCTGCTGCATCGGTCGAGCTCCCTTGCTCGTTCCACTTGCTCGGTGCACGCTGTTAGTGAGCGTTAACGTGTGTGGGGCTTAGGTTAACGACCGCTAACGGCCCTGTCTAGAATGGTTTCCCATGAGCACCAGAGCGGCCGCCCCCACCCGTCGCGAGCAGATCCTCAACGAGGCCGCTCGTCTCTTCGCCGCGCGCGGATTCCACGGCGTCGGCGTCGACGAGATAGGAGCCGCGGTGGGCATCAGCGGCCCCGGCCTGTACCGGCACTTCGCGGGCAAGGACGCCATGCTCGCCGAACTGCTCGTCGGCATCAGCGAACGACTGCTGACCGGCGGCCGCCACCGGGTGGCGCAGGCGGCGGGCGAACCGGCCCGGGTGCTGTCCTCCCTCATCGACGGCCACATCGACTTCGCGCTCGACGACCGGGCGCTGATCACCCTGCACGACCGGGAGCTCGACCGGCTCCGGGACGCCGACCGCAAGCTCGTACGGCAGCTGCAGCGCCAGTACGTGGAGCTGTGGGTGGAGGTCGTACGGGAACTGCACCCGGAGGTCGTCGAGGCGGAGGTACGGGTCTCCGTGCACGCGGTCTTCGGTCTGCTCAACTCCACCCCGCACCTGGCGGCCCTGGGGCGCGAGGCGACGGAATCGCTGCTGAGGCGCCTCGCGCACGGCGCGTTCGGGGCGCTGTCGGCATGACCCGGGGCGTCCGCCGACCGGAATGGACGCGCCGCCTCCGGCCCGGCGGCGGCAGAATGGCCCGTATGCCGAAGCCGATAGAGACGCCGAGCCGTGCCGAACTCATCGACCACCTGGTCCGTACCCGGATCGCGGGGCAGGTCGCGACTCCGCGCGAGAACAACCTCAGCCACTACCGCAAGCTCGCCAACGGCGACCGGCACTACTGGCTCGGCCTGGAGCTGGGCGACCGCTGGACGGACGAGCAGGACGTGCTCGCGGTGATGGCGGAGCGGTGCGGGGTCGTGGACGACCCGGCGTTCCGGTACGGCCAGGACACCATCGACCCGGAGCTGACCGTGGCCGGCCTGGACCGGCTGGCGGCGCGACTGCGCAAGGCCGCGCTGGACCGGCAGGGCGTGCTGTTCGCCACCGGGCACCCGGGCGGCCTGCTGGACGTCCACCGGGCCACGGCGGCGGCCCTGCGCGCCGCGGGCTGCGAGATCGTGGTGATCCCCCCGGGCCTGGTGGCGGACGAGGGCTCGGTGTGGCAGTTCGCCGACGTCGCGGTCCTGGAGCGGGGCGCGACCCTGTGGCACACCCACTCGCCGGAGCCGATGGCCGCGATCCTGGACGCCCTGGCGGCCGGGAACCGCCCGCAGCCGGACCTGGTCGTCGCCGACCACGGCTGGGCGGGCTGCGCGGCCCAGCGCGGCCTGGACGCGGTCGGCTACGCCGACTGCAACGACCCGGCGCTCTTCCTCGGCGAGGCCGAGGGCACCCTCCAGGTGGCGGTCCCCCTGGACGACCACGTCCGTGACCCCCGCTACTACGACCCGATGGTGGCGTACCTCCTGGACGCGGCGGGCCTGACGGACGCGTAGCGCGGTCGGATCCGTCAGCCCCGCCGCCCGGCTGCCCGGCCGGGCCGTTGTCAGTGGTGCTGGCTACGGTCGCTGTATGTCGAAGTCCGCGAAGACGTACAACCCGCTGTCCGTACTGGCCGACGATCCCCAAGGCCGCTCCCTGGGGCTTGAGTTGCCGCCGGGTGCGGTCATCGGCGCGCCGGGGCGGCGGCGGTGGGGGAAGGCGGCCGAGCCGTTGGCCTGGGTGTCCGACGAGGCCGTGGGGGTCGGTGCGTTCGCCGCGTACCGGAGCCCCGCGTTCGCGGCCGCCGGGCTGCAGGCCGTGCTGCTCCAGGATCGCCGCGGGCTCGAACGGTGGTGGCAGGAGCGGGAGTTCGCGCCGGAGCGGATGTCCGACCCCGACGACCACCACGTCGAGCCGGTGCTGCGCGAGTACTGGGCCGCGGTGGTGCCCGATCCGCAGGAGGGAGCCGAGGGCGAGGAGCTCATCGCGCCCTTCGGCCGCGACTGGCCGGGGCTCGCGGAGGCGGGTCCCGATGGCGGCGCGGACCCGGAGGCCGCCGCCTGCGCGCTCGCGGACGAGCTGATGGCGAGCGGCGCCCTGCCGAGCCCGCGGCTCGCCCTGGTCCCCGCGGGCCGCGGGGCCGACGTCCCCACCGCGATGGGCTGGTGCGGGCCGACCAACCACGAGAACGACACCGCCCTCATCAGCACGGTGCTGCGCTCCTGGGAGGACCGCTTCGGCGCCCGGGTCGTCGCCCTCGGCTTCGACGAACTCCACGTGTCCGTGGCGGCCCCGCCGCGTACGGTCACGCGGGCGCTCCCCGTCGCGGCGGAGCACTTCGCCTTCGCGCCCGACAACATCTGGCAGGGCTCCGGCAGCATCCGCGCCTACGCGGACGAGGCGGTCACCGGCAGCAACCACTGGGGTTTCTGGTGGGACTGAGGGCCGCCGATCAGGCCGGGCTCGTGCGCGGGACGCGTACGACGCCCTCCTGGATGACGGTCACGGCCAGCCGGCCGTCCTGGGTCCAGATGCGGGCCTGGCCCAGACCGCGGCCCGCGGCCGCCGAGGGCGACTCCTGGTCGTACAGCAGCCACTCGTCCGCGCGGAACGGCCGGTGGAACCACATCGCGTGGTCCAGCGAGGCGCCGACCACGTCGCCCACCGCCCAGCCGCCCCGCCCGTGCGCGAGCAGCACCGAGTCCAGCAGGGTCATGTCGGAGACGTAGGTGGCCAGACAGGTGTGCAGCAGCGGATCGGCGCTGTCCAGCTTGCCGGCCGTACGGAACCACACCTGCGAGCGCGGTTCCACGGGCTCGCCCACGCTGCCCCAGGGCGGGGTCGTCGCGTAGCGCAGGTCCACCGCCTCCCGGGTCTCGATCAGCCGCTCCACCGTGCCGGGGTCGCGGAAGATCTCCCGGTACGCGGGCAGCGACTCGGCCGCGGTGGGCAGCGACTCCGGGTCCGGGGCGGACGGCATGGCGACCTGGTGGTCGAGGCCGTCCTCGTACTTCTGGAACGACGCGGAGAGGTGGAAGATCGGCTGGCCGTGCTGGACGGCGACGACCCGGCGCGTGGTGAAGGAGCGCCCGTCGCGGATCCGGTCCACCGAGTAGACGATGGGCGCACCCGTGTCCCCGGTGCGCAGGAAGTACGAGTGCAGGGAGTGCGCGGTGCGGTCCTCGGGGACGGTCCGCCCGGCCGCGACCAGCGCCTGGGCCGCGACCTGACCGCCGAAGACGCGCGGCACCAGGGAAGGCCTGCTGGTGCCGCGGAAGATGTTCTCCTCGATCTGCTCGAGGTCGAGCAGATCGAGGAGGGACGTCAGTGCCTCGTTCATGGGTGAAGGCTAAGCGCCCGGACTTCCCTACAGGCCCATGGACTTGGCGATGATGGACTTCATGACCTCGCTGGTGCCGCCGTAGATGCGGTTCACGCGGTTGTCGGCGTACAGGCGCGCGATCGGGTACTCGTTCATGTAGCCGTAGCCGCCGTGCAGCTGGAGGCACTTGTCGATGACGCGGTGCGCGACCTCGGTGCAGAACAGCTTCGCGGAGGCGGCCTCGGCGGCGGTCAGCTCGCCGGCGTCCAGGGCCTCCAGGGCGCGGTCGGCGACGGCCTCGGCGGCGTCCACCTCGGCCTGGCAGGAGGCCAGTTCGAACTTGGTGTTCTGGAAGTGGGCGACCGGCTTGCCGAAGACGGTGCGCTCGGTCACGTACTGCTGGGCGAATCGGACGGCGGCCTTGGCCTGCGCGTAGGCGCCGAAGGCGATGCCCCAGCGCTCGGAGGGCAGGTTGGCGCCGAGGTAGTAGAAGCCCTTGTTCTCCTCGCCGAGGAGGTCCTCGACCGGGACCTTCACGTCGACGAACGCCAGCTCGGCGGTGTCGGAGGTGCGCAGGCCCAGCTTGTCCAGCTTGCGGCCTATGGAGTAGCCCTCGGACTTGGTGTCCACGGCGAAGAGGGAGATGCCGAAGCGGCGGTCCTGCTCGCCGGGGGCGGAGGTGCGGGCGCAGACGATCACGCGGTCGGCGTGGACGCCACCGGTGATGAAGGTCTTGGAGCCGTTGAGGACGTAGTGCGTGCCGTCCTCGGAGAGCTTGGCGGTGGTCTTCATGCCCGCGACGTCGGAGCCGGTGCCCGGCTCGGTCATCGCGAGGGCCCACATCTCCTCGCCGGAGACGAACTTCGGCAGGTAGCGCTTCTTCTGCTCGTCGTCGGCCAGCATCTTGATGTAGGGGAGGGCGAGCAGCACGTGCACGCCGGAGCCGCCGAAGTTGACGCCCGCGCGGGAGGTCTCCTCGTAGAGGACGGCCTCGAACTTGTGGGTGTCCAGGCCCGCGCCGCCGAACTCCTCGGGCACGTTGATGCCAAAGACGCCCAGCTCGCCGAGCTTGTAGTAGAAGTCGCGCGGCGCCTGGCCGGCCGCGAACCAGTCGTCGTAGACCGGGACGACCTCGGCCTCGATGAAGGCGCGGATGGTCTCGCGGAATGCCTCGTGGTCCTCGTCAAAAACGGTACGGCGCACGGCCGGCTCCCTTCGGTCGCGGCGGTCCGCCGCCATGGCTAAGCGCTTGCTCAGCATAAGTTACCGGCCAGTCAAACTGGCTGTCCAGAGTGGAGGTACCGCGGAAAGGGTGGGGTGGCTCACCCCGGCCCGCCGGCAGGGGGCGCGGCGGAGGGCGTCCGTCCGGGCAGCAGTGGCCGGAATGTACCCAACAATGCCTTGTTCGTGGTCTCACGTACCGATTCGCCCTCCCCGCCGAGGGCGAGCCGGGTGCGCCGCTGGACCTCGCGGAGATGGCCGAGCTGGTCCGGGCCCTGCCGCCCGCGAACCGGCGGTCGGCCACGGTGACGCTTCGCCGTGGTCCGCCACCTGCTCATGCCGAGGCTGGTGACCATCGACACGGTGGGGGAGGACCGTGCACTGGCGGTCGCCCTCACCGGGGAGCCGGCGGCCGTCGTGGTGATCCGGGTCGGCGGCGCCCTCTCCGCACCCGTCCGGCAGGAACAGTTCGGCTCCTGGCGGACGGAGGACTCCGAGGTGTGGGCCGCCGCCATGGCCAACCTCGACGCCGCGCCGGTCCCGCTCCAGTACAACGACGACGAGAACCCGCTGGTGAACGTCGAGGCCGGCGAAGGATGGACCTCCACACACCTCCTGCACGCCGCCGAACTCATCGACCGCCCGGCGCCGCACGGCATCCTCGCGATGGTCCCCTTCCACGGCCACCTGATGCTGTGGGCCGTCGAGGGGCCGGAGCCGCACACCTGCCTGATCGCCTACGGCCCGCTCGTGCGGAAGATGGGGGAGGACGCCTTGGAGGAGCCCCGGAGGAGTACCGGCTGAGCTCGCGCCTGCTGCGGATCGGGGAGGACGGGATCGAGTCGGTCGGAGTTGAGCCCGCGCCGCCCGGCAGCGACGGGCCGGGCGTGATCACCGGCTCCGCCCGCTTCGTGGAGATGCTCTCCGCCTTCCGCCCGGGGGACGGCCACCCCGGGTGAGCGGTCCGCACTCACCCGCCGGCGACGCGCAGCGCGAACCACAGCTCCATCCGCACGTCCGGGTCGTCCAGGTCCCGGCCCAGCAGTTCCGCGGCGCGGGTGATCCGCTGCCGGACGGTGTTGCGGTGAACGCCGAGGGCGGTGGCCGTGCGGTCCCAGTTGCCGTGGTGCGCCAGCCAGCCGCGCAGGGTCTCGCGCAGGGCGGGCGAGAGCGGCCCGAGCAGGGACTCCGCGTGGGCGCGGGCCTCGGCCGCGCCGACCAGGCCCGCGAGGCCGGATTCGGTGTGGCGGGCCAGCGGGGTGCGGGCCGCCTCCGCGCGCCGAAGGGCCCGCCCGGCCTGGGCATCGGCCGTGGCCAGCCCGGCGGGCGCGGCCGGGGCGCTGACGCCCAGCCGCCAGCCGGGCTGCGCCTCGGGCTCGCGGTCCGTGAGCAGCCGTACGCCGCCCTCGTGCGGGTCCGGCAGTTGCGGGTCCAGCAGTACGGTGCCCAGCGCGGCCGCGAGGGCCTGCGGATCCCCGGACCCGCGGGCGTGGACGGCGTACCAGGGCCCGTCCGTCGCCAGCGCCCCGGCCGGATCCCCGCCGAGCAGCAGCCGGGTCAGGGCCGCCGCCTCCGCCCCGGCGGGCCGCTCGGCGGTGAGCAGGGTCAGCAGTACGGCGGCCACCGATGCCACGGTGTGGTCGCCGGGCGCGCGGGCCGGGGTCGCGGTGCCCAGCGCCGCCCGCCCGGCCAGGGCGTAGGCGGCCAGGTGGTGTCCGCCCGCCCGGTCGGTGGCGGTGGCGGGCCCGCCCTCGCGGCCGACCCGGGCCAGCAGGGCGGACAGGGCCTCCCAGGCCGGAGCCGGCAGCTCCGGACCCGCCGCCCGGCCACCCGGCCACAGCGCGACCGACCCGCCCAGGGTCGCGGCGAGCCTGGCCAGGACCGCCGGGACCGGGTCGGGGCGGGCCGCGGCCGCCGCCAGGGCCTGCTGGGCCTCGGTGACCCGGCGCAGCTCCCGGGTCCGGGCCTCCGCCATCAGCCGCCCCACCGCGCGGGCGACCGCCGAGAAGGGGGTCCGCGGCGGGACCTCCAGCAGTGGCAGCCCGTGCCGGGCGCAGGCCTCGGCCAGCGCGGCCGGGACCTCCTCGTGCACCGGGGCGACGCCGAAGCCGAGCGCGGCCGCCCCCGCCCCGGCCAGCCGGGCCACGTACCCGTCGGGGTCGTCGGCGGGGCCCGCCCCGGCGGTCAGCAGCAGCTCGCCGCCGAGCAGGTACGGGGAGGGGTCGGGCATCTCGGAGGCGTGCACCCCGTGCACCCCGGCGTTGGCCGGCCCGGCGAGGTGGCGCAGGCCGAGCTCCCGGTCGCCGAGCAGCGAGGCGAGGAGCACGGGCGGCGTGAGCGGCTCCCCGTACTCCGGATCACGTGGAGGACCGGGCATGGATACTCCATACATTGCAGCTGTGCCAGATGGATGAAACGTACACTCCCCACCCCTCGGCGGCCCCCTTACGCTCGAAGTACCGCACACGTCAGGCCAGAGAAAGAGGCACAGCCATGAGCACGCAGCCGCGCGGACCCGTCGATTCCTCCCGCATCCCGCGGTACGCGGGCCCGGCGACCTTCGCCCGCCTGCCCCGCCTCGACGAGGTCGGCTCCGCCGACGTCGCCGTCGTCGGCGTGCCCTTCGACTCCGGCGTGTCCTACCGCCCCGGCGCCCGCTTCGGCGGCAACGCCATCCGCGAGGCCTCGCGCCTGCTGCGCCCGTACAACCCGGCCCAGGACGCCTCCCCCTTCGCGCTCGCGCAGGTCGCCGACGCCGGTGACATCGCCGTGAACCCCTTCAACATCAACGAGGCCGTCGAGACGGTCGAGGCCGCCGCCGACGAGCTGCTCTCCGCCGGCTCCCGCCTGATGACCCTGGGCGGCGACCACACCATCGCCCTCCCGCTGCTCCGCTCCGTCGCGAAGAAGCACGGCCCGGTCGCGCTGCTCCACTTCGACGCCCACCTGGACACCTGGGACACCTACTTCGGCGCCGAGTACACCCACGGCACCCCGTTCCGCCGCGCCGTCGAGGAGGGCATCCTCGACACCGAGGCGCTCTCCCACGTCGGTACCCGCGGCCCGCTCTACGGCAAGCAGGACCTGACCGACGACGCCAAGATGGGCTTCGGCATCGTCACCTCGGCCGACGTCTACCGCCGCGGCGCCGACGAGGTCGCCGACCAGCTGCGCCAGCGCATCGGCGACCGTCCGCTGTACATCTCCATCGACATCGACGTGCTCGACCCGGCGCACGCGCCCGGCACCGGCACCCCGGAGGCGGGCGGCATGACCTCCCGCGAGCTGCTGGAGATCATCCGCGGTCTGTCCTCCTGCAACCTCGTTTCCGCCGACGTCGTCGAGGTCGCCCCGGCGTACGATCACGCCGAGATCACCTCGGTCGCGGCCTCGCACACCGCGTACGAGCTCACCACGATCATGTCGCGACAGATCGCGCAGGCGAAGGGCAAGTAAGCGAAGTGACGCACGACCACGACCTGGTACTCCGTCCCACCGAAGCCCAGAAGGCGGCCGCGCTCGCGCCGCCGCCAGGGCGGACGGGCGGGGACCTGGTCGTGGAGACGCTGCGCGGCCTCGGCGCGACCACCGTCTTCGGCCTGCCCGGCCAGCACGCGCTCGCCCTCTTCGACGCGGTCGGCCGCTCCGACCTGCGCCTCGTGGGGCTGCGTACGGAGAACAACGCCGGCTTCGCCGCCGACGCGTACGGCCGGATCACCGGCGAGGCGGTCCCGCTGCTGCTCTCCACCGGTCCGGGCGCGCTGATGGCGCTGCCCGCCCTGGCGGAGGCGGCCGCCGCCTCCGCCCCGGTCCTCGCGATCTCCTCCCAGGTCCCGGTGGCGGGCCTGGGCGGCGGGCGGCGCGGGCACCTGCACGAGCTGCGGGACCAGTCGGCGTCCTTCCGGGACGTGGTGAAGTCCGTCCACACGGCCCGCACCCCGTCCCAGATCCCCTCCGTGATCGCCGAGGCCTGGGAGTCGGCCCTGACGGCCCCGCACGGCCCGGTGTTCGTGGAGATCCCGGAGGACGTCCTGCGGGCCGAGACCGTCATCCCCCAGGTCACGGGCGTGGACGCGACCCCGCACGAGCCGGCCCCGCGCCCCGAGCTCACCGCCGTCGCCGCCCACTGGCTGGAGAACGCCACCCGCCCGGTGATCATCGCGGGCGGCGGGGTCGTCCGCTCGGACGCGGCCGGCAAGCTCAAGCAGCTCGCCGAGCGGCTGAACGCACCCGTCGTCACCACCTTCGGCGGCAAGGGAGCCTTCCCCTGGACGCATCCGCTCTCCCTCCAGTCCTGGCTGGAGGACCGCCATATGACGGACTTCCTGGAGGACGCGGACGTCCTGCTGGTCGTCGGCTCGGGCCTCGGTGAGCTCTCGTCGAACTACCACACGTTCTTCCCGACGGGCCGGGTCGTCCAGATCGAGGCGGACCTCGGCAAGCTGGAGTCGAACCACGCCGGCCTGGGCATCCACGCGGACGCCCGGCTCGCCCTCCAGGCCCTGCTGGAGACGGTGGCCGAGCGCGCGGACCCGACCGCTCCGGAGCGTGTCCGCCTGCTGCTCGCGGACATCGCGGCCCGCCTCGACACCCAGGACCTGGTCCTGGAGCAACAGCTCCTCCGCTCGGTCCGGGCCGCCCTTCCCGCCCGCTCCCCGTCCTTCTGGGACATGACGATCCTGTCCTACTGGGCCTGGTCCGCCTTCGACCCGAAGCACCCCAACACCATGCACTCGGCCCAGGGCGCAGGCGGCCTCGGCTACGCCTTCCCCGCGGCCCTCGGCGCGTGCGTCGCCGAACCGGACACCCCGGTGCTCGCGGTCTCCGGCGACGGCGGAGCGATGTACTCCGTGGCGGAACTGGCGACGGCGAAGCAGCACGACCTCGACGTCACCTGGCTGATCGTGGACGACGGCGGGTACGGCATCCTGCGCGAGTACGGCTGCGAGACCGGTACACAGCTGACCGGCCCCGACTTCGTGGCCCTGGCGGAGTCCTTCGGCGTCCCGGCCTCCACCACCACCCCGGAGTCCCTGACCTCCGACCTCAGGAAGGCGCTGGCGACCCCGGGCCCCTCGGTCCTGGTCCTCCCCGCCCGGCTGAAGATGTTCGCCCCGACGCACCTCTGAGAGCACACCGCGGCGCCGGCCGCCCGCTCACGCCTCCTCCTCGGCCTCCTCGTAGGTGTGCAGGAGGAGACTGACCACGGCCACCCCCACCGCCGTCGCCAGCCGCGCCCACGGGTTGTCGGTCACCAGGCCCAGGACCTTCGCCGCGAAGAGCGCGAGGAGGAACGCGGTGACGAAGGGGACGACGGTGCGGGCGGTCCGCTGCACGAAGCTGATGTCGCCGCTGGCGCTGGCGCTGGCGCTGCCGCTGCCGCTGCCGCCGCCGGTTCGGTGCTCGTGAGTGCTCATCGCGCTGGATCCCTTCGGTCCGCCACCGCCACCGCAGTCCGCGGTCGGCTGTGCTTCCAGCATCGTGGGCACGCCCCGCCGGGCCCAGATCCGGAAAGTCGTGACTTGACAGGATCCGATCCCGCCTCCCCGCCCCGGTCGGACGCATCCCGCGCGCCCGCGCCGTACGGCAGTGCGATTGTTGCGGCGGGATGAAATCCGCCGGTCGGAGCGTTGGCGCTTCCGGCAGGACAGGACGAACGGGGAGGCCTCACGTGGCGGCGGCAGAGACATCGAATGGGGAGAAACAGGGCTGGGGCAAGCGGCTCGCCGCCTACACCTGGCGGTACAGGACCAATGTGCTGCTCGCGCTCGGCTCCTCGCTGGCCGGTATGGCCGTCATGGCGGTGGTGCCGCTGGTGACCAAGGTGATCATCGATGACGTCATCGGGGACCAGACCAAGGCCATGGCGCCCTGGGCAGGCACGCTGATAGCCGCGGCCCTGCTCGTGTACGTGCTGACCTACATACGCCGGTACTACGGCGGACGGCTCGCCCTCGACGTGCAGCACGACCTGCGCACCGACATGTACGCCACGATCGCCCGCCTCGACGGGCGGCGGCAGGACGAGCTGAACACCGGCCAGGTCGTCGGCCGCGCCACCAGCGACCTCCAGCTGATCCAGGGCCTGCTCTTCATGCTGCCCATGACGATCGGGAACTTCCTGCTCTTCGGGATATCCCTCGGGATCATGCTCTGGCTCTCGCCGCTGCTGACCCTCGTCGCCCTGCTCATGGCCCCCGCCCTGTGGTTCATAGCCAAGCGCAGCCGCAAGAAGCTCTTCCCCGCCACCTGGTGGGCCCAGGGCCAGGCCGCCGCCGTCGCCACCGTCGTCGACGGGGCCGTGACCGGCGTCCGCGTCGTCAAGGGGTTCGGCCAGGAGGAGCAGGAGACCGGCAAGCTGCGCGCCGCCGGCCGCCGGCTGTTCGCCGGCCGGATGCGGACCATCCGGCTCAACTCGCGCTACACCCCCGCCCTGCAGGCCGTGCCCGCGCTCGCGCAGGTCGCCATGCTGGCCCTCGGCGGGTGGATGGCCACCAAGGGCCAGGTCACCCTCGGCACCTTCGTCGCCTTCTCCACCTACCTCGCCCAGCTGGTCGGCCCCGTCCGCATGCTCGCCATGGTCCTCACCGTCGGCCAGCAGGCCCGCGCCGGCGTGGAGCGCGTGTTCGAGCTCATCGACACCGAGCCCGAGATCCGCGAGGGCGAGGGCGAGCTGCCCGCCGACGCGCCCGCCACCGTCGAGTTCGACGACGTCCGTTTCGGCTACGACCCCGGGCGGCCCGTCCTCGACGGGTTCTCGCTCACCGTGGCGGAGGGGGAGACCGTCGCCGTCGTCGGGTCCTCCGGAAGCGGCAAGTCCACCGTCGCGCTCCTGCTGCCCCGGTTCTACGACGCCGACGGCGGCACGGTCCGCGTCGGCGGCCACGACGTCCGTGAGCTGACGTACGACTCGCTGCGCGGCGCGATAGGCCTCGTCCCCGAGGACTCCTTCCTCTTCTCCGACACCATCCGCGCCAACATCGCCTACGGGCACCCCGGTGCCACCGAGAAGCAGATCGAGGCCGCCGCCCGCGCCGCCCAGGCCGAGGGGTTCATCCGGGCCCTGCCCGCCGGGTACGACACCAAGGTCGGCGAGCAGGGGCTCACCCTCTCCGGCGGCCAGCGCCAGCGCATCGCCCTGGCCCGGGCCATCCTCACGGACCCCCGGCTGCTGCTCCTCGACGACGCCACCTCCGCCGTGGACGCCCGCGTCGAGCACGAGATCCACGAGGCCCTGCGTTCCGTCATGGCCGGCCGGACGACCCTGCTGATCGCCCACCGCCGCTCCACGCTCGCGCTGGCCGACCGGATCGCCGTACTCGACCGCGGGCGGCTCGCCGACATCGGGACGCACGAGCAGCTGGAGAGCCGCTCGGCGCTCTACCGCAGGCTGCTCACCGACCCCGACGCGCTCGGCGCCGCCTCGCCGCGGACCCCGGACGCCCGGGTGATGACGGAGTTCGAGCGCGAGCTCGACCGTGACGTCGAGCGCGGCATCGAGCTCGAGGCGGAGATCGACTCCGAGCCCGTCAACGCCAAGCGCAGGGTCGCCGGCCGGGTCACCCCCGAGCTCTGGCGCCGCCAGGACGACCCCGACGGGACCACCTCGGGTGCCGCTCCCGGTACTGCTCCCGCCGCCGCGAGCGGCGCGCCCGGAGCCGGGCATTCCATGGCCGGGTCCGTCGCCGGGATGCCCGCCACCCCCGAACTGCTCGCGCAGGTGGCCGCCCTGCCGCCCGCCGAGGACCTGCCCGAGGTGGACGAGACCCGCGCCGCGGCCGCCGAGGAGAGCTACGGCCTGCGCCGCCTGCTCCACGGGTTCTGGGCGCCGCTCGCCATCAGCCTCGGCCTCGTCGCCGCGGACGCGGGGGCCGGACTGCTGCTGCCGATCCTGATCCGGCACGGCATCGACCAGGGCGTGGAGCAGGCCGTGCTCGGCGCCGTCTGGGTGGCCGCCGCCCTCGCCCTCGTCCTCGTCGTCGCACAGTGGGCCGCGCAGTTCGCCGAGACCCGGATGACGGGACGTACCGGCGAGCGCGTGCTGTACGCCCTGCGCGTCAAGATCTTCGCCCAGCTCCAGCGCCTCGGCCTCGACTACTACGAGCGCGAGTTGACCGGCAAGATCATGACCCGGATGACCACCGACGTGGATTCGCTGAGCTCGTTCCTGCAGACCGGGCTCGTCACCGCCGTGGTCTCCGTCTTCACCTTCTTCGGCATCCTGATCGCCCTGGTCGTCCTGGACGCCGAGCTCGCGCTGATCGTCTTCGCGACCCTCCCCGTCCTGGTCCTCGGTACGATCGTGTTCCGCCGCAAGTCCGTCGCCGCCTACGAGCTCGCCCGCGACCGGGTCAGCCTGGTCAACGCCGACCTCCAGGAGTCCGTCTCGGGCCTGCGCATCGTCCAGGCCTTCCGCCGCGAGGGCTCGGGTGCCAAGCGCTTCGCCGAGCGCAGCCACTCGTACCGCGAGGCCCGGGTCCGCGGCCAGTGGCTGATATCCGTCTACTTCCCCTTCGTGCAGCTGCTGTCCTCGGGGGCCGCGGCCGCCGTGCTGATCGTCGGCGCGGGGCGGGTGGAGGCCGGGACGCTCACCACCGGCGCCCTGGTCGCGTACCTGCTCTACATCGACCTGTTCTTCGCGCCCGTCCAGCAGCTCTCCCAGGTCTTCGACGGCTACCAGCAGGCCACGGTGGCCCTCGGCCGGATCCAGGGGCTGCTGCGCGAGCCCACCACCACCCCGCTGCCTCAGCGGCCGCGCGCGGTGGAGTCGCTCGGCGGGGAGATCGCCTTCGAGAACGTCCGCTTCCAGTACGGGACGGCCGAGGAGCGGGGGGAGAAGGGCGAGGCCCTGGCCGGCATCAGCCTGCGGATACCCGCCGGGCAGACCGTCGCCTTCGTCGGCGAGACCGGGGCCGGAAAGTCCACGCTGGTCAAGATGGTGGCCCGGTTCTACGATCCGACCTCCGGCCGGGTCACCGCCGACGGCGCGGACATACGGGAGCTGGACCTGACGGCGTACCGCCACCGGCTGGGGGTCGTCCCCCAGGAGGCCTACCTCTTCCCGGGGACGGTCCGTGACGCCATCGCCTACGGGCGGCCCGGGGCGAGCGACGCCGAGGTGGAGGCCGCCGCCCGCGCGGTCGGCGCCCACGACATGATCGCCACCCTCGACGGCGGCTACCTGCACACGGTCGCCGAGCGGGGCCGCAACCTCTCCGCGGGCCAGCGCCAGCTGATCGCGCTGGCCCGGGCCGAGCTCGTCGACCCGGACGTGCTGCTGCTCGACGAGGCCACCGCCGCCCTCGACCTGGCCACCGAGGCCCAGGTCAACCAGGCGACGGACCGGCTCGCCGGCAAGCGCACCACCCTGGTGGTCGCGCACCGGCTGACCACCGCGGCGCGCGCCGACCGGGTCGTGGTCATGGACCGCGGCCGGGTCGTGGAGGACGGAACCCACACCGAACTCCTGGCGCGCGGCGGCCGGTACGCCGAGCTGTGGCGCACCTTCGTCGGTGAGGACGAGCGCGCCGCGGCCTGAGCGGCCACCTGGGGACTGGGACGTCCCGGGATCAGAACTCGCCGAAGAGCAGGTTCCCCGGGGCGTCCTCGTCGGTGCCGGTGTAGTACTCGCGTACCGCGTCCAGCAGTTCGTCGACCGTCAGGGACTCGTCCCCGTTCGCGTCGATCCGCCGGAAGAGCGCCTCGGTCTCGGCGGGGCTCAGCTGCGTGCCGAAGGCCTCCTGTGCCCGGTGGAACTCCTGCGGGCTGATGCGCCCGTCGTCGTCGGTGTCGACGATCGTGAGGATCGCCCGCATCATCGGGCGGAAGGAGCGGTCGTAGGCGGGCCCGCCCTGCGCGTACAGGCGGGTCATGCCCAGCTTGTACTCCTCGGGCGTCACCTTGCCGTCGCGGTCGATGTCGAGCTCGGTGAACAGGTCCTGCCAGAAGTCGGCCAGCCCGCTCATCACCAGGTCGGCCTTGGCCGAGCCGGCCGGCTCGGCGAGGGCCGTCAGCAGCCGGGAGCCGAGCGCGATGATGTCGTCGGCGTCGATCACGCCGCTCCCGTCGGCGTCCAGGTGCGTGAAGGCGCGCTCCAGCTTGCGGTCGAGCAGGTCGTTCGTCATCTCATGGCCTTTCACGGCTACGGCTACGGCTGCGGATACGGCTGCGGATACGGCTCCTGCTCGGCTACGGCGAGCGGGCTGTTCGTCACCTAGCGTAATCGCCCTCCCGGGTGTGAACTCCCGCTGTCCCGGCGGGAGGTGGCGGATGCACTCGTACGAGGGAGGGTGGCCGGAACCGGTACGCCGGACCCTTGCGTGCAGCAACCTTCCGGGGGACTCGGGTGTCGTACGTGCGTGCGTGGACGCGTCGTACGTACGACCGATCGGGGGGTCTGGTGTCGCAGAGGTGGAGGAGGCGTGGCCGGTGGGCCGCGTCCCCGGGGGTGTTCGCGACGGCGCTGTGGCTCTCCGTGAGCGGGCTGTTCACGCCGTCGCCGGCGCAGGCCGCGACCGAGGGGTGTGCGGGCCGGCTGGCCAGGACGGTGGCCTTCGAGGCGGGCGAGGTGCGCGTCTACAAGAGCCGCCACCAGGCCTGTGCGATGACGGTGGCCCGGGTTCCGGGGGAGCGGCGGCGGATGACGGTGAGCATCCAGCCGCGCGGCGGGGCCCCGGTGCGCGAGGCCGGAGGATTCACCCGATACGCCGGGCCTGTCACGGTCGGGGCAATCAACCGCTGCGTGTATGTAAAGGGGGGTGTGGGGGCTGGATCCGTTGATTCCGGCTGGATCCTGTGCTGAGGGACAGGCCCAACTGGGTCTGGTCAGCGGCGCGTTGACCCGGCTAGGTTCACGGCGACCGAAGTGAACTCAAGGGGAGGGTGCATGCGCAAGACGCTCGGATGGCTGCTGTCGCTCGTGGTGCTGATCGGCACCATGGGCGCGGCCGGCTCCACGGCGCAAGCGGCCACAGCCGCGGAGCCCGCGGCCGCCACGGACATCAAGGACCAGATCCTCGGCATTCCCGGGATGAGCCTGATCGAGGAGAAGCCGTACCCCGGCTACCGCTTCTTCGTACTGAACTACGAGCAGCCGGTGGACCACCGGCAGCCGTGGAAGGGCACCTTCAAGCAGCGCCTGACCCTGTTGCACAAGGACGTCTCGCGGCCGTCGGTGTTCTTCACCTCCGGCTACAACGTCACCACCAGCCCGCGCCGCAGTGAGCCGACGACCATCGTCGACGGCAACCAGGTCTCCCTGGAGTATCGATTCTTCACTCCCTCCCGGCCCGACCCGGCCAACTGGTCGAACCTGGACATCTGGCAGGCCGCCAGTGACCAGCACCGCATCTTCACCGCGCTGAAGAAGATCTACAAGAAGAACTGGCTGGCCACGGGCGGCAGCAAGGGCGGTATGACGGCGACGTACTACGAGCGGTTCTACCCGCGCGACATGGACGGTGTCGTCGCGTACGTCGCGCCGAACGACGTCGTCAACAACGAGGACTCGGCCTACGACCGCTTCTTCGCCAAGGTCGGCACCAAGGAGTGCCGCGACAAGCTGAACGCGGTGCAGCGCGAGGCGCTCGTCCGCCGCGAGCCGCTCGAGGCCAAGTACGCGGTCGCCGCGGCCGAGAACGGCTGGACCTTCACCACCGTCGGCAACCTCGACAAGGCCTACGAGGCCGTCGTGCTCGACTACGTGTGGGCCTTCTGGCAGTACAGCCTGCTCGCCGACTGCGCTTCCGTCCCGGCGGCCGCGACCGCGAGCGACCAGGAGATCTGGGACAGCATCGACGCGATCTCCGGCTTCTCGGCCTACGCCGACCAGGGCCTGGAGACGTACACGCCGTACTACTACCAGGCGGGTACGCAGCTCGGTTCCCCGGACATCAAGCAGCCGCACCTCAAGGGCCTGAGCCGCTACGGCTACCAGCCGCCGCGCAACTTCGTGCCCCGCGACATCCCCATGACCTTCCAGCCGGGGGTGATGGCGGACGTCGACAAGTGGGTGCGCGACAACGCCCACCAGATGCTCTTCGTGTACGGGCAGAACGACCCGTGGGGCGCCGAGCCGTTCCGCCTCGGCTACGGGGTGCGCGACAGCTACGTGATGATCGCGCCGGGCGCCAACCACGGGGCGAACGTCGCCAGGCTCATGGACGGCGAGAAGGCCCTCGCCACCGCGAAGATCCTGCAGTGGGCGGGGGTGGCCCCGGCCGCCGCGCTCGCCGACGCGGGGAAGGCGGCGCCGCTGGCGGCGCCCGACGCGCAGCTCGACCAGCGCGACCTGGAGCGCGAGCCGCAGCTGCGGCCGTAACCGGGACCCACGCGGGCCGCGGGCCCGGCGCCTGAGGAATCAGTGCGTCAGCCCGTGGCCCAGCGGGTAGCGGCCCGGGACCGGCACGGGCAGGCGCCCTGCGGGCCGTACCGCCCCGGTGAGCACCCGGGCCGCCGCCCGCATCTCCACGTCCGTCCAGGAGTACGTGGCCAGCTCCGCCGCGCAGGCCGGCAGCCGGGCCGGGTCGTACGGATTGCGGACCGCCAGCGCGATGACCGGCACGCCGGTCGCGATCAGGTCCGCGACCAGCGTGCGCTGCGGACTCTCGCCCTCCGGGACGTTGTACGTGCACACCAGCACCGCCGCGTGACCGGCCGCGGCGGCCACGGCGCGGCCGGGCGGCACCGCCGTGGCCCGGCAGCCCAGGGCGGTCAGCTCCCGGGCCAGTACGGCCGTAGGGGGTCCGGTGGTACCCGAGGGGGAGGCCGGGTCCGTCCCGGTGACCAGCAGCCGTGGCCCGGACGTCGCATCGATCGGCACCAGCCCGCGAGGATCGGCCAGCAGGGTCGTCGTGGCGGCCGCGATCGCGTCGGCGGCATCGAGGTGCTCCTGGACGCCGACGGCGGCGTCCACCTCCCGGCCCGTGGTGTACGCCTCGTCGAACAGGCCCCGGCGGGCCTTCAGTTCCAGGATGCGCAGCACCGACTCCTCGATCCGTGCCTCCGTCAGCTCGCCCGCCTCGACGGCTGCCCGCACGCTGCGGTGTGCGAGCCCGAGGTCCGGCGGGTTCAGCAGCTGATCGCAGCCCGCCAGCAGGGCCAGTACGGGCACGCGGTCGTCCCCGTACTTCTGGCGGACCCCGGCCATGTCGAGGGCGTCGGTGACCACCACCCCCTCGAAGCCGAGGCGTTCGCGCAGCAGACCGGTGACGATCGGCCGGGAGAGGGTCGCCGGGTCCCCCGAGGGATCGAGCGCGGGGAAGACGATGTGCGCCGTCATGACGGCGTCCACCCCCGCCTCCACCGCGGCCCGGAAGGGCGGCTCGTCCAGCTCCTCCCAGGTGGCGCGGGAGTGCCGCATCACCGGCAGGCCGACATGGCTGTCCGTCTCGGTGTCCCCGTGGCCGGGGAAGTGCTTGGCGGTGGCGGCCACCCCGGCGCCCTGGTAGCCGCGGACCTGGGCGGCGACCAGCTCCGCCACGGCCTGCGGGTCGGAGCCGAAGGACCGTACGCCGATCACCGGATTGGCCGGGTTCACGTTGACGTCGGCCACCGGCGCGTAGTCCTGCCGGATGCCCATGGCGGCCAGCTCGGAGCCCGCGATGCGCGCGGCCCGCCGGGCGTGGGCGGTGGATCCGGCCGCACCGAGGGCCATCGCCCCCGGGAGCAGCGTCGCCGGCTTGCCGATCCGCGCGACGGCCCCGTGCTCCTGGTCGGTGGAGAGCAGCAGGGGGATCCGGGCGCCGGTGGTGAGGGCGGCCTGCTGGAGGCCGACCGAGAGCGAGGCGATCTGCTGCGGGCTGCGGGTGTTGTGGGCCCAGGCGAAGTAGATGATCCCGCCGAGGTGGTAACGGGCGACCAGCTCGGCGGCGGTGCGCACGCCGAACAGCGCCTGGTTCTGCTCGGCGTCCGCCGGGTCGGGACCGGTCGCCGAATGCCCGTACACCCGGGAGACGAAGAGCTGCCCGACCTTCTCGTCGAGGCTCATCCCGTCGATCATGCCGCGCAGCCGCGCCCGGCCGGGGCGGCGGCCGGGGGGCCGTGCGTCGTCTGGGGTGTGGTGGGGGCCCACCGCGGCGGAAGCGGCCCCGGCGGCCGTGACGGCGACCATGGCGGCAGCGGCGAGCAGGTTCCGGCGCGAGGCGTGGTACGGCACGCGCCGGACCCTACTGCCGGGGTACGCCCGGCGCGTGGCGGACACTCGGACGTACCCCGGAAGAGACACCCCCTAGAGCCGGTCGGCCGCCCAGTGCTCCTGAAGGGTCCGCACGGCCTCGGTGATCGCGGGGCGCCGGGCGGCCCCGGTCCGCCACAGCGCGTACAACCGGCGTACGGGGCCGGGCTCCAGCGGTACGGTCACCGCCCCCGGCGGCAGCGCCCCGGTGCCCAGCCGGGGTACGACGGCCACCCCGAGCCCGGCTGCCACCAGGGCGACGATGGTGTGGTTCTCCTCCGCGACGTGCGCGATGTCGGGCTCGAACCCGGCGGTGCGCAGGGTCCGTACCAGCCAGTCGTGGCAGACCCGGCCGGGTGGCTGGCAGACCCAGCGCTCGCCGCCGAGGTCGGAGCGGCGGATGACCCGGCGCGTGGTGAAGGGGTGCCCGGCCGGCACCACCAGGTCGCAGAGGTCGTCCCCGATCACTGCCTGTTCGATCCCCTCGGGCGCGGGCAGCGGGGCGATGTCCCAGTCGTGGGCCACCGCCAGATCGGTGACCCCGCGGGCCACCAGCTCCACGGACAGGTGCGGGTCCACCTCCGTGAGCCGTACGTCCAGCGCCGGGTGCCGGCGGGCCAGATCGGCCAGCACCTGCGGCAGCAGCCCGCGCGCCGCCGAGGCGAACGCGGCCACGGTCAGCAGTCCGCTCGGCTGCCCGCGGCGCTCCTCCAGGGTGGTCTCGGCGCGCTCCACGATCGACAGCAACTGCTGGGCGGTGTCGGCCAGGTGGCGGGCCTCCTCGGTGAGCGCGACCCCTCGTCCGCGCCGCTCCAGCAGGGTGGTGCGGGTCTCGCGTTCCAGCTTGGAGATCTGCTGTGAGACCGCCGAGGGGGTGTAGCCGAGGGCGGCCGCGGCGCCGGCGACCGAGCCGTGGACGGAGACGGCGTGCAGGGCGCGCAGCCGCGCGAGATCGAGCATGCCTCCATCCTGGCACCGCGGATATCCGTAAGCAATGCTTCATCCATCCCGGAAGCGATCCGAGCTGGTGCTACATGATGGGAGGGCCGATGCTCGGAGCATGCGTCCCCAACACACCGCACTCGCCGTGCTCGTCGCCGCCGTATGGGGCGTCAACTTCGTGGTCATCGAGATCGGCCTCGACCACTTCCCGCCCCTGCTCCTGTCCGCCCTGCGCTTCCTCGTCGCCGCACTGCCCGCCGTGTTCTACGTCGGGCCGCCCAAGGTCGCCTGGAAGTGGATCGCCGGAGTCGGGATCGCCCTCGGCATCGCCAAGTTCGGCCTGCTCTTCACCGGGATGGACGCCGGGATGCCGGCCGGGCTGTCCTCCCTCGTGTTGCAGGTCCAGGCCGTCTTCACCGCCGTCCTCGCCGCCTTCGTGCTGCGTGAGCGGCCGGGCAGGGTGCGGGTGCTCGGGATGGGCGTGGCGTTCGCCGGGATCGCGGTCGCCGCGGTGGACGGGGGGACGTCGGGGCCGGTGCTCGGCTTCGCGCTGGTCGTGGCGGCCGCCGCCTGCTGGGGCGTGTCCAACGTCCTGACCCGCAAGGCCTCCCCGCCCGACGCCCTCAACTTCATGGTGTGGGTGTGCACGGTTCCGGTCCTGCCGCTGCTCGCGCTCTCGCTGCTGCTGGAGGGACCCGAGCGGGATCTGGCCGCGCTGCGGGCCCTGGACTGGTCGGGGGTGGCCGTCATCGGCTACGTCGGCTGGCTGTCCACCGTCTTCGGCTTCGCCGCCTGGAGCCATCTGCTGCGCCGCTACCCGGCGTCCTCGGTGGCCCCGTTCTCGCTGCTGGTCCCGGTCTTCGGGATGTCCTCGGCGGCCCTGGTGCTGGGGGAGTCCGTGTCGGGGCTGCGCTGGCTGGCGGCCGTACTGCTGGTGGGCGGGGTGGCGCTGACCTCGCTGGCCCCCGCGCGCGCCGTGAACCGTACGGGGGTCGGTTCGGGCGTCAGCGCGGGGAGCCCTCCTGCAACGGCAGCCGCCAGTCCTGCCCCGTCAGGCTCACTCCGTACGAGCGGTGCGGGCGCTCCGCGATCAGGGTGAACCCGGCCTTCAGGTAGAGCGCGCGGGCGCCGGTCAGTACGTCGTTGGTCCACAGCACCAGCTCGCGGTAGCCGACCGAACGGGCGAAGGCGACGACGGTGTCGACCAGCACGGTGCCGATGCCGTGGCCGCGGCCCTCCGGGTCGACGAGGAGCAGGCGCAGCCGGGCGGTGCCGGGCGCGCCCTCCTCCCGTACGCACATCACCGAGCCGACGGGCCGGCCGTCCAGCTCCGCGATCCACACCCGTTCGAGGTAGGGGTCGTGGTCCTGGGCGAAGTCCGCGACGATCCGGGCCACCAGGCCCTCGAAGTCGCTGTTCCAGCCGTACTCGGCGGCGTACAGCGCACCGTGGCGCTGCACGATCCACCCCAGGTCCCCCGGTTCCGGGTCGCGGAGCCGCACGCTCTCAGCCATGGGGCAACTCTAAGGGCTGTCCTGCCGGTCGCGGTGGGCCCCGCGAAAGGGCTACTTCTTGCCGCGGCCGAGGATCTCGCCCAGCAGGTCGCCGAGACCGCCGCCCGCGGCGGGGGCCGCTCCGGGCGCCGCTCCGGGCGCCGCGCCCGCCGTCCCGGTGCCCGACGTGCCCGACGCTCCGGTGCCCGCGGCCTTTCCGGAGGCGCGCCTGGCCAGGACCGCCAGCACGACCGGGATCAGCATCTCGATGACCCGGCTGATGGTGGCCGCGGGAATGCCGGTCCTCTTCGAGACGGCGTTGGCCACGGGCTTGCTCACCTTGGCCAGCACCCCGGCCATCATTCCGCCGCCGAGCAGGCCGCCGAGGCCGCCGAGGCCGCCGAGCGTGGACACGCCCTCCAGCGGAGGCTCGGCCACCTCGGCGAAGGCCTGGCGCACCTCCACGCCGTCGTCGTCGTCCGCGTCCGCCTTCTGCCGGAGGTCGCCGGTCATGGCGCCGACGGTCTCCGTCACGGTCGCCTTGGCGCCGTCGGCGTCCGTGCCGAGCAGACCGGCGATCTCGTTCAGCCGGTCGTCGCCGAGCTCGCCCAGCACGTCGTCCTGGAATGAAGATTCACTCATGCCCGAAACGCTACTTCTGTGGTGATTCACCGGCACCTTGAGTAGGCGTTGGGTAACGGAAACGTAAAGCTGTCGTTCCGCATGCAACCCTCCAGGCACATCGAAGGTCGTATGTTGCGTCGGTGCTTCCGGGGAGGGATCTGGGGGGATCGGGAAGTCCGACACGGGAGGGGTAACCGTGAGGGGGTCCGGCCGCGAGGCGGGACCCCCTTTGCGATGGCCCCGCGCCCTTGCCCGGCTGCGCTGCCCGGCCGCGTTGTCCACAGGCCCGGCGCACTGTCGGCGCCGCCCGGTAGTTTCGGGTCATGGCAGCAGACGGGGCGCCGCGGGCGGTGCAACTGGCGGTGGTCGACGGCGTGCTCGAGCGCATCACCTACGCCAACGAGGAGAGCGGGTACACGGTCGCCCGGGTGGACACCGGCCGCGGCAGCGGTGACCTGCTCACAGTGGTCGGATCCCTGCTCGGCGCGCAGCCCGGCGAGTCCCTGCGCATGGAGGGCCGCTGGGGATCCCACCCGCAGTACGGCAAGCAGTTCACCGTGGAGAACTACCGGACCGTGCTCCCGGCGACCATCCAGGGCATCCGCCGCTACCTCGGCTCCGGCCTGATCAAGGGCATCGGTCCGAAGATCGCCGAGCGGATCGTGGAGCACTTCGGCACCGACACCCTCGACGTCATCGAGGGCGAGCCGAAGCGGTTGATCGAGGTGCCCGGGCTCGGCCCCAAGCGGACGAAGCTGATCGGCGCCGCCTGGGAGGAGCAGAAGGCCATCAAGGAGGTCATGGTCTTCCTCCAGGGCGTCGGCGTCTCCACCTCCATCGCCGTGCGCATCTACAAGAAGTACGCCGACGCCTCCATCTCCGTGGTGAAGAACCAGCCCTACCGGCTCGCCGCCGACGTGTGGGGCATCGGCTTCCTCACCGCCGACCGCATCGCCCAGGCCGTCGGGATCCCGCACGACAGCCCCGAGCGGGTCAAGGCCGGCCTCCAGTACGCCCTGTCCCAGTCCACCGACCAGGGCCACTGCTTCCTGCCCGAGGACCGGCTCATCGCCGACGGCGTCAAGCTGCTCCAGGTGGACACGGGGCTGGTCATCGACTGCCTGGCCGAGCTCGCCGCCGACCCGGAAGGGGTCGTACGGGAGTCCGTACCGGATCCGCAGGGCGGTCCGGACCCGCTGACCGCCGTGTACCTGGTGCCCTTCCACCGGGCCGAGCTGTCCCTGGTGGGGCAGGTGCGCCGGCTCCTGCACGCGGAGGACGACCGGATGCCGGGCTTCCAGGACGTGGACTGGGAGAAGGCCCTGGGCTGGCTCGCCGGGCGGACCGGGGCCACGCTCGCCCCCGAGCAGCGGGACGCGGTCAGGCTGGCGCTGACCCGCCGGGTCGCCGTCCTGACGGGCGGGCCGGGCTGCGGAAAGTCCTTCACCGTGCGCTCGATCGTCGAGCTGGCCCGGGCGAAGAAGGCCAAGGTGGTGCTGGCCGCGCCCACCGGGCGGGCGGCGAAGCGGCTGGCCGAGCTCACCGGGGCCGAGGCCTCCACGGTGCACCGGCTGCTGGAGCTCAAACCGGGCGGGGACGCGGCGTACGACCGGGAGCGGCCGCTGGACGCGGACCTGGTCGTCGTCGACGAGGCCTCCATGCTGGACCTGCTGCTGGCCAACAAACTGGTCAAGGCGGTGGCGCCGGGGGCGCACCTGCTGCTCGTCGGCGATGTGGACCAGCTGCCGTCCGTCGGCGCCGGGGAGGTGCTGCGGGACCTGCTGGCCGAGGGCGGCCCGGTGCCCGCGGTGCGGCTGACCCGGATCTTCCGGCAGGCCCAGCAGTCCGGCGTGGTCACCAACGCCCACCGGATCAACACCGGGTTGCCGCCGATCACGGACGGGCTGCCGGACTTCTTCCTCTTCCCGGAGGAGGACACCGAGGCGGCCGGGGTACTGGCCGTGGACGTGGCGGCCCGAAGGATTCCGGCGAGGTTCGGCCTCGACCCGAGGCGGGACGTCCAGGTGCTCGCGCCGATGCACCGCGGCCCGGCCGGCGCCGGAAACCTCAACGGACTGCTCCAGCAGGCGATGACGCCCGCCCGGCCGAACCTGCCGGAGAAGAGGTTCGGCGGCCGGGTCTTCCGGGTGGGCGACAAGGTGACCCAGATCCGGAACAACTACGAGAAGGGCGCCAACGGCGTGTTCAACGGCACGGTCGGTGTGGTCACCGCGCTGGACCTGGACGAACAGCGCCTGACGGTGCGGACGGAGGAGGACGAGGAGATCGGGTACGAGTTCGGGGAGCTCGACGAGCTGGCCCACGCGTACGCCGTCACCATTCACCGTTCACAGGGGAGTGAATATCCGGCCGTCGTGATCCCCGTCACCACCGGGGCCTGGATGATGCTCCAGCGAAACCTGCTCTACACGGCGGTGACCAGGGCGAAGAAACTGGTCGTCCTCGTCGGGTCCCGCAAGGCCCTCGGGCAGGCGGTGCGTACCGTTTCCGCAGGCAGGAGGTACACGGCGGTCGCTGCCAGGCTGTCCGGCCGGATACCGGTGGGAAACATCACCTAGATGATCGATCATTTGGGGTTCCCGCACCGGTGCGGAGGAGGCAGGATGAGCAGCTTGACGGCACTCAGTGCCGTCAAAAGCACCAAACGCCGACCCCGAGTGCACTCTCCTGCGCCAAATGGGGGAAGGTAGAGGCAGTCAGGGCACCTCGAAGAAGAGGCACTACGTCGGTGAGGGATGACGTGAGCGACAACTCTGTAGTACTCCGGTACGCGGACGGTGAATACACCTACCCGGTGGTCGAAAGCACCGTCGGTGACCAGGGCTTCGACATCTCGAAGCTGCGGGCCCAGACCGGGCTCGTCACCTTGGACAGTGGCTACGGCAACACCGCGGCGTACAAGTCCGCGATCACCTACCTCGACGGTGAGCAGGGCATCCTGCGTTACCGCGGCTACCCGATCGAGCAGCTGGCCGAGCGTTCGACCTTCATCGAGGTCGCGTACCTGCTGATCAACGGCGAGCTGCCGACCGTCGACCAGCTCGCGTCGTTCCGCAACGAGATCACCCAGCACACGCTGCTCCACGAGGACGTGAAGCGCTTCTACGACGGCTTCCCGCGGGACGCGCACCCGATGGCGATGCTGTCCTCCGTGGTCAGCGCGCTGTCGACGTTCTACCAGGACAGCCACAACCCGTTCGACGAGACGCAGCGCAACCTCTCGACGATCCGGCTGCTGGCCAAGCTCCCGACGATCGCGGCCTACGCGTACAAGAAGTCGGTCGGCCACCCGGTGGTCTACCCGCGCAACGACCTCGGTTACGTCGAGAACTTCCTGCGCATGACCTTCTCCGTGCCGGCCCAGGAGTACGACCTGGACCCGGTCGTGGTCTCCGCGCTCGACAAGCTGCTGATCCTGCACGCGGACCACGAGCAGAACTGCTCCACCTCCACCGTGCGTCTGGTCGGCTCCTCGCAGGCGAACATGTTCGCCTCGATCTCCGCCGGCATCTCGGCCCTGTGGGGCCCGCTGCACGGTGGCGCCAACCAGTCCGTCCTCGAGATGCTGGAAGGCATCAAGAACGACGGCGGCGACGTCGACGCCTTCATCCGCAAGGTGAAGAACAAGGAGGACGGCGTCCGCCTCATGGGCTTCGGGCACCGCGTCTACAAGAGCTTCGACCCCCGGGCGAAGATCATCAAGGCGGCGGCGCACGATGTCCTCTCGGCGCTCGGCAAGAGCGACGAGCTGCTCGACATCGCGCTCAAGCTGGAGGAGCACGCGCTGGCCGACGAGTACTTCGTCGAGCGCAACCTCTACCCGAACGTGGACTTCTACACCGGTCTGATCTACCGGGCGATGGGCTTCCCCACCGAGATGTTCACCGTGCTCTTCGCGCTCGGCCGCCTTCCCGGCTGGATCGCCCAGTGGCACGAGATGATCAAGGAGCCGGGTTCCCGCATCGGTCGCCCGCGCCAGATCTACACCGGCGAGGTCCTGCGCGACTTCGTGCCCGTCGAGGCCCGCTGACCCGAGGCTCTCGGTCGCGCGCGGCGTGCGGCCGCGGCGGCACCCCAGGTGTGCGAGAAGCGCCCCGCCGTCGATCCCCCCACGGGTCGACGGTCGGGGCGCTTCCCTTTTCCCCGAAACGGATTCCCCCCACGGGACCCGAGTCGGGGCGTCGGTGTGCCGGGACGCGTTCGGTTCGGGAGGGCCGCTCAAAGCCTCCCGCGGGTACGTGTCCCGGCCGGCGGATACCCACGGAAACCCCCCAGGCCTCCGTGAAACGTCCCCCAAGACGTTCTTGGTATCGCCCCATTAGACCCATGGCGACCCCGGATGGTTACGTTGTGGTCACTGTGATCTGCGTCTCCTGTGAAGAAAGTGTGCGGGCCGTGGGGAGGGGACCCGCTACCGGAAGGAGCGCAACCGGAGGCTGTTGGTCACCACGAAGACCGAGGAGAAGGCCATCGCGGCTCCCGCGATCATCGGATTGAGCAGGCCGGCCGCCGCCAGCGGCAGGGCCGCCACGTTGTAGCCGAAGGCCCAGAACAGGTTGCCCTTGATGGTGGCCAGGGTCCGGCGGGAGAGCCGGATCGCGTCCGCCGCGACCCGCAGGTCGCCCCGTACGAGGGTCAGGTCGCCCGCCTCGATGGCCGCGTCCGTGCCGGTGCCCATGGCCAGCCCCAGGTCCGCCTGGGCCAGCGCGGCCGCGTCGTTGACCCCGTCGCCGACCATCGCGACCGTACGGCCCTGCGCCTGCAGGCGGCGTACGACGTCCACCTTGTCCTGCGGGAGCACCTCGGCGATCACCTCGTCGATGCCCACCTCGCGGGCCACGGTCTCTGCGACGGCCTTGTTGTCACCGGTCAGCAGGACCGGGGTGAGGCCCAGCGCCCGCAGCCGGGCGACCGCCTCGGCGCTGGTCTCCTTGACCGCGTCGGCCACGGTCAGGACCCCGCGCGCCGCACCGTCCCAGGCCACCAGGACGGCGGTGCTGCCCGCGGCCTCGGCGGTCGCCCTGGCCTCGGCCAGGCCGGCCGGCAGGCCGATCGACCAGTCGGCCAGCAGCCGCTCGCGGCCCACCAGGACGGCGTGCCCGTCGACGATGCCCTGGACGCCGAGCCCGGCGACGTTCTCGAAGGACTCCGGCACCGGCAGGGAGCCGGCCCGCTCGGTGGCCCCCGTGGCGACGGCCCGCGCGATCGGGTGCTCCGAGGCGTGCTCCAGGGACCCGGCGAGGCGCAGGAGTTCGCGCTCGTCGACGCCCGCGGCGGGGAAGACGCCGTCGAGGGTCATCCGGCCGGTGGTGACGGTGCCGGTCTTGTCCAGGACGACCGTGTCGACCCGGCGGGTGGATTCCAGTACCTCGGGACCCTTGATCAGGATGCCGAGCTGCGCGCCCCGCCCGGTGCCGACCATCAGCGCGGTCGGGGTGGCCAGGCCCAGGGCGCACGGGCAGGCGATGATCAGGACGGCCACCGCGGCGGTGAAGGCGGCGGTGGGATCGTCGGTGATCAGCAGCCAGGTGATCCAGGTGCCGAGCGCGAGCACCAGGACGACGGGCACGAAGATTCCGGAGATCTGGTCGGCGAGGCGCTGCACCTCTGCCTTGCCGTTCTGCGCGTCCTCCACCAGCCGGGCCATCCGGGCGAGCTGGGTGTCGGCGCCGATCCGGGTGGCCTCGACGACCAGGCGCCCGGAGGCGTTGACGGTGGCTCCGGTGACGGAGTCGCCCACGGACACGTCGACCGGGACGGACTCGCCGGTGAGCATGGAGGCGTCCACGGCGGAGCTGCCTTCGACGACCGTGCCGTCGGTGGCGATCTTCTCGCCGGGGCGGACGACGAACCGGTCGCCGACCGCGAGCGCGCTCACCGGGATCCGGACCTCCCGGCCCGTGCGCAGTACGGCCACGTCCTTGGCGCCCAGCTCCATCAGGGCCTTGAGGGCCGCGCCGGCCTTCCGCTTGGAGCGGGCCTCCAGGTAGCGGCCGAGAAGGATGAAGGAGACGACGCCGGCCGCAACCTCCAGGTAGATGGCGGTGGAGCCGTCCGTACGGGCGACGCTGCCCCCCTGCACGGTGAAGAGGGTGAATCCGTGCCGCATGCCGGGCATGCCCGCGTGGCCGAAGAACAGGGCCCACAGGGACCAGACGAAGGCGGCCAGCGTGCCGACCGAGACCAGGGTGTCCATGGTGGCGGCGCCGTGCCGGGCGTTGGTCCAGGCGGCCTTGTGGAAGGGGAGACCGCCCCAGATGACGACGGGGGCCGCGAGGGTCAGGGAGAGCCATTGCCAGTTGTCGAACTGGAGGGCGGGGATCATCGCGAGCAGGACGACGGGCAGGGCGAGCGTGACGGAGACCAGCAGTCGCTGCCGCAGTGCGGCGAGCACCGGGTCGGGCGCCTCGGTCCGTACCTCTCCGGTGGCTTCGGCGGCCTCGTGGCCTTCCGCGGCTTCCGGGGCGGGCGGCGGCGGGGGCTCCTCGGCGGTGTAGCCGGTCCTGACGACCGTCGCGATCAGGTCGGCGACCTGGACGTCACCGGTGTAGGAGACGCGGGCCTTCTCGGTGGCGTAGTTGACCGTGGCCTCGACGCCGTCCATCCGGTTGAGCTTCTTCTCGATGCGGGCCGCGCAGGAGGCGCAGGTCATCCCGCCGATCGAGAGCTCGACCGCCGTTATCGGTCCGTCGTGCACTGTGCTGCTGCTCATGTTCCGGCTCCAGGGGGAGGGCCGGGCCGTACGGGACCAGTATGAGCTGGCCGGCACGGCCCGGCAGGATGCCGCGGGGTCGCCGCGGGTGCTGCGGGAGGGGCCGGCGCTCAGACCTGGCCGGCGAACTCGTAGCCCGCCTCGTCCACGGCGGCGCGGACGTCCTCGTCCGCGAGCGGGGCGGCGGAGACCACGGTGACCTCACCGGTCGCGGCGACGGCCTTGACCGTGCTGACGCCCGGCAGGGCGGAGATCTCGGTGGTCACCGCGCCCTCGCAGTGTCCGCAGGTCATGCCGGTCACCCGGTAGACGGTCGTGGTCTGGGTGTCCGTCTCGGCGGTCATGTCGTTCTCCTCGTTCGGGGGCGTGTGCCGTGTGCCGGTCATCACCGGGAGGGGCGGCCGATGGCTCCACCGTCCTCCCGACACGTCGAGACTATACCCCTGGGGGGTATGAAAGCGAGTAATGCCTCGGCATCGGGTTCGGCGGCGGCTCGACGCCGCCGCCCGGTCTTTCGATCCTGGTGGCAAAACTGACTGGTATGGCCGGACTGTACGGAAATGGCTGATATGGATCACCCGGGAAGCTGCGTCCTGATCACGGCTGTGGCGTCGCTCGCCCCCCTGCTCGCATACGGGGGTGTCGCGGGGGTGTCGGTCCCTCTGGTGATCTTCGGCATTCCGCCCGGCGTGCCGCTCGGTATTCCGCCCGGAATCCCGCTCGGCATGCCGAGCGGACCGGACGTGCTCGACGGGGCCGGGGCGGGCGAGGTGATCGCGTACTGAGCCGGCTCGGGCTCGCCGTGCTGATCTTCCGCGCCGGCTGCGGGGATCCGGTTCCCGGCTCATCGTCAAGGCCCCGTGCGGCAGTGCGCAGTGCGCCGTACGGCTGGTCCTGCAGGGGGGCGGGCGGGTCAGTGAGGGAGGGTCGTGGTGATCATCGGCTCGAGGTAGCGCAGCAGGACGGCCTTGAGCTCCGCGGTGTAGGCGGTGCGCTCGTCGCCCTCGTGGGCCAGGATCAGGTCGAGGGACGACTTGAAGATGCCCAGGATCATGTTCGAGACCAGGGCGAGCTCGTGGGGCGTGGCCTGCGGGCAGAAGTCGCGCAGGACGGCATCGATCCGCGTGAGCAGGTTGGCGTGCAGCTCTTCGTGCTCCTGGGCGATGCCGGGTACGCCGGTGCCGTGCATGAGGGCCCAGAAGGCCGGGTTCTCGCAGTTGAAGGCGATGACCGGGTCGAGGACGGCGTCGAGCAGCTCGGGCAGGGGGCGCCGGAGGTTCTCGGGGCGGAAGGCCTGGCCGTGCGTCTCGTGCGCGCGCTGGAGCAGCTGGCCGCCGAGCTCGATCGCGATGGCCTCCTTGTTCGGGAAGTACTGGTAGAGGGTGCCCGGCGAAACGCCCGCCTCGCGGGCGATGGCGTTGGTGCTGGCCGCGGCGTAGCCGGTACGGCAGAACACCCCGGCGGCGGCGGCCAGCAGCTGGGAGATCCGGCGCTCGCCGCGGGCCTGGCGGCGACGCGGGGTGGTGGCGGTGGCGGCGGCCGTGGCCGGAGTGGCGGTGGAGTTCTTGGTCCCCTTTTCAGCGTTTTTGCCCGTGGATGTCCCCGGCATGCCCAATCCCCTGCTTCCCGTGGGTGATTGACAAACACGAGAGATCGCTCGCATTCTTGGAAAACGCGAGCGACTGCTCGTGTTTGCCAGTCTATGTGGTCTGGCAATCACGGTGAAGGGGACACCGAGTCATGTCCGAAGTCAAGAAACCTCCGTCCTCCGGGGCGGCCGGGGGGTGGACCCGGTTCGTCACGGCCCGGCCGAGGCTCACGCTGCTGCTCGCCCTGCTGGTCACGGCGCTGGCCGTGGTCGCGGGCGGCGGCGTCGCCGACCGGCTGGGAAGCGGCGGCTGGGAGGACCCGGGCGCCGAGTCCACCTACGCCGCACGGGCCCTGGAGCGCGAGTTCCCGCACTCCGAGCCCAACCTGCTCCTGCTCGTCGACGCCAAGACGGGCACCACCGGGGTCGACGACCCCGCCGTCGCCGCCGAAGCCGAACGGCTCGCCACCGCACTCGCCGCCGAGCGGGGGGTCGTGGGCGTCGGCTCGTACTGGCGCGCACAACTGCCCGCACTGCGCTCCGGGGACGGCCGGCAGGCCCTCATCGTCGCCCGCGTCCAGGGCGACGAGAAGACGGCCACCGCCGCACTGGAGCGCATGGCCCCGCGCTACGAGGGCGAGCACGGCCCGGTGCGCGTCTCGCTCGGAGGCCCCGCCGCGGTACAGCGCGAGGTCACCGAGACCATCCAGGAAGACCTGCTGCGCGCCGAGCTGATCGCCCTGCCCGTCACCCTCGTCCTGCTCGTCCTCGTCTTCGGCAGCGCGGTCGCCGCCCTGCTCCCGCTGGGCGTCGGCATCGTTGCCATCCTCGGCACCAATGCCGTGCTGCGCGGCCTCACCGAGGTCACCGACGTATCCGTCTTCGCCCAGAACCTGACCACCGCGCTCGGCCTCGGACTCGCCATCGACTACGCCCTGTTCATCGTCCGCCGGTTCCGCGAGGAACTCGCCGCCGGGCGCGATCCGGTGGCCGCCGTCGGGGCCACCCTGCGCACCGCCGGGCGCACCGTGCTGTTCTCGGCGCTCACCGTCGCCGTCTCGCTCTCGGCGATGCTCTTCTTCCCCATGTACTTCCTGCGTTCCTTCGCCTATGCCGGGGTCGCGGTGGTGCTGCTGGCGGCGGCTGCCGCGCTCATCCTGCTGCCCGCCGCCCTGGTACTCCTCGGCCACCGCGTCAACGCCCTCGACCTGCGCCGGCTGTGGCGGCGGGGCCGGCCGGTACGTGCCGAGGCCGCCGAGACGGGACGGGGCTGGGGGCGGACGGCCGCCCTCGTGATGCGGCGCGCCCCGGTCTTCGCCGTGGCCACCACGGTGGGCCTGCTGCTCCTCGGGATTCCCTTCATCGGCGTCACGTTCGGCTCGGTCGACGACCGGCAACTCCCGAAGGACGCCCCCTCCCACGTGGTGCAGGAGCAGATCCGGGACGGGTTCCCGGGCAGCCCCGGTGGCGGCCTCACCGTGCTCGCCGAGGGAGCGCCCGGCCCCGACCGCCTCGCGGCCTACCGGGACCGGCTGGCCGCCCTGCCCGGCGTGGTCCGGGTCGACGGGCCGGTCGGCTCCGCGACCGGAAGCGCGTACGCCTCCTTCTCGGTCGCCGTCGAGGGCGAGGCCATGGGCCCGCGGGCCCAGGACCTGGTCGACGAGGTCCGCGCCGTGGACGCCGGCTTCAAGACCTCGGTGACCGGACAGGCGGCCGTTCTCGTCGACGCGCAGAAGGCCATCGCCGGGGCTCTGCCCTGGGCGGCGGCCCTGGTGGTCCTGGCCACGCTGCTGCTGGTGTTCCTGCTCACCGGCAGCCTGTTGATACCCCTGCAGGCGGTGCTGCTCAACGCCCTCAGCCTGACCGCGATGTTCGGGGCGGTGGTGTGGGTGTTCCAGGAGGGCCACCTCTCCGGGCTCCTCTCCTTCACCGCCACCGGCGACATAGAGACCACGCTGCCGGTGCTGATGTTCTGCATCGCCTTCGGGCTCTCGATGGACTACGGGGTGTTCCTCATATCCCGCATCAAGGAGGAGTACGACCGGACCGGAGACCATGAGAGCGCCGTCCGGACGGGGCTGGCCCGCACCGGCGGGCTGATCACCGCGGCCGCCGTGATCCTGGCGGTGGTGATGGTGGCCATCGGCACCTCGCGGGTGACCAACACCAAGATGCTGGGGCTCGGGATCGCACTGGCCGTCCTGATGGACGCCATGGTCGTCCGCAGCCTCCTGGTCCCGGCGGTGATGAAGCTGACCGGCCGTGCCACCTGGTGGGCCCCCGCCCCGCTGCGCCGTCTGCACGCGCGGTTCGGCCTGAGCGAGGGCGAGTCCGCGCCCCCGATGCCGGAAGAGGCGGAGCGGATACCCGTAGGAGCCGGTACGTAGGAGGTGCGTCCGCGGCCGGTGAGGGGACTCGGGGGTGGGTCCCCTCACCGGCAGCCGCACCGGTCAGTCCTCGCGGCGGCCCCGGTTGCCGGGCCGGCGGGCCACCCAGGCCCGCACGGTGTCGGCGTACCAGTAGGGCTTGCCCCCCTCCACGTGGTCGGGCGGGGGGAGCAGCCCGTGCTTGCGGTAGGAGCGCACGGTGTCCGGCTGGACCCGGATGTGGGCAGCGATCTCCTTGTACGACCACAGCTGTCGGTCGCTCATGCTGGACACCTCCTTGTCCACGCCGCGGGGCCGGCCGGGAGGCCGTCGGGGGAGCCGGCGCGTGGACACTGACGATCACTCGGGGTTCTGCCCGGGCAACGACGCGCAGTGAAGGCAGGGGAGGGGCTGTAGACCGCCTGTGACGGAAGACCCGCGTAATGCGGACATGCGTGACAGAAAGGGGACCCCTGTGACACAAGAGCCACAGGGGTCGGGTGAGGGACGGGCGGAGCGTCAGCGGTACAGGGACGGGCGTTCCGCGAGCTCCACGTCGGTCCGTACGCCGCTGCGCGCGGCCGCGAGGCCGGCCTCGGAGACCGCGGCCGCCGCGTAGCCGTCCCACGCGTCCGGTCCCGCCACCCGGCCGCGGGTGGCCGCGGCCACCCAGCTCCGCAGCTGCCGGTCGTAGGCGTCGGCGAAGCGCACCGTGAAGTCCTGAGGGATCTCGCCGCCCCACCGGCCCGCCGACTGCACCACCATCGCGTGGCCGTCGCCGATCCGGGCACTGCCCGCCTCGCCGACCGCCTCGCACTGCACCTGGTAGCCGAAACCGCAGTTGACGAAGATCTCCACGTCGACGACGGCCCCGCCGGAGGTTTCCAGCAGCACCAGCCGGGGATCGCTCAGCCCCTCGGGAGCGGCCGCCGTGGGCCGTGGGGAGAGCACGGTGACGGCGGTGATCTCCTGGCCCAGCAACCAGCGGGCCGCGTCCACCTCGTGCACCACCGAGTCGCTGATCAGCATGTCGCTGGTGAAGAACGACGGCGAGGAGGCGTTGCGGTGCCGGCAGTGCAGGAAGAGCGGGCGCCCGATCCCGCCCGCGTCCAGCAGCTCCTTCAGCCGTTCGTACTCGGCGTCGTACCGCCGCATGAACCCCACCTGCACCAGGCGCCGCCCCAGCCGCCGTTCGGCCTCCATCACGCGCAGCGCCCCCGCCGGGTCCGGGGTCAGCGGCTTCTCGCACAGCACCGGCAGCTCCCGCTCCAGGGCGTGCAGGATGGCTTCCTCGTGGGCGGGTCCGGGCGAGGCGATCAGTACGGCCTGCACCCCGGGCGCGGCTATCGCGGCCGCCGGGTCGGTGTGCGCCGTAGCCCCGTCCAGGGTGCCGGCGACCTCCTTGACCCGGTCCCCGTCCGGATCGGCCACGGCCACCACACGGGCCCCGCCGACGGTCCCTCCGATC
Source organism: Streptomyces sp. NPDC048257 (assembly GCF_043201855.1). Classification (NCBI taxonomy): domain Bacteria; kingdom Bacillati; phylum Actinomycetota; class Actinomycetes; order Kitasatosporales; family Streptomycetaceae; genus Streptomyces; species Streptomyces sp. NPDC048257. The sequence goes on from NZ_JBICZI010000020.1 coordinate 124,847, forward strand.
CGGCGGACGTGGTCGGCGCCCATCTTCCCGGTGCCGATGACGGCGATGCCGAGCGTGCTCATCTCGTACTCCTCTTCCTTCCGAAGGGTCAGCGGGCTCCGCAGGAGCGGAGGTAGGCGCGGGTGCGGCGGGCGATCGGCAGCGGCCGGTCGGGCGGACAGGGGTACATGTCCTGCTCCACGATGGCGAAGAGGTCCACGCCCAGACGCTGGGCCGCCGCGAGGACCGGTTCCAGCGCGGGCACCCCCGAGGGCGGTTCGCACATCACCCCGCGGCCCACGGCCGGCCCGAAGGGCAGCTGCCCGGCGACGACTTCGGCCAGGATCCGCGGATCCACCTGCTTGAGGTGGAGGTACCCGATCCGCTCACCGAAGGTCTCGACGGCCTCCAGGCTGTCCCCGCCGCAGTACGCGTAGTGCCCGGTGTCCAGGCAGAGGGCGACCAGCCCGGGGTCGGTGGCGTCCAGGAAGCGGGCCACGTTCTCGGGGGTGTCGATGTGCGTGTCGGCGTGCGGGTGGACGACGATCCGCAGCCCGTACCGGTCCTGGACCTCCCGGCCCAGGCGCTCGGTCTGGGAGGTCAGTTCATGCCATTGGGCGGCGGTGAGGGTGCGGTCCTCCAGCACCTCCCCGGTCTTGTCGTCCCGCCAGAAAGAGGGGATGACGACGAGATGCGCCGCGCCCATCGCCTGGGTGAGCGCCGCGATCCGCGACACGTGCTCCCAGGTGTCCTCCCACACGGCGGGGCCGTGATGGAGTCCGGTGAAGACGGTTCCGGCCGAGACGCGCAGCCCGCGCTTGGCCGTTTCCTCGGCGAGTCGCGCGGGATCGGTGGGCAGATAGCCGTAGGGGCCCAGCTCGATCCACTCGTACCCGGCGTCGGCGACCTCGTCGAGGAACCGTTCCCAGGGGGTCTGCCGGGGGTCGTCGGGAAACCAGACACCCCAGGAGTCCGGGGCCGAACCGATGCGGATACGGGTCAACGCGGGCGGGGAGGACGTCATAACGGCCACCTTAGGGTGGAGGACCAATGGGAGGACTGACTGTGACCGGCACCGGCGATCCGTTCGCGTTCGACCTGATCACGATGGGCCGGATCGGGGTGGATCTCTACCCGTTGACGACCGGCATTCCACTGGCCGAGGCGGAGACCTTCGGCAAGTTCCTCGGCGGTTCCCCGACCAACGTGGCCGTCGCGGCGGCCCGGCTGGGACGGCGGGTGGCGGTGATCACCCGGACCGGTGCGGACCCCTTCGGCGGGTATCTGCGCTCCGAACTGCGGGGGTTCGGGGTGGACGACCGGTGGGTGGCCGAGGTCGCCGGGCTGCCGACCCCCGTCACCTTCTGCGAGATCTTCCCGCCGGACCACTTCCCGCTGTACTTCTACCGGCTGCCGAAGGCCCCGGACCTGGAGATCGCGGTGGAGGAGGTGGACCTCGCGGCCGTACGAGCCGCCCGCGTGTTCTGGATGACGGGTACGGGCCTGAGCGAGGAGCCCTCACGGGCCGCGACGCTGGCGGCGCTGGAGGCCCGCGCGCGGACCGGGACGACCGTCTTCGACCTGGACTGGCGGCCGACGTTGTGGCGGGAGAAACCCGGGCCGTACTACGAACGGGCGCTGCGGTCGGCGACGGTGGCCGTGGGCAACGTGGAGGAGTGCGCGATCGCCACGGGCGAGTCGGAACCGCACGCGGCGGCGCGGGCGCTGCTCGCGGCGGGCGTGGAACTGGCCGTCGTCAAGCGCGGCCCCGACGGCGTGCTGGCGGTCCACCGCGACGGGACGGTCGCGGAGGTCGCGCCGGTGCCGGTGGAGGTGGTCAACGGGCTGGGCGCGGGGGACGCGTTCGGCGGGGCGCTGTGCCATGGGCTGCTGGCCGGGTGGGAACTGGAGACGGTGATGCGGTACGCGAACGCAGCCGGGGCGATCGTCGCCTCACGGCTGGCGTGCGCGACGGCGATGCCGTTCGCGCACGAGGTGGAGGAGTTGGTGGGGCGTGCCGGTGGTGTCTGAGTGGCGGATGGAATGGACGAGGCTGACGGTCCTCGACCTCGCCCCGGGGGAGGTGTACGCGCACGAGTGCGGGGAGTCGGAGTGGATCGTGCTCCCGTTGTCGGGCGGGTGCGAGGTCCGCTGCCGGGCTCTGCCCGGACCCGCGCCTCAACCGCCGGCGGGGCTGGAGAACGGGGGTTCTGGCCCAGATGCTGCGGGAGCTCGGGCACATCCCTCCGCCGCGTCCGGTCCGGACGACGGACAGGGCAGGCCAAATCCAGCCTCGCCGGCGTTTGAGGCGCGGGGGTTCGGGGGCGGCGCCCCCGCAGCGGAGCAGCAGGTGTTCGAACTGATGGGGCGAGAGGGGGTGTTCAGCGGTGTCACCGACTTCGTCTACCTGCCGCGGGACGCGGACGCGGAGATCCGGTCCGCCGCCGGGGGCCGGTTCGCGCTGGCCGGTGCGCAGTGTGCGACACGTCTGCCCGCCAGGTACGGCCCTGCCGAAGCCGTCCCCGTCGAGCTCCGCGGCGCCGCCCACTGCTCCCGACAGGTCAACAACTTCGCCGCCGCCGGCGCCTTCCCCGCCGACCGCCTCATCGCCGTCGAGGTCCTCACCCCCGGCGGGAACTGGTCCTCGTACCCGCCCCACAAGCACGACGAACACCACCCCGGCGAGGAGTCCCGCCTCGAGGAGATCTACTACTTCGAGATCGCCCCGCACGGGGACACCCCCGGCCTCGGCTACCAGCGCGTCACCCCCTCCCCGGCCGGGAAGACCGACATCCTCACCGAGGTCCGCACCGGGGACGCGGTGCTGATCCCCGACGGCTGGCACGGGCCGTCCATCGCCGCCCCCGGGCACGACATGTACTACCTGAACGTGATGGCCGGCCCGGGCGCGACCCGGGAGTGGCTGATCCGGGACCACCCCGACCACGGCTGGATCCGCGGCAGCTGGGACGGCCAGGACATCGACCCCCGGCTCCCCTTCCCGTCCCACCACCGAGCGGAGGACCACCGGTGAGGCTCACCGTCGCACAGGCGCTCGTCCGCTTCCTCTCCCACCAGTACACCGAGCGCGACGGCCACCGGCACCGCCTGATCGCCGCCACCTGGGGGATCTTCGGGCACGGCAACGTCGCGGGCATCGGCCAGGCCCTCCTGGAGACCGGGCCGCAGGCCATGCCCTTCCTCCAGGGCCGCAACGAGCAGGCCATGGTGCACGCCGCCGTCGGGTACGCCCGCCAGAGCGGCCGGCTCTCCGCGCACGCCGTCACCACCTCCATCGGGCCCGGCGCCACCAACCTCGTCACCGGCGCCGCCCTCGCCACCATCAACCGGATCCCGGTGCTCCTGCTGCCCGGGGACACCTTCGCCACCCGGCCCGCCGACCCGGTGCTCCAGCAGCTGGAGGTCCCGTACGCCGGGGACGTCTCCGTCAACGACGCCCTGCGCCCCGTCTCCCGCCACTTCGACCGGATCACCCGCCCCGAGGCCCTGATCCCGGCCGCCCTCCAGGCCGTGCGGGTGCTCACCGACCCCGTGCAGACCGGGGCCGTCACGCTCGCCCTGCCCCAGGACGTGCAGGCGCAGGCGTACGACTGGCCCGAGGAGTTCTTCGCCGAGCGCGTGTGGGGCGTCCGCCGGCCCCGGCCCGACCGGCACGAGCTGGCCCGCGCCGCCGAGGCCGTACGGGGCTCCGCGCGCCCGCTGATCGTCGCCGGCGGCGGGATCCGGCACAGCGAGGCCCGCGCGGCCCTGGCCGCCTTCGCGGAGGCCACGGGGATTCCGGTCGCCGTGACCCAGGCGGGCAAGGGCGTCCTGCCGTACGGGCACCCCGCCGACGTGGGCGGGATCGGCCACACCGGGACCTCCACTGCCGCCGGTCTCGCCCGGGAGGCCGACCTCGTCATCGCCGCCGGGACCCGGCTGACCGACTTCACCACCGCCTCCGCGACCCTCTTCCAGAACCCGGCCGTCCGGTTCATCGGCCTCAACCTCGACCCGTACGACGCCCACAAACTCGCCGCCCTGCCCCTGGTCGCCGACGCCCGCGAGGGCCTCGACGAGCTGCGGGGCGCGGTCGCGGGCCACCGGGCGGACCCGGCGTACGGCGCGCGGTTCGCGGCGGAGCGGGCGCGCTGGGAGAGCCGCGTCGACCGGGCCTACGCCGTCCCCGAGGCGGAGGAGGACGCTCCGCCGACCCAGGCCCAGGTGCTCGGGCTGCTCGACGCCCTGGTCGACGACACCGACATCCTGATCAACGCGGCCGGGTCCCTCCCCGGCGACCTGCACAAGCTGTGGCGGACCCGGTCACCGGACCAGTACCACGTGGAGTACGGGTACTCCTGCATGGGCTACGAGATCCCGGCGGCCATCGGGGTGGCGCTGGCCGCACCCGGCCGCCCGGTGTGGGCGCTGGTCGGCGACGGCACGTACCTGATGAATCCGACCGAGATCGTCACGGCCGTCCAGGAGGGGATCCCGATCAAGGTGGTGATCCTCGACAACCAGGGCTACGCCTCCATCGGCGGCCTGTCGGGGGCGGTGGGCGGCGAGGGCTTCGGCACCGCGTACCGCTTCCGGGCGCCGGACCACGGGTATACGGGGGACGCCCTTCCGGTGGACCTCGCGGCCAACGCCGCCTCCCTCGGGATGGCCGTGATCCGCGCCCGCACCACGCGTGACCTGCGCGAAGCCCTCGCCGAGGCCCGCTCGGCGACCCGTCCCACATGTGTCTACGTACAGACCCGAACGCCCGACACTGTGTCGGGCCCACCCCCGGCACAGGCGTGGTGGGATGTTCCTGTGGCCGAGACCGCGACCCGCAAGGCCGCTGCCACGGCCCGTGAAGAGTACGACCGGCAAGCCGCGCAGCGACGTCGCCATCTGTGAAGGAGCAAGGCAATGAAGACCGTCAACCACTGGATCGGTGGCAAGACCGTCGAGGGCGCGTCGGGCAACTACGGCCCGGTCACCGACCCGGCCACCGGCGAAGTCACCACGCAGGTCGCGCTCGCCTCGGCCGACGAGGTCGACGCGGCGGTACAGGTCGCCCGGGAGGCCTTCCTGACCTGGGGCCAGTCCTCGCTGGCCGCCCGCACCAAGGTGCTGTTCGCCTACCGCGCCCTGCTGGACGCCAACCGCGACGCCATCGCAGCCCTGATCACCGCCGAGCACGGCAAGGTCCACTCGGACGCGCTCGGAGAGGTCGCCCGCGGTCTCGAGATCGTCGAGCTGGCCTGCGGCATCACCACGCAGCTCAAGGGCGAGCTGTCCACGTCGGTCTCCAACCGGGTGGACGTCTCCTCGATCCGCCAGCCGCTCGGCGTCGTCGCCGGCATCACCCCCTTCAACTTCCCGGCGATGGTCCCGATGTGGATGTTCCCGCTGGCCGTGGCCTGCGGAAACACCTTCATCCTCAAGCCGAGCGAGAAGGACCCGTCGGCCGCCAACAAGCTGGCCGAGCTGGCGACCGAGGCCGGTCTGCCGGCCGGCGTGCTGAACGTGGTCCACGGCGACAAGGTGGCCGTCGACGCGCTGCTCGCCCACCCCGGCATCGCGGCCGTCTCCTTCGTCGGCTCGACCCCGATCGCCCGCCACATCCACACCACCGCCTCGGCCAACGGCAAGCGCGTCCAGGCCCTGGGCGGCGCCAAGAACCACATGCTGGTGCTGCCGGACGCCGACCTGGACGCCGCCGCCGACGCGGCCGTCTCCGCCGCCTACGGCTCGGCCGGTGAGCGCTGCATGGCGATCTCCGCCGTGGTGGCCGTCGGCGCGATCGGCGACGAGCTCGTCGAGAAGATCCGCGAGCGCGCCGAGAAGATCAAGATCGGCCCCGGCAACGACCCGACCTCCGAGATGGGCCCGCTGATCACCGCAGCCCACCGCGACAAGGTCGCCTCGTACGTGAAGGGCGCGGCCGACCAGGGCGCCGAGGTCGTCCTCGACGGCACCGGCTTCACGGTCGACGGCAACGAGAACGGCCACTGGATCGGCCTGTCCCTGCTGGACCGCGTGAAGACCGACTCCGACGCCTACCGCGACGAGATCTTCGGCCCGGTGCTGTGCGTGCTGCGCGCCGAGACGTACGAGGAGGGCGTGGCCCTCATCAACGCCTCGCCGTTCGGCAACGGCACCGCGATCTTCACCCGCGACGGCGGCGCCGCCCGCCGCTTCCAGCTGGAGATCGAGGCCGGCATGGTCGGCGTCAACGTCCCGATCCCGGTGCCGGTGGGCTACCACTCCTTCGGTGGCTGGAAGGACTCGCTCTTCGGCGACCACCACATCTACGGCAACGACGGCATCCACTTCTACACCCGCGGCAAGGTCGTCACGACCCGCTGGCCCGACCCGGCCGAGGGTCACCTCGGCGTGGACCTGGGCTTCCCCCGCAACCACTGACCGCGCGCAGGCGCCGTAGGAGCACCCGTAGGACCAGCCAGCCGTAGGACCGACTCGCCCCCCGCAACCCTCACCGCGGGGGGCGAGTTCCGTTCCGCCGACGTGCAGGTCAGCGCATCCCGGCCAAGTCCGGTACGGCCTCGGCCGGTTCACCGTCCGTATGGCGTCGGCGGCGCAGCACCCAGAAGGTGACGCCCGCGCCCGCCAGCACCAGGAGCAGGCCCACGGCCGGCCAGGGCACGGCGACGAAGCCGGTCCCGGACTCCGAGACCAGATCCGGGTGGGCGGCCGCTCCCGCCGTGACCTTGACGGTCACCCAGTCCGACTGGGGGGCGTCCGGCCACGGCTCGGTCAGCTCGATCCGCTGGCCCGGCAGCAGCGACAGCTTCAGCTCGCGGGCGGGCCGGTTCAGCACCTCGCGCCCGAACAACCCCTCGGCAAAGACCGCCACCTTGGGCTCGATCACCACATTGCCCCGGTTGACCAGCGCGTACGAGACCGTGGCGCGGGCGTTCTTCACCCAGGGCAGCAGCGGCGCCGAGCGGCTGACCCGTACGTCCTCCACGCTCAGCCCGGCTGTGATGGGCCCCGGTACCCGGAAGTACAGCCGGGCGCCCACCGAGCGCTTCACCCCGACCTGAACCCTGCCCTCCTGCTGCACGCCCTCCACGGCGGTGCCCAGGGCGACGATCCCGCCGACGTGGTCACCGGGTGTCGCGTCCGCCGGGACCTTCACGCTGAAGGGGATGTCCTTGCGGCCCTTGGCCGGCACGGTGACGGTGCGCGAGGCCTCCGGCGCCAGCGCGATCCACGCGCCGACGTCCTTCGGCTTCGTCTCCACCGGCAGCAGCGCGAAGGCGCCGCCCGCCGGGGTGTTCACGGCATCGGTGGCGAAGACCTGGAACGTCAGCTCCTTGTCGGAGGAGTTCAGGATCGTCACGCTGTCGCTGAGCGTGCTCCCGGCCGCGCCCTGGTGGAAGAAGTAGGCGCGGTCGGTCATCGCCGCACCGGCCGCGGGCGTCGGGAACACCCCCCACGTGCCGTTGTCCGCGGCCGTCGCCGTGGTGGCCGGCAGCACGCCCGTGCCGAGCAGGAGGCCGAGGAGCAGTCCGTACAGGAGGGTGCGGGTGCGGCTACGGGTGCGGCTGCGGATGCGCATGGGCGGTCTCCAGTCGGCGCGGAAAGGGGAAAGGGGTGGTGGGGGGGGGGGGGGGGGGCCCCCCCCCCGGGGGGGGGGGGGGGGGGGGGGGGGGGGGGGGGGGCCCGGACAGGCCCGGAAAACACTTCGGGCGGTTCCCGGTGACCGGAAACCGCCCGAAGGACAGGTGCGCCGCCAGGGACTCGAACCCCGGACCCGCT